>DATGEY010000041.1:0-145692 GCA_035309625.1 Candidatus Acidiferrum sp.
GCGTCAATGGTGGCCGGTTGGTAGTCGCGCGCCAGTGTGGGCGAGCCCTGCTGGTGTGTGCGCTGGGCGAACTCCCGCATTTGTGAGGTGGGTTGGGCGACTTCGGATACCAGGCGGATTTCGTTGACCCACTTGATGCAGGTGCAGCCGTACCATCCGGGCACCACCAAGCGTACTGGGGCGCCGTGGTCCGGAGGCAAAGCGCGGCCATTCATTCCAATGGCGAGAAAGGCGCCAGACGCACGGATCTGCTCTCGGGAGAAAATCCAACTGGCGCCTGGCTGGGAGGTTGCGGAAGGGGAGTCGTATTGGTCGAAGCCAGAAACCAGGACGAAGGTTCCAGACTTAAGGCCGAGGTGATCGAGTATGTCCAGGAGCGGGACTCCGGTCCACTCGGCTACGCTGATGAGACCGAAGCTGGCTTCGCGGGTGTTGCCGGCGCACTCCAGGAGATGCAGTCCCATGGGGTGGGCGAGCTTTTGAAGCGACGTAACGCTGAGAGACTGGCTGGCGTTCGCGCCATGCTCGGAAAGCCTAATCGCGGTCAGTTCGCCGGGCTTGAGAAGTGGGGAGACGCCAGTGCGGATGTAGAAGTGTTCGGTGGGGATGGCGATGGGTTGTTGGGCAGCATCCGGCGAAAGACTGGACAGGTTGGTGTACAGGCGGGCGTCCAGGCCGGCGCCGAGAAGCGTTTCCAGCGGTGCTCTGCTTTCGTGGGAGAAGGGCAGGACTCCGAGGAACTCGCCGCCGGCAAAAGGGTCGGGAGCCTGACGAGGGGAGGACGAGGCGGCGAGAGTGGCGATGCGATCCAAACCGGTCCAAAGACAGCCGCCGGCCAACACGGCGGATTTAAGCCATGCGCGACGGGACGATTGCTCTTTGTGAGGTGAAATCACCGGCAAGGTAAATTCTATCGCATGGAGCGATTTGGAGTGGCGTCGATAATGGAAAAAGGGCCACCGCGGAGGCGATGGCCCTCGAAAGGGGCTAACGATCGCTAGAATTCGTAGCGAATCGCGAACTCCATTTCGCGTTGACCGCCGCGGGGCCCGGCGGTGGCGGATATCTGGCCAAAAGTACTTGGCGAGGTGGGGTCCAGTGCAGCGAAGACATCGCTGAAATTGACGTTGTTGAATACATTGAATGCGGTCACGCGGAATTGGAGGCGCTGCGAATCGTTCCAAGGCATCTGGAAGCTCTTGTAGACGCCCATGTCGGTGGCGAAGTATGCCGGTCCGCGGAAGACGTTTCTGGCTCCATCTCCGCCCGGCAGCGTGGGGAACACCTGATTGAGGATGCTGTTGGGGTCGGAGAATAGATTGGGGAAGCATTGATTGGGGGTTCCGCTGGCCACAGCGACGCATCGATTCAGACTGGTGTTAACCGGCTGGGTGAGCGAGCCGTTGGGGGTCTGAAAGAAGTTAGTCGGGAAGTTGAAACCGTTACCGGGACCTAGGGGGAAACCGGTGTGGAATCGTAACGTGCCGGTCCACTGCCAGCCACCGATCGCAGCGTCTTTGACCCGTCCGGCATCCGCAGCGAATCGCTTGCCTTTGCCGAAAGGAAGGTCCAGGACCCAGAACCCATTGATGTTATGGCGCAGGTCGAAGTCGGACGGAGCGCGGTTGGCACGAAGGTCGAAGGGGTTCTGAATCAGGCCGTTGAGCGTACCGGCCGAAAGATTGCCATTCGGTACATTGTCCTGGTTTTCGGCGCCCGACGTGTTGTCGATGCCCTTGGAATAGACGTAGTTCACGCCATAAACCACGGGTCCAGAGGATTTCCGGACAGAGAGTTGAAGGCTGTTGTAGTTCGACGAACCGAAGTTAGTCCACCCAGGTAGCGAGGAGAATTGCGGCGTGAAAAGGACGAAACCGTCTCCTTGGGGGTCTACTTTCGAGTTCCACGGGGTTGGAAGGCCGGTCAAACCAGCGATGTCCATCAGGAACAGAGCGCAGGACCAACTGGCGGATCCGCCCAGGTCTTGCATGGTATACGCATAAAACGCCTGGGTGGGCGTCAGGCTGGCGAACGAATTATCGCCTGCAAAGGCCGCCAGAAACTGCGGCATGTTGGGAAGCAAGTTGTTGACAAAAGGCAGATTGAGCTTAATCGATTGCAGCTGCGCGAGATTGTTGGGGTCAATGGCCAGAGAGTTCTGGGTGAACAGATTTGGCCCGGCGAGTTTTACCACCTGAGTGAATGCGTCAAACAGCTTGGTCTTTGATTGAGGGTCGGTGATGTTGAGGTATTGAGCGTAGTCAGCCTTGGCCAGCAGGCGGCGACCTAAAGTGCCAACATAGGCAACGTCCACAACGACCCGCTTGGGCAGTTCGCGCTGGAAGGAGACGTTCATGTCTATGGTGTAGGGCGTCTTTAAGTGATTATCGATGACAAAGCCGAGGTTGGAGGTGTCCGCGGCCGGCGTGAAGGGAAATTTCACGGAGGTGATGGGATTGAAGAAAGCACTCAGCGGGGGTAGTCCGGTGCAGCCGCTGAAGGTGCAACTCCCTGAAAAACGCGGAGCGGTGGCGAAATTGAACTGCTGCGAGCCATCGATCAGCGGGGTAAAGACTCCCGGCGAACCCTGTAGATCGGTTTCTGCGGCCATGGCTTGACCCAGGCGGTCATAAAAGATTCCGCCACCCACGCGGAGGGAACTCTTGCCGGGTCCGCCAAAAATCGCTTTTAGCAGACCGTCCGTGTAGCCGGGACTCCATGCCGCAGCCAGACGGGGCGCAAAATCCTTGCGGTTGGGTTGGAACCAGGAAGGCTGGTTGTTGGCGCGGCCGGCCAGGTTCCAGGAAAGCAAGGGCGAAGCATCGGAAGGGATGCCATTTTCCTGGTTGATTTCCCGCTGCACCAGCCACTGATGGATGTCCAAGTTGACCGCGGTTTGCTGACCGTGAGTCTCCCAGGGTGGGGTGCTGTAGGCGTAGCGCAGCCCGAGCGTTAAGGTGAGATTGTTGCGCAAGCGCCAGGAATCCTCGCCATAAAGCTCGTAATCGTTTTCGGCGAATTCCCGCAACTCTTGCGTTCCTTGCGGGAATACGGAGCCGGTGTGGGCGTCGGCGGCGAAGACGGTGTTGACCTGGGTGATGGAGCCGGTCAGCATCATCATCGCGCGGGTGACGGCGGTAATGTTGTCTTCGGCGGGAAAGCCGGAGGAACCCAGGGAGAGAGCGGCTTGCTGGCACAGTCCCTGGCAGAAGCCGTTGTTCACGAAAAAGTTGGGGAAGGACTGCGTTTCATCCTGGCGATGATTCCGCAGGTAGCGGAGCGCACCACCGACTGTTATCGTGTGCTTTCCATGGGTCCAACTGAGGTCGTCCTTGAATTCGTTGACCGGCAATTGGTGGCCGAACGCGCGGCTAAAATTCTCGATGTCGGTAAAGCTGCGCACGGCGAAGAGCGGCCCTTGCGCGCCGCTTTGTGACACCCCCAGGCGTGTGAAACCGTAGTGGAAGGAATTGGTCACGGTGCCGGAAAGCTGCGCGGTGTAGCCGGCCACGATTCCGCGGCTGTTGTTCAGCAGCGTGGACGTGGGGTTCTCTCCAGGGTAATTGGCGGGTATTAGATCGGTTTTGAGTCCGCCCAGCACGCCACGAACGTAAACGGTGTGGCGACCGTCTTTGGTGATGTTGTAGTCCATCCTGGTGGTGTAAACGTTATTTAGCGTCGCCTCTGGCGCGTTGAAAATGAGGCCGTTGAACGCCAGTCCGTTATCGAAGCCCTGGACCGGAGAGTTACCCGAAGGAAGTTGCGACATGTATTGGATCATCGCAGGGTTGACGCCGATTCCGGCGGGGTCAATGGATTTAAATTGCGCGGGGCTCAAACCGAAATTTCCGGGAGCGACTTGTACTTGGGTTGTGCCGTCGATGCCGGTAACCGTACCACCCGGACACTGTGTAGCGTCCGCGCATTTGTAGACGAGGACGCCTTGCTTCAAGGCGTCCGAGGGGACCTGGCGTGGGGGCACCGAGAAGGAGCTGGCTTCGCGGCGGGTTTCGTAGTCCACGAAGAAAAAGAGGCGGTCTTTCTTGATGGGGCCGCCCAGCGATCCGCCGCCGATATTGCGCTGTAGTTTAGGGCGTCCGATCGGGGGATCCTGAACTTTGTTAAAGAACGAGTTGGCGGTGGCGCCGCTGGTGCGGTAGTACCAACGAATGTTGCCGTGAAAATTATCGGTTCCGCTTTTGGTGACCAGGGCTACCTGAGCTCCGGCCGCTACGCCGTCGGTGGCATTGGCATTGGCGGTGGTGACCCGGAATTCCTGAACGGAGTCCAGCGTAACGGGCAAGGCACTAGTAAATGCCGCCTGGTTCTGCCAATCGTTGGCGTCCACCCCATCGAGGGTCACATTGGTTTGATTTCCTCGGACGCCATTGACCGCGCCTTCGCGACCGTCCAGTGTGCTGATATCACCTTGCGAAAGGCGGTCGGTATCAGAGTTGCCAGTGAAAACGACGCCGGGCTGCAAAGTGAGCAGATTGACTATGTTGCGAGCCAGGAAGGGCAGCTCCTTCACTTCTTTTTCATCGAAGGGATTGCCGGTAGTGGCGTCGGAGGTGTTCACGGTTGGCGCCGAACCAACCACCTCCACACTCTCCGCTACGGAGCCAAGTTCGAGCTTGAAATCCTGCTTGCCTGCCGTCGCGACCTGTAGCTCCAGATGCTCCTGAACGCTAGAGCGAAAGCCTGTGGCTTCGACGCGCACGTTGTATGTGCCAGGGGTCAGTGCCTGGAATTGATAGTGACCAGCAGAGTCGGTTTCGACGGTGCGACCATTCTCATTTCCCGCCAAGGTGGCAGTAACCTTGGCCCCAGCTACCGCCGACCCTTGGGGGTCTGTTACATCCCCATTGAGAGAGGTTGTGCCTGTTTGTGCATTGCCAGCCACTGCGAAGAACAGTAGCGCAAGGAAGCTCACCAGATTTCTTATCGCGCAAAACTTCATCCCGTGCCCCTTTCGCGCACCCGTACGTGTATTTGGTTCAGACTACAAAGGAGGAAACGCCTGGCCGCAACGCTCTGCCGGAGAATGCTTTTCCGCAGCCTCTGAGCGCGTTAACGCTGGGCAACCCCATTCCCCCCACCACTGTAGAGAGTTAACCGTGCGGTCTGGTGTAGAACAGGTTTGAAAGGACTGTCAAGTTAACTCCTTATCACTTTTTTGTAAACTCGTTGTAAATATTAGATTTGGAAGATGACGGCGCACGGCGGCAGTTCTGGAATTGTAAACGAGGGTGATTTTGTCCTCCGGGGCGAGGTGTTTTCATTATCGGGATTCAGCTGGCGCCAAGGAACAGGAGGCGGGCATCGGTTATAGCTTGAATTTGGCGGATGGGTTCGAGGATGGAGGCGGAAACGGTGCCGTCGAGGCCGACGAGGGCTACGGCTTCGGCGCCGACTGCGGCTTGCCGCCGGCCTAGAGCGAAAGTGGCGATGTTGACGCCGAGCTGGCCCAGAGTGGAGCCAACCTGGCCGATTACGCCGGGTTCGTCGCGGTTGCGGAGGTAGAGAATGGTGCCTTCGAGCTGCGATTCGACGGGTATCCCATTTATTTGCAATACGCGGGGGGAGCCGTCGTGCAACACCGTGCCCTCTACGCTGAATTCCGCGGTTGGATCTGGCGCAGTTCTGTCCGGCAGGACGGACACCTCCAGCGTATTAGGGAAGCCGTGTTCGCGGCGGCGGGTTTCCTCTTCCACGGCGAGACGGCGCGCGGCGGCCACTTGAGGGGCGTTGACCACGTTCACCTTTTCATCGAGGACAGCGTTTAGCAGGCCGGTAAGTACCGCGCTGCGAAGGAGATGGGTGCCCACCTCGGCGACTTCCCCGGCGTAGCGGATGCGAATGCGGGCGGGGCGTGCATGGGCCGCTTGAGCTACGAAGGAGCCCAGGCGCTCTGCTAGTGCCACATAGGGCCGGCCGCGACGGTACTGATCGGCGGAAAGAGCGGGGAGATTGACCGCGTTGCGAATGATGCCTTCGGCGAGATAATCGCGCACTTGCACGGCTACTTGCGTGCCGACCTCTTCCTGGGCCTCGGTGGTTGACCCGGCGACGTGGGGAGTGGCGATCACGCCGGGCAAACTGGTTAAGGGGGAATTTTTGGGTGGCTCTTCTACGAAGACGTCGAGGGCGGCACCAGCTAGCTTGCCGCTTTTGAGGGCTTCGGCCAAGGCGGCTTCATCAATCAGCTCGCCGCGAGCGGCATTGATCAGGCGCGCGCCGGTTTTCATTTGCGCCAAAGTATTGGCATTGATGAGGTTTTGCGTTGCGGGGCTTAGGGCGGTATGCAGGGAGATAAAATCGCTTTCGGCAAACAGGCGCTCCAGGGGAACCAGCTCCACCTGCACCTCGCGAGCGGCGGCTTCGCTGATGTAGGGGTCGTAGCCGAGCACGTGCATGTCGAAGGCTTCGGCGCGCACGGCGACTTCGCTGCCAATGCGGCCTAAACCGATGAGACCGAGGGTTTTGCCGCGGACTTCGGTGCCGCCACCGCTGGATTTCTCCCAACGGCCCTCGTGGATGGCTTTGTCGTGACGAGGGACCTGGCGTGCGAGGGCGAGAAGCAGGGCGAAAGTGTGCTCGGCGACGCTTACCGCGTTGCCACCGGGGGTGCTCATGACCAGGACGCCGCGGCGGGTGGCTTCCTCCAGATCGATGTTGTCGACGCCGACTCCGGCACGGCCGACTACGCGAAGGCGGGGGGCCTTTTCCAAGAGATCGGGGGTAACTTTGGTGGCGCTGCGGACGATAAGAGCGTCGGCGTCGGCGATCTCTTTGACGAGTGTATCTTTGTTAGTCAGAACGATGTTCCAGCCGGCAGTACGCAGGAGTTCGACACCGCGTTCGCTGATTTTGTCTGCAACGATTACTTTCATCGGGCCTCGAGTGATCGGTTGGTTATGCAGCGCTGGCGCTTGGAAGCAGGCGCGAGCAAGGGAATAACGGTAGCGACGTGACTGCCCGGTGTCAACAACCCCCCCTCCCCCCGGTTTTTGCATAAGTGTTGATTCTGAAGGCACTTAAAGTCCTTTGTTTTGATACACTTTTACAAGTGTTGATTCTAAAGGTAGATAGCGAGATGGCGGGCGCCGCTGCGAATTTTTCGCAGGTGAGGTTCTTTTGAAAGGTGATTTTTCGCGCAAATGGGGGAAGGAAAGGAGTTAGGAGGCTCGTTGGGTATTTCATGGGATATTATACCATTTAGTTAGCTCCTGTCAAGAGATATTTTCGTCCCGTTTTGGGAACTGCTTCAGCAGTGCCGCAAAATCTAGAACAGAGAGCGGCTTCCGAGTCTGTCTGAAAACCTGAGAGCGAAGCCCTCAGCGGCTAAAAGCCTTATTGATTTTGCGTCCGTTACGGCACGGCTAAAGGCCGTGCCCTGACGAAAAAAAGAGGTTGCCACACAGACTCTGAAGCCCGTTTTTTTTTGCCTGCGCTTGCGTGGGGACTTGAAGTCCCCACCTCCTGAAGAATTGAAGTCCTCAGCTCCTGAAGAATTCGTCGCGCCGGGCGCTTCGAGGGCTCCGCTCGGAACTTGGGCGAGCAGGAAAAACTAGAGTGCGCCGCTACCTACGCGGGAGTTGGAGCGCGCGAGACCGGTGCGCGAGAGAAGGGGGGCTGCTTCGGTGGGGATGGCAGCGCGGGGGGAGAAAAGCAGGTCCCTCGGCTGCGCTCGGGATGACAAAACGGGGCGGTGGAAAAAGCGGGGCAAATGCCGAGACCGGTGCGCGAGAGAAGGCGGGCTGCTTCGGTGGGATGAGAGCGCGGGGGAGAAAAGCAGGTCCCTCGGCTTCGCTCGGGATGACAAAACGGGGCGGTGGAAAAAGCGGGGCAAATGCCGAGACCCGAGCGCGAGAGAAGGCGGGCTGCTTCGGTGGGGATGACGGCGCGGGGGGAGAAAAGCAGGTCCCTCGGCTGCGCTCGGGATGACAAAACGGGGCGGTGGAAAAGGAGCGCCCTGACGGAAAAGGAAGTGCCGTGACGAAAAACGACGTTGCCACACAGACTGTGAAGCCTGTGCTACTGCTTAGAGGATATTTCGATGGGAGCGGCCCAGTGGGAGAGGTGATTCAAGGAGTTGGTGTCGGTGGGGTCGAGGTGGAGCGGGGTGATGGAGACGGCTCCGGAAAAAATGGCGGCGTAATCGGTGTCGGCGGCTACATCCTTGTCGATGCGCTGCTCGAAGAGCCAGTAGTACGTGCGGCCACGGGGATCTTGGCCCTCGCTGAGTTGATTGCGGGTGATTTTTTTGGATTGGCGGGTGAATTTTACGCCACCGGTCCAGGGCTCGGGGACGTTTACGTTCAGCAAGACCTGGTCGGGCAGCCCTTCTTTGAGGATTTGCCCGGCGGTGGAACGGGCGATGCGCGCGGCGGTGTCGAAGCTTACGCCGGCGCCTTTCGAGCACAAGGACATGGCGAAGGCGGGGATGTGATGGAGAGCGGCTTCGCGGGCGGCGCCGACGGTACCGGAGTAATAGACGTTTTCGCCGAGATTGGCGCCGAAATTAATTCCGGAGATGACCAAGTCGGGCGGCTCGGGCAAAAGGCGATGCAGGGCGACGATCACGGCGTCGGCAGGCGTGCCTTCAACGGCCCACTGGCGCTCGGCGATATTATGGCAAATGATGGGCTGGCGGAGAGTGAGGGATTGCGCGGCCCCGCTCTGTTCGCGATGCGGCGCGACGATGCTGATGGTGGCGAAGCCTTCGAGGCCGGCGGCAAGCGCCTTCAGGCCTTCGGCGTGAAACCCATCATCGTTGGTCAATAAAATGTGCGGCATTCTTAAGGTGCAGTCTCAGAAATCGAGTGCGAGCGCTCCAGAAAAAAGTGAGTACAGTATCGCGAGAAAGGAAGAAGTGGTCGGGACGACTGGATTCGAACCAGCGACCTCACGCACCCCAAGCGTGCGCGCTACCAGGCTGCGCTACGTCCCGACCGCGGCGGCTCGAACGGAGCCGGACTCGAGGCGGCCCGAAGAAAGGCCGCATTCGATAAGAACGAGCGTATCACCGGCGTTCGAGGAGCGTCAAGAAAGCGCGGAGGGTGTCGCGCAGATCGAGGAGCATTTTGCGGCTCAGGAGTTCGCCGGCGTTTTCATTGTGGGGGGTGACGGAAGTGGTTTCGGAACCAGAGGAGCCATTTTCGCGGAGGTGGCGGCGAGCTCCGGCGATGGTGAAGCCTTCGTCGTAGAGCAGGCGCTTAATTTTGAACACCAGGTCGACATCTTCCTGGCGATACATGCGATGTCCGGTCGAACTCTTGACCGGCTCGAGCATGGGGAATTCGCTTTCCCAATAGCGCAGGACGAAGGGCTTGAGTTCGGTGAGGCGGCTGACTTCGCCGATGCGATAGAGCTTCTGCTCGGCGGCGGTCTGTGTCGCGGTGCCGTTGTGCGCCATGAGTTGACGGGTACTGCCGGGGACAATCCTAGCAGTTTGCGCGGCCATGCAGTAGAGGGTGTTTCGTGGAGGGCAGCGGCTTAGTCTTCGTGCCGGTTTCGCTCGCCGCGCTTGCGGAGACGCTGCACGAAGCGAACCGGGGTTCCAAGAAAGTCGAATTTGGCGCGCAGTTGATTTTCGAGGAAGCGCTCGAAGCTGAAATGCAGGGGAGTTTTTTGGTTGGTGAAAATAAGAAATGTCGGCGGCGAGGCTTTGGCCTGGGTGATGTAGTAGATGCGTACGGGGCGTGCTTTCGGAGTGCTGCCGCGCTGCAGGTCGACTTCTTCCTTGAGCCAGCGATTTAAATCGGGCGTAGAGATGCGGCGTTTGCGCGCGCGCGCGACCAGATCAATCAGCGGAAAAAGCTTCTGCGTGCGGTCGCCGGATTTGGCGGACAGAAAAACAATCGGCGCGTAACTGAGGAATTTGAGCTTGCCGCGGACCATTTTTTCGTAGTCGAAAAGTAGCTTGCTTTTGTCGAGCTCGTCGAATTTGTGTTTTTCGCTGGGTCCGCGCTGCGCGCGGCCTTTGGCGGAAGCGGCGTCACGCGCGGAGGCCTGACGTGCGGCTTCGGCGGCCAAGTCCCATTTGTTCATAACGATGATGACCGAGCGGCCGGATTCTTCGGCATAGCTGGCGATTTGCGCGTCGCCCTGGGCGACGCCTTGTTCGCTGTCGACCACCAGGAGCGCGACGTCGGCGCGCTCCAGGCCGCGGCGGGCCATGACCACGCTGAGTTTTTCGGCGACCAAGTTGGTTTTGCCTTTGCGGCGAATGCCGGCGGTATCCACGAAGCGATAGAGGCGGCCTTCGCGAGTGATTTCGGTGTCCACGGTGTCCATGGTGGTGCCGGGCACGGGAGAAACGATGGAGCGTTCTTCGCCGACCATGCGGTTAAGCAGGGTGGACTTGCCAACGTTGGGCCGGCCAATGATGGCAATCTCGACCGGCCCGCATTCTTCGTCATGTGCCTCGGGTGGAGCATCGGCGAGCAGCGGGTTAGTAGAGTTAGAGAGCAGGGCGATGGCGGCGTCCAGCAAATCGTCGACACCGGTACCATGTTCGGCGGTGATGGGGAAGACTGGCACGCCTAGACGGTGGAAATTTGCGGCATTGGATTCTTGCTGTGGCGAATCGACTTTGTTGACGGCGACGAAGAAGGGTTTGCCGGTGCTGCGCAGGAGACGAGCGAGTTCTTCGTCGAGGGGCGTAAGGCCGGCCTGGCTATCGACCACCAGGAGGAGCAGCTCGGCTTTGTCGATGGCTACGTGGGCCTGCCGAAGAATCTCCTGGGGGATGAGGGCTTTGTCGTCGGGGACGATGCCGCCGGTGTCGACAATTTCAAAGGAATGGCCGCGCCACTCCGCGGCGCCATAGATACGGTCGCGGGTGATGCCCGGCTCATTGGTGACGATAGAGCGACGGGTGCCGGTAAGGCGATTGAAAAGGGTGGACTTGCCGACGTTGGGGCGGCCCACAATAACCAGAGATGGCGCTTTTTTTGTCATGAAGGTAAGCGGCCGGATACAACCGAGGAACTCAGGCAGCCAGGTGCAACCATCCACTGTAACGCATTTGGAGAGGAAGTCGGAAGGAGGACCGCCTTGGCGGGCTAGGCTCTTACTTTGGCCTTGGTGTTGGAGGGCGGGAGGGGCTTCTGATCCGCGCGTTTCCCGGCATATAAAGCTTGGTCAGCACCGGACAACAAATCCTCGGGCCGATCTCCGGGCTGGTAGTTCTTCCAACCTGCGGAAAATGTGACCTGGATGGTTTGGTCTTGCCAACCGACCTCAAACGAGCCGAGGCGCTCCAGGACAAGTTTAAGTTGATCGAGGGAACACTCCGGGAGGACGACAAGGAATTCGTCGCCGCCCAAGCGCACGGCCAAGTCCGATCCGCGGATGACCTTGTTCAATCGGGAGGCAAATTCCTGCAGGACCAGGTCGCCAGCAGGGTGGCCGTAGGTGTCGTTGATGGTCTTGAAATTGTTCAAATCGAGAGTGAGCACGGTCAAGGGATCGCCACGGCGCGAGGCGCGAGAGACCTCTGCGCCCAGGCGCTGTTCGGCGAAGCGGCGGTTGTACAGGCCGGTGAGCGGATCGATCATTGCCAGGTTGCGCAGAACATACGAATGGTCCTGCTTCTCGAGAAGCTGCCGGCGCAGCCGTTTAATCAGGATCTCCTGGTAAATCGTGTAGATGTTGAAGAGCACGATCAGGGTGATCAGACCAAAGACCGCTTCGGTCAGCTTGATTTTGAAGAAGGTTTCCTCGTCGTTCAGCAGCGCAGGAAGGGTAAGGGAGATTACGGCAAAAGTAAGCAGCAAGATGACGAAAATGGAGTAGCCGCGAGCCCACCAATCGCGTTTTTCGATGCGCCGGCGCTCGTCGGCAAGCTCTTTCGCGGTGGCTTCCGGAGAAGCAGGTGGTGTGTAGAGTTGGGAATCGTCGGTCATGGGCTGGGGCGCTTTACGGGCTAGTCAAGCTCAACACATACAAGTTAGGGTGGGCGGGTTCCGGGGTCAATCCAGATTCCAAGGGAACTCGCACGGAAGGTAACGAGCCAGGTTGGCAGACGATGGCTGGGCCGGCGTCCGCCGTCCATATGTAAGGCTATTGTTTGCATGTACATACGGATATGATGGGGGTTCGAAAGTCCCGTCTGCACGGTACGAGTGGACCATTGGCTGCGGGGACCGAAAGCGTGAGAATGACAACCAGCAAAGTCATGCTCTCGTTATGCATTCTCGTGTTTTCGGGGTTCGCGCTGATACGGTTCGCCGTCTCGCAATGGCGGGCTATTTGGATCAGCTCGGCGAGCCAGCCGCTGTCGGAGGCGCTGCAGTTAGCGGCGGGTGTTGATGCAGCGAATGTAAGGGGAAGCGATTTCGGGCGGTTGATGAGTTTGTGCGATCAGTTGTCTCCCGAATTGAAAGAGAGCAGTCCCTGGTTACGGGAAGTATCGATTTACTATCATGGGATAGCGAGCCTGGAAAAGGTCTGCAACAGCAAAGTTCCGAGCCTTGCGACCTGGGCATCGCGGGAAATGCAAACTTGCGCGCGTTATGTGGCGGTAGTGCTGGATCAAAATCTGACGATGAATTTCGACCGACAATTGGCCGCTCGGGCCAACTGACCCCAACGCTTGCCGTTTTTCCGGATCGCATTCCAACCATAGTTCGCCACATGGCCGAAGACCGGGCACATCCGGTCTGAGAATCCAGGCGTCTTTGCCTGGCCCAATGGGGCGTGGGGAGGGAACCGCCGCTTTTCTGGTAGAGTGCTGGCGGTGTCGCCACCGGGCCGCAGCATTGCAATGTGTAATTTTTGCGACTGCTGGTGCGTACTAGTCTATGGATGCGCCGAGACCAGAGCGGATGAGCGCGCCGGGAAAGAGCGAGCCTTCAGAGGCAATTGCCCGGGCACGGACAGGGGATGCCGATGCCTGGGGAGTGCTGTATCGGGAGTACGCACCGGCGATATTCCGCTTCTGCCGGAGGGCGCTACCTACGCGAGAAGACGCGGAAGACGCCACCATGGACATTTTTGCGAAGCTGATGCGCGACAACCGGATTTTGCAATATGACCAGAGCCGTTCTTTTTCGGCTTGGCTTTACAAAGTGGCGGCGAACCACTGCTGGGACCTGCTGCGTCGGCGCAAGACGCGCCAGGACAAAGAGACCGAGGATGTGGAGAATGTGCCGCTGGAACATCCGGATCCGAACCAGTTAGACAGACTAATCGAACAAAAGACCAGCGAAGAGGTACGGTGCGCACTGGACAAGCTGGGAACGCGGGCGCGTATGGCACTGGTGATGCGCTACTACTCGGACATGAGCTATGACGAAATTGCCGATGCGCTGGGAGTGCGGCGCGCCTTTGTGGGCGTGGTGCTGCTGCGCGCGCGGCATGAACTGCGCCAGGCGCTGGGACAGGGCGGCGCGCTGGCCGCGGGAGGGACCTCGTGACAGACGACAACAATTTCCCGGGTGATGCGGGAATGCCGCATCTCGACGAAATGACCTGCTTGTTGTATATCGAACGGCAATTGGATCGAGCGCGAGCGCAGGAGATTTCCGCGCATACCCAGGATTGCGCCGCGTGCCGCACATTGCTGCGGGCGCTGGAGCGCGAATCGCGGTTATTGACGCGCGCGATGCTGGAAGAAGAGGAGGCGCTGCCTGCCCGGCTGGCGCACTTTGAGGAACGGGCGCGCAGGTCCATGCAATGGATCTGGACGGTGGCGTTTGGGCTGGCAGCAACGGGGGTGTATGCGTTGTATACCGGATACGTGGAGCCATGGCAGCAGCAGTTGGAACAGGCTGGATTTGGCGGGTCGAATCTATTGAGTTTGCTTATTTTTCAAGGCGCCTTCTGGAAAGGATGGCAATCGATGGTCACATTATTGGAGATCCTGGCGCTGGTGACAGTGGGGGGATTTGCCCTCGCTGTCTTACGCAAGCGAGTGCGGCGGGGTTCGGCGTTAGCGCTGGTGCTGGCGGGCTTTTGCATAACCCTATTACTTCAGCCGGTGGCAGCACGAGCGTCCGAGATGCGCAAGGGCGAATCGGTTGGAGTGGCCGCCGACGAAACGATTAAAGGAGATGTGTTTCTGTTTGGCGACCGCGTGCACATCGAGGGAACCGTGGATGGCGACGTGTTCCTGTTCGGGCATAACACCAGCGTGGCGGGCCATGTGAAAGGAGATGTTATTGCGTTTGCGCAAATACTGGAGGTCAACGGACAAGTAGACGGAAACGTTCGGGCCTTTACCAATACGCTGACAGTTCGGGGAACGGTGGGGAAGAACGTCCTGACGTTCGACGATCTGGTCAACCTGGAATCTTCCGGGAAAATTGGCGGGAGCCTGACGCTTTTTGTAGAGAACCTCAACCTGGAAGGAATGTTGGGACGCGACCTATTGATGTTTGGCAAGCACCTTACGTTGTCAGGCAAGATCGACGGCGCTATAAAGATGAAAGGGGACCTGCTGACCATCAATTCGTCCGCGCAAGTAGGCGGTCCGATTCATTTTGAAGGAAATAATCCACCGGACGTTTCGCCGCAAGCCAAACTGGCTTCGCCGGTGGATTATCAGAAAATCCGGAGAAGGCCCAGATATATGGAAGGCCACTACTACGTGTGGCAAGTCATCTGGCTGGCGGCCTTCGTCTTGTTCGGCCTGGTATTGTTCCAACTGATGCCGAGCTTTGCGGGAGAAGCGGTGGCCGATGCGGAACGCTATGGCGCGTCGTTTGGGCTGGGTGTGCTGGTGTTGTTTGCCGTGCCGATCGCGGCGCTCATTGCGTGCATCACGGTGGTGGGTTTGTTCGTGGGTCTCACCACATTTTTTGTGTGGTATGCGGCGCTGTACTTTGCGCAGGTCATCGTGGGGGCAGTGGTCGGGCAATGGTTGATGGGGCGGACGCGTGAACTGTGGCCGTTGATCGGGAGAATGGCGGTCGGGTTGGTGATCGTGCGGTTGGCGACGGTGATTCCGGATCTAGGGGGATGGGTAAAGCTTGGCGTTATTCTGTGGGGCTTGGGCGCAATTTCGCTGGCTCTTTATAATCGTTTCCAGCCAACCCTTTCGGCGAGTTCCCCGGGGCCCTACACGCCGCCGCTACCACCGAATACAACGGTGGGTGGGATCCAGCCGGCCTAGGGCGCGGAAGGATTGAAGGCAGCAGCAGCAGAAAAGGAACGGGCCGGTCCGAGGAACTCGGACGGGCCCGTTTTGCCTTTGCGGAGGCGGTGAAATCCGGCTTACGGGACGCGAACTTTGGCGGCGGTGAACGGCATCAGTATGCCTGTATTTTGCCCGAAATATAAAGCGCGAATGGAAACGGTTTGGGGATTGCTCAGGCCGGTAGCCGAGGCCACTCCTTCAAAATTGGTGGAGGGCACGCTGGGCGGCGAGCCCAGCGTGATCTGCACCAACTGTTGGGTGGTGGGGCCGAAAAAAGTAGGGAGGTTCTGAATAGCAAAGCTGGATTGGGTTCCCGAGGCCGCGACGGTGCCGGAAACGCGAGTAAAGCGGAGGTATACCGTGTCGACCGTTGCCGAGGCAGGCGTGCTTCCCGAAGCGGCAGTGAAGGCGGTCACCCGGAGGGATACAGTTTGTCCGGGTACGAACACCGTGGCATCGGTGCTGTTGGCAAAATTGTTGACCGGAATGACGAGCCCTTTGCTGTCAATAAGAAAGGGATTGAGGGTCGTGAGACTGGAAAGAGTGGCGTTGAGAACAGCGCCGAAAACAAGCTTGCCGCCGATCAGGCTGCCGGATGTGGCGAAGACCGCGTCATTGGTGACGAGGGAGAATTGCGTGGAGGAGGATGGGGAGGCAGTGATGACGCCTTCGATCCAGTCTCCGCTGGCGGTATTCAGGGGATCGTACTCGAGCAGCGCCAGGGTGCCATCGGAATTAAGCACCATGTCCAGGCTGGCGACGTCGCCCTGTACAACACAGGAGGCAAAACTGATATTCCGGCTAAAGGAGGTGCAATTGGGCGAGAAGACAGTAGAGGAGTTAGCGATGGCAGTCAGAGAGCCGCGCGCGGCGGTCTTCACGGTGACCGACTGGGTAGCGGCATTAACAGCCGTCACAATCCCGGTAACATCTTCCACAAAATCGAGTTGTGAAACGTTGAGGCTGGTGGAGGAAGATGGCAGGGTGCTGGCGCTGAGGACATTGGCCGCGGCCAGGTTTACGGCGCTGATCACTTGAGAGTTGACGGTCAACGTATTGCTGATATTCAGGTTGATCGCCAGCGCGGTTTTTTGGTTGGCGGTTACCGTCAATGGGAAAGGCTTGGAGCTGAATGCCGGAGTTGCCGCTGCCCCGCCGGAAATGGTAGCCACGCTCCCGGGGGCGCAACCGGTGTTGCCCTGCGTTTGGGTGCAGAAGGTCACCACCGGGTTAGAAAGGCTGACGGTGATGCTTGCATAGGTGTCGGCGGGAACCGCTGCGGAAGTGCCAAGAAGGATGGAGTCACTCTGCAACTTGGTCAGATCGACGCTCAGGCTGGTGGCATTCAAGGGGATGTTGAAGGTGGTGCCGTTGGAGGAAGTAAGCGTGACGGTGTTGACGTCGACCACGAAAGAAAGAAGATTTGTATTAGGTGGAGGGGGCGGGGGCGTGGCGCGCATGGTCATACTCATCGTTGCCGTGCCTCCGCAATTGCTAGTACAGGTGGACTTCTTGGGCAAGCCGCTGCAGGAGGTCAAGAAAGCGACGGACAGCAATAGAAGCGCGGCAAAGATTTTCCGGACGATCATACATTCCCCCACGGCGAAGGGCGCCGAGCGTCAGCAGTGCGAGGGTACCGACGCCTCACTTACAACTCTATCGTCGGGACACGCTGAACGGCTGTAAAAGGTGGGCAAAATTGCTCAACTGCTAAATGCAAGGCGTCCGCAGATGAACAAAGCAGGTGACAAAAAGGACCGGAGATGATGGTCTCCGGCCCTTTTACGTTTGCGCAGAGGCAGGCAGTTACCGTTTACGGACTTTGTCCGCAAGGAGTGCTGGTGGATTGGCGCCATTCTTGAACAACAATCCCCGCAGCGACACGAGGTTCTGATCCGCCAATCCGCTGACTGCGGAAACACCTTCGAAGTCGGTGGCGCTGGAGGTTTGCACCCCGATGGTCGTTATGCCCGCACTGGTAAACAGGCCGGGCAAATTGCCAACGACGAAGTTAGGTGGAGTCGGTGCTCCGCTGACCGTTGCGGTGAGCTGGCTCATGCGCAAACGGATGCGGTTGGTAGTAATCATGATGGGTGGCCCGGTCATTACCGCGGCCGAGGAACGAATTTCCAGCAGCTGTCCGGGCAGCAGTTGCGAAGTATCGGTGGCCCCGGTGAAGGCTGCCTGCAAGCTGCTGGGTACGGAAAGGCCGTCCGACTTCACTTCGAACGCCGGATTGCTAAGCGTTACCGTAACCGGATTACCCAAGTTGACGTTGTTAACGCTTCGCAATTCGCCGAGAATAACCATTTCGAAGTGCGTGGCGTCGTCGATTTTGAAAACCGCTCCGACCAGCTCGTCGTCCGCGTCGCTGTCTTCGAACTCAATTTTTTTCGCCACCGTGGCGCCGCCCGGCATGAGTTCGGCGTCCACCTGTACGACCATGTTGTTTTGCAGACAGGAAAAGTTATTCGCCGCGCAGTTTTCGAACTCAAACTCGGTGTTGGAACCCGCCTGGATGGAAAAGTCGCCGTTAGCGGTGTGCAAAGTGAAAGTATTGTTAGTGGCGCTGAGATTTTGCACGACACCGATCAAATCGTCTACATCGTCGAGATGGTCCACGGGACGGCCCGGGAGGGGGAGCGGCGTGAGGCTTACCGCGCCGGACGCGTTGAAGTCCAAACCCAGTGCATTGTTGACCAGAGTAGCGGCGTTAATGTCCACCTGAAATCCCACAGGGGCGCCGTTTTGGATGGTGATCGGAAACGGAGAACCGGAGAAAGTAACATTTCCGGCAGCCGCAGGGGCGAGTTCGCAGACCGAATTATTCGCGCAATTTCCGATGGCCGCGCCGCTTTGGTTGAGAATAGTGAGCTCCGGGTTGGTCAAATTCACGGTAATGCTCTGATAAGTGCCTGGCGGAACATTCCCCGTGTTCAGAAAAGCAGCGTCGGTTTCGAGTTGCTTCACTTCGATTCTTACCGGATTGGTCACCAGCTGATAACTGCCTGGATTGAGTACCGCTCCGTTCACCGTCAGCTCCAGAGAGAGCACGGTGACACCCGCAGGTGGAGTGTCCCGAATAGTCATGGTCACCGCGGCCGCTTGCGCTCCGGGAAGAGGAGCTGGCGACATGGAGGAATAGGAACTGCCGCATCCGTTTAGAACGAGAATGAGCAAAGGGATAATGAGGCAAACGCATTTGCGAGAGTCCATTTAAGCACCCCAATCTGGTCAAAATTAAGATAGGGACATCGGTACTGGGCTTGAATTCAGTTTGCCAAAGCGAAGGAAGGACGTTGTCACGGTCCTGTCATGTCCGTGTCATCGTGTGTGCTATCGTTGGCCGGTGAGGGACTGCCCTTTGGGACAGCAGGATTGGGAACGAATTTGACCAGGCGCGAAACCACCATTTCGGGAAATGACGGCTCTGCGGTCCAGCGGCAAAAGCGCTCCAGGGAAGCGCAGTATCTTTCTCCGGAGAAAGACGATTTGCAGCACGACGCAGACAACCCGAACACCCAGCACGACGTGGCCAAAAAGAAATCGCCGCCCACCATGCAACAAGTGTTTGGACCGGGGGGGCTGCTAGAACGATGCATGATCGGCGGCTATGAGCACCGCCGGGCGCAGTTGTTGATGGCCGAATTGGTGCAGGAGGCATTTCAATCCCGCCACCACGTGGTTGTCGAGGCCGGCACCGGGACAGGCAAGACGTTGGCGTACCTGTTGCCGGCCATCTGCAGCGGACGCCGAGTGGTGATTTCCACCGCCACCAAATCCTTGCAGGAGCAGCTGTATCAGAAGGACATCCCGTTTCTGCAGAAGCACTTCGCTCCCGAACTAAAAGTTGCGGTGATGAAGGGTCGAGCGAATTTTTTGTGCCGGTCCAAGCTGCATCAAATTGCCGATCAGCCGGTCCTGAAGGGCATGGACGAGATGGACGCATTCCGGCAAATTAAGGACTGGTCGAAGCTGACGGAAACCGGCGACCGCGCGGAGCTTACGTTCTTGCCCGACGATTCGGAACTGTGGGCCCGGCTGGACGCGCGACGCGACACCTGCACCGGTCAGAAGTGCCCGGATTTCAGGCAATGCTTCATCACCGGGATGCAACAGCGGGCCAAGGAAGCCGATTTGATCATCGTGAATCATCACCTGTTTTTCGCGGACCTGGCGCTGAAGCAGGACGATTTCGGCAGCATCCTGCCGGAATATTCCGCGGTGGTGTTCGACGAAGCGCACGAAATGGAAGATGTGGCCAGCGATTATTTCGGCCGCCAGATATCGAACTATCGCTTCGAGGAACTAGCTCGCGACGCCGACCTCACGCTACGGTTGCTTCGCCAGGGAACTCCCGCCTTACTGCGGCGAACGCAGCGCATTCGCGAGCGCAGCCGCACATTTTTTGACGTGTTTCCAGCGCGCGACGGCCGCTACCCCTTTGAAAGAAATGAGCGCGAGGCATTCCTCGAGCAGCACCGGGAAACCTACGACGCGCTGGTCAACGCGCTGAAAGGGCTGGAAACGGAATTCGCGGCATTGCCGCAAAAGGCCGAGGAGTTGTTGCGCATTGCGCGCCGCAGCTTCGAGATGCGCCAGGAACTGGCATTCTTGCTGGAATCACAAGAGCGCAATTTCGTTTACTGGTATGAGCGGCGAAGTAAGGGCGTTTTTTTGGCTGCCACGCCGATTGATGTCAGCCAGGTTCTCCGCGCGCGTCTGTTCGAGCAATTCGATTCCATCGTGTTGACCTCCGCGACGCTTACGGTTGCGGGGCGCTTCGAGTATATCCGGCAGCGGCTGGGACTCGATCATGCCCGAGAGGGAGCGCTGCCTCCGGAATTTGATTGGGGAAAGCAAGCCCTGTTGTACATGCCGCGAGGCATACCGGATGTCAGGCACCCGGCTTTTTCGCAGGCCGCCGCGGATGAGATCGTAAAATTGCTGGAGCTCAGCCAGGGACGCGCCTTTTGCCTGTTCACCAGTTATTCGCAGATGAATGATTTGTTCGAACGGGTTCGCGGGCGGGTGTCTTTTCCGATGCTCCTGCAAGGGACAGCTCCTCGTTCCGCGCTGCTGGAACGCTTCAAGAACACCGCAGGCGCGGTTTTGTTTGCCACTTCAAGCTTCTGGCAGGGCGTGGATGTCCCTGGCGATCAGCTGTCTTGCGTGATTGTGGACCGGCTACCCTTCGCAGTGCCCAGCGACCCGATCGTCGCCGCGCGAGTGAAGGCTTTACAGGAAGATGGACGCAACGCGTTTTCGGAATTTCAGGTGCCGCAAGCGGTGCTGGCTCTGAAACAAGGGTTTGGCCGGCTGGTGCGGACCAAGACCGATCGTGGCGTGCTGGCGTTGCTCGATAGCCGGATTCAGCGCATGGCCTATGGTAAAATTTTCCTGGATTCTCTGCCCGGGTATTCGACGACCCAAGATCTCGAGGATGTAGCCAAGTTCCTCGACCATCGCGGAACACAACACGCGGGAGCCAGCTAAGAACAGATTATGTTTCAAGTCAGTGTAGAAGAGACTTTTTCGGCCGGACACGCTCTCCGCGGGTATCGCGGGAAATGCGAAAACGTACATGGACACAATTATCGTGTGCGCGTCACGGTCGAAGGCCCGCAGCTCGACTCCATCGGCCTGCTGCTGGATTTTACGGAGCTCAAGAGGGTGATTCGGGAGATCATCGGCGGCCTCGATCATCAATTCATCAACGATATGGAACCTTTTCGCACGGTGAATCCTTCGGCTGAAAATCTGGCGAAGTATTTCTATGAGCAGGTCACCGGGCAGGTCAAGGAACTGCCTGCGGGAGCTCGGGTCACCGATACCGTGGTGTGGGAGACGGACACCGCCAGTGCGCAATATCGTCCTGGGAAGTAAGGGCGTTCCTACGCAGGCCGGTTACCCTAATGTTCATCACCGAGATATTCAAATCGATTCAAGGGGAAGGTACTCGCGCGGGCCTTCCCTGTGTTTTTGTGCGCTTGACCGGATGTAATTTACGGTGCACCTGGTGTGATACGGCGTATGCATTCCACGGCGGAAAGAAGATGAGTGTCGACGATGTCATGGCGCAAGTCGATGTCCTCTCGGGTCGCCCGGCCGAAGCAAATGCCAGTACCTCAGCAACGGTTCCTTTGGTGGAACTAACGGGCGGCGAGCCGCTCTTGCAAGAAGAGATTTACCCGCTGGCCGAACAGCTGCTGGGCGCGGGATATACGGTGCTGATCGAAACCAGCGGCGAGCGGTTCATCGGTCGCCTGCCGCGGGAAGTCGTGAAGATTGTGGATGTCAAATGCCCGGACTCCGGCGAAGCGGATACCTTTGACATGGAGAACCTTGAGTTGGTCTGCGCAGCCGATGAGGTGAAATTCGTGCTTTCGTCACGGCGAGACTATGAGTTTGCACGCGACTTTACATTACGGCATCAGCTGACGGGAAAAGTAGGTGCCGTCCTATTTTCCCCGGTGTTCGATGATCCTGAAGGCAAATGGAAGGGCTTACAGCCCCGTGCGCTGGTGGAATGGATCCTGGAGGATGGACTGGAAGTTCGGCTGGGGCTGCAGTTGCATAAATTCGTGTGGGACCCGGCGACCAAGGGGGTGTGACGTGCCCCGGCGTTGCCGCGCTGGTGTGCTGGCACCGGCCACGCTACAAGCAGGCTAAGCTGGATGCAAAAGATGAATGCTAGTCACCCCAAGGCGGTGGTGCTGCTAAGCGGAGGAATGGATTCCTGCGTGAGTGCTGCCATCGCGCGCGAGCGGCATGGTCATGGCCAGATTGCGGCCTTGCACGCCAGCTACGGACAGCGCACCCAGGATCGTGAACGGCGCGCCTTCGAGGAAATTGCCGATTTCTACGGCATTGGCAAGCGCCTGATGGTGCAGTTAGATCATTTCCGAGCTATCGGAGGTTCCGCTCTGACGGATGCCAGCATCCCGGTACCGGTGGACGAACTCGCTGATGCGGGTGCGCCTGCGCATATTCCCGTGACTTATGTTCCGTTTCGTAACGCTCATTTTCTGTCCGCAGCTATAAGTTGGGCAGAGGCTATGGGCGCCGAGGCCGTTTACATCGGAGCTGTCGCTGAAGATAGCTCTGGCTACCCAGACTGCCGGCCCGAGTATTACCGGGCATTTCAGGAGTTAGTGCGCGCGGGTACCCGCCCCGAAACAAAGATCCAAATTGAAACGCCGGTGATTACGTTGAAGAAGAGTCAGATCATACGGCGAGGCGTCGAGCTTGGCGCACCGCTGCATTTGACCTGGTCGTGCTATCAGAGCGAAGATGCAGCGTGCGGCGCCTGCGACAGTTGCTTGTTACGCTTGCGGGCGTTTGCCGAAGCTGGAGTGTCCGATCCGATTGCTTACCGGCGGGCAGAGGTAGCGCAGCCTTGAGCTTGGCATCCAGCCTGGTTTGGAGATAATAGGCGCACGCCGGCGGGAGAGCGGGTAGCCTCTCGAGCGGCAAAGGAGAAGGGCATGAAGCTACGTTGGGGGAAAGAGAATTCGTGGGCGGTCTGGATTGCTTTGTGCGCAGCCTTATTCGCGTGCGCGCCAAAAGCGGCGGCGCAGGACGGCGAGGTCAGCGGGCAAATTCTGGACGTGGTCGGCAAACCGTGGGCGGATATAGGAATCCAGGCAGTAAGCGACCAGGGCGCGAAATCAGACACCAAGACGGATAAGGATGGTAATTTCGCTTTTCACAATTTGCGCAACGGGGTTTACACCCTGGCTATACAGCTCCCCGCTCCTAACAAGCCCTACGAAGTTAAGATCCGCGTTTCCGGCTCCGACACTCCAAAAGTCAATCTGAATTTCAAAGACGTCGTTGCGAAACAAGGCGCGGAATATGCCGAGCAGCAAAAGAAGCGTGATGAGGAGCAGAAGAAGTTTCAGGGGATGAAGTCGCACTTCGATGCGGGTATCGGTTTCCTCAACCAGGCGAACCAAGCCAAGGCCGACCTGTCTAAGGCACCCGCGGATCAACGCGACGGAAAGAAACAGGAAGTGAAAGATCTGTCTGAAAAGGCGGTTACGGAATTGGAAGCCTCGAAAGCAGCGGCCGGGGAAAAAGACTCTAACCTCTCGCTGATCTGGGCCAAGATGGGTGACGCGTATGACGTAGCCGGACGTGCCGACGATGCAGTGAATGCCTATAAACAAGCGGTCGAACTCAAACCTTCAGCGGACTACTACAATAATCTGGGCGGGATTTTGGGTCGAGCCGGCAAGATTGACGAGGCCATGGCGGCGTTCCACAAGAGCGCGGAGTTGAATCCTGCGGGGGCGGCGCAAGCGTATCGCAACGCCGGCATTACCCTGTACAACGTGGGAAAAATGAAGGAAGCGGTCGAGCCCCTGAAGAAAGCCACCGAGCTGGACCCCAAGAATGCGCAAGCCTGGTACCTGCTGGGCGCGGCGCTGGTCGCCTCCATGGAATACAAACAGGTGGGCAGCAAATTGGAGGTTGTGGTGCAGCCGGGCACGGTGGAGGCCTACCAGAAAGCACTGGAACTGGATCCCAACGGTCCGTACGGCCAACAAGCCAAGGAAGGCCTGGAAGCGTTGCAGCAGATTGCTCCTGGAATTGACACAAAAACGAAGCGCAAGAAATCCTGAAGTTTTTGTGAACCGGCCGGGCCGTTTGTTTCCCGAGTCCTTTTTGAGCCGATGACTTTGGCGCCGCCGCGAAAAAGCGCGTCCTGCAGTCTGGAGTGCGGAGTGTGGCCAACCCACAGAATCCTCTGTAGAATCCAAGTCAATGCAGTTTCGAGTGGGTGTGTTTGATGGCGTCTCGCACGATTACATGGAAACGCGCGCTGGCGACGGAGCTTGGCTAATGTTCGAACTGCTGGCGCGGCTGGTTGAAAACGGCTTGCTGCAAGTGCCCCCGTCCAATGTGGAAACGTCTTCGTCGGTTTAACTCGCTGGACGCGGAAGCGCGGGGAATCTTCGCGCGGGCGGCGATAGTTCTGCCTCTGATCTGGCTTAGCCTGAAATTTCGCGGTCTCCGAGCCACACAGGAATCTCTACAGGGTCGCGCGTTTCCTAGGCCGACGCTGCCGGGACGCTTGGAACAATCCTTGTCCGATGCAGAGCGCCTCCAAATCACCTCGCGCATGGTCAACGCCGCCGTCCGCCACGCTTGGCGCCCTTCGACCTGCCTGGAAAAATCTCTGGCGCTCTGGTGGTCGCTCAGACGGCAAGGCCTTGTATCGCATATACGCATCGGTGCGCGCAAAATCAACGGCAAGTTCGAGGCCCACGCGTGGGTCGAGCGCGATGGGGTTGCGATAAACGATCCGCAAGAAACGCATCGTCACTATGCTCCGTTCGATCCATCGCTCTCTTCCACGCTAAGGGAGACGCAGTGAGCGGATTCGCCGCCATCATTTCGCTGGGTGACGCACCGCCTGACCAGCGCACACTGGAACGCATGGCGCAGACACTAGCCTTCCGCGGCCCGGATGGCACTCACATCGCTACCAAACCGGGCGCTGGATTCTGCTTCACATTTCTCCGCACTGGTCCGGCACCGCAGTGCCCGTCGCAGCCCTGCTCCCTCGACGGCCGCGTGTGGCTCCTCGGCGACGTGCGGCTCGATGGCCGCGACGATTTGCGCCGCAAACTCGAACAACGCGGCGACGAGTTCGATGGCGATGTCACCGACGAGGAGCTAGTCTTACGCGCATGGCGCCGTTGGGAGAAGGCTAGTCTGCCAGAGCTAATCGGCGATTATTCTTTCGCGCTCTGGGACGAGGAAACCCGCCAACTTTGGTGCGCGTGCGACCTGATGCGCGCCCGTCCCTTCTTCTACGCGCAAAGCGGCGGTTTGTGGCGTCGTCCACGCTCCGTGGCGTTGGAAGTAAGCCGCTGCCCATGTATTCGCTGCGCCAGGAAGCGCTCGCGATCCGCAATCATATCGAAAGGTTTACGCTATCGACTATAAATAAATCGTGCACTTCGCGCGCGAACTTGCTGCCGCGAACGGTTTTGCGGACCGCACGGAATTTATCCAGCGAGATTCGCGCAAGACCGAACTGCCGGAACGTGTGAACGTCATCGTTTCGGATATCCGCGGCTCCCTGCCCTATTTTGGCCACGCTATTGCTTCGATGGACGATGCGCGGAGACGCCTCCTTGCGCCGGGAGGCCGGTTGATTCCGCTTCGCGACACGCTGAGGGCCGCAGTAATTGAAGCCAGCGACTTCTACGCCAAGCTGGTTTCGCCTTGGGAGAAATCCGGTTCGGAATTGAATCTGCTATCCGCGCTGCCCCATTTACTGAATGCTTCCTACAGCAGTCGCTTCGCCGGCCATCAAGTCCTAACCGAGCCTCAGACTTGGTCCGTGCTGGATTATTCGGCTGATGCTAAACCGTGCGTCGCTGCCGAGCTCACCTTCCCGGCGATGCGACCTGGAACCGCTCATGGCTTATGCTTGTGGTTCGAAACCGAACTGCTCCCCGGCATCGGATATTCTTCAGAACCGGGCTCACCGGACACGGTTTATGGGCAAGTCTTTTTGCCATGGTTGCAGCCGGTACGGGTTGAAACGGGCACAGAAATCTTCGTGCGTCTTCAGGCTAATTTGGTCGGTGAGGAATATATTTGGCGCTGGGAGACCAAGGTCAATAAAGATTCAAACGATGCGCCCTGCTTCCAGCAATCCACATTCTTAGGCGCTAATTTCACATCCCATGCTTTGCGGCGACGTGCCGCAGATTTCGTGCCCACCCTATCCGAGGAAGGACAATTGGATCGCTGGTTTCTGCAATCCATCGATGGGAAAACGTCCTTGCAGCAAATGGCTCAAGCGGCCGTGCGGCAATTCCCGGGCAACTTCCCTCGTTGGGAAGACGCTCTCAGTCGCGCCGCCGAACTTGCGAGGCGGTTTTCCCGCTAGAGGCCCGTAAACGCGCGTGCGGAGAGCATTTCAACGGGGAACTTCTGTCACAATTGTCATCGATGCCGACGGAATATAAGAAACCAGAATGGCTGACGCTGTTGGAATTCGCCAGGCCGCGCCCCATCAGCGGCGGCTTGCGTGGGCTATTGTGCCCGTCTTTCAACTGGCAGGTTTTGCTAGAGCTTGCGGAACGCCACGGTTTGATCGCGCTCCTCGCTGACCGCATCAAGAATCTAGGGTCCCTTTCAGTGCCGCAGGACTTCCTAGCCGCATCGAGCGAAAAGCTCCGCACCCATTCAATCTTCGCTTTGCAGCTTACCGCGGAACTCTTTCGCGTCCTGGAGCGATTCAGTGCCGCTGGCATCCAGATTCTGGTCACTAAAGGTCCCGCGCTCTCCGCCCGCTGCTACGGAGATCCCGGCATGCGCCAATATGGCGATCTCGACCTCGTGCTTCGCGAATCCGATATACGCGGCGCCACTCTCACGATGTTCGATCTCGGCTATCATCCGCGCGTTCCCCTCAGTGCCATCGACGCCGGGAAGATCCCCGGCGAATACGCTTTCCGAAAACCCGGCACCAGCCTTCTCGTCGAATTACATACCGAGCGCACCTTCCGTTACCATCCGCGCCAAATCAACATCGAGCAGCTTTTCGAGCGTCGCGCCACGCTGCTCATCGACGGCCGAAATATTCCGGTTCTCTCCCTCGAAGACGAACTCGTCCTGATCTGTGTCCATGGAGCTAAACATTTCTGGGAGCGCCTTCTGTGGATTTCCGATGTCGCTGCGTTAGTGTTCGCAAACCGGCCTACGGACTGGGGCCGCGCATTATCCGTGGCGCGCGACGTCGGTGCAGAGCGAATCCTGTTGCTAGGCTTGCGTCTCGCTGCGGACCTGCTCGGTGCCGATCTTCCGGTGCAAGCCCGAGCTGACGTCGAGTCCGATCGCGTGGTTGCGAAGCTTGCCGCGCAAATTGAGGCGCGTCTTCCAACGCAGGAAACCAGTGACATTGGTCTTTTGGAGCGCGCTGCGTTTCGCATAAGGATGCTTGGTGGCGTGTTCGCCGGTGTGGCCTATCTGCTGCGCCTGTCCTTGTCTCCCACCGAAGAGGACTGGCCCCCCGGCGAAGAAGGGAATCGGCCGGCATTTGCAGAAACGATCAGGAGGCCCTTTCGCCTGGCAAAAAAACATGGTCGGCGCCTGGGTGCCTGACCCCAGCACAAAAAAAGTCCGGGCATCAAGGCCCGGACCTTCTGAGCACAACATCCTGTAAGAAAACTGTTAAATATTTGTGCGCTGCATAAGCCTGCGCCGTCCCTTCGCTGACCGTGCCGGCAACTCCACGGTCAACGAAATTTCGTTCCGGTTTCGCAGCACGACAAGTTTGGCGGTCTTGGCTTCATTCTGCAAACCTAGCTTCTGACGCAGATCGCCAACGCTCCGCACTCGTTCGCCGTTGAAGCTGGTGATCACATCGCCCGCTTTCAGCCCCGCTTTCTCCGCAGCCGAACCGCTGTTCACGCTGCGTACCAGAATCCCCTCGCCATCGGGAGCGCCAAAAAACGAGCCCAGTTGCCCGCCAATATCTTCCGCATCGATGCCCAGGCGCGGACTGCCGCCAGCCAGCATCCCCATTTCGCCGCCTAAGTCCATCGACGGCATTTCCGGAATTTGCACGTCCGGTATACGGAATGCGAACGCGCCCGGGGTCGCGCCCATCCATCGGTCGTGACGCTCCTCCGCTTTGCCCAGTGTCGCGCCGAGTGTTTGCGATCGTCCATCGCGCCACACCGTAAGTTGCGCCGCGCGTCCGGCAGGAATTTCATGGATCATCCTACGGAACTGAGCCGCGCCCTCTACTCGTTGGCCGTTGACTTCGGTAATGACGTCTTTCTCCTGCAGCCCGGCTTTAGCGGCGGGGCTATCCTTGGACACGCCGGCTACCACAACGCCACGCTCCGCCGGAAGCTTTAGCTCCTTGGCGGTTTCCGGGGTCACTTCGCTCGTCTCCACGCCCAGCCAACTAGGCCCCTCATCGCCGTCAAATACGGCGATTTGTTGCAGTCCCGGATCGATATCGAGGTTAGCCAAAACTCCCTGAGATTCCTCAAGCGCTTGGTAGGCCCTTCGCAATGCGCGGTCGCTGTCCATCTGTACTCGCTGCAGTTCTTGCCCTCCCGGAAGGGGCACAACCTTGACCTTGGGGGAAGGATCCTCCTGCTCCTGCATTCCCGCCGACGGGCTCGGCAATGCGATCAGTCCGATGCTCAGCGCCGCAATCCCTCCGCTGACCCACAAGATATTCTTTCTCATCGTCGTCATTCTCCTCTGTGTTTCCTGACTTCTTGCTTCGTTAGACGCGGCGCAAGCTAAACCGTTGACCGCAACATCACCACTCGAATTCCCCCATTCACCGTGTGCAACCGGATCGGCGCCCCGCCACGGCCCAGCCGCCCATGCATTTCTCGCGGTTTCAATGTGCTCTCGAAAGCCACTGGCAGCTCGGAAAAGAAATTCCCGTTAAGGCATCGAGCCTCCAGGTCCGCTTGCGTATCTGCAGGCACCGCCAGCAACACCGAACCGTTGGTCGTCTCCGCAATCGCACCGTTTTTGTCCTGGACGTGCAGAAGTTCCAGATGCACATTGCCGTTGGTGGTGTGCGCGTGGACCGACCCACCTGCTTCATACACCTCGATATTCCCGTTCACCGTTCGTAGGTCCTCCACCCTCTCGATTCCCGACACCCGCAGTGTTCCGTTCACCGTGCCCAGGTGCTCCACATGCGCGCCGTGCGGCACACGCACCGTATATTCCACCGCCACTTCCACCCCTTCGTTCTGTGGGTAGCGCGTCGCCACCGATACCACGCCGGGTTTGGCGTCCACATCGATGGACACCAAGTCCAAATCGGACTCCTTGTGCTTCGCCGTCTTCACCGCGTGAATCTCGATGGTGTCGCGGTCCCAGCCCTGCACATCCACCGTGCCGTTTACGTTCTGCAACTCGAACGAGCCGCCTGGCTGCAGCGCATAGGTTTGATTGAATTCCTGGGTGACACCCAGGCAAGCCGGGGCCACGGCCACAGCCAGGATGAGTGAAAACAGAACGGCGGCATTACGGATAGAGCTGCGGAGCATAACCTTTTACCTCCTTCGAGGACCTGCTTTCCGGAAACGACAACCAAAACGAAACTCGTTTACGTTGGCGCCATGCCGCCCGCTAGTGCAGCTGGAAATTAAACGTCACTGTTGAGGTCACTTCCACTGGTTTACCCCCCGTGGAAAACGGCCTTGCCCGCCATTGCTTCACCGCCGCAATTGCCGCGTCCGCCAGCGTTGGCGACCCGCTCAAAATCTTGTCCACTTCGATGCGGCCGTCCTTCGTCGCGCGCACTTGCAACCGCACGATTCCTTGCACTCCCGCGCGCCGCGCTATTTCCGGATAAGAGGGATGGGGCGCCGAAACCAGAT
This sequence comes from Candidatus Acidiferrum sp., assembly GCA_035309625.1. Classification (GTDB taxonomy): domain Bacteria; phylum Acidobacteriota; class Terriglobia; order Acidiferrales; family UBA7541; genus Acidiferrum. The sequence continues at coordinate 29,533 of DATGEY010000041.1, forward strand.
GTTTCTGAAAATCGTCGGGATCTTCGCGAATGCTGCCCAAAAAAGTTGCTTCCAGCGTATCTAGCCAGCGGTCGATCCAGTCGCCCCGGTCCTGCATCTCACTCGCGATCTCCGGAGCATTCCATGATGGCGCCTTCTCGAATCCTGCGGGTGTCCATTGCCCGTCATTCAAACCGTACATCAGCCGCTCTTTTTGTTCCTGGATCAGCGACTGCCGCAAAGCGATCTCCGAATCAAGGAACTGCAGCCGGATTTTTCCCGCCGTCGTGCGCAGCTTCAGCGTGGGGCCGCCGCCGTTCAGCGCGGCAAGTGCCCGCACCGGACCGTTCCCCCGATTCTGAATTTTCAGGGCCAGCGCCGGATCTGCTTCAATGCGTTGCTCCCCACCCGATTCCACTTCCGCCTCGATATCCGCGGCCAGGTTCCGCGGCAAAAACACAACGATGTCGCCGTTTCCGGAAGTCAGCTGCGATAATCCCGGCAAGTGCACCGTCCCGCCGGAAGATGGCGCGTCCGGGTTAATCCACGCCGTGATCGTTCCACCCGCGGTCGCCGCCCGCACCGCTCCCGCTACGCGGGTCAGGCAAATGCTTCCCGCACTGGACTCCACTTCCATCGGTCCCGACACGTACATGATACGAATCCCGCCGCCACCCGTTTGCGCGCGAACCGAGCCCCGTACTTCGCCGAAATCAATCTGGCCGCCGCCCGTGCGCACGCTGACCAGGTTTCCTGCCTGCCCTACCGTGATGTTGCCGCCATCGGTTTGCAAGTCCGCGCGCCCGCCGATTTGGCTGGCTTGAATGTTTCCGCCGCCGCTGTGCAGCGACGCGTCCCCCGCGATATTTCCCACGTTGATGTGGCCGCCTGCCGTGAACGCTCGCAAGTCCCCGGCGACGTCCTGGACCTGGATGTGCCCGCCTTCCGTAGCCAGCCGCCCAACCAAATGGTCAGTCGCTGCACTTCTGACGCTGCCAAGCCCGTTGCCGATGCGCCCGGTGCGGATGTTGCCGCCTTGCGTGGTCAAGTTCGCAATGCCGCCGATATCCCCCGTTTCGATGTCCCCGGCTTCCGTCTTCACCTCGACGCTGTAATTCACCGGCACCGCGATCTCGAATTGCACCCAGAATTGAGCGCCGCTCGCCATAAAATGCGCCAGTTGCGGTGGCAAATTCCCGGTGATCTCTACACCCGCAGCGGTGGACTTGGCGCTCAGCGAATACCGCTCCAGCAGTCGCTGTGCTGCCGGAGCCCGCGCATCTGTTTCGACATGCACCGCATACCTGACCACTGGAGCGGACCCTGGTTCCAGCGGAACCACTTTCACTGAACCTAAATCCGTCGTCACTTGCAGGGTTAATCCGTCAGATGTCTGCAGCAAACCCGCGCGATCGGCGGAAAAGCGTGGTTGTGTCGGCTCACCCGGCTTGGTCAACTCCAATGCCGAGGCCATCGGTTCTGGCTTTTCCGCTGCTAGACCGCGGTTCATTAGAAACGCCGCGCACCAGAGCGCCACAGCCATTCCCAGGCTGGCCCCGCGAAAAAGAGGCGCAACGTGAATAATTGTCTTTTTCATTTCCTGACAGTTGCTGCCGCTTATGCTGTCGCCGCGGAGCACTCTTTACTGCACTTCTCGGGGACCGATCTGCCGCAACGCCGCCGCGCTGCGCAGCCGTACATAGGGATTCGGATCACGCCGTTGCAAGCCTTCCAGCGCGTGAATCACGCGATCCACCGAAGGGTCGGGAGGAATTTGCGACCCTGCAAGTTCTGGATCAGGGAAAGCGCTTACAGCCGGCGGGGCCACGCGAGGAGCGACTGGAGCCGAAGTCGCGCCGCCCTCCTTGTCTTCCAGCGAGCGCACCAGCAGGTTCACCGCCTCCACGCGCACGCCAGGATTCGCATCGTGCTGCAGCGCTTCCAGCAAAGTATCCCGCACCGCATCATCCGTAGTCGAATCGCGCAGCGCCTCCAGCGCCTTCATGCGCACAGCCGCATTCTGATCTTTCCGCGCCGCGGCCAGCAGCGCGTGCCGCACATCCTTGTCGCCCGTGCGTGTCTTCAGTACATCCAGGCAGTCCAGCCGCACGCCAGGATCGAACTGCTCCCCGTTCATCACCACATACGTCAGCACCCGCCGCACATCGGCGTCATCCACACTGCCGCTCAGTACCATCGGTTGCTCCGTGCGTACCCGCAATTGCACAGTGCCCGGGGAATCCGCGGCCGGCGCGAAATTCACGCCCGCCACCGCCATCTTCGACAAATCTTCGTTTGTCAATGGCGCCGCTTTTACGTTCACCGCCTGCCCGCCGACCAAATTACCTTCGCGTCCCGGAATCCACAGCGCCACCTGGGTCCCCACCGCTAATCCCGCCAAGAGCAATCCCGCCGCGCTCCACCCCGGCCGCAAAGCCATCCATTGCCGAATCCACCCGAAGGGGCTCCACTTTTCCTGCAGCGGCGGCGCAGACAAATCATCCAGTAATTCCGAAAGTTCGCTGCGGCACTGCGCCAGCAATGCTCCGGAAGGATCCAGTTGATCCGCCGGCTGGAACGCGCTGACCAGCGCGCTCTGCATTTCCTGTTCTTCGCGGAGTTGCGCTGCGCACGATGCGCAATCCACCAGGTGCGCATCGATCTGGTCGCGCTCCTGCGGTTGTACTTCGTCGCAAGCATAAAATACTAACAGCGGTGCGATGTCCGAACAGCGTCCCGCGCTCATCGCAATTCTCCCAACTGCGTGCGCAGTTTCCGCGTCGCACGGAACAACGAATTCTTCACCGTCTCCTCGGTGGTGCCCAGCGCGTCGCCAAGTGCCCGCAGCTTCAGCCCTTGATAATGCTTCATTTCGAAAACCACGCGCTCCCGCGGAGACAGCCGCTCCATCGCCGTCGCAATCCGCGCCTGAATCTCTTTCCCGAACAACTGCCGCTCCGGATCCAAAGTCGGTCGGTGCTCCCGTTGCCGCTCGAAAAAGTCGCTGATCCCTTCCTCCGCTCGCCCCAGGTTCGTTTCCGGCGCCTGATCCTCGGGTCGCGCCTGGCGTCGCCGCAAATGGTCCAGGCACACGTTCGTGACGATGCGATACAACCACGTGTAAAAGCTGCACTCGAAGCGGAAGCGATGAAGGTTGCGGTACACTTTCAGGAAGGCTTCTTGGTAAACGTCGCGCGCGTCCTCGGGACGCTTCATTAAATTCAGCGCCAGCCGCAACACGTCCCGGTCATAGCGGCGCACCAATTCTTCGAACGCAGCGCGGTTCCCCGTCTGCGCTTCCGCGACTATGCAGCGCTCGTCCAACTGGGGCAATGATGCCACCGTGGCCATGGCGTCCGTTTCAGCAGTCTGGCAACTAATGCTTGCCAAAGCCAATCGAGGAAGCTGCATATTCGCTTTCTATTCGCGGTTACTGGCGTTACGGCCTTGGCCTTAACACCTTGGCGCAGGTTTATAACACGCTGCGTGGGACCTGAGCCAGCGCGAACCACCCAATTTGGACGCACTATCCGTCAATGGGTGAGCAGCTACCTCTTCCTTCCTAACGTATAACCAGCTTCCATTGTTTCTAAGCTTACGACTGGCTACCCGCTCCTTCGGCAGGCTCGCGCCGCTGCCACCCAACCAGCGGCCACGCAAACAAAGCCGCCAACGCCGTCAAAACCCCATACCCATTCGCCCGATAAAAATAATCCGCTTGCCCCAACAGTTCCCCCGCACCGCTCAATAGCAGTAGCGCAGCCAAAATCAGAAAATACCCCAGCACGTTAAGTCGAATGACGTACCGCACCGCTAGGGCAATCACCCCAATCCACACTGCCCCAATAATCATTTTCTTTGCCGCGTCCATCGGGTCATGCCAGTTGGCTCCAAATCCGCCCAGCGCGACCACCGCCAGCACAAATGCGCCAACTCGCATCCAGACCGCCCGCAGCATGCTCGCAATAAACGCCGCCGTAATCGCCACCAACGCGGTACGCAGCAATCCGCTGCGCACCGCCGACCCCAGAATTGCCGCCGCCGGGAAAAACGCGTCCAGATTTGTCCCGAAGTTTGCCGCTACTCCTTCCGGTGCGCCTGGGAAATGCTGGTAAGCCCACTTCGCCATCGCATCCAGTGCCACCCAAGCTGCCGTCCCGCCCAATCCGATAAACAACGCGTCCCGGTAATACGCCTTCGGCATCCTGGTCCATCCCGGAATCCGGTCCGCGCCAAACGCACGCGCCGCGTAATACCACGCCGCACCAAACAGCAACGCCAGGAACCCGAATGAGAACAGCAAGCCCAGCAGCGCGCTGATCGCCGTGACTCCGATCATCGTCTTGAAAGGAATGGCCGTCCGGTAGTTGCCAAGCGCATTAGCCACGAAGCTCCCGAACGCCAGCGTCAATGCTGAACACGCCAGCCCCCACAAAGCCCACAATGTCACACGCCTCCAGGGAATTGCTCGTCCTGTTTCCGAACGCAGCTCCTTCAAGAAAACGATCAGCGCCGTAATTCCCAATCCCGCTACAACCAGGATTGGTATCGCATACCCCAGCACGATCTTGCTCAGCGTCGTTTCTTCTTGTTTGCGACGCCATTCGTCCGGAATCTTGATGTAAGTCCGGTAGTTCGTCACCTCGTCGCCAAGCACCATCAATTCAATGCGCGCGTATGCATGTTCGGCCGCAGCCCCCGTTTTCCCCCCGCTATCAAGCGGTTCATTTTGCTGCCAGGTCAGCGTGTGATCGATCCGGTGCGGCCGTTTATCCGAATTCGATTCCACCAGCGTCCATCGGCCTAAATCAATCTTCTTCTCCTCGCGCAAGAATTTCTCCGCGCGCGCCACTGCGTCCTCCTTGCTCAGCGAGGCTCCGGACGCCTCTTCTGCCAGCGTGTGCCTTACTGCATGCAGCGAGCCATCCGGCTTCAGCACCACCGCATACTCTTCCGGCAGCGAATCCCGAAAATAACGTACGCGCCACAGCGCCCCCGGCACTTGCGTGGCCAGGATTTCATTCAGCCGGGCTACACCCACGCGCTCGCGCAAAAATTCATTCGTAGTCGGATCCGTCACATTTACTAGCAAAGTCGAATGGATATAACCGTTTGGCTCCAGCCCACGTTGCCGCAGAATCGCATCGGCTCCCGTCCGGGCCGATCGTGCATTCACCGAAAGCTTCAAATAATCGCCAATCGATTCCGGCTTGATTTTCCAAGACGCTGCCGCGCCGGCCACCAAGCACACCGCGAGAATAGCTAGTGTCCCGGAGGACAATGGGTCATATCTCCGCGTTGCGATCGCCGCCGAAACTTCCCGCGGTTCTGTGGATAGGCTAATCACTCGCACCGGCGCGGCTTGATTCAGCAAGTCCTCATCCGGCTCAAAGCTCCCTCGCGACCAGTACGAAATCGCTGCAAACAGCAGCGGCGCGGCGGCCGCCAGCGCCACCACGATCCCGGAAACCTTGAAATACAAACTGTTCGACCGCACCAGCAGCAATCCCACCAGCGACGCGTCCACCGTGTAATGCCAGATCAGCGTCGCCAGAATTCCCCAACGCAGCAGGACCACGCCCGCCACCATGCCAAACAACCCGATCTCGATCCCCCGAATGTACGGTGGTTCCTGCGGATAATTGCTGTGCAGAAAGCTCCACATAAACGCCGGCAGAATTACGGCGATCCATCGCGAGCCAGTCACCCGTTCAAAAAATGGAATGGCAAACAACCGAAATGTAAATTCTTCGTTGGTCGAAGCCAGCAGCCCGATCGCCGCTCCCGCCAGCCACGGAAACAACGTATTCACCGAGTCCTGATAATTAATCTCCTGCGGCGCCCACGCCCCGAAATGCTGTGCCACCACGTAAAACGCCACCACATACCCGATGTGCACCGCCGCCAGCGATAACCCCACCACCGCCGCCGAAAAGAATTCCTTCGATCGCAAACCGCGCAACGTGAACGCTTTGGCCAGCTGCAGCCTCTGCGGCTGCGACGCCCGGTAAAGCGGTTCTGCCGCGGGCAGAACCAGCGTCACCGTGAGCGCCGTCAACACCGCAAGGAGCAGCGCCGCTCCGATCTTCGCCACTATGAACCCGCTGTACGAGGCATTGGTGTTGTAACTCGCGCTCCACAGCGGCCAATCGTTCAGGTTCTGCAAAAAAAGCAGTCCCGCCACGAACATGCCCAACACAATCGCTCCCCGCCACGACGATTGCCCCGCATTCGTTAACTTGAACGCCATCCACACTGCGAATCCCAGCAGCACGATGTAAGGAACCGTGAACACCAGCGCCAGCGTGTCATTCCCCGAGCGCAGCCGCTCGAAACTTCGCTCCCACGCTTCCGGTACCCGCAAATATTCCTGCGCGCCCCCCACATGCGCGCCCTGCAGGAACACCGTCAGCCGGTACGGCGCATCCTTGGCGCGAAATCCGCGCTTCTCCCAGGTAAAATCCCAATCAGTCCGATTCGGCCGTTTTGTTAAATTTGCTTCTTCCGGCAGGAAATCCCATTGACTCGTTCCCAGCCCCAGTTTCGCTCCCAGAAAGTTCTGCGCCTTAGCTTGCGCCGCCGCCCGCTCCGGCGTCGCTCCCGCCCGCGCCTCTTCAATCTTGTGCCCGTACCCCACAATATTTCCGGATGGGCTAACCCGCACGGAAAACTCTTCTTCCTGCTGCGGACGGAAAAAACGCACGTCCCAATACCAGATACTCACCTGCGAAGCCATCATCTGGTTCGCTTCTTTCAATCCCAGTTCGCGCTCCAGGTACGTCTTCGCATCGTCGTCCACGTTGAACACGATCGACGACCGGTACCCCCTCACGTTCTCGCCCAGGTCCGCCACAAAACCCTGCGCCAGCTTGAGCGCCTCTCCACGCGTCACCCGGAAATCCACCGAAGCTTCCGGAAACGCCCGAAAAAAATATTTGTAAGCGAAAATCGTCCCAACAATCCCCAGCGCAATCCACAGCAGCAGCGCCCGCTTCTCCGACCCGCTCAGCCGTTCACTAGGCACAATAGCCTCCACATATAACAACGCCCCACTGTATAAATACGTCTACCACCAACGCAAGTTAACCCGGTAAGTACGCAGCACTGCTGCGCCCCAGCTTGGCACGATCGGAGCGCGCTCTCTCTGTTTCGCGCCCAATCCAAAATTCCCTATTCGACGGCTACCTTTTCGCGGGCCCGAAGGACCTCAACGCCAGCCACTCATACAACGATTGCACCAACGTCCCTAGTGGCCGGCGACTTTGGCGGCCGCTTCTCCCTCAATGGTATAAATAACGCATCGATGTCCCTCTCCCTGACCACTGAAGTCCGCATGATCAAAGGCGTCGGCCCGCAACGCGCCGAACTCCTTGCCAAGCGCGGTATCTTTATACTCGACGATCTCCTGCACTATCTCCCCTTCCGCTACGAAGACCGCATCCACTTCACCAACATCAAGGATATCCAGCCTGAGGGCGTTTACACGATCCGCGCCCGGGTCATGAGCGGACAAGCCGTGCGCACCATGCGCGGGCGCGACGCCATCTACCATCTTCTCGTGCAGGATCCCACCGGCCAGCTCCCCTGTAAGTTTTTTCACGGCGGCTATCTCGAGGGTCGCCTCAAGCAAGGCCAGCTTCTTGTCCTGCATGGCAAAGCCGAAGTCGACAAGATGCGCCCTGCCCGCGTCGAAATGGTCAATCCGCAAATGGAACTTCTCGGCAGCGTCGATCATTCCGCCGCCGCGCATCGAGCCGATAAATCCGCCACTCAGGAAGAAATCGACTCCACCGAGGTTGGCCGCATCGTTCCCATCTACGAAGCCATCGGCACTTTCGGTTCGCGCTCTATTCGCCGCACCATCTACACCGCCCTGCAGTCGCTCGACCCGCGTATGCCCGACCTCCTGCCCGAAGATCTCCGCGCGCGGCTCGGCTATCCCTCACGGATCGAAGCTCTCGCGCGAACGCACTTCCCCGCTGCCGAAGAATCCGTCGACGCGCTCAACCAGTTCCGCTCTCCTGCCCAGCAACGCCTGATTTTCGAGGAATTTTTCCTCTATCAACTCAGCCTCGCGCTCGATCGCCGTGCCGCCCGCAAGGAAGACGCCATCGCCTTCCGTCTCCGCGAAGAAGGCATCCGCGACGCCTTGAAACGTATCCTTCCCTTCAAGCCCACCGCCGCCCAAAAACGAGTCCTCGCGGAAATTGCCGCCGATCTGGAAAAGACCGCGCCCATGAATCGCCTGCTACAAGGGGACGTGGGCAGCGGCAAAACCATCGTCGCCTTGCAAGCCGCCGTCGTGGCTATAGAAAACGGCTGCCAAGCCGCGCTCATGGCCCCCACCGAAATCCTTGCCGTGCAGCATTTTCTTTCCGCGCGCCGCATCCTGGAACGCGGTGGCTATCGAGTCGAGCTCCTCATCAGCGGTCTCAAGTCCGCCGAAAAATCCGCTGCTCTCAAACGCATCCAATCGGGAGAAGCGCAGCTGGTCCTCGGCACCCACGCCCTCATCGAAGACAACGTACAGTTCGCCCGACTCGGCTTCGTTGCCATTGACGAGCAGCATCGCTTCGGCGTCCTCCAGCGCAAGCGCCTGATGGACAAAGCCGCCGCCCACGGCCACGCGCCCCACGTTCTCGTCCTCACCGCCACTCCCATCCCGCGCACCCTATCTCTCACTCTCTACGGTGATTTGGATGTCTCCATCCTCGACGAACTCCCGCCCGGTCGCACCCCCATCGAAACGCACCTTACCTCCGAACCGCATCTCCCGGGCGTTTGGAACAGTATCCGCCGCGAAGTCGAAGCCGGCCGCCAGGCCTACATCGTTTATCCGGTGATTGAAGAATCCAAGATCGAATTGAAAGCCGCCGTCGAAGAATACGAGCGCCTGTCCCACGAAGTTTTCCCCAAACTTCGCCTCGGCCTCCTGCACGGTCGCCTCTCCAGCGATGAAAAAGACGATGTCATGCGGCGCTTCCATAAGAACGAGATCCAAATCCTCGTAGCCACTACCGTCGTCGAAGTCGGCGTCGACGTTCGCAACGCCACGGTAATGGTCATCGAGCACGCCGAGCGTTTCGGCCTCTCGCAGCTCCATCAACTCCGCGGCCGCATCGGCCGGGGCCCGCAAAAATCTCACTGCGTTCTGGTCGGCCCCGTGCGTATGACCGACGAAGCCCGCGCCCGCCTTGACACCATGGTGCGCACGAGCAACGGTTTCGAAATCGCCGAAACTGACCTGGAACTCCGCGGCCCCGGCGAATTTTTCGGCACCCGCCAGTCCGGCGTTCTCGGTTTCCACATCGCCAATCCCATCCGCGACCGCGAACTCCTCGAGTTAGCCCGCCGCGAAGCCTTCGCCATCGCCGACAACACTGCGCAAAAGCCCGTCCTCGACCGCCTTCTCCGCTCCCTCCCCCCCGAATGGCAGCGCCGCTACCACTTGGCCAAGGTCGGTTAGCAACTATGCGCATAATCGCAGGCAAATACCGCAGCCGCTTCCTAAAGTCCCTGAAGGGTACTGCGCTCCGCCCCACCAGCGACCGTCTGCGCGAAACTCTCTTCAACGTGCTTGGCCCCAACGTGAGCGGGTCGCGCTTCCTCGACGTTTTCGCCGGCACCGGTGCTGTTGGCATCGAAGCGTTGAGCCGCGGCGCCATCGAAGCCGTCTTCATCGAGAATCACGCCCCTGCCGCCGTTCTCATCCGCCGCAATCTCGAATCGCTGGCAATCACTCGCGGCGTGCAAATCCTTCCGCTCGACGCCCTCCGTGCCCTCGAAAAGCTCGGCGCCCGCCACAAATCCGTCGACCCGTCTTTTAATTTCGTTTTCGTCGATCCGCCCTACGCCGAGAAAGATCAGTACGACCGCGTTCTCGGGTTCCTGGGTACCGCCCCATTTCTCACCCAAGGCAGCCTCGTCATCGCCGAGCATCGCCGCACCTTCGAACTCCCTCAGCGCATCGGCCGCCTCCTGCACACTCGCCTCCTCCGCCAAGGCGACGCCGCCCTCAGCTTTTTCCAGCACCAATCCGCCGAGCCCGAGGAGATTCCCGAAGCCGCTTAACAATAATAGCGGCAAACGCTAGGAGACTACCCATGACCGACCCTGGAAATCCGAGCGAGAACAGTAGGAACGAGGTGCATCCTCCGCGCCGCGCCGCACGAAGTCTAGGCGCCGTCCTGGCCGGCATCATCGCGGGCGTAGTTCTTACCCTGGGCACCGACGCCGCCTTGCGCGCCGCCGGCATCTTCCCGTCCTTGAGGCATCCCGGGATGAGCGATTCGCTGTTCCTGCTGGCCACTGCCTATCGCATCGTCTTCAGCGTGGCGGGGTGCTACATCACTGCCCGGCTCGCGCCCAATCGCCCCATGCGGCACGCTTTGGTGGGCGGCGCCATTGGCCTGCTCGCAAGCATGACCGGCGCGGTGGCCACCTGGAATCACCAGCCTTCGCTGGGGCCTCATTGGTACGCGCTTGCGCTCGTCGTCACCGCCTTGCCCTGCGCGTGGCTCGGCAGCAAACTCCTCGAACTACATCAATCATCCGCACGATAGCTTGTATTCTGTCGATTTCTGATCGCGCCGGCCACCTGAAGCGTCAGCACAAATCCCAATACGACCCAGAACACCGCCTCGAAGGGCCAAATGCGCTTCTCTATTTGCTGATACGCAATGGCATGGCCGGCGGTAAGGGCGGCTGCCGCGTACGCCCACCGCTGAAGCGATTTCCAGCGCCCCCCTCCGAGCTTCCGCAAGGAAACGTCGTTGGATAGCGCTAGGAGCAGAGCGAACACCAATGCTGCGAGCGCGCCAGTGTAATTTGCAAACCCGAATGCGTCTTGCCGGAGGTGATGCCGGGCGTCGACAAAATATAGCCACATCCGGCCACGCAGATGTACGTTCAAGCCCACCGCCGTGTGCGCCAGCGCCAATATCCCGGCCCAAATGCCCACGTCACGCCGAAGGTCGAAGCTGACCGGGTTGGGCTTCCTCCGCAGTACATTAAGGGGGCCCAGCAACAGCGCAGCCGCCGACAGGAATAGTGCGGGATAAGCCGTCCCGATGCTGATTCGGGAAATCAGATCGCGCTTCGGAAATAACTGCATGAAGACGAGGGTTAGCGCGACACTCCCAATGCCAACAAGAAGGTGATAAAGCAGCCGCCGCCGCAACCGAGTGTTACTCATTCCTGGTTCTCCCCAATGGTGGCCATTCGTTTTTCGTCCAGAACATTGTCGCGCGGAAGAGTTGCCGGAGGGGAATTGATCTATGCCAAATAAAGGGGAAAGTGTGTCGCCCCTGGGCCAATCGCTCCAATTATGGGTCAGAAGCTGCCGCATTTTGTTACTGTTTGGCAAGCGCGAGATAAAGGCTGTAAATTGAAAGGATTGCAGCTTACACTCGATCCGGTTCTAACCCCACGACGAAAGGCCCGTTCTGCGCTTCCACTCCTCAGCCGTCACGGTATAATCAGCTCTTACATGGAATTTCAGAGTATTCAGAGTGCTATCAATTCCCTGGGGTCAACACCGTCTCCCCCGCCGTCTACGAAGCAGCGCAGGACCGAATCGCTGGCCGGAGCAGCGGAACCCAAGCTCAAAATCGCCTGGGGAGCCTTTCACCAAGGGCCGTGGAGCAGCCTGGCGGCCTTGTTCGGGCCATCGGCGCCGAAGAGCGGGCAGGAAGCCAGCGCTTTCCGCGACAGTTCGGTCGAAGGCAAGATCCCCAAGCGAGCGGTAACCGCCGCGGCGCTGTGGCATATACTGATCCTGGCGCTGCCTTTCTCGCTGCTGACCGGAACGCCCCACACCAATCCGACGCTGAAAAATGTGGAGCTGGCGTGGTCGGGCCCCATTGAGGACTTCCCGCTGTTGGAGATTTCGCGCGAACCGCCCAAAGCCGGGCTCAAGTCTGAGCTGCCTAAGCCAGAGATGGCCCGGCCGCCGGGGGCCGACGCCTTTCATCCGCGCCAGCGCATCTTTACCGATCCGGTGCGCCCGACGCACCCACGGCAGACGCTGATCCATGCGAAGGCACCGATTGTGGCGCCCAAAATGGTGGCCAATTTGCCGAATATGGTGCAGCTTGAGCAGGTGGCTACCCCGGCCAAGCCGCGGCTGCAAATCAGCGAAGATATGTTGAAGGCACACCCAAAGGAGAAGCGCGCGGCAACTTCGATCGCAGCGCCGCCGGTGGACATCCCGAACGTGGAGCAACACGTGGCGGAAATGAATCTTCCCGCCGCGCAGACCGGACCTGCGCGGCCCAAGCTGGAATGGAACGCCGGGGCCGCGCCGCGCCTTGCGCAAAAATCGCAAGCGGGCGATGCCGGGCCCGCGCCGGAAATTGGCGCGACGCAACTGACCGCCGCTAACGGAGCTCCGACCGCACTGATCGCGCTCTCCGCGAAGCCGGGTCCGCCTGCGCCGCCGCCGCAAGCCAATCTCGCCGCGCGGGTTTCCATTTCGCCAGAAGGCAAACAACCCGGCGCGCCCGCCAATGGCGCGCCCAATGCCACAGCGGGCTCTGGCAGCGCCGTGGGAGTCAGCATCAGCGGCGGCAATCCCTCCGTGAATGCGGCTGGCGGAGGTGCAAAAATAATCGTGCCGCGCCCCTTGATGACCAGGCCGGAACCGAAAAGCGAGAGCGAGGATGTGGCCGAGCGCACTGGGCCGCCGGATTTCGCGGCGTTGCCGCCGGGCGCAAAACCGGAAACGGTTTTTGCGTATAAAAGGATGTACACGCTCAATGTAAATATGCCGAACCTGAACAGCGCGACGGGGAGCTGGATCCTGAATTTTTCCGAACTGCACGGCGACGGAGAAAACCCGCACCACGCGGCGCCCACCGTGCCATTATCGGGGCCGGTGCCGCTGCAGAAAGTCGATCCTAAGTATCCGCCGACGTTGATGAGTGCGCGGGTGAGTGGGGAAGTTATTCTATACGCGGTGATTCGACGCGACGGTTCGGTGGACAATATCCGGCTGGTGCGCGGGATCGACGAACAGTTGGACGCCAACGCCATTAGAGCTCTGCGGCAGTGGAAATTCCGTCCGGCGGCAAAACAGGGAACTCCAGTCGAGCTGGAAGCGATTGTGCACATTCCGTTCCGGTTGCCGGAGCCGTAGGGAAGTCAAAACGCGGGAAGCGCGAAAAGAAAAAGCGTAACGAAAAGCCAGAAAAAACAGAATTCAAGGGCGTCCTTCGGCGAGTTTGACCAGCGTGTACAGCGCGTGATTGACCGGGGTGGGAACGCCAAGCGCCGCGCCGCGCCGCGCAATGTAGCCATTGAGCGAATCGATTTCGGTGCGCTTGCCGCGCATCAGGTCCTGCCCAGTGGAAGAAATCGCGCCGGACATTTGCGTGGCGATTTTGAGAGCGCCGGCCAATCCCGCTTGCGGAGTCTCCACGCCAGGAAGCTGAACCCGAGCAGCACGCGCGACTTCAAGGACTTCGTTCACCGCGAGAGCTACAAGCGTGCGCGCGTCTTCGCTTTCCGCAATTTGCCCATACCTGGCGCGGCCCAGCGCGGAGATGGCGTTGAGCGCGCAATTCCAGATGAGCTTGGTCCATAACTCGCCATCGATGTTTTCGGAAATGCGGCAACCTACACCGGCTCGTTCAAAAAGCGCGGCGAATGTTTCGGAGCGCGCCGTGCGCGGCCCGATCACCAGATCGCCGCGGCCGACATGCTTAACGACGCCGGGTTGGGGGACGGATGCGGCGACGTAAACGACGGCGCTGAGCGCATCGAGTCCGGCGGCGCGAATTTTGTCGGCGTTGTCGACACCATTCTGCAAACTCACAAGGGTCGCGGAGGAAGAAAGCAGCGGGGCTAATCCGTGGGCGGCGGACTCGGTGTCCGTGGTCTTCACGCAGAACAGAATTATGCCGGCGCCGCGGGCGGCCACCAGTTCGGTGGACGCTTCCACGCGCACGGTTTCCTTGAAGTGCAGCGTGTCCAGCACCAGGCCGTTTTTTCCGACCACGTCCACGAACGCGGGGCGGCCGATCATGGTGACCGGGGCGCCGGCGCGGGCCAGCATTCCGCCGAAATAGCCGCCGACTGCGCCCGCGCCCACCACCGCAATACGCGGCCAATTCTCTGATGAGGTCATGGGGTAATGACGGCAATCATATCGTACCGGTAGCTATCATACGGTGATGGCGGCGATCAGGCGATCGATGTCGCGCTCGGTATTAAAAAGGTGCGGGGAGACGCGAATGTTTCCTTCGCGCAGGCTGGTGATGATTCTTTCCTTGGCAAGTTTATGATAGAGCTCGGCGGTTTTTTCCTTCGAGCGCGCGGTAAAGCAGCCATACGGGCCGCGGCGCGCGGCGTCGAGGGGGCTCGCGGGGATGCAGCGGTCTTTGGGAAGGCGCTCGAAAAGGAGATCGATGAGCTTGCGGTTGTGAGCCTGGACTCGTTCGGGGCCCAGCTGCAAAACGAATTGCAGCGAGGCGTCCATGGCCGCAAAGTTGAAATAGTTGGAGGTCTCAGCCATGTCCCAGCGGCGCGCGCCGCGCGCGGGCTTGGGATTCTCAAAAGCCAGGGAATGAAAATTTTCGGCGCCTTCGGCAGCGGCCCAGTAGAAGGGGCCGGGACGCATCTTGTCGGAATGTTCATTCTTGATCCAAAAGAACCCCGTGCCGTAGGGGCTAAGCAGCCATTTGTATCCCGCGCTGACCAGAAAATCAGCGCCAAGCGAAGCTACATCGAGCGGAATAGCGCCGGAACACTGGCTGACGTCGAGAAGCAAGAGAGCGCCCTGTGCGTGGCAAGCCGCGGCCAGGCGGGCGGCGTCAAGAAGAACGCCATTATCGAAACGCACCAGACTGACAGAAACCAGGCGCGTTCTAGGGGTCAGCGCCGCCAAGAGGTCGTCTGCGGTGATGAAGCGGTCGCGTGGCACGACAACTTTCAGCACGATTTCTTCGCGAGCCTCCATGGGTTTCCATGTGGCGTATTGAAGAGGGAATTCGCCTTGCGCGGTCAGAACTTCGTCGCCGGCCTTCCAAGTGAGCCCGTAGGCAACCGCGGACATTCCGGTACTTGCGCCGCTGGTCAGGGCAATTTCCTCGGGTTTAGCGCCGATGAGCTGCGCGATAGACGCGCGGATACGGTTAGGCACCTCGAAGTACGCTGAATCCGGCATGTGGTGCGGATTTTTCTTCCACTCCATGGCAGTCTGCACGGCGCGATGGGCCACCTTGGGCATGGGAGATTGCCCGGCGACATTCAAGTAGATGGCGTCTTCCATCTCAAACCATTCCTGCCGATAATCGGAGACAGCGGTGGTGGTTGCGGTGGCCATGATGCGCTCCAGCGTATTTCTTATGGTCTACCATTGTTTTGGAGACGGAAGGTTTGCGCAACATCCAAATTGGACACCGGCCCAGAGGAAAAGCGAAGCGGCTAACCGACAGGACCAAAGAATGCCCTACCCGGTGGCGGCTATAATTTCACGCGAAACACGTTCTGAGGTTGAGGAAGGATTCCTATGAACTCCAAGTTCGATAGCGCGAAGAAAGGCAGGTGGCGCGAAATTCTATATGAATCCCTCGCGCTGGCGATTTGCTGTGGCATCGGTGGCCACTATGTTGCCGCCCAGCAGGAAGCTCCGAAGATGCCGATGCGGCCCATATTTGAAAACGGGGCGGAGGCTCGCTGGTTGAACAAAAAGGTGCTGGACTCGCGAGAGCTGGATTCGATGGAAGACTTATCGACGTGGTCCTTCAGCGGAGATGGAGAGATGGCCCTTGCGGAGGCACCCGTGAAAAATGGCGCCCACTCGCTGCGGATTCGATCGAAGCAAAATCTGGGGCTGGTCGGGAATGCGGGTGAATGGGAGGACTTGGTTGCAACTCGTAAATTTCCTTCCGAGGATTGGAGCCGGTACAATCGCATTTCCATCTGGGTCTATCCTGACGTTATCGGCGCGCCAGCGATCTCTGGCTCGCTAATCCTGCACAATGAAGGCGCGCATCGCCTTCCCGATCGCTACAACGAGGGGCGGCACGAGTCCATCATCCTGAAGAATCACGAATGGAATCAAGTGGTATGGGAAATTGCGCCTCTCGACCGGGATAAAATCACGCAGCTCGACTTTGCCTACAGCCTTCCCAAAATGCTTCCCGACTTGGGCGATCAGACCATTCTGTATGTCGACCAACTGGAACTGCAGGCGGTGGAGGCAGATCACGTCGAAGGATGGGATGTCGCTCCCGGCAAAATAGCGTTTAGCCATGCCGGATACACCGCGGGGTCCACGAAGACGGCGATTGCCAGCAACCTCGATGCGCATGAGTTCTCGGTGGTCGAGCAAGGCAGCGGCAAGATTGCTCTCACGAAGGCAATCCAGCAACAGGCCACGCCCCTGGGCAACTATGCGGTCCTGGATTTTTCCGAGATTCAGACGCCGGGTGAATATGTTCTTCGCGCCGGCGGCACGACTACCCGGCCATTTGCGATCGGCCCGGATGCATGGCGAGAAAGCATCTGGAAAGCCATCAATTTCATGTACAGCGAACGGTGCGGAATGGAGATTCCGGGGATCCATGGAATCTGCCACCTGGACGATTACAGTATTCATGGGAACAAACGCATTATCGTTAACGGCGGTTACCACGATGCGGGCGATCTTTCGGCGACTGGCAACACTCCAGGAATGGCGTACGCCTTGTTTTCCTTCGCCGAACGGCTCCAGCAGCAGGGAGAGGATCCGCAACTGCGCGCTCGGTTGATAGAGGAAGCGACATGGGGGCTGCACTGGGTGCTTAAGACGAGTTTCGGCGATGGATATCGGACTACCGGTCAATTAATCAGCTACTGGACCAATGGGATCATGGGCGATGCCGACGATCGCAGCGGGGAGGCGGTGAATGACCCCGAATGGAATTTCCGCGTGGCCGCCGTCGAAGCGCTTGCTGCGCGTCTGCTGAAAGAGAGCAATCCGGGGCTCGCCCTGCGCAGCCTTCGTACCGCAGAGCAGGATTGGAACTACGCCGTTGAAGGTTTGAAGACGGCCGCCCCGCTGCCGGAAGTCTATGGAGCGAAGGATGAGCTGGAGCGCCTTTCGTTCGGTGCCATTGCTTCCGTTGATCTATTCCGAGCCACCGGCGAACAGCGCTATGCAGATGAGGCGTTCAAGCTTGGCGAGCTCCTACTTGCGTCGCAGGAGCGAACGATGCAGCCGTGGCGCATTCCCTTGACTGGTTTTTTTTACACCAGCCCCAAGCGCGAGAATCTTTTTCATCGGTTCCATTTAGGGCAAGAGGAACAGCCGGTCATTGCCCTCGCTCATCTCTGTGAAGCGTTTCCACATCACCAGGATTGGATCAAATGGTACGCGGCCATCGTGCTGCACTCCAAATACTATCAGCAGGTTGCCGCTAAGATCGATCAGCCCTATGCCATGTTGCCGGCGGGAATATATAAAGAGAATGAAGCGCGATTATTGCCGCAATCGAAGGACTGGACCCCGCTGCGTGCCGCGGATCGAGACGCCTATCTCGAGGAGGTTCATCGTGGCGTTCCTTTGGGAGGGGAGTATTACTTTAGGAGATTTCCCGTGTGGTTTGATTTTCGCGGCAATTCCAGTGTCTTGCTATCACAGGCAAAGGCGCTTTCGGCTGCCGGACAATTGCGCGGAGATCTTGAAGCGGAAGATCTGGCGCAGCAGCAAGCGGAGTGGGTTCTGGGGCGCAATCCATTTTCGGCCAGCCTCATGTATGGGGAAGGCTATGACTGGACCCCGCTGTATAGCGTGCGGTCCGGACAGATGGTAGGGGCCATTCCTGTAGGAATCGAAACAAAGGAATATAACGACACGCCGTATTGGCCAACGCAGATCTGCTGGACGTACAAAGAGGTCTGGACGCAGCCGGTGGGGGAGTGGATTTGGCTCATGCAGGATCTGCACGGCGCGCCGGTGGTTGAGGGAGACGCCGATGCGTCGTCGCGTGAGCCTATTGAGTTTCGCGACCTGCGGACGGGACGCATGACCGAGGTTGCCGTGGATGCGAGCGGTAAATTTAGAGCGCAATTACCGCAGGGAAGATATAGCGTGCGCCGGGGCACGGCCCATACCACGCTCACCGCGCTCTCCGGCGGAGTTTACGACCTTGAACTGCGCGCCAACCGAGCGTTCGATTTCAACGTCTCCGTGCAAACCACGCGTGCCGACCAAGTCACGGTGAGTCTCCACGCAGAGGGTGCTGGAGTCCATACGCTGGAACTAAAAACCTACAACCTCGAAGCCCAGGAGCCGGGTACGCAGAGGATTGAGCTGCGTCCAGGCCACGACGCCGACGTGATCATCCATGCCCATGTTCTTGCATCCCGCACGCCCTGGGTCATCGTGGTGATCCCGGATGGCACGCTCAGCGCACATCGAGAAGTTACAGGGATCAGCAGCATCCCACAATAAGGTGACCACCGCTATCGAGCCCGTCCGGTTGTCCGTCGAGCCGGTGCCCAGATCCCAGGAATCCAGGTGACCGCCGATGATCACCATTTCGTCGGGCTTTTCCGACCCGCGAATTTCGGCCACGGTGTTGTAGACCTCCAGCGGCTTGCTGCCGATGGTGTTGGTCATCTCCACTTCCACTTGCACGGGCAGGTGGCGTTGCAGCATCCGGAAAATCATGCGATAGCCTTCCCCGGTGATAAAGGCGGAAGGGATCGGTCCAATACCGTAGCGGTCCAGGCTGACGTCGGTCATGTTGAGCAAACCGTGCGGCTTGTCGGAATCCCGGAGTACGGCGGCGACGCCCTCCTGCTTCCAAAATTCGGTACGTTCTTTGGCCGCCTTCTGAAACGCTTCAAACGGGTCCGCGATCGGCGCTTCTCCTATGCGCGGCGGAGGCTGCTGCATCGGCCGGCTGAATTGGGCGCGCGGGTCATCCGGCTTGGGCGGAGAAAGGCTGGCCGGCTCCTGGTAAATGACAATCGCGCCCTTCAGCTTTCCGTGAAATTTTGCAAAGTCTTTCTTTTCCTTCACGTCGAAATACACCACCGGCCCGGCGATGACGCCTGGAGTGCTCGGCGACCATCCCGCCGCGGCGATCGTCAGCGAGTGTTCGGCCGGGCTGACGATGCGCGCGCTGGCTTTCCCGCGAGTCCAGGAACGCTCCATGGTCCAGCCTTCGAGATGCGCGTTCACCGCGCCATACTTCGCGAACATGTCCCGAGTCCACTCATTGGCCTGCTTCAGCTGCGGCGAGCCGGTCAGCCGTTGGCCGATGCTGTCTGAGAGGTATTCAAGGTTGGCCATCGCCTCGCTGTGATCGCGAATTTCGCTCAGGATTTGCGCATCGGCCACCGCAAAGGGGCTTTTCTCGGCTGCCGGCGCCTGAGCTGAACCACCACCCACCGCGCCCAAGGTCAACACCAAGCTGCACACCAACACACCGATTCGGCGCACGTTCATTCGTCTACCTCAAGCCCTTTAGGATTTGTGCCGCTGATTCCACCACGCGGCGGGAAGCTCCCGCTGTTTCCCACTCGCTGGTTAGACGCACGCGAGCCGCTCAGCCGTTTCGTCCCCGCTTGCCGGTTAGGCGCAAACGCGGCGCACGCTGGCACTTCGGGCAAAAATGGCTGCTGCGCCCCGCAACAATCACGCGCCGGATCGGCGTTCCGCAACGATAACAACTCTTCCCTTCGCGGCCGTAAGCCCGATGGCGCCGCTGATACTCTCCCGGCTCGCCCTCGGCGTCAAGAAAATCGGAAATCGATGAGCCGCGCGCCAGAATCGCTTTCCGTAAAACATCCTGCAGCACCCGTCGCAGCAGTTGCGTCTGCTTCTTGCTCAGGTCCGCTCCGCGACGCGCCGGATGAATCCTGGCCCGCCACAAGCTTTCGTCGGCATAAATATTGCCCACGCCGCGCAACACGCTTTGATCCAGCAGCAGCGCCTTGACGTGTGCATGGCGGGAGCGAATGCGCGACAAGAATTCCTCTTCGCTTACCAGCAGGGGGTCGGCGCCAAATTGAGTCAACTCTTCCGCCAGCCGCGCACCGGCCAGGTAGGCCATGCGCCCAAAGCGCCGGGGGTCCGTGTAACGCAGCTCCCGCCCGTCGTCGAGCTGAAACCACACGTGGGTATGCTTGGCGCAAGGTTGCGCAGCCGGGCACAGCGCGAGCATGCCGGTCATGCCCAGATGCACCAGCAGAGAGGCAGCCTGGGTATCGCCATTCTCGCTATCGGCGACGCCATTTTTGCGCGCGGATAGCCGTAGGAGCATGAATTTTCCATAGCGCTCGACGCGCTCGATCTGTCTTCCCGGAAGGCGCTGCTCCAGAGCGGAGGGATCATCGATAAAATCCGTCTTGCCTAGCCGTACGGACAAAATGCGCCGCCCCGCCACGGCCTTCTGCAGCCCTCGCGCAACGGTTTCGACTTCGGGAAGCTCCGGCATAGTCTAAAGAGCAGGGGCGCAGCATGCTGCGCCCCAGGTCCGCACGTAGTAAGAATTCTACCTCACGTATCGCTAGCGAAGTCGGCCCGCGATTCGCGGACGCGCAAGTTCATTTTTTATGATAATTCGGATACGCAGGATGATCCGGGATCACTACGGGATGATTCTTCAGCGCCTCCAGTGTGACCTGCACGGCCCTCTCCAGCTGCGCATCGTGCCCCGCGGCCACCGAAGCGGGATCGTTCTCCACTTCGATATCCGGCGCGATGCCATGATTCTCCACTTCCCATTCACCGTGCAAGCCGTAAATCGCTCCGCGCGGCGCGGTGACAAACCCGCCATCCAGCAGCGGCGGGTAGTTCCATATCCCCACCAGCCCGCCCCAAGTGCGCGTGCCCACCAGCGGGCCCACTTTGTCCTGCTTGAACATCCATGGCAGCGCATCGCCGCCGGAACCGGACATCTCGTTGATGATCATGGTTTTTGGCCCGTAGATCTGCGCCAGCGGCGAGCAGAATTTTTCGCCTTCGCGCGTAATCGCGCAATTGCGCAACGGCCGCTCCAGCGAATCGATGATGTAATCGGCGATGGATCCGCCGTGGTTGTAGCGCTCATCGATGACCGCCGCCTGCTTCCCCACCTGCGCGAAATAGAAGCGGTTGAAATTGGTGTACCCGCCAACGCTGGTGTCCGGAACGTGCACGTAGGCGACTTTCCCTCCGCTCAACTCGTCCACCTTGCGGCGGTTATCCTCTTCCCAGGCGCGGTTGCGCAGCGGGAACTCGGTCGCCACCGGCACCACCGTGACCTCACGCGCGTCCTTGCCGTCCGGATTTGGTCCCACTTTAATGCGCACCTGGGTGTCCGCGGTGTTTTCCAGGAACCTGCTCACGTCCGCCGGCGGCCGCACATCGACGCCATTGACCTCCAGCAAATACTCGCCGGCTTTGACTTCCACTCCCGGCTGCGTCAGCGGCGCCCGCAAATTCGGATTCCAATTCTCGCCGTTGAACACGCGCGCAAACCGGTAGCGGCCATTCTCAATCTTGTAGTCCGCTCCCAACAGGCCGCCTTTCACCTTAGGCGCTTCCGGGACATCGCCTCCGCGGATGAACATATGTCCGATGGTCACTTCGCCCAGCATTTCATCGAAAAGATAATTCACATCCTCGCGCCCGCCCGCCCCCTTAAGATATGGCGCATACTTTTTTTCAATCGCCGGGATGTTCAGTCCATGATGGTTGGGGTCGTATAAGAAGTCCCGCTCGATCCGCCAAACCTCGTGGTACATCTGGTTCCACTCCACGCGCGGATCGACCAGCACTTCCATGGCTCCCACATTCAGGGCGCCTTCGCCCGGCTTCGGCGCTGCACCCGTTCCGGCGATAAACCAGCCCGGCCCCTGCCGGTACAGCACTTTTTCTCCATTTGCCGAAACCGCAAAGCTATTGACTCCCGCGAGAAACGGCTCCGTCTTTCGGGTGCTGGCGTCGAATTTCGTTATCGTTGCCGTATTCGGCCCAAACCGTGGCACATCCGCAAGGTCGGAGAGAAATAGCGTGCCCGCTTTGCCGGCATCCAAGCTCACGTAATTCGCGGGCTTGATCGGAAGCGCCACGATGCGCTGGCCAATCCCATCCAGATCGATGGTGACCTTGACGCCCTCGTCCTTCTTCTCGTCTTTCTTGTCCCCGTCTTTGCCTTTTTCTCCTTCTTTGCCTTTTTCTCCTTCTTTGCCTTTATCCGCCTCCTTGCCCTTGTCCGCGCCGTCTTTCTTCTCGTCCACCTTTTCTTCGTCGCTCTGTGGCTCGACCGGAGACTTATCGCCCTTCTTCAGCACCGCCGCGTAAATGTTCCGCAACACCGGGTGCTGAAAGCTGGAAAGGTCCAGCCAGCCCGATGACAACCCGAGGTCCGTGCTGGCCGCGAAAATCAGTTCTTTTCCCCCTTTATCGAACACCGGATAACGCGCATCGCCCAAACCATCGGTGATTTGCGAAACCTTCCCACTCTCCAGCGAGTACACGAAAACCCCGCGCAAGTGGTTCTCCATAAATTTCGAGTACGTCAGCCATTTGCTGTCCGGCGACCACTTTACCGCCAACGACACGCCGGGATCCTCGAAGCGGTCGGAGTCCATTTTCACCGGTGCGCCCTTCTCCAGCTCCACGTACCAGAAATTCATCCGCTTATCCGTATAGGCAATCTTCTTGCTGTCCGGCGACCACGTTGGCCCATAGAAAAAGGAGGGCGGATTTCCCAGGCTGATTTTCTTCACCGCGCCGGTACCGGACTGATCCACGATATGCAGCGCGTATTCCCCGGATTCGTCCGAGAAAAAGGCAATCGACTTTCCATCGGGCGACCACGCCGGATCGCGCTCGACGACCGCCGTTGTGCGCGTAAGATTCCGCACGTCGCCCTTTTCCGCCGGCACGCTCAGAATTTCGCCGCGCGCCTCAAACACCGCGCGCACACCACTCGGTGAAATCGCTGCATTCTGTATCTTGTCTCCCACTTTTTCGTAATGCGCCCGAGTAGCGGGCAAATCGCCGGAAATCCGAATCGGTACGCGCGTCGATTTCCCGCTTCCCGGCTCGAACAGATAAATCCCGCCGAACTGCTCGTACACCAGCGCATCCGGCCCCGCCGACACTTCCTTCAAATCCAGTCCCTTGTTCTCGACCACTTGCTTGACCGCTTTAGTTTTGGTGTCATACGCGAACAGGGTCACCGCTCCATCGCGATCCGACAGGAAGTACACCGTATCCCCAAACCATACCGGGTGCGAATCGTTCGAGTTTTTCCGCGGGATCTGCTCCAGCGTCAAATCGCTCAGCTTCACGATATTGATCGGCGTGGTTTGTCCGCCGTGATACCGCTTCCACGACGTCTGCCACTTCAAATTCGGCACATACGCAATCCGCGTTCCGTCCGGCGAAAACCACGCATCCTCGCCGCGCCACATCGGCAGCACTTCCGGCCAGCCGCCCTCCACACTCACCGTGTACAGCCGGTCAAAGTCCGCATACGCCTCGCGCCCTGAACGGAACAGCACTCTTTTTCCGTCCGGCGTCCAGCCCTCCGCAATATCCGGCCCCGGGTGCCAGGTCAGGCGCCGTGGTTCGCCGCCTTCCGCAGGAATCACGAAGACATCGAAGTTGCCGTCGTATTCGCCGGTGAATGCGATCCAGTTTCCGTCGGGCGAAAATATCGGCAATTCTTCGTGTCCGCCGGTGGTGAGCTGCCGCGCCTCCCCGCCCTCCCGCGGCACGCTCCACAAGTATCCCCCGTAAGCGAACACCACCTGCGTCCGGCTTAGCGTCGGCGCATGCGCCAGCAATGGCGTCGCCTCCGCAGCCGCCGCACGTCCGCAGATGCAAGCCAACAGCAGACCCGTAATCATCGCCACTCGGAAACGCATCCTCATCCTCCCCACGTGAAACAGCTCCTACGAACTCAAAAACCGCAATCAGTCCTATCGCGGACCGCATTCCTCTTTTGCTAACGCCCCTACTGCTTCGCCGAAGGCCAGAACCCCGGCTCGCTAATGGCCCTGTTATCGCGCTTCTCCGCATACTTCTCGACCGCCGGTCCAATCGCCGAAGCTTTCCCGATCAACACAAACACCAGATTCTCCAAAGGATAGTGTTTCTGGATCACCCGCTTCGCCATTTCCGTGGTCACCGCGTCGACGCGCGCCTCCAGTTGATTGATTTCATCGTCGCCCAGTCCGTAAAATTCGTGCGTCGCGACAATCTGTGCCAACTGCTTCGAAGTTTCGATGTTGGGGGGAAACTGCCCCTTGATATAACTCTTCGCCGATTTCAATTGTTCCTCGGTCACTCCGTCCTTATGCAGCTTGGCCAGCACCTGCAGCGCCAGATCGATCGCCGGCGCCGTGGTCTCATTCTTCGTGAAACTGAATATCCCAAACGGTCCCGGCTCCTTTCGCGCGTCAAAAAACGACGAAGCTCCATAGGTGTACCCCGATTCCACGCGCAAGGCCTCATTCAGCTCGGAAGTAAATCTCCCGCCGAAAATGGTATTCACCACCCGGATCGCGACCCGATCCGGATCGTTCCGCGCGATGCCCACATTTCCAAACGCGAAATAGGTTTGCGTCGCGTCTTCTTTGTCCACCAGCAGCAAGCGCTTGCCTTTCACCGGGGCCGTCACCGCCACCGGCGCAGCCGCAACCGTGCGGGCCGGCCAGGCGCCAAATGTGTCCTCCAGCTTCTTGCGCAACTCCGCGCCATTGAATTCGCCGGCCACCGCCAGCAGCGTATTTCCCGGGGCATAATTTCCTTCGTAGAACTTTACAATCGCATCGCGCCTGATCCGCGGCAGCGACTGCTCATCGCCCCCGGCCGGCCTTCCATAAGCATTCGTTCCATATAAATACCCGTCGTAATACAGCCCCAGGACCTGCTGCGGATCGTCTTTGGCCCCGCGCACCGCGTCCACAGACTGCGCCAGCAATTTCTCCACTTCCTCCTGCGGGAACTTTGGGTGCAGCAGCGCATCCGAGAACAGCCCCAGCCCCTTTGTCAAATCCTTGGTCAGGAACTCCGCGCTGACGCTGCTGAAGTCCGCTCCCGCTTCGGCCTCGAATTCGCCGCCGATGTAGTCCAGGTCGGCGGCAAACTGTTGCGCCGTCCGTTCCTTGGTCCCTTTCCGCAACAGCCCGGCGGTAATCGATGCCAGCCCATCCTGGCCGGCCGGGTCCGCCGCCGATCCCGTTTTGACAATGGCAAAAACATTAATCATCGGCACTCCGTGCTTTTCCAGCAGCAGCACCGTCAATCCATTCTTCAGCACATATTTTTCATGCGGAGGCATATGCAGGGTTTGTGCGCCTGACGGCGCGACGCAAGCCAGTATCGCAACGGCGATAGCGGCGGCCGCAAACGTTGCGGTGGTCCGCTTCAGCTTGCCCAGAGCTGCGATGGGCGCACCCCAGGTTCCGCCCCTCATGGCTTGCTCTTTTCTTCCGAGTTCTCGGGAATCAGCGTCGACACCGTGCGATTATTCGCTCCAAAATACGTTTTCGCCACCCGTTGCACGTCCTCCTTGGTCACGGCTGAATAATTCTTCGCCGCGTCAAACAACTTCCGGTAATCTCCAAAAAATACCTCATACGTCCCGATGGTATTGGCCCGCCCATTGATCGTGCGCATTTGCCGGTAAAAATCCGCCAGCCGGATGTTCTTGGCCTTCTCCAGTTCCGTATCGCTGATCATCGCGGCCTTGACCTTATCGAGCTCCTCATACATCGCTTTCTCGCACTTTTGCGGATCTACTCCTTGTTTCGGCTGAGCGGCGATCTCCATGATGGTGGGATCGAAGGCCGGCTCGACCGAGGCGGAAACATCCAGTGCGATCTGATCTTTGTCCACCAGCCGCTGGTACATCCGCGAACTTTCCCCCTGGAACAGCACCGTCCGCAAAATGTTCAGCGCGTAATAGTCCGCATGGTTGGTCTGCGGAATGTGATACGCCAGCAGCACCAAGGGAAGCTGTGCCGGCTTTCGCACGATCACCCGCCGCTCGCCCAGTTGCTCCGGTTCCACCGTCGTCACCGGAGGAGGTGGCGCGTGGGACGCGATTGGCTCGATGTACTTCTCGCAAAGGGCAAAGATCTCCTCCGGGGAAACGTCGCCGGTCACCACCATGGTTGCATTGTTCGGCGAATATCCCATCTCGAAGTGATGCTTCAGCTGCTCCATGGTCCAATGCTCGATGTCGCTCATCCAGCCCACCACCGGCCACTGGTACGGGTGCGCCAGGTAGGCGGTGGCCCATAGCTGCTCGTCGAGCAAGCCACCATTGTCGTTATCGGTGCGCAGTCGCCGCTCCGAAGCTACCACTTCGCGCTCCGACTTGATTTTTGCCGGATCGAAACTCAAGTCCCGGATGCGGTCGGCCTCGATGTCGTAGATCAAATCCAGCGCCGAGCGCGGAAACCAATCCTGATACACCGTCACGTCGCGGGTGGTGTAGGCATTGTTCGCCCCACCATTTGCTTCCATGTGCTTGTCCAGTTCGCCCGGGCCGTACTTCTTGGCTCCGTTGAACATCATGTGCTCGAAAAAATGCGAAATCCCCGTCGTTCCCGGCCCCTCATTGCGCGATCCCACCCGATAAAAAATGTACAGCGCCACGTTGGGGATGCTGTGGTCCGTCTGTACCAGCACCTTCATCCCATTCTTCAGCGTCTTGGTCGACACCGGAAACTCCGCCTGCCCCCAAACAGGCATTGCGAATAACACGCTTGCTGCCAGCATTGATAACGCCGCACTGTAGAATCGCCAAATCATCTTCATAAATCCTCGCGCAACTCTTTCTGTAGAACGTATAAATCCGCAAAATGTTCAGCAACTCCGACGCAGGGGCGCAGCACTACTGCGCCCTATCTCGGCAAGAAGTAATCGCCGTTCCCATGGCACTCTTCTACTTACTCTTTCCCACCAATGCAAAAACCCGCACCGCACCGCCCGACCCGCCTTCCAGCTTAATCGGCGCCACCACCAAGAAAGCCCCCTCTTCCGGCACTTCGCTCAAGTCCGCTAGATTCTCCAGGTGGTACAGCCCGGCGCCCAAAGCCAGGTGATGCAGCGCGAAATCCTCGGAGGCGCCATAATCCACACTCATGGTGTCGCATCCAATGCCGCTGACTTTGCGCGCGATCAATAACTTCGCCGCCTCCGTGGAAAGCCCGGGGAAATGCATTTTCCCCTGGGCATCCTGATTCCGATATTTTTGCGCGTTGGGCCAGCGAGCCGCCCACCCGGTCCTCAGCAACACAATCGATCCTTCGGAAATCCGGCCGTGTTTCTTCTCCCAGGCCTCCACGCGCCCCACCGGCGCCTGATAATCCGCATTCTTCGCGCCTTCCTCCCGCACGTCTAACACTACGGCTGGTCCGAAAAATCGTTTCGCTGCGATTTGGTCGACCGTTTCTTTTCCGGGCGGGAAATGTATCGGCGCATCCAGATGCGTCCCGTAATGCTCCAGCATCCAGAAGCTACGTGTGAAATATCCCTTCTGCTCTACCGTGGCATTCACTTGCGCTTCAAATACCCGCTTATCCCCAGGCCACGCCACCAGCTTGTCGCTGATCGAGTAGCTGAGATCCACCACCCGCGTTGTACCGTCGGCAATCCCGGATAACAGGCTAGCTCGATGCGCTTGCTGAGCGGGAAGGGTCATAGGAAGGAACATCATAACGACAAAAGCGGCCAGAGCCGAAAAAACCGAGCGCGTGGAGACACCCATCGCTCCCCCTTGAAAGACCAACCATCACCGCACGGTCATCCTGAACCAGCCCAACAAGGGCAGGTGAAGGACCTCAACCTAAAATATTCCCACGGTCGCCGAAGGTATGTTCAGAGTGCAACTACGGCAGCGGAATCCCTGGCGTGGCCACAATCCCGGCCATCCGCAAAATCTCCAGATATTCCTCGTCCGTAATCGCCGTGATCAGCACTCGCACATTTTTCAGCAATTTCATCTTGCGCAGCGCGCGGTTCTCCCGCAACTCCGCCAATGTCACCTGCCGCGGCAGCCGCTCGAACGCCCGCAGGTCCGCCACCAGATTTTTCTCCTTGCGGTCATGCGGATCGGGGTACGGATCCCGGGTCACCTCCGCAATGGAATAAAGCGCTCGTTCCGGGGCGGAGTGATAACACAGCACCCGGTCGCCTTTGCGCACCTGCTTTAGCGCCCGGATGGCGTCCGGCTTTCCCGCCGCACCGTGCCACATTTCCTTGCCTTTCACGAAAAGAGTATCCCAGTGGTAGTGGTGGGGGTCGGCGCTAAATATCCAGTAGTGTCGCTGCGCGGTCGGAAGTGCCATCGAGGATTCGAGTCGGCACTATACATTGGGTATGATGAAAAAGCGACTTAAAATGTGCGGGTTAGCGGCTTTCGGCAAATTTTACATCAAAACTCAAATCCAAGCCTTTAACCCATCAAAACCATAATATGGCTCTTATAATCAGCACTTTACGCGTCATCAGCTGCCCACATTGACGAAAATCTCCTCCCCCCGCACCTCCACCGCGTAGCACTCCACGCCCACGGTCGGATTCTGCCCCACTTTGCCCGTTCGGACGTCATATTCCCAGCCGTGCCAGGGACATGTCACCTTCGTGCCCTCCAATGGGCCGTCCGCCAGCGGTCCGCCCCGATGCAGGCAGACATTGTTGATGGCGTGAAAGTCCCCGCCCACGTTGGCCAGCGCCACTGCCTTGCCCTCCACCTGGAACTCCCGAATCGTCCCCGGCGGTACATCCGCCTTGGCAGCAGCTCTAACAAATCCCATGCAAGCCTCCTATCTCCATGAAGCGGCCACCTTCAGGCCACTAATAAAATCAATATGGTGAAAGGCTACCGCGACGGCTCCTGCACCCGCTTCGCCAAGGCCTTCCAATACGTGCCTGGGCGCAACCTCTGCAAAATATCAATTCCCCGAGCGTCGTGCCCAATCAGAATCCGAGGCTCCCGCCGCTCCACGCCTTTCAGGATCCGTGCTGCCGCCGCATCCGGCATGGTCGGCGTCAAGCGATCGAAGCGGGCAATCGCTTCATCCCGCGAACTCGGCGGCGTATTGGCGCCCAACCGGGCGCGTCGAGCAATCGGAGTGCGAATGCCGCCCGGATGCACGCAGGTTACGAATACCGGCGAGCCGTCCAGTTCGTGCCGCAGGGCTTCCGTGAATCCGCGCACCGCGAACTTGCTCGCGGAATAGGCGCTCTGCCCCGCCGGCGCTACAATTCCGAACACGCTCGAAATATTCACGATGTGCGCGCGCGGCTCCTTCTTGAGCAACGGCAGGAAATATTTCACTCCGTACACCACACCCCAGAAATTAATCTCCATCAGCCAGCGCAGGTCATCCAGCGAAATCTCCTCGAATCTGCCGTGCAGCGCAACTCCCGCATTGTTGATCAGCAACGTCACGCGCCCGTGCCTGGCCGCTACCTCCTCCGCAAGCGCACGCATGGCCGATTCATCCGCGACGTCCAGAATATGCGAGGTTAGTTGCACGCCGCGCTCGCTGAGTGATGCCGCGGTTTGTTGCAATCCCGCTCCATCGATATCCGCAATAGCCAGCGCGGAGGTGACCGCCGCAAGCTGCCGCGCAAGCGCGCGACCGATGCCGGAGCCCGCTCCGGTCACTACCGCCACTCCATTTGCTAAAAATGGCATCGATTTATTTCGCCGCTCACCGTTTTGATGCCCGGGATTTCAAAACACCGCCACGCCGCGATCTGTCCGCGGCACAACCAAACCGGTAAGCGGGGGAGGAGCAGCGGAACGCCCCGACAGTTTCCTCCGCAGTCTCTTCTCTTTCCACAAAAGCAGCGGCAACATGCGCTGGCCACGGCGAATCGCGCGTATGGCCGCGTGCGGATCGACCAGGTGCGTCCGGGGAATTTTCACCCCGGACTCGCGCATTACCAAACCGATCGGCAATTCCATCTGGTCCTGCGCCAGCATCATACGCGCCATCAGTTCCATTCCCGGGGTTACCACCGGGCCAAATCCATACCGCAATTGCGAAGTCCCAATGATGTAGATGTTTTTGTACTCTGCCAGCACGCACCCGCCGTAGACTTGCGCGGTACTGCCTTTAACCTGTACCAGGCCGGGCGGCAGAAACGGAAAGCTCACGTGATACCCGGTGGCGCACACCACGGTATCGAATTCTTCGCTACTGCCATCCACAAAATGCACCGTGTCGCCTTCAAACCGCGCGATATCCTTGCGCGGCTGGATGCGTCCATGCTTCACGTAATAGAGCAACTCACTGTTGATGGTCGGATGAGCCTCGAAAATTTTGTGATCCGGCGCGGGCAAACCATAATCCGAATATTTGCCGATGACGACGCGCAAAATCGCGCGGATAAAAAGCCTCTGCGCCCACACCGGAAACCAGGGCTTGATCAGTTCCGGCGACGGAATCCCAAACAGCGTCTTCGGCAAAAACCAGTAACCGCGCCGCAAGCTGATGCGCGCCGTTTTCCCCACCCGCGCCGCCTCCGCGGCAATATCGCAAGCGGAATTTCCCCCGCCAATCACCAGCACGCGTTTCCCGGCCAACTGCGCCGGCGTCCGGTAATCCTTGGAGTGAATAAATTCCCCGCCAAATTTGCCGGGATACTCCGGGAAGCGCCGGTCCCAGTGATGCCCGTTGCAAACAATCAATCCTTTGTAGATGCGCTTCTCGCCGCTGGCCAGTTCCAATTCCCAGCGTCCGTCTGGCAGCGGCAAAGCCATCACCACTTTGGTGTTGAATTCAATATGCGGAGTGAGTTCAAAGTTCTGCGCATAATCCCGTAAATAATCGAGCATCTGCTGGCGGCTCGGAAAATCCGGATAGTCCGCCGGCATCGGATAGTCCGTGTATTCCGTGGTTTTGCGCGAGGAAATGATGTGCACGGTCTCGTACACGCCGTGCAGCCAGTTCCCGCCCAGCTCGCGGTCGGCCTCCAGTTGCTGGTACGGGATCTTGTGCTCGAGCAAAGCCTTAGCCATGCCCAGCCCCACCGGTCCCGCCCCAATCAACGCCATCACGGCTGAGCGATCCGACATTGCCATCCTGTTTCTAGACTCACCCGCTTCGGGAAATGGGCCTAAACGCAGGCCTACGCGCCGGCGGATTTTACCTTGGCCAGCAGCTCGACGAATTTTTGTTTGCGTTCGGCTTGATCGTGGCCGCCTTCGGCTTCGGCCAATTGCGTGATGTTCATGGAGCAGAACTTCGGGCCACACATGGAGCAGAACTTGGCTTCCTTGTAGAAATCGTCGGGAAGGTTTTCGTCGTGCATGGCTTTGGCGGTGGCGGGATCGAGCGAGAGCTCGAATTGTTTATTCCAGTCGAAAAGGAAGCGCGCGTAAGACAAAGCGTCGTCGCGATCGCGAGCACCGGGGCGATGGCGGGCAACGTCGGCGGCGTGCGCGGCAATTTTGTAGGCGATTACGCCTTGTTTCACGTCTTCCGGATTCGGCAGGCCCAAATGTTCCTTCGGGGTCACATAGCAGAGCATCGATGCGCCGAACCAGCCGATCATAGCCGCACCAATGGCGCTGGTGATGTGGTCATAGCCTGGAGCGATATCGATCACCAGCGGGCCGAGCGTGTAGAACGGCGCTTCATGGCACCATTCCATTTCCTTGTCGACCTGCTCTTTGATCTTGTCCATGGGGATGTGCCCAGGGCCTTCGATCATCACCTGAACGTCGTGCTCCCAGGCTTTTTTGGTGAGCTGGCCCAACACTTTTAATTCCGCGAATTGCGCTTCGTCGCTGGCATCCGCAATGCAACCGGGACGCAAGCCATCGCCCAGCGAAAAACTCACGTCGTGCTTCTTGAAAACTTTGCAAATTTCATCGAATCGCTCATATAAAAAATTCTGTTTCTTGTGGTGCTCCATCCAGTGCGCCATCAGCGATCCGCCGCGGCTCACAATTCCGGTGATGCGCTGGCGCACAAAGGGCACATGTTCACGCAGCACGCCGGCGTGAATGGTCATGTAATCGACGCCCTGCTCAGCCTGTTCTTCAATCACTTCCATCATTAGCTCAAAGGTGAGATCTTCCGGACGACGCAAGCGCGAAATGGCTTCGTATACCGGTACGGTTCCAACAGGAACGGGCGATGCCTCGATGATGGCTTTGCGAATGGTGGGAATGTCGCCGCCGGTGCTGAGATCCATGATGGTGTCCGCGCCGTAGTGCACGGCGTGGTGCAGCTTCTTCAATTCTTCGTCAATGTTGGAGCTGGTCGCCGAGTTTCCGATGTTGGCGTTGATTTTGCATTTGGTGGCGATGCCAATGGCCATGGGTTCGAGGTTGCGGTGATGAATGTTGGCGGGAACAATGCAGCGGCCGCGGGCCACTTCGCTGCGAATCAGTTCCAGTTCCAGGCGCTCTCGCTTGGCAATGAACTGCATCTCTTCGGTGATGAACCCCTGTCGCGCGAGATGCATCTGCGACATGTTCCGGTTTCCATTGGCGGTGGCCGCAGCCGCTTCTCTTTTTTCGATCCAGCTATCGCGCAATGCCATAACTATCCCCCGTAACTCGCATTCCGCAAACTGAACTCCCAGCGGGAATACGCCGTGTGGCCTGAAACTGGATTATGGCACCGGGCTCCCCCGCCGGCAACTCGCCGCCACACGCGGCGCGTGGGCGAGGGCGCGAGGGCACCCCCCTCCCCCTTCTCCGGATCTGCGGCAGGGAAAGGACTTACACCAGGGCCCCTCGAATCTGTTGCAGCTAAACGACTTACACGTTGCGGCGGTTTAACCAAGATTTGAGAATGTGTTGCAGAGAAAGGGCTTACGACGCTTGCATGGGCGAACGATGTGACCTGCCCAGGCCTCGGAAACATGGCGGAAGATAACATCTCAGGGACGGGTTAGGCAATCGTTATCCATTAAACGGCAGAAATCGACATTGAATGGCAATTACAAGGGTTCAATGTGGCGGGGTATACGGCGCGCCCGCCTCCAAGGCTCAGGGTGAACCGGAAGCCGGCCCTACAGGGATGTAGCTTTTCCACAGTTTTTAGAACGGCGAGCAAGATTTGCGGAAGCCTTACTTGACATGTGGCGAAACCAAAGCGAATCTTGCCGCGAGTTAGGAGTATGCTATGTGCGCCACTATGAGCTTGCCGCAGCAGGGGATTGAAAGCGAGATGCCGCCGGACAGGACCTCTTTCGCGGATACCCTTCGTCATTATTGGGGATACGACGCGTTTCGACCCGGGCAGGAGGCCGTGGTACGCAGCATTGCGGCTGGAAGGGACGCTTGCGTGGTGATGCCGACGGGCGGCGGCAAGTCGCTCTGTTACCAGTTGCCCGCGGTGCTGGAGGCCGGGCGCACGGCGGTGGTGATCTCACCGCTGATTGCCTTGATGCAGGACCAGGTGGCACAGCTGGAGCAGATGGGAATTCCCGCGGCCTTTGTAAACAGTTCGCTGGTGGGAACCGAACGAAGCCAAATACTGAAACGCGCGATAGCCGGGGAGTTCCGGCTGCTGTATTTTTCGCCGGAACGGGTGGCGTTGGGAGACACGCCAGAGCTACTGAAGCGGCTACCCCTCTCCTTCTTCGCGATCGACGAGGCGCATTGCATTTCCGAGTGGGGCCACGAATTCCGCCCGGAATACCGCCAGTTGAGCCGGTTGCGCGAATTGTTCCCGGACCGCCCGATTGCGGCGTTCACGGCCAGCGCGACGCAGCGGGTGCGGCACGACATTATCGAACAGTTGCGGCTACGCGACCCGCACAAACACATTGCCAGCTTTCGGCGGCCGAACCTGAATTACCTGGTGCACGAAAGCAACTCGCGGACGCAGGAGGAGATGCTGCTGAGGTCGGTGCAAAGAGTCAGCGAAGGCAATGTGATCGTGTATGCGCCGACGATTGCGCGGGTGGGGGAGACGGTCGATCTGCTGGAAGAAAATGGGATGGCAGCGATCGGGTACCACGGACAAATGGAAGCCAAGGCGCGCAGGGAAAATCAGGAAAAGTGGATGAGCGACGAAGTGCGCGTGCTAGTGGGGACGCTGGCGTTTGGCCTGGGCATTAACAAAGCCGCCGTACGCACGGTAATCCATTTATCGTTGCCGAAGAGCGTGGAGCAGTATTACCAGGAAGCTGGGCGGGCCGGGCGAGATGGATTGCCCGCGGATTGCCTTTTGCTGTGGCAAAAAAAAGACCGTGGATTGCAGGCGTACTTCAATGGGCAAATCGCGGATCCCGCGGAACGCGAGCGGGCGTGGCAACGCTACCGCGAGGTGGAACGCTTTGTGGAATCGATGGAGTGCCGGCAACACCATGTTTGCAAACATTTTGGCGAGCAGCCCAAGTGGGAACGCTGCGGCACCTGCGATATTTGCGCAGGGGTTCCGGACTGGCTGGAAGTGGAGGCTGCGCAGCCCCGCGGGCGGCGCGCGAAGGCCAGCAGCCGGCCGGTAGAGCAGCGGGTACTCAGAGGAATACGTTCGCCTGCGGTGAGCTTGTGTGCGCCCGAGGCCGAGTTACGCGAATACCTGCGCGAGTGGCGGCGCAATACCGCTAGAGACTCAGGGATGGCCGCTTTTTTGGTTTTGCATGACACCGCCCTGGATGCACTGTGCGCCGCCAAGCCGGCCGATCTACAAGCGCTACGCACGGTTCCCGGCTTTGGCGACAAGAAGGTGGATCGCTACGGGCGAGAAATCTTGGATGCCTTCCGGCGTTTCCGCAACGGCGAACGGGCCAGCAAGGACTGGCACGCTGCGGCATCGCACCCACGCGAAGATACCCTGCAGCTCCTTCGGGACGGACGCACGTTCGAGGAAATAGCGCAGATTCGCAATCGTACGGTCAGCAGTGTGGTGGATTTGGTGGTGAAAATGATGGAAGAAGGCGACGTAGAATTCGAGGCTAAATGGCTCAGCGCCGAACGCTGTGCGCAAATCGCGGCGGCCGTTCAACAACACGGCCAAGAAAGATTAAAGCCGGTAAAGGAAGCACTGCCGGAAGACGTTACCTACGAGGAGATTCGTCTGGTGGCGGCGCATTTGCGGATGCAGCGGAACGGGAGCCCGCGCACAGACCGATAATCGGCGGGATATCACGCATGAAGATCAGGAGCGCCGTACTCCACGGCTACCTTGGCGGTTGGCTCCCGGGAGGAACGATTCCGTTCATGCGAAGATATTCGACGATCTGACCGTAATTCGTATGCATGCGCGCACATGTGATTGATGATTCCCAGGCGTGTGTTGAATGCGGGCACCGGGGGTTTATCGAGTAGAGCCACTTCATTCTCGAGGGTGATGGCGGCAATAGCCTTATGGTCGAGTGCAAAGGAATCGCGCAGATAGCGAAGAATTTGTTCCTTGGTCTTAATGGATTCGGGGCCATTGCGCTCGGGTCCCGATTGCGCCGTTTGGCCCAGAATTGCACCGAAGAACAAATGATTCGCATATGCAACGTGTCTGAGTTGTTGGGCGAAGGTGCGCACGCCATTGAATTCGCCAGCCGCGGGCGAAAAGAAATACTTTTCTTCCGGCATAACCTCGGCGGCGGAGACGATCTGATGCTCCACCACGGTGAATTGCTAATCAAGAACTGCCGCGATGGTAGGCTGGGTCCCCGCTGCCGCTTGTGAATAGGAGACCTTTGCAATGAACGAGATTTGCGCGACAAACAAGCAAAGCACGATCATGGTTTTCATGGCAGCCATCTCCTGTGGATCGGAGAGCGAGAGCATTCTACATTCAACTGAGGTTGCTCGCTACGGGCGCGGCGCGGCAGGCTTGGCGGATTCGAGAATGTAGGTCCAGGCCTAGCCATGGGCAGTGGCTGAGGCCGGTGAGTTCAGAAGAATGTCGAGGTCATCGGGATGAATGGCGCAGAGCAGAGCGTCCTCGCGCTCAATGTGGCCTTGGCGCACGAGGTTCACCAGAGACTCCTCCAGCGTGAAAGATCCTTTCTTCTTGGTAAGAGCGATTTCCTGATGAAGGTGCTGCAGCGCGTTGCGCCGAATATGGTGGCGAGCGCCATACCCGACCAGCAGCAACTCGGCTGCGGGGATACGGCCGCCGCCCTTTTTGGGCAGCAGGATTTGCGTATGGACAGCGGCGAGCGCCATGGCCAATTCCTGGCGGATGGAGTTCTGGCGCTCCGGCGGAAAAGAGTCGGAGATGCGCGAAACGGTGGAGGCAACATCGGTGGTGTGTAAGGTACTCAGGACCAGGTGGCCGGTCTCCGCGGCGGCCACGGCGATGCGCATGGTTTCCGTGTCGCGCATTTCCCCGACCACGATGACGTCCGGAGCCTGTCGCAATGCGGCGCGGAGAGCGGTGGGAAAATCGGGCGCGTCGGTGCCAATTTCGACCTGTTCGATGATGCTGCGCGCGTGTTGATGTTCGTATTCGATGGGATCTTCGATGATGACGATGTGGCGGGCTTCGCGGCGATTGATGTTGTCCACCAGGGCGGCCAGAGTGGTGGATTTGCCGGCGCCGGCGGGGCCGCCGATCAGGACGAGACCACGAGGGAGATGCGCGAGTGATTCGACCGAAAGCGGAAGATTAAGCTCGCGCAAAGCGGGAACCCGGGACGGCAGGACACGGATAGCGGCGGCCGCGCGGCCTTGTTCGCGATGCAGATTGATGCGGAAGCGGCCCAGGCCTTGGACGCGATAAGAAGAGTCCGCGATAAGTTGCTCGCGGTAAAGACGCTGTGCATGGCGAGTTAACGCGGGGATGACGGCGGCTTCGATTTCCGAGCCTTCCAGAAGGATTTGCTCGATTTTGCGGACCTCGCCGTCGATGCGCATACACGGAGGAGCGCCTTGTACGAGGAGCAGGTCGCTGCCGCCGAGAGAGACTACGGTAGCCAGCCAGCGGCCAAAGGGCGAAGCGGGCGCGGAGCCAGACTCCGGCGATTCGTCGGCGTCGTCCGGTTCGGTGGAAAAGCGATCGGGTTCGGCAGATTGTTCCATGGGGATATCCTTTGCCGACGATAGCATAGAGACGCTCACCAAGGCAGCGAAGCGGATGAGCCCGGGAAGCTAAGCGCGGCGCAGGGTAATTAACGTGATTTCCGGGGGCACCCCGAGGCGCACCGGAGCGCCCACGGTACCGAGCCCGCGGTTGACATAGAGAACGGAGAGAGGGGGCTGGGCGCGAGCCGAGGACAGCGTTTCATTGCTGGCTAAATATTTTGCATCTTTCAGGGCGCGCAGGTTTGCCGCTGGCATGGAGAGCGGGCGGAAGAAGGCCCCCGCTATGTAGTCGGTGATGAAGCGCGCCGGGCTCAGGCGATGATCCAGAATTTCGACCTGGATTTGCCCGCCGTGGGTATGGCCGGCCAGCGACAGCTCGATGCCCAGCTCCGCCGCTCGATTGAACGTATTGGGGTTGTGCGACAACAAAATATTGGGCATGTCGCGGCGGACTAGGGGAGCTAAGTCGGGAAGCATCTGCAGCCGATGGCCGCTCGGGGTGCGTTCGCGCTGATAGTCGACGCCAAGCAGATTAAATTGCGCGCCGCGAAAGGCCAGCTGCACGTTTTCGTGGCGCAGCAGCCTCATCCCGGCTTGGGCAAAGAAAATTTGTGCGGCATCTTCGGCGCGCGCGTAGATTTCGTGGTTGCCGTTGCAGCCGAAAACGCCAAGCGGAGCGCGGAGATTGCGGACTTCGTCGATGCAATCTTCCAACGGATCGGCGGCCCCGGTTATGAAATCGCCGGTCACTACCGCCAGATCGGCGCCCAGCTCATTGGCCATGTCCACCGCGCGGCGTACATCGGTGCGGCTCATGTAGCCGCTGAGGTGAATGTCGCTGAGCTGAGCGATCTTCATGCCGTCGAGGGCTGGCGGCAGGTTGGCGGTCGGGATCTCGACCCGGCGAATGTGGTAATCCAGGCGCTCGGCGGCAAAACCGTACATTACGCTGAGAAAAGGGGCAGCGCCGGCAAGCGCGGACGCCGTACGGAAAAAGTAGCGGCGCGAAGGATCGGGAACGATTTCCGCAGCAGCAGCCGGCGAGGCAGCTGGCGTTGAAGGAAGATTCGGCGCCGCCAGGGAGACCGCTTTCTTGGGAACGGGCGCGGAGTTGCGCCGCGCGGCGGAGCGCAGGGAAGCCCAAAGACGCTCGACGAGGCGGACCATTTTCATCGCCAGGTAAGCAAAGAGAGCGCTGGTAAACCACAAGCCGGCAAAAATATCGATCAGATTGTCGCTGGGGATGAGGTGCTTGGTGTGGCCCATGCGAAATCCGTTGACCGTCGAACCGATTATCAGGAGCAATAGCGCGACATAACCCAAGCGCACGGCGACCCGCAATGAGAGGACCCGCCAGTTGGCGCTCAGGCGCCACAGCGAGCGATACCAGAACCGCTGGGACAAAAACAGGGCGCTAAGAATGGTCAGCCCTATGGCAATGCGCAGCAGCAGCCAGCCCCAATTCACGGAATTTCGCCTCCAGCCAAACATCTAAGTTTAACACGCGCGAGGCTACACCGTATTTCCGGGAGTCCCTTCAGTAACCTATAACGATTCAGGTAGTTAGGGGGGAGAGAGGACCGGGGCCAGGGGTGCTCCGGTCCTCCGGGAGGAAGTTTTGGTGAAGATTAAGCGGGCCCAGTCTGCATGCACCGCGTCACGCGATCATCAAACCCGTGTGAATTCTCGATGACGACGCTTCGCGCCCTATGCCGGACGGGTGGAGGCCCCCGCTCCCGCAAGACGCGCAAGGCGTTCGGAATCGAAGACCGGCACGGTGAAATAAAACTGCGAGCCGCGGCCGACCTCGCTTTCCACCCAGATGCGGCCGCCATGCACTTCGACAATGTGCTTGGCGATGGACAAGCCGAGGCCCGTGCCGCCCAGTTCCCGAGAGCGCGCCGCGTCTACGCGATAGAAACGCTCGAAGATGCGCGGCTGGTCGGCAGTGGGGATGCCGATGCCGGTATCGGCGACGGTGAAGACCACTTCGCAATCGCGCACCTCCGCGCTCACCATAATTTTGCCTCGCGAGAGCGTGTATTGCGTAGCATTGTCGAGCAGATTTTGCAGCACTTCCGCCAGGCGGCGCCGATCTCCAGCGATGTCCGGCACGGAATTGAGGGGCTTGACGGAAATTTCGATTTCGCGCTCGGTAGCGCGATGGCGCGACGTTTCCATGCACGATTCGACCAGTTGCGCGACGTTGACCCGGCGGATTTCCAGCTCCAGGCGATCCGCATCCATCTTGGAAAGCATCAGCAAATCTTCGGTGAGCCGCGCCAGCCGCCGGGAATGCTCCACGATAATCTCCAGAAAGTGCCCACGATGCTGCGGGTCATCCATGGCGCCGGCCAGCAACGTTTCCGCGAAACCCTGAATGGCGGTAAGC
Source organism: Candidatus Acidiferrum sp. (assembly GCA_035309625.1). GTDB lineage: Bacteria > Acidobacteriota > Terriglobia > Acidiferrales > UBA7541 > Acidiferrum. Next base: position 68,845 of record DATGEY010000041.1, read on the forward strand.
GGGGTGCGGAATTCGTGGGAGACGTTAGCGACGAAATCGCGCCGCACGCGCTCGAGCTTGCGCAGTTCGGTGATGTCGTGCAGCACAACCACCGCGCCGGAAGTTTCCCCGGCGCGCACCGCCGCGACGGTAGCCGCGAAGAAATGCTGCCGCAGCGTTCCGGTCACGATCTCGGCTTCCACGCGCGCCTCCCCCGCTAACACTCTTCGCACCGCTTCGATCATTTCCGTTTGGCGCACAATTTCCAACAGTGCGCTGCCCGCCTTGGGCGCGACTCCCAGCTCCAGGATCCCGGCGAAGCTCTGGTTGGCGAAGACCAGGCGTTCCGCAGCGTTCAACACGGCGACCCCTTCCACCATGCTGCCCAGAATCGCGGAGGAAAGATTGCGTTCTTCGGTGAGCGTGCGAATGGTCTGATCGAGCCGCGCGGCGGTCTGATTCAAGGAAGCTCCCAGTTTCCCCAGCGCATCGCCGGAGCCATCGCCTGGCAGGGGCCGAAAGTCGCCTTCGGCGACGCGCCGCGAGAATTCCTTGAGGCGCTCGATGCGCTCGGAGATGCCCAGGGAAATCAGCAGCGAGGCCGCTCCCGCCAGTAACAGGATCACCAAAGAAGCCAACCACAAACTGCGGCGGAAGGATCCCAGCAACTCCTGCACGGTGGCCAGGGGAATAGCGAAGCGCAGGATTAGCGGAGAGCCTGCGCCGACATCCTGCTTTACCGCGTAATACAACAGGTCGCGGTTGATGGTGACGCTGTGGCGGGTGGACTGGCCTTCGCCCTTGGCCATCGCGTCGCGAATTTCGGGCCGGCCGGCGTGGTTTTCCATGGTGCTGGGATCGGATTGCGAATCGGCAAGAACCAATCCAGCGGGCGTGATCAGCGTGACGCGCGCGCCGCTGGCGGCCATTTCCGCCGTCCATTTTTGTAGAGCGCCAACTTCCTCCGGACCAATCGGCGGTATCGCGCTTAGATGCGGAGGACGCGCTTGCGCGAGATGGGCGATGGCGGCGAGATGCGAGAAGGCCGTGCCGGCGTAGTCTTCGCGCAAGGCGCGCTCCGCAAAAAAATCCACGGCGAAGAGCACGCCGAGCGGCAGCGCAAAGAACGTCAATGCGAGTTTCCAGAAAAGGTTATGCCGCACGAGTTTCGAACAAATACCCAGCGCCGCGGACGGTTTTCAAGTGCACCGGATTCTCGGGATCGCCTTCGATTTTTTCGCGCAGGCGGCGGACGTAAACGTCCACGCTGCGCGGAGTGACGAAGCGATCCGTGCCCCACACGGCATCGAGAAGCTGGTCGCGGGTGAAAACGCGATTGGGACGCGAAGCAAGGTAATAGAGCAGCCGGAATTCGAGCGTGCTGAGCGGAACGGCCTTCCCGGAATGACTGACGCGGTACGACGCCGGGTCGATGGCCAGCTTGCCGACCTCAATGGTGCGGGGCGAGTCCGAAGGCGGCTCCGCACGGCGGAGCAGCGCTTTGACGCGCGCCAGCAATTCGCGCGGGCTGAAGGGCTTGGTGACGTAATCGTCGGCGCCCATCTCCAGGCCCACAACGCGGTCGGCTTCTTCGCCGCGCGCGGTGAGCATCAGAATGGGCAGACGGTTGAGCGAATCATCCCGGCGAACCTCCCGGCAAATATCCAGCCCGGAAAGTTTTGGAAGCATGAGATCGAGAAGCAGGAGATCCGGAGGCGATTTCTTCAGGGTATGGAGACCGCTGGTGCCGTCAAAGGCCGCTTGCACCTGGAAACCTTCATTGGCCAGGTTGTAGCGCACCAGTTCGACGATATCGCGGTCGTCTTCAATGATAAGGACACGTTTCATGCAGGTGGCACGTTCCGCCCGCCGGCTTGTTCGAAGTGTACCGTAGGCGCGCGAAATGCGGAAGCTATCGTGGGGCCTGGGATCACTTGAGCCTTCGGGAGTCACTGTGAATGCAGCCAGTGTGGGCCAGGAGCATTACGCGCGGATGACGCGCAGATAAATGGAGTGTTACGGGAAAAAAGTTTACTTTGTGGCGCTGGTGGTAAAGGCCAGGCTGAGCAGCGTCTTTTGCTCCAACTCGTGGGCTTTGGCGGAGCCGGTGGCGGGGCTGGCGCTGGGCGAGCGCTTAATAGACCGAATCTTCATACCTTTGCTTTGGGCAAGTTGGCCGATGCGCGGCATCACGAAAAAGTGCGCGCCCATATTCTTGGGCTCTTCCTGGACCCACACCACTTCCCGTGCGTTGGGATGCTCATCCAACGCGGCGGAAATCTCCGGGCGCAACAGAGGGTATAGCTGGTCGAGGAAAATGATCGCCGTGCTGGTATCTTTACGACGGCGCCGCTCGGCGCGCAACTCGTGGCCGAGCTTGCCGCTGACGATCAGGATGCGCTTGGCGTCTTGCACCTCGCGATCGGGCACCACCGGTAAAAATCGCGGCTGCGTAAAGTCATCGATGCTGGAGGAAGCGTCCGGATGGCGCAACATGCTCTTCGGCGTGAACACGATCAGCGGCTTGCGCCACGGCCGCCGCACCTGCCGGCGCAGCAGATGAAAATATTGCGCCGCCGTGCTGGGCTGGCAAATCTGCATGTTCTCTTCCCCGGCCAATTGCATGAACCGTTCGATGCGCGCGCTCGAATGCTCCGGCCCCTGGCCTTCATAGCCGTGTGGTAGCAACAGCACCAGCCCGGAAGGCAAATCCCACTTGTCTTCGCCGGCGCTGATGAATTGATCGATGATGACCTGGGCGCCGTTGGCGAAATCGCCGAACTGTGCTTCCCACAGAACGAGGGCCTCGGGATAATCGCGGCTGAAGCCATATTCAAACCCCAGGCAACCCGCTTCCGAGAGAGACGAATTGTGAATCTCGCAGAATGCCTGCTCCGGCGCCAGGTGCGCCAGCGAGCAATATTCCTCTTCCGTTTCGGTGTCCACCAGCACCGCATGCCGTTGATTGAACGTGCCGCGCTCGGAATCTTGCCCGGTAAGGCGAACCGGGCTGCCTTCACGCAGCAGAGCGCCCAACGCCAGCGCTTCCGCGAAACCGTAATCGACCGCGCGCTTCCCGTGGCCCATTTCGGCGCGCTGCTCCAGCAGCTTGACGATTTTGGGATGCGCGTGAAAGCCGTCCGGCACGCGTAACAGTGCGTCGGTCAGCTCCGCCAGCGTTTCCCGGTCCAGGCCGGTGTCCGCTTCGTACTCCGCCTTAAAACGCCCGCGACGGTAAGCCGACCAATAATCCGGAAGTTGCCACAGGTGCGGGATTTTCTTGATCTGGCGGGCCTTGCTTTGTTCCTCTTCGTACTCTTTCCGAATATTTTCCACGATCTGCATGGGCTGCACGCCGATGCGCTCCGAATAAATGCGCCACAGCGGTTGGTGGTTCTTGATGCGATCGTACAAACGTGGCTGCGTGATCGTCGGATCATCCACTTCGCTATGGCCGTGCCGCCGATAACCGATCAGATCGACCACCACGTCGCTGCCGAACTCCGCACGATATTCCGCGGCCAGCTGTCCCACCCGTACCACCGCGTCCGGATCTTCGCCATTCACGTGAAACACCGGAACGTACTGGCGCTTGGCGATGTCCGAAGCGAAGCGTGAGGATTGCTCCTGCGCCGGACGAGTGGTAAAGCCAATCAGGTTGTTCACCACGATGTGAATCGTCCCGCCGACGCTGTAGGCTTGCAGGTCCGCTAAATTCAGCGTCTCCGCCAGCACGCCCTGACCGGCAAAAGCCGCGTCGCCATGCATGACGATAGGCACAACTTTGGCCGTGCTACCGGCTCCGTAGCGCGTTTGTTTGGCTCGTACCCGCCCCAGCGCCACCGGATCGACAGCTTCCAGGTGACTCGGATTGGAAACCAGATGGATGCCGATTTCCTTCCCTGACGAAGTGACATACGTTCCGGTAGCGCCGACGTGATACTTCACGTCCCCGGCTCCCAGCACGCTGCGCGGGTCCACATCCTCAAACCCGGCAACCACTTCATGCGGCGATTTGCACGCCGCGTGCACCATCACGTTCAGCCGGCCGCGATGGCTCATGGCCATCACCGATTCCACCGCGCCGCGCTCTCCGATGGTATCGAGAATGGAATCCAGCAGCGGAATCAGCGCCGTAACGCCTTCCAGAGAAAATCGCTTGGTGCCCAGATAACGCGATTGCAACACTTGCTCGAATAGATCGGCGCGAACCAGCCGCTCCAGCACTTTTTGCCGATCCACTTCGACATCCGCCAGCGAACTCTCCATCCGCTCGGCAATCCAGCGGCGTCGCTCCGGCTGCGGCAAATGCATGAAATCCGCGCCGATGGTGCCGCAATAGATGCGCCGCGCTTGTTCGGCTGCTTCGCCACGGAGCTTTTCCAGTTCCGGCTGTGGGAAGGGCCCAACGAATCCCAGCGGATCGAGCGTAGCCTCGTTGTAACCCCAGCGGCGAAACGCCTCAAACACCCGTTCGCGTTCCTCGCCGCGTCCCGCTGATTTCTTCAAAGCCTTCGCAGTCTTGGTCGGCCGTTCCACGTCCAGCGTAGTTCTGTGCGCCATAGCTCGTTCTCTACAAACCTCTATTTTGCCACATAACATGCGCGCGCGTGGCCGTTACAACGATCGCACGATCGATTGCAGACGCTGCGCGACTTCTTCCGGAGGCGTGCCGCGCTCGAAGGAAACCGGCGCGCCGATACGCACCGTGATTTCGCCGATGCGTGCCAGGCGCCGCCGCTGACGCTTCATCTGCCATACGCCATCGAGGCGCATGGGCACGACGGGAACGCCAAGATTTTCCGCCAGCAGCCCGATGCCCGATTGAAATGGCGCCACTTCGCCGGTCGACGTGGCGTTGACTTCTCCTTCCGGGAAAACGACAACGCTATAGCCGCGGTCCACCGTTTCTCCGGCGTAGCGAAAACTTTCCCGGAATCCGGAAAACTGCGGCAAGGGAAACACGTTGAAAAGCGCAACCACCAGCCAATATCCCAGTTGATAAGCCCAGCGTTTGCAGAACAGCCAGTCCTGCGGCGGACGCCGCATCCTCTGCAGCGCCTCCCCGCCCATGGCAGTGGCGACGCCATGCCGAAAGCGCGACGGCAGCGCCGCCAGGATCAGCCCGATGTCGGCTCGCCGCGTGATGTGGTTGGAAACGATCAGCAGCGGTCCTCGAACGTCCCGGAGATTTTCCCGTCCAATAATTTTTGGATGGCCGAGAATTTGCGTTGCCGGCCACACCAGCCCGTAATAAATCGCCAGCCGCAACCAACGCACCGCTCCCCATTGTGCCCACCGCGGGTAAACGTATTGGCTCCGGAGAGCCGTGGGCTCTGCCACCAATCGCCGCACATCAGCTACGGTTTTTGCCTGAGCGAAGGCCGTTTCGTTTAGCTCCACCTGATAGCGTTGCTCCAACGCGCTCATCAACTCGACTCGCTCCAGCGAACTAAGATTTAGATCGCGTTCAAGATCCTGCGCCTGGCCACCGTGCACCGCCGACACTTTGGATAGCAGGTCTGTCGCGCTCCCGGATGATCGTCCGCGTGGCAAGCCCGTCGTTCCGCTATCGCCTTCGTTCTGCGAAGAGTCAAGCAAATGTCCGGCCCGCGTGGCGATTTCTCCCAGCTTCGGTTTGCCGGTTGGCGTTCGGGGAAAGTCCGCATCGGGCCACAGGATCCACGACCGAATTTTCTGGTACTCCGCCAGTGATCGGTTTGCGCCCGCAATCACTCGCTCCGCGGCTTCATCGCTGGGCTCCTGCAACAACAGCGCCGCCAGTAGCTCTGCATTTCCGTCGCGTTTTCGCGGCACCACCGCGCAATCGCCCACCCCGGCCTGCCTGCGCAGCGCTGCCTCTAAATCTTCCGGATATATGTTGAGTCCGGCGGCCGTGACGATCACGCTTTTCTTGCGTCCGCGGAAACGCAGATTACCTTGCGCATCCAACTCACCGAGGTCCCCGGTACGCAACCAGCCGTCTCTTTCGCGCGCGCCCGCGGTTGAAGCTTGCAATGCCCCACTCTGCCAGTAACCGCCGGCCACACTTTCTCCGCGCACCAAAATCTCGCCATCCTCCGCAAGCTGGAATTCGCGCCCCGGAAGAACTTTGCCGATCGACCCTTGCGCAGCGCGAAATGGATGATTGAGGCTAATGAGCGACGCGGTTTCCGTCATCCCGTAACCCTGCACCACCGCATAGCCCAGCCGCCTGAAAAATTCCTCCGTTTCCGCGGAAAGCGCCGCGCCTCCAGAAATGAACGCCCAAAATTTCCACCCCAAGCGGCGGTGAATTCGCCGGAACATCCAGGCGCGGCGAAGGAATTTTTGCCCAGCGGCTGCCGCGAAGGCACGCGCGAACCACGGCGCCTCGCCGCGCGCGGCAAGGTCGCGGAGCAACCCACTGCGCAGCAAATCCAGCATGTGCGGAACGCTAACCAGCGCCGTCGCCTTCTCCCGTTTCACCGTGCGCGTCAACTCCGTCGCATTCGCGGAACTTTCAAACACCACCGTCGCGCCGAGCAGCGGCGGCACCAACAGCGCCATGAATTGCCCGAACACATGGCTCAGCGGCACCAGGCTCACAAAGCGCAGCGGATGAAACCACCGCTCGTACCTGCGATAGGGCGCAATGCCGCGTTCCAGCGGTTCCAGATTCGCCAGCAAATTTCCATGCGTCAGCACCACGCCCCGCGGCTCGGCCGTTGTGCCGGAGGTAAAAAGAATCTGCGCCACATGGTTCCGTGTAATGGGCTCATCGGCTAGCGACTGGTGCGCCGAAGGCAGCTTGCCGGGCCCATTGTGATCCGTGGCGACGCCATAGGGCCCCCTCGCCCTGTCGGCTAAATCCTCCAGCTTCAGGATTCCAATGGCAGGTTCAACGGCCGGCTTGCCTCGCGCGGCGATGACCAGTTTCGCGCCCGTATCGCGGGCAACGCGTTGAGCAAACTCCGTCGTGGTGCCGTCATCCATCGGCACTACCACCGCCCCGCGCAACAGGCAGCCCCAAAACGCGCTCATCCATTCCGCCGAGTTCGGTCCCCAAAGGAGCACGCGATCGCCAGTGCGGACGCCCAATTCCTGCAAATCCCGCGCAAGACGCGAGGCCGCATCCGCCATTTGGCCGTAAGTCCAGATCTCCCGCCGATAGCCGCGCCGCTGTACCACGGCGAGGTCACCTCTATGGCGCCGGAAGTCCTCAAATAACGAAAGCAGGTTAGGTCGCGGCATGGAACGCACGTGCCTGAAAGCAGCAGTTTACGCCTTCATTCCCTACCCTTGGGCTGGTATAGCGTGGCACGCCGGGTGCCACCCAGGAAATTGTTCCCAACCGCCGAAAAACCGCTTGCGGCGAATCGCTGGAATGTCAGTTACAATAGTGGAGGTTGAGGGGCCGGCTGGTTGTACTCCCCCTAATTTGCGGATAAGAGGCGCGATGCCCGTACCGATTTCCCAAGCTTTGACCGTCGCCACCTACGTGCTGAAGCAAAAGCTCAAAGGTCGCAAGCGCTATCCCTTTGTTCTGATGCTGGAGCCGCTGTTCCGCTGCAATTTGGCCTGCGCTGGCTGCGGCAAAATTCAGTACCCGCCGCACATCCTGAAAAAAGAACTGACCCCCGAAGAGTGCTTCAAAGCGGTCGATGAATGCGGCACGCCCATGGTTTCCATTCCCGGCGGCGAGCCACTGATGCATCCGCAGATCGACAAAATTGTCGAAGGCCTGGTGGCCCGCAAGAAGTACATTTATCTCTGCACCAACGCGCTGCTGCTGAAAGAAAAGCTCTCGCTGTTTACACCGAGCAAATATCTCACCTTTTCCGTCCACATGGACGGCCAGCGCGAGCATCACGATTTTTCCGTCTGCCGCGAAGGTGGCTACGACCTGGCAATGGCCGGCATCAAGGAAGCCGTCCAGCGCGGTTTCCGCGTCACCACCAACACCACCCTGTTCGACGGCGCCGATCCCAACAGCGTCCGCCAATTCTTCGACGAAATGATGGACCTCGGTGTCGAAGGCATGATGCTTTCTCCCGGCTATTCCTACGACAAGGCCCCCGACCAAAAACACTTCCTGGGCCGGGCTCGCACTCGCCGCCTGTTCCGTGCGATCCTCTCCAATCGCAAAGCCACCTGGCGCTTCAACCAGTCCTCGCTATTCCTCGAATTCCTTATGGGCAAGCAACAATACGCCTGCACTCCTTGGGGCATGCCCACCTACAACATCTTTGGCTGGCAGAAGCCCTGCTACCTGCTGCAGGATGGCTATGCCGACACCTTCCAGGAACTTCTCGACACCGTGGAATGGCACAATTACGGCACCGAATCGGGAAATCCCAAGTGCGCCAATTGCATGGTCCATAGCGGCTACGAAGCCAGCGCGGTGGACTTCACTTTCAGCGGCCTACGCGGCATCTGGGCCGCCGCAAAGTCCGCTTTTGCCGGCAATTATGAAGATTCCGGCGCCCTATCCCTCTTGAACGAGCCGGTCAAGCCGGTCCACACCTTCAACCCGTTGGTACAGATCGATTCTGGCAGCAAGCTCGAGGAAACCCGCGCATGAGCGCTCCCACCCACGCGCAGCGCCACGCCGCGGAGAAGGCTTCCCTAAACGCCAAGGTGGACCCCGAAACGCTGGAAGTCGCTCCGGGAACAGCCCACCAAAGCGTAGAAGGCTGGGTGCCCCAACTGGCCTCCGAAAGTGACCTTCGCCAGGCGCTCGAAAAAGCGTTCGACTACCGAGGCGACGTGACCATCACTAAGAAAGATGGCAGCAAATTGGACGGCTATATTTTTGACCGGGTAACCGGCGCGACTCTCGAAAGCTCATTTGTTCGCCTCTTGCCTCGCGACTCCAACCAGCGAGTTAAAATTTCCTATGCCGAAATCGCGGCACTGGCCTTCTCCAGCCGCGATCCAGCCGCCGGGAAGAGCTGGGAAGCCTGGGTACGCAAGTACTGGGAGAAAAAGTCCTCCGGCCAAGGCCATTTAAGCCTCCAACCTGACTCGCTGGAATAGCGGATTTGCGCTGTTCGCGGTGCCTTGTTTGCTTTTAAAAATATTGAGTAAGTCGATTTATACCATAGACTTATAGCCGATCACCCCATTCGGCGCCGCCTTCGCCCTCGTGGACAAACTACGGTTTTCGTGGTATGCTTTTCACAGCGTTTGTTGCTCTTGTATCACCTTTTGACTCGTTCAATGGGCTGCAAGGACAAACTTTGTGGCCTTTTTTTGCGGGCGGGAGGATGTCACGGCGCTTGGGAGACGTAGGCCTTCACCGCTTGAGTCGACCGGCAAACGGACCAAGAGTCGCAATGCAATCCCAACTCGAGGTCGGCAGCAGTGTCAAAGGAACAAGGTACAGTGAAGTGGTTCAATGCTTCGAAGGGTTATGGTTTCATCCAGCGGCAAACCGGGGAAGACGTTTTTGTTCACTTCTCCGCCATCATGATGGACGGTTATAAGTCCCTGAACGAAGGGCAAGCTGTTGAGTTTGAAGTGAAGAAGGGTCCTAAAGGTCTTCAGGCGGAGAACGTCACCGGTCTCTAGCCTGTAGAGTTGGGGTGCTTTGGCTCCCCAGCCGGGGCACCCACCAAAAATTTTATCCGCGTCGAGTGAGTGGTCAGGAGGATGTTGTGCAATCAATGCAAGAAGGACAGACAATCAAACACGAAGTGTACGGCTTGGGAATCGTCACCGCATCGGACCAGGAGCGTACCTCCGTTGATTTTGACGATCATGGGCCCAAGCTGTTCGTGACCAGCATGATGACCGCTGAGCTCATTGGCGAAGCCCCGGCCACGCCGCCGAAAACCAAGCGCCGCCGCAAAGCCTCAACGGCTGCAAAAGCCGCCAAGGCCGCCAAGAAAGTCGCCGCTGCAGCTGCCAGTACCCGTTCGTAGCACTCTTCCCTGCCTTTCGAACGATTTTCCCCGTGCCCTCTGTGGGCGGGGTGTTTTTGGCCAACACCCGCCCGCGCGTCCTGGCCGATTTATGCTAAGGTTTGTCGCATGAAACGCGTGCTGATAATCCTGGGCGTCCTGTTAATCCTCCTCGGCATAGTCGCGGTCGTGCATCCGGACTACACCTACCGCGAGAAGCAGCAGGTAGCGAAAATTGGTTCGTTCCAGGCCACCGTCGAGCAGGAAAAGACCGCGCAAATTCCGGTCTCCGCCACCGCCACCGCGCTGGTCGCCGGGCTGGCTCTGGTTTTAATTGGCGCGCGCATGAAGCCCTGATTTTTCCGCTCTCTCGCTTCCGCTCCCCATTACTCCTTAGTCCCACTTTTCCATAGCTCCGTTGACAACCGTTTCCACTCGCATCCAGTATGGCTACAAGGTCCCGACCCCGTCAGAAACTTATATTGCCGGTTGTACGAGGTGAGCGATGAAGAAGGACTTGTCCCTTGTCCTGCTATGCGGTTCCGCGTGCCTGTTCTTTTTTGCAACAGCCCTGTCCGCCGCCGCACAAAATGTTCCCGGCGTCACCGAATCGACCATCGTCATCGGCTCCTGCTCCGCGCTAGAAGGGCCGTCGCGCTCGCTGGGCATGGAAACCGTGGCCGGCGCCAATGCCTATTTCAGCATGACCAACCAGGAAGGCGGTGTGCACGGCCGAAAGCTCAAGTTGGTGGCCATGGACGATAGTTATGACCCCGCAAAAACCGAGGCTTGCTTCAACCACCTCCAGAGTGACGGGGTTTTCGCCATGGGCTTTTTTGTGGGCACGCCGACAGCCGTCAAGTACGTGCCGCTGGCCGAAAACAACAAAATCCCACTGATTGGCCTGTTCACCGGCGCCCAGACCCTGTATACCCCGCTGCGCCATTGGGTGGTAAACGTGCGTGCCTCCTACTATGACGAAACGCGTGAACAGATCGAAGGCGTGTGGGACAAGCTGGGCTATCGCAATGTTGGCGTCATCTACCCGCAAGACGCCTTTGGCGCCGCCGTATTAAGCGGTGTCAAGGAAGCGCTCAAGGCCCGCGGCGCGGAACCCGTCAAAGTGGCCTCCTACGAACGCCAGACCGCCAACGTCGGCGGTGCCATAGATACCGTACGCGCGACCAACCCGCAAGCAGTCGTGCTGGTCGGCCCGCCCAATACGGTTGCGCCTATTCTGCAACAGGCCCACGCCAAGGGTTGGAAGCCGCTGTTCCTCACCGTCTCTTTCGTGGGCACCGACGAGTTGATCCAGGAAGCGGGCGACGACGCCGAAGGTATGGTGATCACCCAGGTCGTTCCGCCTTATTACCTTACCGAATTGAAGACCGTGGCTCTCTACCGCCGCGAGCTGTCGAAATATGCTCCCACCTCCCGCCCCAACTTCGTCAGCCTGGAGGGCTTTGTCGACGCGATGGTGATGGTGGAAGGGCTCAAGCGCGCCGGTAGGGAGTTGACCCGCGAAGGCCTAATTCACGGCCTCGAAACCATTCACGAGGAAGATTTGGGCCTCGGCCCGCAGCTCAAGCTCAGCTATTCCGCCAGGGATCACAAAGGTTTCAATCACGTGATCCCCACCGTTGTACGCGGCGGCCGCGCCGTTCCCTTCACCGACTGGTCCACCGTCACTCAAAAATAACCAAATATAGAATGTTCTGGGAGCCTGGCGGCTGTTCCTCGAAAGGATCCGGCTCGCTAGTTCGGCGTTACTCTGAACTAAATAACAGCTGGGTTAAATCTTATCGAACAGCGGATTCGGTCTGCTCGAAGGCGTGATACGACGACCGCACCAGCGGCCCCGCTTCCACATGCTTGAATCCCATAGCCTCGCCCTGCACCTTGAATTCCGCGAATTCCTCCGGGTGCACGTAGCGCACGATAGGCAGATGCTCCTTGGTAGGCTGCAGATACTGGCCCAACGTAAGAATGTCCGTCCCCTGTGACGCCAGATCTTGCAATGTAGCGAGCACTTCTTCTTTTTCCTCGCCCAGCCCCAGCATCAATCCCGTTTTCGTCGGCACTTCCGGATGCGCTTCCTTGGACCGCCGCAGCAATTCCAGCGACCGTTCATAGAGCGCGCCCTTGCGCACCTGCCGGTAAAGTCGCGGCACCGTTTCCGTATTGTGGTTGAGCACGTCCGGCTTTGTCGCCAGCACCAGGTTCAACGCCTCCCAGTTGCCGCGGAAGTCCGGAATCAGCACTTCCACCTTGCAGCCAGGCACCCGCCGGCGAATCTCTTCGATGGTGCGCGCAAAAATGGCCGCGCCGCCGTCGGGTTGGTCGTCCCGGTTAACCGAGGTCACCACCGCATAGCGTAATCCCATCCGCGCGACGGCCTCCGCCACGCGTAAAGGCTCATCTTCGTCCGGTGGTCCCACCGGCTTGCCGGAAGGCACCGCGCAAAATCCGCAGGCCCGTGTACAAATATTTCCCAGAATCATGAACGTGGCCGTGCCGTGTTCCCAGCACTCCCCCATGTTCGGGCAGCGCGCACTCTCGCACACCGTATGCAGATCCAAAGTCCGCATAATCCGCTTCAAATCCTGGTATCGCTTGCCCCCAAAAAATTTCACCCGCAACCATTCCGGCCGAGGATGAACCCCCGGAGGCGGCGCCACCGGTACATTGCTATTGGAGATAATGTGGAAAGGTGAGGCCATGGAGTGTTTGCGAGACCTCCATTTTACGCGCTTCCCGCGCCTCGCACAAACCCCTCCAGCGTATACAATCCTCCGGGAGGCTTTTATGCGCAAAAGGATGCTGTTCGCCCTGGCCCTCTTGATTCTTCCCCTCACCATTTTCGGCCAATCCGCCCCGACCGATCCGCAGACCCTGCAAGCACTCTTGGACGAAGTGCGTCAACTCCGCCAGGACTTGCGCACCACCAGCATTAGCGCGCAACGAGCCCAGATCCTCATCTATCGTGTGCAATCCCAGCAGACCGTGGTCACCCGCCTCTCGCAGCGGGTGGACGCCGATCATTTGCGGCTCACACAGAACCAGTCCGAACAAAAACGTCTGGCCGCGGTCATCAAACATCTGGAAGAACTCCGCGATAACCAAAGTGAGGCCGAACGCAAGGAAAAGCAGACCGACGAACAATTAGCGCAAATGAAAATGAGGCTCGAACAACTCAGCAACGAAGAGCAGGACACTCAGCCTCGGAAAATAGAGCTCGAGGAAGAACTGCGCCTCGAACAATCCAAGCTCGCCCAGCTTCAGGAGGAACTCGATCGCATCGACAAAGCCTTGGAACTGGCCGCACACGGCGGTAAACCCTAAAAACTCATACCGAGCGTCTATTTGATCCGCGCAATCCGCCCCTGCGTCGGATATTTCTGAAATTGCAGCGCATCATGGCCCGGTATCACCCGCTCCTCCGAACCCGCCAACTCAATCATGCGTGCCTGATTCTTGATGTTGGCCGCATGGTCGGTCTCGGAAAACGTGGCGCTGGCCTTGTGCTCCGTAAGGTTCCGGTACAAGTAGCAGTTGTCCGAAGCCAGAACAAACGTAGGCTTCCCCTCCACCCGAATATACTGCGACGCATACGTGTGCCGCGCTCCCGTATACGCGCGAATGCCCGGCAAAATCTCCATATCGTCGCCGTCAATCAAGCGAACCCGCCCTTCGGTGTTGAGCTTGACCAGTTCCCTGACGTCCTCCGGATCAATGCCTCCGTGCTGCCCGCCCGCTTGCCACGCCTCGCCCGTGTAATAGCGAAACTCCTCTTTCTGAATCCACACCGTAGCCTTCGGGAACAAATCGATCCCGCCCATGTGATCCCAATGCGCGTGGCTGATCACAATATCGGTAATCTCCTCCGGCTTCACGCCCGCTGCGCCAACCGCTTCATCCGGCCGCGCAAAATCGGTCATGGGAAAATATTTGAGCCAGGACTCCCGGTGAAATCCGCTGTCGAATAAAATGTTTCGTCCGCCGCCCCGTATCAGCCATACCACCATGGCGATATCGACCCTCTCGTCCTTTGGAGCGCCCATAACCAACCCCGCGACCGGAAACCCCGGCGAGCGGGCATAACGAATCGCCTGAATCGAATATTCCGGGCCGCTGGCCGCTCCGCACAGTCCGCCAGCCAAAACTAAACTCGCCATCGCCAGCAAGCGTTTCACGAAGCTGCGCCTCCACCTCAAGCGCGGCCATATTAGCCTCATACAACGCTTTGTAACACGCAAAATATAATGGGAAAAAACTACGAAGAAACTACAGCGGCTGCCGCGAAGACCGCACAAAATCCCGCAGTACCGTCACATTGGGACCGTAAGCCCCAATCCGTCCCGCATCCACAGGTAACCCCAGGGCTTCGGCCAGGTCCAGGTCCACGCCCGCATCATCCAGCTCCGACAAACTAAATCCCTGCGCTGGCAGCACCCGGTTAATTCCCGTCGGATACACCGGCCGCGGCGGACGGTGACGCTGCCACGGTCGGCGCGCCAACTCGTAGTATTGCTTCCAATCGCGTTTGTGCCAGGTGGTCATGCTTTTCTTCCGCTTCTACTACCCTTCGACGTAATTCTTGCCCAATTGGATGCAAAGCCGCCCCGTGGGTTTCACTGTATTTTCCACCGCCACGCTACTGCACGCGCAGCCGCTGCGAACGCTAACGATATACGCCGCCGCCCGCGGCGCGAGACATTTCCGGGCCCTCTGTATCAAACCCGTTACGGGGTTAATTGTTTCGCGCCTGCCATCCCGCGGGTTTGGGGGGCCTGCTTAACACGCGTATATGTCACCCGTCGGTCGGGTAGGTCGTAGAAGCTTGCCAACCGCGCTGCAGCTCCGCGCAATCCCTGCAAGCGGGTCGCGGGCGGCTGTATACTACGCGCATCCGCATGCAATGGCCAGGGTCATGACGCCTTCCGCTCACATTGTCGTTCACTATCACGAGCTGTGGCTCAAGCGCGGCAACCGCCGATTCTTTCTCCACAAATTGCGCGAAGCTTTGCGTCGCGCTCTCGACGGCATTCCCATTGCCCGCATCTCCCGTCCGGCGGACCGCCTCATCGTGGAAATCGCCGACGCCTCGCGCGTCGAGGAAGCCCTGCGGCGTTTGACTCGCGTCAGCGGCATTTCGCACCTGGCCATCGCCCGCGTATTGCGTCGCCCCGCTCTCGATGCCGACCCCCTCCTCGCCCTCCAAGATGCCGCTTGGGAGGAAATCCGCAATGAGCCCTTCGCCACCTTCGCCGTGCGCGCTCGCCGCAGCGACAAGGGTTTTCCTCTCAACGCCATGGCCATCGAGCGCGAAGTCGGCGGCTACCTCCTCCAAAAATTGCGCGCCGCAGGCCGCCAGGTGCGTGTTGATTTGAGTTCCCCAGAGCGTACCTGCCGCATCGAAATTACTCGCGGTCCGCTGCTCGTTTACGCCCGCCGTATTCTCGGCCCCGGCGGGCTTCCGCCCAACACTGCCGGCCGGCTCATTTGCCTGCTTTCCGGCGGATTCGATTCCGCGGTCGCCGCCTACAAAATGATGAAGCGCGGCGCCCACCTCAGTTTTATTCATTTTTGGGGAGGTGGCGCCGCTCCCGGAGAATCTTCCGTTCACATCGCCCACCAGTTGGTGCAGCGCCTGCTGCCCTGGCAATTCACCGCCAAACTCTATCTCGTCCCGTTCGAGCCCCTGCAGCGTGAAATCGCCGCGCGAGCCCCGGAAGCCTTCCGCATCCTGCTCTATCGCCGCTTGATGCTGCGTGTAGCAGAGCGCATCGCGTTGCGCGGCGGCGGCAAAGGCCTCATCACCGGAGACAGCCTGGGCCAGGTCGCTTCCCAAACTTTACAAAACTTGCAGGCCGTCGGCTCCATTGCCCGGCTGCCCCTTTATCGCCCGCTCATCGGCGACGACAAGCTCGAGATTCAAGAGATCGCCCGTCGCATCGGCACTCACGATATTTCCGAACAGCCCTTTCACGATTGCTGCCCCGTTTTTCAGTCCAGGTCGCCCGCGCTGTTCGCCACTTCGGACGCGTTGGACGCCGCCGAATCCGCCCTCGATATCGCGGCGCTTGTCGATCGCGCTATTCGCACTCTCGCCGTGGAGCGTTATCGGTTCGCGCAGGGCAAAGCCGAGCGCGTCGCGCCCAAACACACCATCACCGTGTAAAACTTCTTCAAGGGAGTCCTAGCGGTTTCCGGAAAGAATCCGCTTCGCTACCTGGAGAGTCGTTCGCCTACCAACGATTTCCGCGATCGCCTCGGTCTCCGCGATCTCCGCCGCGCCCGCCGCCGCCACCATGGCCACCGCGTCCGCCGCCCCCGCCGCTGCCGCGCCCGCCGCCGCCACCACCGCCGTATCCGCCGCGCCCGCCGCCGCCACCGCCGGCTCGTTCCGCCTGCGGCCGTGCTTCATTCACCACCAGGTTGCGTCCGCCGAAGTTCTGCCCGTTCAACGAGTTCACCGCGCGATCCGCATCCTCGTCATTGTTTACTTCCACGAAGGCGAACCCGCGCGACTGCCCCGTAAAACGGTCACGAATCAGATTGACTCCCGAGGGGGTGACACCGATCTGCGAAAACCACTCCTGAAGCTGCTCCTCCGTAGCCGAAAACGGAAGATTCCCTATATAGAGCTTCTTCACCTGCCTAACTCCTTCTGCCCGGAACCCAATTGCGAGTCGCGGAGCGCGCCGAAGAGACGAGAGTCGTAGCACGGGCAGTCCGGGTAGCAGGGCCACCTCGGGCGCGAGACTGGCACTCCAGCGGTCCCCTGCATCCTCTCGAAAATTTACCCTATTTGCAATGGGAAAGAGCCTGTAGGAATGGTCGTCGCCGCGCCTTGCCACGGGCGGGGCGCTCAACCTAACTCCGAGTCCCCATCAGTGATACGATGCCCTCCGTTCCCGCCCCAGTGCGATGAGGTTTTTATGCGCGGCACCATGATGGATTTTCCTCTTACCCTCCCCACGCTCCTTGAGCGTGCCGATAAACTTTTCTCCCGAGTCGAAATCGCCTCCCGCCGTCCCGACCGCTCCATCGTCCGCACCTGCTACGGCAACTTCTATCGCCGCGCACGCCGCCTCGCTGCCGCTCTGACCAAGCTCGGCCTGCGTCCTGGCGACCGCGTCGCGTCCATGATGTGGAACCACTCCGGCCACCTCGAAGCCTTCTTCGGTGTTCCTTCCGCCGGCGGTATTCTGCATACCCTCAACTTGCGCCTCCATCCCAACGAAATTGCCGCCATTGCCAATCATGCCGCCGATCGCTTCCTGCTCATTGATGATGTTCTTCTTCCCACCTTCGAAAAATTCCGGCAGGACGCGCCCTTTGAACGCGTCATCCTCGTTCCCTACGGCTGCGGGGAAATTCCCGAGGGTTTTCTGAATTACGAGCAACTGCTCGCCGAGGCCGGCGACGACTTCCAATATCCGCACATCGACGAAAACGATGGCGCGGCCATGTGCTTCACTTCCGGCACCACCGGCTTTTCGAAAGGCGTCATCTATTCCCACCGCGCCCTCGTCTTGCATTCCTTCGCGGAAGCTATGGCCGATTCCTTCGCCATCAGCCATCACGACACCGTTCTTCCAGTTGCTCCCATGTTTCACGCCAACGCCTGGGGCCTCCCCTACACTTGCGTGATGACCGGCGCGCGGTTGATCCTGCCCGGCCCCAACGTCGACGCCGAAAGCGTTCTCGATCTCATCGAGCAGGAACACGTCACCGCCGCCTGCGGCGTTCCCACCGTTTGGCTCGGCGTCCTCTCCGCCCTTGAAAAAAATCCCACCCGCTGGAATTTTCCGTCACCCGTGCGCATCCTCATCGGCGGCACCGCCCCGCCCATCCGCCTGATGCGCGCTCTCGATCGGCACAATCTCCATATCCTGCACCTTTGGGGCATGACGGAAACCACCCCGCTGGCTACCTTCGGCCGTCTCAAACGCCACATGGTCGACTGGACTGAAGACCAGCGCTACGAAGTCCGCGCCAAGCAAGGCTGGCCCGCGCCCTTCGTCGAGCTCCGCGTTACTCGCCCCGGCCCCGATGGCCCCGATGTCGAAGCTCCCCGCGACGGCGAAACCCCCGGCGAACTGGAAGTGCGCGGGCCCTGGGTAGCCGCGAGCTATTACAACGCTCCCGACCAAGCCCATCGGTGGACCCCCGACGGCTGGTTCAAGACTGGCGACGTCTCCACCATCGACGACGAAGGTTTCATCAAAATCGTCGACCGTGCCAAAGATCTCGTAAAATCCGGCGGCGAATGGATCAGCTCCGTAGACCTGGAAAATACCCTGATGGGTCATCCTGCCGTAAAAGAAGCCGCCGTAGTCGGCATCCCTCATCCCAAATGGCAAGAGCGCCCACTCGCCGCCATAGTCCTGAAAGAAGGCGCCGCCGCCACACCCGAAGAGCTCCGCGAATTCCTCGCCAAGTCCTTCGCCAAATGGCAGCTCCCCGATGCCTTCGTCTTCCTACCCGAGATCCCCCGCACCAGCGTAGGCAAATTCAAAAAAACCGCCCTACGCCAACAATTCGCCAACTGGAATTGGGACACGTAGGGGCGCAGCATGCTGCGCCCTGTCTTGGCAAGATTTGAAGTCGAAGCCGGACCCGCACCGTGGGTCCCCCCCCGGAGTCGAACCCAGCGCATCGCCGTGTGGGCGGTCGCCCTCTTTGTAGCCGCGCAGCATGCTGCGCGGTAACCAGGGAGCGAGATCCCTCCGGTCGCGCTGCTAGGCCGTATCTCCCACCTGGTTTAGCCGCCCATCGTTTCGCCGCCCCGATCTTCTGTCCGCGTAACCGCCGCCGTTCCAATAAGTTCCCCATTCGTTCGAACGGATAACTCAATATCTATATATTCTAATTGACAACATCTTGCTCCCGTGCTATCGTTATTCATGAAATCGGCGCACCAGCCTGTTTGTTGTATCTTCCGCCTAGTTGCAAAAATTGCCGGGCAGTGTCTCCCGGTCGATCCACATTCTTCACACCTGGTTTCAGGGCAGGAAAGGCAGCCCAGCAAACCATTTAGAATCAACACTTGCAAAAGTGTATCAAAACAAACAACTTTAACTCCCTTTAGAATCAACACTTATGAAAAAAAGGGGGGGGTGGGGGTGGCCGGGCACAGCTTTCGAGCAATCACCAGCCACCAATATTTATGCTGGCTTAGGTGCGATAGGACGCGTTAATGCGCACATACTCGGCGGTGAAGTCGCAGGTCCAGTAGTGGGCGCGGGCCGGGCCGGAATGCAGATGCATCACGATGGGGACGTGGTCGGCGAGCAGGCGGTTGCTGGCCGCGCGCTCGTTGAAATCGAGCGGCTGGCCGCGCCGTAGCACCGGGATTCCCGCCATGGTGATGTCCACGCGCGCGGGATCGAAGGGCACGCCGGCGCGGCCTGCTGCAGCGAACACGCGGCCCCAGTTCGGATCGGCACCGGCAAATGCGGTTTTCACCAGCGGCGAAGTGGCCACCGTTTCCGCGATGCGCCGCGCCGCTGCTTCTGTTTTCGCGCCGCGCACCTCGATTTCGATCACGCGCTGCGCCCCTTCGCCGTCCGCGACAATCTGCAGGGCCAGCGAATGGCAGACCTGCTCGAGTGCGGCGCTGAAATCGCGGTGCGCTTTGCTTCCGCTCTTGATCGCCGGAGCGCCGGCTTCGCCATTGGCGAGAACCAGCAGCGCGTCATTGGTGGAAGTATCGCCGTCGATGCTGATCGCATTAAAGGTTCGTGCGGTGACGTCCTTCAGCGTCTTTTGCAGCAGCGCAGGCGATATTGCCGCGTCCGTGGTGACAAACGCCAGCGTGGTGGCCATGTTGGGGTGGATCATCCCCGCGCCCTTGGCGCAGCCCACCATGTGGATGCGCTGGCCGGCCATCTTGAAAGAGGCCGCCGCCGTTTTCGGCCGCGTGTCGGTGGTGCAAATGGCCAGCGAAACTTCCGCAAAGGAACGCGCGGAAGAGCGCCGATGCCGCGCCAGCAACGGCACCGCGCGCAAAAGCTTGTCGATGGCCAGCGGAACGCCGATCACGCCGGTGGAGCAAACAAAAACTTCTTCCGGTTTGCAGCCGAGGCGCTTGGCAGTTTCCGCAACGGTGCGTTGTGCCGCGGCGTAACCCGCCGCGCCGGTCGAGCAATTGGCGTTGCCGGCGTTCGCCACGATCGCGCGCATGCGGCCCTTGGAGGCGCGCAGGTGCGCTTGCGAAATGGTCACCGGAGCGGCGACCACCAGGTTTTGGGTGAAGACTCCCGCCGCGGAAGCGGGAACGTCGCTGGAGAGAATGGCGAAATCAAGCGCGCCGGTTTTTTTCAGGCCGCAGGCGGTCGCGGCGAAGCGGAAGCCGCGCGGGAGCGATGCTTCCGAAAGAGCTTGTTGCATTGCCGGAGGAGTCATAACGTGAGCGCGATGCTCACGGAAGGAACCTCCGTCCCTCCGCGGCCTGTGCAGAGGATGCGTCGCGTAACAATGCGCGTATTTCCGACAGAGTTTGTTGCAGTCGAACGGCTTGCGTGCTCATGGCGTGGCTCCTTGTTTGCTGCCCGGTGGACCGGGGCTTAGTGTAATGAGGCGGTGCTGCAAATCCGAAATGGCGGCGCGTACTGCTTCCGGCGCGGTCCCGCCGGGAACCTTTTTGCCGGCCAGCGCCGCGTCCAGGTTCAAGCCGGCGGCGAAATCGTTTTCAAACGCCGGAGAAAAGTTCTTGAGTGTTTCGAGTGGCAGCGCGGTCCACGCAACATTTTGTTTCTCGGCTTCGCGCAAGACTTTGCCGACGATGTCATGCGCTTGCCGGAACGGAAGTCCTTTGTGCACCAGGTAGTCCGCGGCTTCGGTGGCCAGCAGCGCCGGATTGGACGCGGCGGCGCGCAAACGGTCAGCATGGAATTTCGTGGCGGACAGCGCACCGGTGGCCACCGCAAGCATGTCCGCAACTTGATCGTGCGCGGAAAACAGCGCTTCTTTGTCTTCCTGCAGGTCGCGCTGATAGCTGGTGGGCAAGCCTTTCAGCGTAGTGAGCAGGCCGAGCAAAGCGCCGGTGATACGGCCGGTTTTGCCGCGAATCAGTTCCCAGGAGTCGGGATTCTTCTTCTGCGGCATCAGGCTGCTGCCGGTGGAATATTCGTCGGAAAGAATTACGTACGCGAATTCCTGCGAGGCAAAAATCACGAAATCTTCCGCGAGCCGCGAGAGATGCGTGGCGATTCCGGCCAATGCGAAAAGATAATCGAGCGCGAAATCGCGATCGCTCACCGCATCCAGGCTGTTCGCGGTGACACGGGAAAAGCCGAGTTCGCGCGCGATCGCTTCGCGGCCGATTCCGAAGCTGTTGCCGGCCAGCGCGCCAGAACCCATGGGACAAGCGTCGGCGCTGGCCGCCGCCGCTTGCAAACGCGCGAGATCGCGGGAGAAGGCTTCGGCGTGCGCGAGGAGGAAATGCGAAAGCAGGATTGGCTGCGCGTGCTGCATGTGAGTCATGCCGGCCATCGGCACGCTGATGTTGGCTCTGGCCTGTTCGAGAAAAGCGTTCAACAGCGCAAGGATGGCGGACTTCACGCGCGCTGCCGCGTCCATCACGAAGAGACGAAAATCGGTGGCCACCAGTTCGTTGCGGCTGCGGCCGGTGTGCAGCTTCCAGCCGAGCGCGCCGAGTTCATGGACCAGCGCGCTTTCCACAAAGTGGTGGACATCCTCGGCGGTGGCGCTTTCGAGCAAGGAAGGATCGCTGCCGATTTGTGCGGCGAGATTATCCAGCGCGCGTAGAGTATCGCGCACTTCCGCGGCAGTAAAAATGCCGATGTTCTGCAATGCTTTGGCCCAGGCGCGATCGACGGCCAGCTCGTAAGGCAGGAGGCGGCGGTCGAAAGAAAACGATCGCTGGAAAGCGTCGAAGCGCCGGTCCGGTTCGCGCTCGAAGCGGCCGCCCCAGAGGCGATCGTCTTTGCGTTGGGTGGGCGAAGTCATTGGAGGATCGTTTTCAGCCGTTTTTTCGCGTTGCATTTTTCAGGTTGATGACGCCGAAACCTGCCTGCGCAGTCAGCCCCGGGCTCTGCTGGTGTATGCATCGTGCCTGCGCTGGGAGACCCAGGGCCTGCAAGCGCATTCGCCGTGCCTCGCTGGGGCGCAGCGTGCTGCGCCCCTACGGGGATGGCGGCATTGTGGCGATCAGGCATTGTTGCTTTCGGCTTTGGCTTTGGGGCGGACGGTCACCGGCAAGGCGAAAAGGTTGATGAAGCCTTCGGCGTCTTTGGGGTTGTAGCGGCCCATGGTGAAGCTGGCCAGGTCGGTGCGATAGAGGGAGAAGGGCGAGACGCGCCTGGTTACGGTGAGCGTGCCCTTCCAGAGTTTCAAGCCTACGGCGCCGGTGACGCGTTGCTGCGCGACGCTGAAAAAGCCGTCAAGAGCGGCGCGCAGCGGGGAGAACCACAATCCGTAGTAAACCAGTTCGGCATAGCGCAGCGAAAGCGCTTGCTGGAAATGCGCGGTCTCACGGTCCACGGTGAGCGCTTCGAGTTCGCGATGCGCGGTGACCAGCAACGTGCCGCCGGGAGTTTCGTAGGCGCCTCGGGATTTCATGCCGACCAGGCGATTTTCCACGATGTCGGTGCGGCCGATGCCGTGCTTGGCGGCAATTTCGTTAAGGGTGTTCAGCAACTCGATGGGATTGGCTTTAGCGCCGTTCACGGAAACGGGGAAGCCGGCTTCGAAACCGATTTCTACTTCGGCGGCTTTGTCCGGGGCTTTTTCCGGAGAGCTGATCCATTGCCACATGGCCTCGTTGGGAGAATTGGCGGGATCTTCCAGTTCGCCGCCTTCGTGGCTGAGGTGCCAGATGTTGCGGTCGCGGCTATAGATATTTTTCTTGCTTTGTTCAACGGGGATATTGTGTTTTTGGGCGTAAGCGATAGCGTCTTCACGGGAATCAATATCCCATTCGCGCCAGGGGGCGATGATTTGCAGGTTGGGTGCGATGGCTTTGTAGGCCAGTTCGAAACGCACCTGGTCGTTGCCCTTGCCGGTGCAACCGTGGGAAAGGCCGTCAGCGCCGAGTTGCAGCGCGATTTCGGCCTGGCGCTTGCCGAGGATGGGGCGGGCCATGGAGGTGCCGAGCAAATAGGTGTGCTCGTAAACGGCGCCGGCGCGCAGCGTGGGCCAGATGTAATCGCGGACGAATTCCTGGCGCAGATCCTCGAGGTAGACGGCGGAGGCGCCGGTAGCCAGGGCTTTTTTGCGGGCGGCTTCCAGATCTTCCTGCTGGCCGACATCGCCGATCATGGCGATTACTTCGCAGCGATAATTTTCTTTGAGCCAGGGAATGATAATGGAGGTGTCCAGCCCGCCGGAATAGGCCAGGACTACTTTTTTGGGCTTGAGATTGCTTGATGCGGTGTTCACGGTTTGTGGTTGTTGCTCCTGTTGAATTTAGTGGTGGTGATTACCGGCGCAGCGTGCTGCGCCGCTACAGAGGAAATCATTACATCTTGCCGAGCTGGGGCGCAGCGGTGCTGCGCCCCTACTGAGAATTAGGCGGACAATGAGTGGCGGATACATCGTTAGAAGAGGGTGTGCAGGATAGCTTTCTGCACGTACATGCGATTTTCGGATTGGTCCAGGACTACCGAGCGCGGTCCGTCCAGGATTTCCTGGGTTACTTCCAGGCCGCGGTGGGCTGGGAGGCAGTGCATGAAGACGGCATCGGGCGCGGCCAGGGACATCAGCTGGGCGTTGACCTGGTAGGGCTGGAAAACGGCATTGCGGACTTCGCCTTCTTCTTCGAAGCCCATGCTGGTCCAGGAATCGGTGTAGACGGCTTGCGCGCCAGTGACGGCTTCGCGGGGGTCGGTCATCAATTCGATTTTGGCTTTGCTTTCGCGGGCGACACGTTTGGAATCGGCCAGCACTTCGGCAGCGGGAGCATAATCCGGCGGAGTGGCGATGCGGAGATGAACTCCGAGACGGGCGGCGAGACACATCAGGGAATGGCAGACATTATTGCCATCGCCGACGTAGGAGAGCTTGAGGCCGCGCAGTGCGCCGAATTTTTCCTCGAGGGTGAAGAAATCGGCCAGGGCCTGACAAGGATGGAATTTGTCGGAGAGCGCATTGATCACGGGAATGTCGGCATTGGCAGCCATTTCCTCGAGCACGCGCTGGTGATAAACGCGGGCGACGATGCCTTGCACCCAGCGATCAAGATTGCGGGCCACATCGGCGATGGATTCGCGGGCGCCCAGAGAAGCAGAGGCTTGGGTGTGATCCAGGAAGATGACGGAGCCGCCCATGCTTTGGATGCCGACTTCGAAGGTGACCCGGGTGCGGAGGGAAGGCTTCTCAAAGATGAGGGCGATGAATTTGCCGTGGAGAGTGGAGGCGTAACGAACCGGGCGCACTTTGATGTCGGCGGAGAGATGGAGAAGTTCGCGAGTGTGCGTGGGACTCCATTCCGCGCCGGTGAGGAGATCGTTCGATAAAGAAATGGGAGCTACGAGAGCTGTCGTGGTCATTTTTTACCTCGCTGCGGATTGCGCCAAGCGCCGCGGATTAGCGGCGGGTTGCGCGGGAGCAGCCGAAATGGATTTTTGGGTATTGGCCAGAACGAGTTCGAAGAGACGAAGGAATTCGCGGACTTGCGCGCGGGTGATGAGAAACGGCGGCAACAAACGCAAAGTAAAGTCGTGGGTGCAATTGATGAGCAAGCCGTGCTGGAGGGCTTCGGCAACGAAGGGATTACCGTCGATGGAGAGTTCAACGCCGAGGATCAGACCTTCGCCGCGGACTTCGCGGATGAAGGAGAAGCGGGAAGCAAGCTTGGACAGGCCTTGGCGTAGTTCTGCGCCACGCTCGCGGACGTTGGCGAGAAGCTTCTCTTTTTCGAGGATGGCGAGAAATTCGAGGGCGGTGGCGCAGATGAGCGGGCCGCCGCCGAAGGTAGTTCCGTGGAGCCCGGGAGAAAGGCGCGAGGCGACGGCTTCGGAAGTGAGGACGGCGCCGAGAGGCAGGCCGGCGGCCAATGGCTTGGCGACCAGAACGATATCGGGCCGGGAGGAAAACTTCTGGTAGGCGAAGTATCGGCCGGTGCGGCCGAGGCCGCATTGAATTTCGTCGGCGATGAGGAGGGCGCCATGCTGGGTGGCCAGGGAGCGAGCGCGATTCCAGAAGGCTTCGGTGACGGGATGGATGCCGCCTTCGCCCTGAATGGTTTCGAGGATGACGGCGCAAATGGTGTCGTCGAATTTGGATTCGAGATCGGCGAGGTCGTTGAAACGGACGAAGTCCACACCGGGGACGAGGGGAGCGAAGGGCAGACGATATTTTTCGGTGGAGGTGACACTGACGGCGCCAAAGGTACGGCCATGAAAGGAGTTGTGCATGGCCAGGACGCGATGCTTGGCGGCGGGCCGGTCCGGCGCATCGGAGGGAGTGCGGGCGCAAAGGCGAGCGAATTTCAGAGCGCCGTCGGCAGCTTCTGTGCCGCTATTGGAGAAGAATACGCGATCCATGCCGGAAATATCGGCGAGCTTGCGGGCTAGCGGCCCCTGATAGGCATGGTGATAGAGGTTGGAGAGATGGATGGCGCGCGCCGCCTCGCGGCGGATGACTTTGACAATGCGCGGGTGAGCGTGGCCGAGGGCATTGACGGCGATGCCGCCGAGAAAATCGAGATATTTTTTTCCGGCGGAGTCGAAGAGATAGGCGCCGCGACCGTGGGTGATGACGAAGGATTGTCGCTTATAGGTGGGGAGAAGAAAGCGGTCGGCATCGGCCAGGCAAGGATCGAGCTTGGGCGGGGGAAAGTGCGCAGGCCCGGACTTCGACAGCGAGCGGGCGACCGGTTTCTTTTTGGTGGGAGAGCGCATCACGCCGCCGAGAGGGCCGCCTGAGCAGCGGGTAAGGGTTCGCGCAGCACGCGCGTTCCGGGAACGGCGACGGAGCGGGCATCGGCAGTTTGCGAGACGCGCAGGAGGGAATCATCAGACGTGCCGCCGACGATGTGGACTTCGCGGACGCCGCCTTCGAGGGCGCGCTTGGCGGCTTCGAGTTTGAGAACCATGCCGCCGGAAACGACTCGCGATTGCACAAGGCGCTCAATTTCTTCCCAGGTGATAGCCGAAAGGACTTTGTCGCCATCGAGAACGCCGGCCACGTCGGTGAGATAGATGAGGCGGTCGGCGGCGAGATATTCGGCGCAGGCGGCGGCCATGTGGTCAGCGTTGATGTTGTACAGCTCATTATCAGGGCCCAGACCAAGGCAGGGAGCTACGGGAACCAGACCCTCACGCCAAAGCGACTCGATGAAAGAATTATTCAGGCCGGTGAGATAGCCGACGAAGCCGAGGCGGCCTTCCACTTCGTTGTGAACCATAGGCTCGGCGCGGAAGCAGGAGGCGTCGGCAGCGGAGATGCCGACGGCGGGAGCGCCTTCGGCGGAGATGGCGGAGGCCAGGCGTTTGTTGAGCAGGCCGGCGAAGACCATGACGGCGACGTCGCGCGTTTCGCGATTGGTGACGCGCAAGCCGGCGACGAAGTTGCTTTCGATGCCCATGCGCTTGAGGGTGGCGGTGAAAAGACGGCCGCCGCCGTGGACCACGAGGAGTTCCTGACCCTGTTGCGCCAGCGCGGCGATCTGCCGGGCGAGATCACGGACAGTGGCGTCGTTTTCGAGTAAAGCTCCGGCGAGTTTAATGACAGTTTTCATTGCAGTGCGGTCTGCTCCTCAACGCCTAACATGAGATTGAGATTTTGAACGGCCTGGCCCGCGGCGCCTTTGCCAAGATTATCGAGGCAAGAGACGACGATCAGGCGTTTGCCGGAGGAATCCAGAGAAAAGCCGAGGTCGCAGAAATTGGTGTGGGCGACGTGCTGCAGTTCGGGCAGCGAGCCGGCGGCCCAAATGCGCAACATGGGGCGCCCAGCGTAGAACTTGCGGAAGATGGTTTCGATGGCTTCCGGAGATTGCGGGGAGCTGAGGTTGACATAGATGGTGGAAAGAATGCCGCGGGCGAGCGGAAGGAGATGAGTGGAGAAGACGAGACGCTCCTCGGGCAAACCGGTATGTTCGAGAATTTCCGGGGTGTGGCGATGAGAGAAGAGGTTGTAGGCCTTGAAATTTTCGTCGACCTCGACGAATTGGAGGTCGCGACGGGGATCTTTGCCGGCGCCGCTGGCGCCGGACTTGCAGTCGCAGACGACGGTGCTTTCGCCGGCGATGAGGCCGGCATCGGCAAGTGGTCGCAGGGCGAGAATGACGCTGGTGGCGTAGCAGCCGGGATTGGCGATGAGGCGGGCGGAGGAGATATCGGTGGCATACAGTTCGGGCAGGCCGTAGACGGCGTCGGGGAGCCAGTTGGCGTGGGGCGTGGGGAGCTTGTACCAGGACGCGAAGGTGCCGGCGGAACGGAAGCGGAAGGCGCCGCTGAGATCGACTACGCGGAGACCGGCGTCCAGGAGCGCAGGAGCAATTTCCGCGGAGACTTCATGGGGTGTGGCGAGGAACGCGGTGCCGGCGTTGCTGGCGATAATTTCGGGAACGGAGAGCGAGCGAAGGGGGGCTTCGCCGACGCCACGGAGTCGAGGGAAAAGTTCGGCGAGGCAGTTTTTGCCTTGGGTGTCGCGGACGTAGAAGACCGGCGACTTCACGGCGGGATGCCGGACGAGGATGCGGGCCAGCTCGAAACCGGTGTAGCCGGTTACGCCGACGACGGCGAGTTGTGCCGGATTGCGCATGTCAGGCGCGGCGGCCTACCAGCGATTCGATTTTTTTCTGGAGGGCTTCGCGGGATTTCTTGTCGGGGGTGATGATGAGCACAGTATCGTCACCGGCGATGGTGCCGGCGGTTTCCGGGAACTTGGCGCTATCGACGGCAGCAGCGAGAGGCTGGGCGCCGCTGGGCGGCGTTTTCAAGACGAGCAAATTTTCGGCGGGGCGAATGTCGCGAAGGAACTCGGCGAGGGCGCGAGCAAGAGAAGGCAAGCCGTTGGAGTCTTCGGGGAGCGCGGCGGCGGTGCGATAGCCTTCGAGAGTCTTGACCAGGCGGAGTTCCTGGAGATCGCGGGAAAGAGTGGCCTGGGTGACGCGCAATTTCTGGGCCGCGAGACGGCGGCGCAACTCTTCCTGATTGGTGATGGAAGCATCGGAAATGAGACGGAGAATCTGGCCGTGGCGGAAAGTTTTGGCGGTGTTCATGACAGGGTGAAAATATGCACTCACCTGTATATTTATACGGATAACCAAAAAGGATGTCAATCGGAAAATCCGGGCCAGGCCGGGAGGGGGGCGACACTGGCCGAGCGGACATGGATGAACGAAAGTACAGCTGATGGAGGATTGGCATCACCGGTCCCGATGGGTAGTGGATTCTTTTGGCCGGTAATGTTACTTATCAAAGAAGCCTTCGCGCTCATGGGAACACGCTGCCAAACCGCGGGATGCAAGAACGACTCTCCGCCGGCGCTTGCCGAACAGCAGTTATGCGTGTTGCATTTCACGCTTTCGCTGGAGAGCGGGTGCGCGGAGATGCGCCGGGAAACGGCGCTGGGGCATGCCGGGCACGAGCGGCAACGGGAGATCATGCGGTTTATCACGGAAAATGGGGAGAAGCTGGCACGGGTGGCGACCAGCGGGTTGCATTTGACGGATGATTTGAAGGCGCGAATATTGAGCACGTTTCTTACGCTGATGAATCTGCGGGAGAACCTGGATCGGGCTTCGATGCGGTCTTCTTACGGGCGGCACACGGTTCCGCGGTAAAAAAATTCAATATAGGCAGGAATGATAAGCCTGGGCGTTTGGGGCCCAGCGGTGCTGCGCCCCTGCTCAGTAGCTGCTGGGATTAACTGAGTTTCTTCGGGTTGGGAGGGTGCGCGGACTTCTTGCCTCCGCCTTGCGGGCAGGATGTTGTGGCGGGTTGGGCGTTGTGGGTTGGGAACGAAGTATTGGCCTGGGCGTTTGGGGCGCAGCGGTGCTGCGCCCCTACTCAGGGGGCAAGGACTTCAGGCGCCGATGTAGCGGGCGTAGAGGGAGCGAGCGATGGCGGGATCCTGGGTGCCTTTCAGGATGGCGCGACCGTCGGAGAACACGGTCATTTCATAGGGCGGGATGCGGAAGCGGAGAAGGAAATCGTTGTGGCGGACGTCGGAGACGGTGGAGGCGAGGCGGGCTTTCAGAGTGGCCAGGTCGAGCGAGCGAGTGCGTTCGTGGATCTGCACGGAATCGCGGCCGCACATGGTGATGTGGGGCTGGGCTTGGCCATTGAGGTAAGGAAATTCACGGCGGGCGCAGGCGCGGCAATCCGGGTTGCGGGGGATGCGGAGGGACTGGAAACGGCCGGTCCAAACGTCGCAGGAGATGAGACGGCGGTGGAGGGCGGCGGCGCATCCCGACAAGATTTTGACGGCTTCGGCGGATTGGAGAGAAGCGATCAGATTGACAATAGGCCCGAGGACGCCGATGGTGTCGCAGGTTTCCTCCAGGCCCGGCGTCTGGGATTCCATCAGACAAGCGAGACAGGGTGTGGCGCCGGGGAGAACGGTCATGGTGAGACCGTAGCTGGCTACCGCGGCGGCATAAATCCAGGGCTTGCTGTTTTGGACGGCGAAATCGTTGATAAGGAAGCGAGTTTCGAAATTGTCGGCGCCGTCAAGGATAAGATCGGCCGGGGCGAGCAGCTCGGCAGCGTTGCGGGGGCTGAGGTCGGCAACGATGCCTTCGAGCAAGACGGCGGAATTGATGGAGCGAAGCTTGCGCTCGGCGGCGACGGCTTTGGGGAGAGCGGCGAGGGCGTCGGCTTCGTCGAAAAGGGTTTGGCGTTGGAGATTGGAAGGTTCGACGAAATCACGATCGATTATGCGAAGTTTTCCGACTCCGGCGCGGACCAGGAGGTTGGCGGCAGCGGCTCCAATGGCGCCGCAACCGACGATAACGGCGCTGGAGGCGAGGAGGCGTTGCTGGCCTTCTTCGCCGAGGGGAGCGAAGAGAATCTGACGCGAGTATTTTTCGTGGAGGGAAGGATTCATTCAGCAACAGCCTTTTCCATGGTGCGGGGGCCGGACAGCCCGAAATGGCCGACGCACGGTCGACCGATTCATGATAGCGCCAAAGTACGCGGGAGAGGCAACGCCGCTATGCTACGCTTCGTCTGAGCCAGTGGAAGCATGAAAGCGCATCGTGGGAAATGGTGGCGCA
The DNA here is from genome assembly GCA_035309625.1 of Candidatus Acidiferrum sp. Lineage (GTDB taxonomy): Bacteria > Acidobacteriota > Terriglobia > Acidiferrales > UBA7541 > Acidiferrum. The sequence continues at coordinate 98,905 of DATGEY010000041.1, forward strand.
AGGTGGCGGCTGCCGCGCTCTTTTTGGGAGCGACGGAGGGGTACGCGCGGGCGCAGCAGGAAAATCCAACGAGACAAGAAAGTGCCAGGGCGCAGGAAAACGCCGCTGCCGCAGAAAATGTATCAGCGGTAAGAATTGTGGCGGAAGACGGACGTGTGCTTGCGGAGACGCCGGGGGGCGTGGCGGTGGAGCTGGGAAAACCGCTGAACCGGGAACAGGTGGCGGAGAGCATCCGTGCGCTGTACCGGACGGGAGAATACGCGAACGTACGGGCGATGTCGACGCCGGTGGACGGCGGGCTGCGGATCGATTTCGTGGTGCGGGAACAACTCTTTTTCAACCAAGTGATATTGCAGGGGCTGATCTCGCCGCCGTCGGAGGCGTCGGCGGTGGCGGCGGTGCAACTGCCGCTGGGGGAGCCGTACGAGCGAGACACGGTAAATGAGGGAGTGGAGCGGCTGCAGGAGCTGCTGAAAGAGGAAGGGTTTTACGCGGCGCAGGTGACCGCGCAGACGGTGGAGCATCCCCAGAACCACGAAGCGGACGTGATCATCGAGGTACGGCCCGGACCGCGAGCGCGAATTGCGGAGATTCGGCTGAAGAACGGGACGGAGTACGGGGATGCGGAGATCGTGGCGCGGTCCAAGCTCAAAGCCGGGCGGGAACTGAATGCGGAACGAGTGCAGCGGGGCACTACGCGGTTGCGTAATTTTCTGGTGAAGAAGGGGCATCTGAACGCGCGCGCGGTGGCAAGGCGGGGAGCATACGACGCGAAGAGCAATACGATCCCGGTGGAACTGGAGGTGACGGAAGGGCCGCTGGTGCGCATGGCGGTGGTCGGGGCGAAATTTTCGAGCGGAGAGTTGAAGAAGCTGGTGCCGGTATATCAGGAGGGTGCGGTCGATACGGACCTGCTGGAGGAAGGCAAGCGGAATATCCGGGAGCGACTGGAGCGCAACGGATATTTTGATGCGGAAGTGGAATACGAGACAAGCACGAAGGAAGTGACGCTGCACAGCGGGCGCAAGGGAAGCGAAGAACTGATCACGTACAAGGTGGAGCGCGGAGACCGGCACAACCTGATACGAGTGGAGATCAGCGGCAATCACTATTTCGATAGCGACTTGCTGCGCAGCCGGCTGACGATTTACCCGAAGGCGTTTGCGACGCGAGGGAGATTCAGCCAGAGGTTGCTGGAGGCGGACCGGGACTCCATGCGGAACCTGTATCTGGCGAACGGATTCCAGGAAGCGACGGTGGAAGGGCAGGCAGTGGACAACTACCAAGGGAGGGAAGGGGACCTGTTGATTCGATTTGTGGTGCAGGAGGGCAAGCAGACGCGGGTGGCTTCGCTGAGCATCGAGGGGAATCATGCGTTCAAGGAAGATGAGTTGCTGGGGGTGGCGGCATCGACGCCGGGTCAGCCGTACTCGGAATTCAATTTGACCACGGATCGCGACAACATACTGGCGATGTACTTTAACGATGGGTTTCCGGAAGCGAAATTTACGGCGACGGTGGAAAAGGTGGCTGAGGACGCCAACAAAGGCGGAGCGGAAACGGCTGGTGGGACGTCCAAGGAGACCGCAAACCGGGCAGAAACGGACAAGAGAAAAGACAGACAGACTTACACGGATGGATTCGTAAAGCTGAACTACCGGATTGAGGAGGGGCCGCAGACGAGGGTGCGACGGGTTTTGCTAACGGGTTACGAGCACACGCGGCCGGGAGTCATACGACGCGAGATTCGAATGAAGGCTGAAGCGCCATTGCGGCAGGGAGAAGAGGTGGAGTCGCAAAGGCGGTTATACAACCTGGGGGTGTTCAACCGGGTAACGATCCAGCCGCAAAATCCAAACGGAACGGATACCAATAAAGACATCGTGGTGCTGGTGGAAGAGGCGAAGCGCTACACGCTGGCGTACGGGGGAGGATTTGAAGTGCAGCGGCTGGCGAGCACCAGCAACCCGGCGGGGAGCGAAGTGCAGGCTGCGGTGCGAGGGATTCTGGAAATCAGCAAGCTGAACGTGACGGGGCGAGGAGACTCACTGTCGCTGAAACTGCGGGGCAGCACGATCGAAGATCGAGCACTGCTGGGGTACAACCATCCGAATGCGTTCAGCAATCCGAACCTGAGTTTGCAGGTGACGGCGTACACGGAGAAAACACAGGACATCAATACGTTTACCGAGACGAGGTATGAGAGCTCGCTGGAACTGAACGAGCAGGTGACGGCGCGAACGTCGCTGCTGTATCACTACACGTTTCGCAAGGTGCTGGTGTCGAACCTGAATACGCATATTTCGCCGGAGGAAATACCGCTGTTTAACGCGCCGACCCTGGTATCGGAATTCGGGGCGGGCTGGGTGCGGGACGCACGGGACAATCCGGCGGATGCGACGAAAGGGAATTTCAACAGCGCGGACTTTAACATCGCGAGCACGGGGATCGGCTCGAGCGCGAGTTTCCTGCGATTATATTTTCAGAATTCGACGTACTACCCGATCAAACGGCGATTTAGCTTTGCGCGATCGATTCGCGTGGGGATATTGGCGCCATTCAGCGAGACGGTGTCGCTGAGTTTTCCGGCGCCGACTGGGACGCCGCTGCCGACGGTGATACCGCTGCCGGAGAGGTTCTTCGCGGGCGGGGGAACTTCGCTGCGTGGATTTGCGTTGAACCAGGCCGGCCCGCGCGACGCGCTTACGGGATTTCCGGTGGGCGGGCAGGCGCTGCTGATTCTCAATCAGGAGTTCCGATTTCCGATGCGGCTGCCGTTTATCGGGACGGCGCTCAGCGGCGCACTATTTTATGACGGGGGAAACGTATACAGCCGGCTGAGCCGGGTGACTTTGCGGGCGTACTCGCCGAAGCCGATCTTCGATCCGGCCAATCCCACGCAGTGCCAATTCAATTGCACCAACGAACTGAACTATTTTGCGCACACGGTGGGACTGGGCTTTCGGTACTCGACGCCGGTGGGTCCGATCCGGATCGACCTGGGTTACCAAATCAACCGGCCTCAATTTGTGACACCGATCTGTCCCGCCGGGGTAGTGTCCGCGAACTGTCAACAAGGCCAGTTTGGATTCCAGGCAACGCGGCTGCCAGGGTTCCAGATTTTCTTTAACCTGGGATCAACATTCTGATGTCGATCAATAAGAGCTGGGCTTGGTGGGGAACGCTGCTGGCACTGGGGGCGATGTGCGCGGGGGGCCAGGAGTTAGTCGATCAGATCGCGGCCCGGGTGGAGAACGACATCATCCTGCTGAGCGAGGTTCGCACGTTGAGCCGCTATCAGCAGCTGGTAGATGGAAAGGCAGAGAACGACGGGGCAATTTTGGATCGGCTGATTGACCAGTGGATCGTAAGGAATGAAGCGGACACGGCACGCTTTCCGCATCCTTCGGACGTGGAGATTGCGCACGGAGTGGAGCATTTGCAAAGTTCGTTCGCGTCGCCCGAGGAATACCAGGCGCGACAGAAAGAATCGGGGTTAGACGAAAAAGAGATACGCCAAATGGTCGCGGAGCAACTGTATTTGAGCAATTACCTGGACTCGCGGTTTCGTCCGGGGGTGCAAGTGAGCGCTAAACAGGTGGAGGATTTTTACCAGGAGGCGGTGGTGCCGCGGGCGAAGGCGCACAACCAGGCTCCGCCGCCACTGGACGCTTCCCGGGAATACATCCAGGAAGCTCTGATCCAGCGGGGAATCAATGAGCAGGCCGATATTTGGCTGAAGGAAAGCAGGGCACGTTTGCACGTGGAAAAATTCTTGAAGGAAAGCGGCAAGTGACCAGGGAAACGCGGCAGCGGAGGTGGAGATGGCTGCGGCATGTGGCGTGGGTGCTGGCGGCCAAGGTGTTGTTAATCGTGCTGATAGCCGCCGGAGTAGCCATTTTCTTCGGGAGCGGCGCGGGCAATCCGCTGATTCAAGAGTATGTTGTGCGCTCCCTGGAAAAACTGACGGGCGGGCAGGTGGCGTTGAAGTCCATCTCCATACGCTGGCTTTCGCTGGAAATCACGGTGAAGGGCCTGGTGATCCACGGACGGGAACCGGCGGGAACGGAGCCGCTGTTTGCCGCGGATGAAGTGCAGGCCGGGCTGCGGGTCGATTCCTTCTGGGGACGCAAGGTTTCGCTAAACGAGTTGCTGGTACAAAGGCCGCAAGTACACATACGCGTGGAGAAAGACGGCTCGAGCAATATTCCATCCCCACAAAGCACAGGCACGCGAAAGCCAGCGCGGGAGACGCTATTTGACCTGCGGATCCGGCGTTTGCAACTGCAAAACGGATGGATCCTGTACAACGATGTGAGAACGCCGCTGGCGGTGGAGGGCAATAACCTGCGACTGGCGCTGGATGCCAGCGGAGCTGCAACGCAGCCGATGTATTTGGGTATCCTCGACTGGCAATCGATTCAATTCGCGGCCAAGCGATTTTGTCCGTGGCCGGTCAGCGTGTCCGCGAAATTCACCTTGCGGCGGGACGGGTTCACGCTGGAGCAGGGAATCTTGAACGCGGGAAGGTCGCACGTGGATGCGCAGGCCGAGATGCAGGATTATGCGCGACCGAAGTGGAAATTCCGCTATCGAGGGTGGGTGAACCTGCTGGACCTTCGAGAGAATTTGCGCTCGGTGGAAACGCCAACCGGCCGGGCGGATGTCCATGGGGAAGGGGGATACGCCGAGGGGAAGTTGCGGAACACCGGGAGCTATTCGGGGCACGACATAAATTTGAGTTATCCGATTTTTACGGCGTCGGGACTGGCGAGCCGCGGCAGCTTCCAGATGGATAACAAAGGGCTGGTGGTGCCGGATTTTCTGGCGCTGGCATTTGGAGGGACGGTCAAAGGGCGGGTGACCATGCTCTTTGACGGACTGAAATTCCGGGCAGACACTCACGTGCAGGATGCGCATCTGGCGGGAGTGCTGCCGGCTATCGAGCATCCGGGCTTTCCGGTGGACGAATTGCATTGGGACACGCTGATCTCCGCGGACACCACGGAGACGTGGAGCGGGCCATTCCAGCACTTCGAAATAACCGGGACGATGCAATGGGTTTCGCCGGACAGTGTCGCGGCGGGGCATATACCGGTGGACGGCGATTGGGAAATTCGCTACCGCTATGATCCAGAGACTTTGACGGTAAACAGCGGTGAATTTGAGACACCGGCGAGCCGGGGGACGGTGAGCGGTGTCCTGGCGCCGCGCCGCACGCAAATGGACGTGAAGTTTGAGACCGGGGCGCTGGAAAGTTATCGGGATTTCATCAACGCGCTGCGTGAAGCGCCGGCGAATTCGGCGGATGCGATCAAAGTGATTAACGGAAGCGCGAGATGGGAAGGGACGATCAGCGGGCCGTCCGGGGGACCGACGTTCGCGGGGCACGTGCGAGGGGAAGCGGTGCATTACGACGATTTGGCGTTCGATTCGTTGGAGGGCGAACTTTCGTACTCGCCGGACGAATTGACATTTTCGCACGCGCACATCCGGCGGGGGCCGATGGATGCGGTGATGGACCTGGCGTTGGGGCTGCAGGAATGGAGTTTCTTGCCGGATAGCACGTGGTCGGCGGACGTTAACCTGGAAACGACGCCGATGGACGCGCTGCAGAGACTACTGAATACAAGCTACCCGGTGCGGGGAGACTTATCGGGGCAGTTTCACGGGCGGGGGACGCGGCAGGCGCCGGGGATTACCGGGCTATTCGATGTGGCCAACGGTGAAGCGTATGGAGTGACATTTAACCGGTTGAGGGGGCAACTCAACTTGATGCCGGACGAAGTACGCATAGCGAATGCGGAACTGCGATTGTTTCCGCCGGAGAAGGAACCTAGCCACGGAGCGGGCATCGTGACGGGCACGGCAGCGTATAGTTTCGCGGAGCGCAGCGCTTCGGTCGACCTGGTGGGCGCGTCCCTTCCGCTGGCTAACTTTCAGAAATTACAGTCGCCACGATTCGGGTTGGACGGGCAAGTTTCGTTCCGGCTGAAGGCGAGCGGCGCACCGCTGGCGCCCACCGGCGAAGGAACGTTTCGGGTGGTGGATTTGCGAGTGGGACAGTCGGTGATCGGGAGTGTGGATGGAACGTTGACTTCCGATGGGCATACGGCGCGACTGGAACTGGGATCGGCGATGAGCGCTGGAGAAATCTCCGGAGGATATACGCTGGCGCTGACCGATCCGTACAACATCGAGGGCAAGGTGGCGGTCAAGAGCATGTCTCTTGACGCACTGATTTTGGGGGCGCTGCACTTGCAATCGTTCAGCGGCCACGGCAATGCGGACGGCGAAATCGGATTGAGCGGTTCGCTGAAGAAACCGGAGAGCATCGTTCTGGATGCGAAGTTCTCGAAACTGACGTTCAACTACGCGAACGTGCAGCTTGAAAACGTGGGGCCGGTACACTTCCGTTCCTCCCGGGATAACCTGCAGATTGAGCCGGCGCAGTTTCGCGGACCGGACACGGATATTCGCGTGGATGGGAATGTGGGCTTCGCAGAGCAGGCCAATGTAAGTTTGCGGCTGAATGGGGCGCTGGATTTGCGGCTGCTGCAGGGAATTTCCCCGGGGCTGACGATCGGAGGGCCGGCGGAGATCAACGCGGCCTTCGAGGGCAGCACGGAGCGGCCACGCATCACCGGACGGATTCACATCGACAACGCAAATGCGCGGGTGGCGGATTTTCCCACCGGACTGAGCGGCATCAAAGGCGATTTCATATTTGACGACACTCGACTCTTCTTCAACGACATGACCGCGCAAGCCGGGGGCGGCACGTTACACCTGTCCGGAAGCGTGACATACACCGAGCGGCCACTGCGATACGACATCACGGCCAGGAGCGAGGGCACGCGCATCCGGTATCCGGAAGGGATGAGTTGGCTGACCGGAGGATCCCTGCGACTTACGGGAACGACGGAAGCGGGCTTGCTCTCCGGGCGGGTGACGGTACAACGAGTTACGTTGACGCAAGGGCTGGAAGTTGCGGGGGTGCTGGTATCCAGCAAGGAGGGAATCAACGCACCGTCGACCAATTCCACTTTTTTGCGGAACTTGCAATTCGACGTGGAGGCAGTTTCCGCGCCGGACGCACGGATGGAATGGCCGGGTGCCGAGTTGGATGCGGAGGCCAACATCCGGGTGCGGGGCACTTGGGAACATCCCATTCTGCTGGGGCACATCCACGTCCTGTCGGGAGACTTGCTGTTTCACGGCAATCGTTACCGGGTGGCGCGGGGCGATATCAATTTTGCGAATCCGTTCCGGCTCGATCCGGTGGTGAACGTGGAGGCGAGCACGACCATTCAGCAGTATGAAATCACGCTGAATTTTAATGGGCAGGCGAGCAAACTGACCCTGGCATACCGATCGGACCCGCCACTGCCTGCCAACGACATCGTTACGCTGCTGGCGCTGGGGCAGACCAGTCAGGAGTCCACGCTGCGCAGCGCGGCGGGAGCGCAGAGCGGAACGACGGGGGCTTCGGCGCTATTGTCGGAGGCAGTGTCCAGCCAGGTGGGGGGACGGTTGGAAAAACTGTTCGGGATTACGAATTTTCGAGTCGATCCAGGACTGACTTCGGTGGGCTCGACGGGAGCGTCGCAAAACGCGGCAGCGCGAGTGACGGTGCAGCAGCAGGTGACGCGGAATTTGACGGTGACCTACGTATCGAACGTGGGGACCACGCAACAGCAAGTGATCCAGGTGGAATACAACGTGAACCGCAATGTGTCGATCGTGGCGCTGCGAGATTACAACGGAACGTTCGGCATCGACGTGAAGATCAAGAAGCGGTTTCCATAGATGCGTCCATCACTTCCGGTTCGAGTCCCCGCCCTGGCGCTTCTCATTCCTCCTTCGCGCCGGTGAATTCGGTAAACATCCGCATGGACCGTCTCCCGTCCTGATAACGGGCAAAGATCATGAATAAAGATGATCACGCAAATGCTTTTTCGCGGCTGGCGTGCAGCAAGGGAAGAGACACGATAAGGAGCGCTATGGTTGTGACTTAGCGAGCTGGGACTGCCCCGATGGAGTGCCACGCTTGGCGATATGCGCATGGGCAGCCATGCCAGGATATTGCTTGCGAAGATCCTGCATCACTTCCCTGGCAATGCGGGTGCTGAACGCGCGGCTGGCGGCTTGCATCTCGGAATTGATCTTGGGCATTTCGGCGGCGAATCGTTGGCCAAGTGGCGAGCCATAAAATTGCAGGAGACCTTTAATTTCATCCTGGCTGAAATGGCGGTCGTAAATGGTCACTAGCTGGACGGTAGCATCGTCGGTGCTGAACCTGTTTTTATAGTCGGCGATAAAAGCGTCGACAAATTGCTGGCCGCGATCATTGACAGGAACGGACGCGAGCAGATTCTCGCGAAGCTGATCGGCGCCGCGGGCGGCGGAATCCTGAACAGCGTCGCGGGCGCCCACGAGCTCCATGAGGGAGCGAATATCGGCTTCCTTGGCGGGGTCAACGGAACGGGAAGCTTGGCCGGTGGCGTCCTGCGGTGCAGCCTGCACGGAATTAGGGGACGCGCCTTGGATGGCGAGAAAGAACATGGCCACGTAAATGATGATCAAAGCCAGAACCGCTTTCATGCACTGCCTCCGCGGCGAAGAGGTTTCTGGTTTCGCCACGAATGCGATTGTAGAGATTAGCTGGCGATGGATGGAGAGCTCTGAAGTACAGGATTGTCGCGTCGCTTACTGTCCGTCCTTCGCTGTACTTTGGTGCAGGCACGAGCGCTGGGACCCGGCTCGCCGGCAGAGACCTTTGGCGGAAGGCGAACGGTCTGTTAGGATGCCGCGCCATGATGAAAACCGGATCGGCGATGGAGACAGATGGCAATGATGGTTTGGCGATCATCCAGCGCGAAGCTGGACTGCATCGCAACCTGACTCCGCCGCAGCTTTCGATGATTGCGGTGGGCGGAGCGATCGGCACCGGGCTCTTTCTGGGCAGCGCGCTGTCGGTGAAGCTGGCCGGACCGGGCGTGATTTTGAGCTACACGGCGGCGGCCGGGATTGCCTTGGCGCTGATGTGGGCGCTGGGAGAAATGGCGATAGCGCACCCGGTGGCGGGTTCGTTCGGAGTTTACGGGGAAATGTATGTGCATCCGTGGGCCGGGTTCGCGATGCGGTATTCCTACTGGCTCGGGCAGGTGATCGCGATTGGCAGCGAAATGGTGGCGGCCTCGATTTATTGCAAGCACTGGTTCCCGGGGATCCCATCTTGGATTTGGATCGCGGGATTTTCCGCGGCGATGATTTGGGTGAATGCCAGCTCGGTTTCAAATTTTGGGATATTTGAATATTGGTTTGCGATGCTAAAGGTATTAACGATTGTTGTTTTTCTGATTTTGGGAGGCGCGCTGCTTCTGGGCGTGGGATTTCCGCGAATCGGTGCGACGAACTATGCGGCGCATGGCGGATTTCTGCCCAACGGATGGACCGGCGTCGGGCTGGGCATCGCGATGGCGGTCTTCAGCTATCTGGGAATGGAAATTGTGGCGGTCACGTCGGGGGAAGCCAAAGATCCGGGGACGGCCTTGCCGCGTGCGATGCGCTGGACGTTTGCACGGCTGGGCATCTTTTATATTGGAGGACTGGCGGTGGTGGTTGGCGTAGCGCCGTGGACGCAGGTGGGGCTGGGCGAAAGTCCGTTTGTACGGGTGTTCGAGTCGGCGGGAATTCCGGCGGCGGCCGCGGTGATGAATTTTGTGGTGCTGACAGCGGCGCTGTCCAGCGTCAACTGCAATCTGTACCTGACGGCGAGGATGCTGTTTTCGCTGGCGCGCGGCGGATATGCTCCGGCTGCACTGGGACGACTGAGCAAGCGCGGGGCTCCGGTAACGGCGCTGCTGGCGTCCAGCGGGGGCATGGTAGCGGCGTTATTTCTGGAGCGGCGTTACAGCGGGACGGCGTACGTGTATATGCTGGGGTCGGCGTTCTTCGGGGGAATTTTTGTATGGCTGATGATATTTGTCACGCATTTGATGTTCCGAAGGCGCATGGCGCAATCCGGGCGAGGGGTGCGGAGATTTGGGCCACGCGGGCCGTGGAGCTCCTTGTTTGGACTGGCCGCACTGGGGGCGGTGCTGGTTTCCACGTGGTGGGTGCCGGGGCTACGAATTACACTGACCGCGGGGTTGCCTTGGCTGCTGTTTATAACGGTGTGCTACCTTATCTGGAGGAAAACCCATCTCGATACCGTAACCGCTGGAGCGGATACCTATGGATGATCTGCTGAAATGGCGCGGCGAATTTCCGATACTGGACCGCACGACTTACCTCATCAGCAACTCGCTGGGCGCGATGCCGCGCGGTGTGTACGACTCGATGCGGGAGTATGCGGATTCCTGGGGAGAGCGCGGGGTGCGGGCGTGGGAAGAGGGCTGGTGGGAGATGGCGGTGGCGGTGGGCGACAAGATCGCGCCGCTGATCGGGGCGAAGGCCGGGGAAATTTCGCTGCATCAAAATGTGACGGTGACTCAGGCGATTATTGCTTCGTGTTTTGACTTTCGGGGGCGGCGCAACAAGATCGTGATGACGGATCTGGAATTTCCTTCCATACAATATTTTTATCACGAGCAGCGGCGCATGGGAGCGCGAGTGGAACTGGTGGAAAGCAGCGATCCGGTGCGGATTGATTTGGACAAGTTTCTGGCGGCGATCGATGAAACCACGCTGCTGGTACCTATTTCGCAGGTGCTCTTTCGCAGCGCATACATTGTGGATGCGCGGGCGATCATCGAGCGTGCGCACCGCGTCGGCGCTCATGTCGTCCTTGACATTTTCCAGGCGGCCGGTGCGATTCCGATCGATGTTCGCGAATTGCGAGCCGATTTCGCCGTGGGCGGCGTTTTGAAGTGGTTGTGTGGGGGCCCGGGCGTGGGCTACCTGTATGTACGCGAGGATTTGCGGGCCCGGCTGCGGCCGGCGCTGACGGGGTGGATCGCCCACCGGCGGCCGTTCGGCTTCGAAACGGGAGAAATTGATGCGCGCGATGATTCGTTCCGGTATCTGAACGGGACACCGCATATTCCGGCGCTGTATGCTTGCCAGCCGGGACTGGAGATCCTGAATGCGGCGGGCATGGAGGCGATCCGGGCGAAATCCATGCGCATGACCGCGCGTCTGTTCGAAGGCGCGAAGGCACGGGGGTGGAACGTGAACACACCGGAAAATCCCGCGGAACGAGCGGGTACGGTATCGATCGATTGTCCCCATGCTTACGAAGTGTGCCGCGAATTGCTGGGCCGGGAAATAATGGTGGACTTTCGACCGAAGGCGGGTGTGCGCTTCTCGCCGCATTTCTACAATCGCCTGGAAGAATGTGATTTTGCGCTGGAGCAAATCCAGGTCATTCTTCGCACGAAGGCCTGGGAAAGGCACGCGAGCGCAATCGCTCGGGCGTGAGTGCATGGCAGCCGACGGCAAGTTCAGTGGCGGGCCTGGGGACTTCGCGAAAGCGCGCCAGGACATGGTGGAAATGCAAATCCGGCGGCGGCGAATAGCGGATAGCCGCGTCTTGGCGTACCTGGAACAGGTCCCACGCCATGAATTCGTGCCCGCACAATTCCGAGATCGAGCTTACGAAGATGCCCCGCTGCCGATCGGCGGGGGCCAAACGATATCGCAGCCATACATCGTAGCCGCGATGACAGCGGCGGCGCGTCTCCACGGGGACGAACGAGTTCTTGAAATCGGGACGGGGTTGGGCTATCAGGCAGCGGTGCTGGGCAACCTGGCGCGGGACGTCTTCACCGTGGAATTCCGCGCGGAACTTGCGACAGAGGCGGCGGAGCGGCTGTCGCGCATGAGTTATACCAATGTTCACGTGCATTGCGGCGATGGGACGTTGGGATTGCCGGAGTTTGCGCCATACGATGCGATTCTGGTTGCCGCGGCGGCGCCTTCCGTTCCTGTACCGCTTTTGGCGCAGCTGGCGGAGGGCGGCCGCTTGGTGGTCCCGGTGGGTGGGATAGAAAATCAGGATTTACTGCTAATCGAGCGCTTCGGCGATACCTTCCCCAGCAGAGTGCTGGAACCTTGCCGGTTCGTTCCGCTGGTCGGCGCGCATGGCTGGAAGGAAACGTCGCAGCGATGACCTCCGTTCCGCCAGAACTGTCCATTGTGATCCCAGCTTTCAACGAAGAGATGCGCTTGCCGGTAACACTGGCGGACATCTCCGCGTATATTCGGGCCAGCAAGAGGGAGACAGAAGTGATCGTGGTGGACGACGGGTCGAGCGACCGAACGGCGGACATCGCCAACTCGTTTCGCGGCGAAATACAGCGGCTACGGGTGGTGGCTAACAAAAGAAATCGCGGCAAAGGATACAGCGTGCGGCATGGGATGCTGGAGGCGCGGGGACGCATCGTACTGTTCACGGATGCGGATCTGTCCGCGCCAATCGACGAAGCGGACAAACTGCTGGCGGCCCTGGCGGATCACGATGTGGCCATTGGATCGCGCGCGCTGAACCGCAACCTGATTTCCGTACGCCAGTCCGCCTTTCGGGAGTATGCGGGGATTATTTTCAATTTCATTGTGCGCGCCATCCTGCGCTTGCCGTTTGTCGATACCCAGTGCGGGTTCAAGGCGTTTCGGCGAGAACGCTGCCGGATCATCTTCCAGCAGCAACGAATTGAACGTTTCGGTTTCGATCCGGAGCTCTTGTATCTGGCGCGGCATCATGGGCTGAGTGCGACGGAGATCCCGGTGCGTTGGGCGCACTCGCCGGCCACCAAGGTCAGCCTGATGCGCGATAGCCTGCAGATGTTCCTGGATGTGTTTGTCATTCGGTGGAACGCGATGACGGGACGCTATCCGCGTTCCGAATCGTCGATGGCCAGCGCGGCTTAAGCTCCAGCTTCTACTTTGTGATACAAAGTACTTGACATCTCTCCGCGTTTCCAGTACGTTCTGTTTATGGCTTTCCTGAGCCCTCTCCGCACCGCCGAGCGCCAACCTATTCCCATTGACGCGCGTGCCGCCGATCATTTGCGGTACATCCGCGAGACCATGGAGCGCGCCGCGGAATTTACGGCCGTGCCGGGATGGGGCGGAGTGGCGATGGGCTTAACGGCCATAGTGGCGGCTTGGGTGGCGGCGCATCAACGCTCTCCGCGCGGCTGGCTTACGGTTTGGCTGTTGGAGGCATTCGTGGCGGTGGCCATCGCCGCGTCCTCGGCGGCAACCAAGGCGCATCGCGCCAATGGCAAGCTTTTCTCCGGACCGGGGCGCCGATTTCTCCTGAGCTTCACCCCGCCGATCCTTGTTGGAGGGCTACTGACTTTTGCGCTGCCGCAGGCGGGCGTGCAAGCGGCGCTGCCCGGCGTATGGCTGCTGCTTTACGGTACGGCGATCGTGACAGGCGGAGCCTTTTCGGTGCGAGTGGTTCCGGTTATGGGGTTGGCCCTGATGGGACTCGGAGCATTTGCATTATTCGCGCCGTCCAGTTGGGGAGACGCGTTTATGGCAGCGGGCTTTGGCGTGCTCCAGATTGGATTCGGCTGGTGGATTGCAAGGCATCACGGAGGCTAGCGCAGCGAAAGGGATTGGCATGACGAAGTCGTCGACAGCACGGGACGAGCGGTACCAACGAACGCGTGAGCGCGACACGGCGCCTTCGACGCTGAACGTCACAGCGCGCGAACCGCTTCCCTCGGACCTGGACCGGCTGATTCACGAGCGAGTGCGGCTAGGAATTGTGAGTGCGCTGGCGGTCAATCGGTCGCTGACATTTAACGAGCTGAAGGCCATGCTGAAGACCACCGACGGAAATCTGAGCGTGCATGCCCGGAGGCTGGAAGAAGCGGATTACATCGTATGCACCAAGTCCTTTGACGGGCGGCTACCTAAGACGGAATACCGGCTTACGGCGGGGGGGCGCAAGGCGTTGGAACGCTATCTGAACCACATGGAAGCGCTGATCCGCGCGACCCGCGAGGGTTGAGGGGATTTTTTTTGGCTTTATACTTTGCAGTACAGAGTAGTTTGTGACTTTGGCGCCGGAGAAAAATCATGCACACCTCGCCCCTAGTTCTTCATGAGCCCAGAGCGATCCTCCAGGAAGCACCTGGGAAAAGGTCGCTTCACGTGGCCATCATCTCCGACGGCAATGGCCGCTGGGCGACTTCGCGCGGGCTGCCTCGCTCCGCCGGGCATCGCGCCGGAGCGCAAACGGCTCGCCGTATCATCGCCGCGGCTCCCGGAATGGGGATTCATACGCTCACGCTGTTCGCGCTTTCCTCGGCGAACTGGAAGCGCCCTGCGGGCGAAGTGAAGGGCATCCTGCGCTTGCTGCACGAATATCTGCTGGCGGAAACTTCTAACTGCATGGCGGAAGGCGTGCGCTTGAGCATAATCGGGCGCCGCGACCGGCTTCCGGCCGTGCTAAGGGATACCATCGTCGATTCAGAAGCGGCTACTGCCGGCGGCTCGCGCCTGCATCTGCGGCTGGCGATTGATTATTCGGCTCGCGAAGCCATTTTTCATGCGGCTTGCCGCTTTTACAAAGTCACAAAGCTCTCGCCCGACTCTTTCGGAAACGTGCTAGCGGAAGTGCTGCGGGGCGGTTCGACGGATGTGGACCTGTTGATCCGCACCGGCGGTGAGCAACGGCTGTCCGATTTCCTATTATGGGAGTGCGCGTTTGCCGAGTTCATTTTCATGCCCAAGCGTTGGCCGGATTTCACCTCAGCCGATCTGGAATCCGCATTGCAGGAGTTCGGGCGGCGCGAACGCACGCGCGGTGCGCTGCCCGATGCAATCGCAGGGTGAACTTTTAGAGAAAGAATCAGAGCAAGAAAGCTCGTAGAATTCATGCCCGAAGCACGGACCTTCGAGGAACGGCTAGCCGGACGGGTACGCTGCATAAGCCCTGACAACCAATAATCCTTAAGCCTCTGACAATTAGTGACTTAAAGCACCTGACGTTTGGGCCTTCCTCGGCGTCTTTATCCCAGGAGCATCCCATGGGAATTATGGGACTTGCGGTGGCCTGGGAGACTAGAATCCCTGGCGCAGCGCTACGGGAGAGGCGGGTGGAACCTTTCCGTGAACCAAAACCCGCTCCGGAAGGGGCGGAAACAGGCCGAACAGAGGACGCTGGGCTGGCAGAAGCATGCCGGTCGGGGGACCTCCGGGGGTACGAGCGCCTGTATTCGCTGCAAGGGGCGCGCATGAAGAACCTGGCGCGAAACATTCTAGGCAGCGCGACCGACGCGGAAGACGCGGTGCAGGAGACGTTTCTGAAGGTGCAGCGCAGCATCGCCAGCTTTCGCGGACAATCCAGCTTTGTGACCTGGACCTTTCGGATTCTGGTGAACACCTGTTACGACGCGCGGCGCAGCCGCTTACGAAAAAAGGAAGTTGCGGCCGAACACGAACCACAACGGGAAGACGCGGTTCCGCACCCGGAGCCTCGGGCGGCGGTGGCGCATCCGTCGCTGCGTTTGGCGCTGGAACGCGCTCTGGCGAAATTGACGCGGCATCAACGGGACGTGTTCCTGTTGTATGAAGTGGAAGGATTTCGGCATGCGGAAATATCGTCGATGCTGGAAATCAGTGAAGCGGCATCGAAAAACACGCTTTTCCAGGCGAAGAAAAACCTTCGCCAAATGCTGGAGCCTCCGCGCGCCAGCGGCGCGGAAGCAAGGTGACATTGATGAAGATAACGTGTAAAGAACGGGATCGAATTTTCGAAGAGGGCACGGAGGCCGAGTGGGCCGCGCTGGAAGTTCATGCACAGAGCTGTCCATGGTGCGCTGAAGAGCTGCGGGCATGGAGATCTCTCAGCATGGCGGCTTCTGCTGAGCTGCGTGACTACACCGAGAGCCCGACGCTTTGGCCGCTGATCCGGCAGGCCCTTGTTGAGCAGCAAGAACTCATGCTTGCGAAACGGGTGCGTTGGAACTGGCAATCGCTTTTCGCGGGATTCTCCTTGCAAAGTGCGGCGGCCATCGCGTTGGTGGCTTTGCTGCTGCTCTCCGCTGGGTGGATTCTGCGGCCCCGCAAGACCCTCATTCCGCAAGGCAGCTTGCTGAAGAGCAAAGCGCTTACGGAAGTGGAGCAGGCGGAATCCACTTACGTGCAGGCCATCGATAAGTTGGCGGCGGATGCCAAGCCTCGCCTGGATGACCCGGGAACCGGGCTGATGGGTAATTACCGCGAAAAGCTGCAGGTGCTGGACAGCGCGATTGATGACCTGCGCGCGCAGGCAGGGCAAAACCCGTCCAATGCGCACCTGCGCTACGAATTGCTGGCGATGTATCAGGAAAAGCAGCGCACTTTGGAAGAGATTTTGGAGGAAAAGCGATGAGCGGTTGGATTTTGAAAAGGGGGAAACGTGCGCGGCACGGCGGTGCGGGCACGAGGCGCGCGCTGCTATCCGCGGCACTGTTGGCAACAACCAGTTCGTCGGGCCGGGCGGCGGGGCCGGGACAAGAGCAGGTGACGCGGGACTTCCAAAAGACGCTTTCGTTGGGGGCGGGGCAATCGTTCCGGATTGAGAACAAATTTGGCGAGGTGCAGATTCACGGGCAAGCGGGACGCGAACTGAAGATTTCCGCCACCATTCGCGCGCAAGCGGATTCGCGGGAACAGGCGCAAAATTTTGCCGATAAGGTGCAGATCGATGTGCAGCAGACAGCCCAGGGCGTTGAGGTGCGCACCAATTATCCCGAAGCGAACCGCAACTGGCTCGGCCGCAAGAACGTTTCGTATTCAGTGGATTATGAGATTGCCATGCCTGCGGACGCGGCGCTGAACGTAAAAAACAGCTTCGGCAGCGTAACATCCACCGGTGTGCGCAGTAAATCGGAGTTCGAAAACAGTCATGGTTCGCTGAACGTGCGGGACACGGGGGCGGCGCGGCTCAGCAATTCCTTCGGGAGCATCGAACTGGACGGCGCCGCAGGCGACTCTTCGGTGAGCGACAACAATGGTTCGGTGCAAGTTTCGCAAGTGAAAGGCGCGCTGGAGGTTAGCAATCGTTTTGGGAGCATCACGGTCCGGCAGGTGCAGGGGGCTGCGAACATCACGGGAGGCAACGGCGCGGTGAACCTGACCGATGCCGGCTCGGCCAATATCACCACGTCCTTTAGCAGCGTGGAGGCGCGAACGATTCGAGGGGATTTGATTGTTCACGACAACAACGGCAACGTCGACGTTTCGAACATCGGAGGAGGCGCGGACATTACAGACAGCTTTGGCAACGTTACCTTCTCGGACGTCAAGGGACGGGTTAACTGCACCACCAGCAATGGCCGGGTCGCCGGAAGCTCATTGTCTGGCAGTGCAGTGACGATTCGCGATTCATTCGGGAACGTGGAACTTAGCAGTATTGCCGGAGCGCTGGATGCGGAAACGTCCAATGGAAAGATTACAGTGCGCGCCGCGCACGGCGCGGTGGAGCTGAAGTCTTCCTTCGGCGCGATTGAAGCGTCGGACATCAGCAAGGGGATTCGCGCGATCACCGGAAACGGCAGCATCACCCTGACCGATATTGGCGGCGATACCTTTGCCAAAACAAGTTTTGGGAGCGTGTCCACGGAGCGAATCAACGGCAATCTGCGGGTGGAAAACAGCAATGGGTCGGTTACCGCGCGTAACGTCAAGGGCGACGCGGAGGTAACCACTTCGTTCGGGGGCGTAACTTTGGAATCGGTGGGCGGGAAGATTACGGTGAACAATCAGAACGGCGGGATCTCGGTAACGGCGTCGCGGCCAGCCAGCGGATGCCGGGATATTGCGCTGAAAACTTCGTTCTCTTCCATCCGGCTGGCGATTCCCGAGGGCTTGGGATACCGGGTCAGCGCGCGTACGTCCCTTGGACGCATCTCAAGCGATCTGCCGATCACCACCACCGGCAGCCTTTCGCCCGAATCGCTGAACGGGACAATCGGCGCCGGGGGTTGCCAGCTACAGCTGACGGATGCGAATGGCAGCATTGAGATTAACAAGGCGCCGTAATCTCGGTGCGATGCGCGCTGCTTCAGCGCCGCATTCGCTCCAATTCGAAGGCCTTGTTTAGAATGCGGGTAGCCGTTTCCGTTAAGTTGTATTTCGCAAGTTCTTCTTCGCTGGCAAAAGCCACGTCCGTAACATCGCTACCGGCCACCGCTTCGCCCGCCAGCCGCTCGCACAAATAGTCGACAATTACGTAATGGAATCGCGGCCCTTTCTTGCCCTGGTTCGCACCAGCGGTGCTTTCCATGTAAATCCGGTCGAACACTTCGATCAGCTCGATGACGCGTACGGTTAGGCCGGTTTCTTCCAGCAGCTCGCGCGCTACACCTTCCTCCAGGGTTTCGCCCAATTCCAATGTGCCCCCAGGGATGGACCATTCGCCGAGGAGTGGCTCGCTGCCGCGACGGATCAGCAGCGCGCGGCCGCGGTCGATGATGACGCCGCCGACCCCGACCATGGGACGTTTTGGATACTCCCGCGAAGACGCCATTTATTGGTTACTGCTCCCCTTCCTAGTTCGCCGATGTCACACCCGGCTGGGTGGGGTTGACTTCACGCCGGTATATAATACGCTCGACGGTGGTGCTCGCGGTGTTCGCGGCGCCGACATTTGACGCGTACGGAGGATGGAGCCCGTGATCCGCTGCCCTGAATGTTCCGCTGAAATCGACGTCGATGAAGACGAGGTCGAAGAAGGGGAAATTCTCAGTTGCCCTGAGTGCGAGTCCGAACTGGAAGTCTCACAGATCCATCCTGTGCATTTGAACGTCATCTCCGAAGATATGGACGATGATGATGACGAGGAAGACGAAGAGGGCGAGGCTGCAGAAAACGGCGATCTTCCCGAAGAGGAAGAAGAGGATGAGGAAGAAGACGAAGAGTAAATTTATCGCGATGACCTTAAGCATCTTCTTGGGCGACAGCCTTCATCTAATTCCCTAAGGGGTGGAGCATGCGGGTTCGATGGATTCTTCCCTTGTGGGCGGTCGCACTGGCGGTTCCGGTTGCCGCATCACGCTTCCCAGAGCCAGCTTCTGCATCCGGGGCGCAATCTACTTCCTCCTCCAGCAGCGGCAAGCAGAGGTATAGCCACGCCAATGACTTTTTGATCCGCGGAACGGTATTCACCGACAAGGCTCTGGCGTTCCCTGGAGTGGAACTCCGCATTCGCCGGGCGAACGAGAAGAAATATCGCTGGCAGGACAGCACCGACTCGCGTGGTGAGTTTGCGATTCGCGTGCCGCAAGGTACACAGTATGAAATGGTGGTGCACGCCAAGGGTTTCGCGGACCAGACCAAGACCATCGACGCGCGGAACGCTACAAGCGAAAACAACGTGGTTTTCCGGATGGAAGCAGTCAAGAAAGGAAAATGATGAAGCGGCGGTTATCCTTGCTGTTCCTCTTGGCTGTGGCTCTCTCCCCGTGCGTTCAGGCGACGCCCGCTCAGGATGCCAAGCACGAAGCGCAACTTCGCACGGTTCGCGGGGTAGTCGCAGATAAGGCCTCTGAAGATCCGGTGCCTTCGGCCGTTGTCTTCCTGAAAAATACACGCAGCAATGCGGTGCGCAGCTATATTTCCGACGAGGAAGGGAATTACCGTTTCAGCGGCCTGGATCCAAATGTCGACTATGAAGTTCACGCCGAAAAAGACGGCGCCAAGTCGTCCGTAAGGACAATCTCCAGTTTTGACAGCAAAAAAGAGATTGTCATCAACCTGAAAATCGAAAAGAAAAAGGGTTAAGGACGGCGCAGGCTCGCCAAACTACGGTCTCCACGCAGCCTCAGGCCGGATGGCGATACTGACGCAACTTATTCGTACCTGGCGACCTTACGATGAAGCGTCGTTGATATCCTCTTCCGCGCGTTTCTCGGCGGCCTTGGCTTCTGCCTTAGCATCCGCGTCCGGCTTCAGCGCCTGAATTGTCTTGGCGAGACTCAAGGGCTTTCCTCCTTCGGGACCGTTGCAGGAAGAAACGTTGCCAGTCCCTGGCTGGACGCCAGTGACGTCCCACTTAACGCAATTGAACTTAATTTTGAGATTGTGACTGACATACAGGGCGGCCACGCATTCGTTTAACTTACGAAAGGATTTGCAGGCGTCTTCCAACTTGGTGCGCGAAGGCAGAAGTGCCTGCAACTGAGAAGACAGTTTCCTGCTTTCTTCGCTGTTGGCGGCGAGTTGCTCGCTAGCGGTAGGACTCTTTTTGACCCAATGGATGGGATTGTACGATTGCGCCGCTGCGTTAGTAGCCGCAAGAGGCATCAGTGCTAATGCCAGTCCGATGAAAATCCATCTGTTTTTCATACATACCCTTTCGCTTCGCGATTCCTTGTGGAACGGGATCGCGGGCAGGCGCAAGTGAAAGGGCTGGACCTTCCTTGAGCGTGGGCCGCGTCAAGCAACTGCCCTGGTTCAGTAGGCCATTCTGGCAGAGAGAATTTCCAGAACTTCGCAGGACGGTACTCCCCCAAAGTGGCACCCTGACCCTGCGTTCAGTTTCACAGCTTGCTGGACCTGTACCATCGAACGATTGCCCGGCGCACTGTGCCTGGATACAGTTACGTGGGAAGCAAAAAGCGAAATGAAGTCGATATTGGGCCTTCGTGCGCGCAGCCAAGAACCTTCGCCCCTCGAAGGCTCGGGCGCATTCCGCGCGCTGCAAAATGAAACTGAGTTGCGGCACATCGCACGCAGCGAGTGGTGGTTGTGGTTTTCGGCTTGTTGCGTGACGCTGCTAGCAACTGCCGCCTTGGTCTTATCCTTTCTTCCGTTTCTTTTTCGCCATACGATCCAGTTCTACGAAATTCGCTCCGACCAGACACAGTGGAGCACCGCAGCGCTGGTGGTTGTTTTTAATGCATGGCTGGTCCACCGGCAGTGGTTCTTTCGGCGGCGCAAGAAAGCATTGAGTGAGCAGAATGCATTTCCCGGGCAGAGTTCGCCGGAAATCGTGGCTTCCTCGGGCTTTGATCCGGTCACTGGCTTGTACACCCGGATGTCGATCGAACAGCAGCTGGGCAAGGAAATAGGACGCACGCGCCGTGAAAATACTTCGCTCAGCGTTGCGACCATCCACATTGACGAATTCGATTTGACGATGCAGCGCTACGGCAAATCCGCCGTTGATTCGTTGCTGAAAGAATTTGCCAGGCGGTTGAAGAAAGCCATTCGGGGCTCCGATTTTGCGGTGCGCCTGGCGAGTGCCGATTTCCTGCTGATTCTAACGGAGTGCGCCTTGGGCGAAGTAAAGCTCATTTTGAATCGGATCGGTCCCCTGGAAATCGTTTCGGCGGGAGAAAAAATTCCGATTCCCTATTCGACCGGATGGGTCGACTATCAGGGCGGCGAGTTGCCCTCCGACCTGCTAAAGCGCGCGACGCAAATTCTGCACCTCTACGAAAACGCCTCCAAGGACGGCGTGTCTTCAACCCTTGTCACCCGCTGACCAGCCGCAGCAACTTATGGTCGTGCCCGGTTCCGCTGTGGTTGATTTCTGTAACCGCCATGCCTATGATTTGCTAAGAATTCCATCACCCTGCTGGGACCGCTTTCCACATTGGGGGTCTTATGTCGAAGACCGCAAGATTCCTGGGTCCCCTTGGCCTTGTGCTCCTACTCCTAAGCGCTGGCTGCGGCAAGGCCCTTCATTCTGAAGCGAATGACCAATATTTTTTGGTTACTGTAAACACCCAAATTCCTTACTGGCAGACCGCTGCCGCCGGATTTACCAAAGCCGCTGGCCAAATGCAGGTAAGCGCCACGGTGACCGGACCCAGCAGCTATGACCCGAAGGCCGAGCAGCAGGAATTTCACCGAATCGCCCAGCTGAAGCCCGCCGGCATTCTGGTTTCGCCTGCCGATCCGGACCTTATGAAATCGGACATCGACGCGGCTATTGGCGCGGGCATTCCGGTCATCACTGTGGATGCCGATTCCGCGGGAAGCAAGCGCCTGTCTTTCATCGGAACGGACAACTATGAGGCAGGAAGGCTAGGCGGTGAGATCGTCAGCCGGACACTGCAAGGCACGGGCAGCGTAGCGGTGTTTACGATGCCGGAGCAGACCAATCTTAACGAACGGTACCGCGGCTACATGGAGATATTGACCGCCTATCCGCACATCACAGTGCTGCCCGCCGTGGACATCAAGGACGACGCGCAGATCGCGTTCGACCAAGCGCGCAAGTTGATCGCGGTAAAAACCAAAGTGGACGCTTTCGTATGCCTGGAGGCGCTGGGCGGCAAGGGAGTAGCAAAGGCGTTGAGTGCGGCGAACATCACCGGCAAAACACTAGTGGCGATGGACTCTGACCCCGAAACGCTAGATTGGATACGCAAGGGTTTATCCGGGGCGTCATCGCGCAAAGGCCATTTACAATGGGTTTTGTGGGTCTGAAAATGCTAGATGATCTGCACCGCCATCCGCCCTCCTCTATGGAGGCGGGCTGGGCCAAGGATCCTTTCGCTCCGGTACCTGCATTTGTAAATACGGGCGTAATCTGGGTAGATCAGCAGAACGTCGAGGCCTTCGCTCACGCGTTGGCCCCTTAGAACCCACTTTCAAGGAACCGACCCTTCTGAAATTGCCCTTCGCGCTATTCGTGCGCGAGACATTCCAGCCTTCCGCGCATCTCATCGGTGATCCGCTATGGAGGAGATCCACGTGGCAAACCGATTGGAAGGCAAAGTGGTTGCCGTTACCGGGGGTGACCAGGGGATCGGACGAGCGATCGTGGAGCGCCTGGCCGGGGAAGGCGCGGACGTTGCGTTGTGCTATCGCTCCAACAAAAGTGGCGCCGAGGAAGTTGTCGCGGCGGCGCAGAAAGCGGGCCGACGAGCGGCCGCGTTTCCGTGTGACGTGAGTCAGGTTGCCGAAGGGCAGCGTTTTATCGCGGACGCCGTAAAAGAACTGGGCCGTGTTGATATCCTGGTGAACAATGCGGGACTGGAACGCCGCGCGGACTTCTGGGAGGTGGACGAGGCGGATTATGACCTGGTTCTCAATGTGAACCTTAAGGGTCCGTTTTTTGTAAGCCAGGCGTTCGTCAAGCATCGCATGCAGGCGAAAGCCGTAGGCAAGATTATCAACATCAGTTCGGTGCACGAAGAACTGCCTTTTCCGCATTTTGCTTCGTATTGCGCCAGCAAGGGCGGCATCAAGATGCTGACGCGAAATTTATCGATCGAATTGGCGCCGTTGGGGATCACCATCAATTCGATTGCTCCGGGAGCCATCGAAACGCCTATTAACAAGAAATTGCTGAACGATCCGGTGAAACTGAAGTCGTTGCTGGAGAATATTCCGCTGAAGCGGCTTGGCAAACCGGAGGATGTGGCAGCGGTCGCCGCGTTCCTGGCGTCGTCAGACTCCGATTACGTCACCGGGACGACTTATTTCGTCGATGGAGGCTTGACCTGGAATTATCAGGAGCAGTGACGCCGCGCGGGTTGCGCCGGATTCTACGCGCGCATGGCCGTGGCCCCGCGCGCGGCTCGTAACAACTTGCTTGCGTTCTCTCGGATGTCGCCGAGCGCGAACACGGCATTTCCGGCAACCAGCAAGTCCGCGCCGGCACGCACCACGTCGCCGACCGTGCTGAGGTCAATACCCCCATCGACTTCAATGCGGAAAGAAAGGCCACGCCGCTCGCGAATCTGGACCAGCGTTTCAATCTTGCGTAGCGCGCCGGGGATAAATTTCTGAGCGCCGAAACCCGGATTCACCGACATGACCAGCACGTGATGCACGATGTCCAGCACTTCGTCGAGCAGTTGCACCGGAGTCGCCGGATTGACCACCACGGCGGGCTGGCATCCGTGCGAAGCTATCAGCTGCAGCGTGCGATTCAGGTGCACGCAAGCTTCCTGGTGCACCGAAATCCAATTCGCTCCGGCTTCCGCGAAAGCGCCGATGTAATCATCCGGATTTTCGATCATCAAGTGGCAATCGAAGGGCACGTCGCTAATCACCTTGCGCAGTGAAGCAATAACGGGTGGTCCGATAGTGAGATTGGGAACGAAATGGCCGTCCATCACATCCAGGTGTAGAACCGTGCCGCCGCCTTCGATAGCGGCCGAGGCTTCGCCACCCAACTGCGCGAAATTGGCGGAAAGAATGGAAGGCGCGAGCTCGATCACGTACCACTCTCCTGCATTGATTATACGCGCAAGGAAGACCCCGGCCGCCCGGAATGTGAAGGAAGTGCGCTAGCGGCGCCACGAGATTGTGCAGCGTCGAGCGCTGCTCTCGTGAGCGAGATCGAGCATGCGCATCACATCGAGAGCGTGCTCCGGCGTAACCGCCGGCGCCGCTGTGCCAAGAAGTACCTCGCGGATATTTGCATAGTAGCTGCGATAATCGCTCGGGGCCGGCGGGATGCGCTCTTCCGTCGTCGCGCCGTTTGTATCGACGACCGTAAGAATTCCGGAGTTCTCTTCTTGCTCCGCCGCCGTAGGCGTTTCGTTCCAGGGAATGCGTCCGGCTCGCAATTTTGGTTCTTGCGCATCGAAAGCATATTTGACGTATGCGCCCGCGGTGCCATGCAAGATAAACCGCGGGCGCGTTACCGGAGCGAGCATGGTTGCGCGAAGCAGTGCGCGCAGGCCGGCGTCATACTGCAATGATAGATCGAAGGCGTCGTCGACAACGGCCTGCTCGCGCTCAACGCGAATGTCGGCGGTAACCGCTTGGGGAAGACCGAACAGGGTCAGCGCGTGATCCACCAGGTGTGGCGCGAGGTCCAGGAATACGCCGGTGCCGGGGCCGGGACGCTCGCGCCAAGCATCGCGCTTCAATAGCGGGCGAAACCGGTCATAGTTCGATTCAAATCGTACCGAGCGGCCGAGCCGGCCGCCAGCCACCAACTGCCTTAGAGCTTGAAAATCGCCATCGTAACGGCGGTTGTGGTAAACGCTCAGCATTCGGTTGTGTTGCTGAGCGAATTTCACCAGGTCGAGCGCTTCCTGCAGCGTCGGGGCCAGAGGTTTGTCCACCACCACGTCGCGTCCTGCCGCGAGACACTGCCGGGCGATCGGACCGTGCGTATCGTTCGGGGTAGCGATTACGACCAGTTGAATTTCGCGAATGGCCAGTAGTTCCCCGAGATCTCGCACCATGCGCGCTTTAGGGTAAAGCTTGGCCGCTTCGTCCCCGCTGCGTTGCAGGATCGCCGCCAGCCGCAGGCCGGCAACCGCGCTAATCACCGGCGCGTGAAACGACCGCCCCGCCAGGCCAAACCCAATGAGTCCAACGTTGATCATTCCGTGCGAGTTCCTTGCAGGATCGACGAAGAGCGTACACGATTTCTCGGATGCGATGCTCTCTCAAGGAACGTTTGCCTCGAGCGGCTGGCTCCTGCAAAATGTGCGCACCTATGTCCACGCCCACTTCGGTGGAAAGTCCGCAGCGCACCGCCGGCAGCCGCACCTTCTTGCTGGTCGTGCTTTTCGTAGGCTTCATTTTAAGTGGAATCGCGACCACCATCGTCGGGCCCATGCTGCCGGTTTTCATTCGCAGATGGGGTCTGGACGACGGGCAGGCCGGCCTTTTCTCCACAATCCAATTTCTTGCGGCCCTGCTTGGTACAGGCATATCGGGCCTTTGGATGGCTCGGCGCGGCTACCGGCCTTCGCTGGTGGTTGGCTATGCGCTGATCGGATTGGGCCTGGCCATGCTCAACGCCAGTACGCACGTAAATGCGCTGGCGGCTACCGCGGCTTTTGGTCTGGGCTACGGGTTAATTACGCCAGGAACGAATTTGTATGTTGCGGAAGCTGGTGGCGTTCGCAGCGCCTCCCTGTTGAATCTCCTTAACTTCACGTGGGGCGCCGGCGCCATGGCGTGTTCGCCCCTTATCGCTGCGGCTCTGAAAAATAACCGGCTACCCGTACTGCTGATCGCCTATGCGGTTTTCGGCGGGCTGCTGGCCCTTGCGCTTCTATTTGCGCGTTTCGACGCAGGGAAACAGGAGAACGCGGTCAAGACGGAGAAGGCAGCGCCGCTCCCTATCGGACGCGGCATAACCATCGCCATAGCGGCGTTGTTCTTCATGTACGTAGGAATGGAAACGAGTATCGGCGTGTGGGCAGCGGAATACACGCGTCGGATCGCAAAAGGCATAAGCAATTTGACGACCCTCGCGCCGATGTTCTTTTACGCGGGACTCACCGCAGGCCGCGGCTTGGCGCCTCTAGTCCTGTTGTCGGCTTCGGAGCCTGCCTTGGTTCTTGGCGCGCTGAGCCTGACGGCCGCTGGGACCGCCGTGTTGATATTTTCCGGCACGCTCAAAGTAGCTATCGCCGGAGTGTTCCTTTCGGGGTTGGGATGCGCCTCCATTTATCCGATTTATATCGCCTGGCTTTCGAGATGGTACGGAGCGCGGGCCAGAAGTATAGGAGGCCTGTTGTTTGGGCTGGCTTCGCTCGGTGGCTCCGCGGGACCTTGGCTCGTTGGCACGTTTTCGAAATATTCCGGAAGTTTGCGGGTCGGATTTATCGTGCCGCTCCTCAGCGCTCTGCTGATGATTTGTATTGTGACAGGCCTGCGCCGGCAAACGTCGGCTTGAGGTATTCTCTCTCCGTGCGCAAGCCTTCGCGGTTAGAGCGATCACCGGCCGGGGGACTTCTCCTGGGATTGATCATCACCCTCTCGGTGGTGATTGCCTACTCTGCTTATATTCGGGTGCAGCTGGGAGGTTTGCGCAAGTTGCAGAGCGACATGGTGGACCGTGGCCGCAAGGATTCGCTGCAATTGCTGCGGCTGCAAAATGATCTGAACACGGTGGCTCTCGCCATGCGCGACATGCTGGACGCGGGAGAACCCTACCCGCTGGTCGCGTGGACCACGCAATTTGATCGTGTGCGCAATGATTTGGACTCGGCGCTGCAACTTGAGGAACAGTATGCCGAAGTGCATCGCACTCCCGAGCAGAGGGCGTATTTGACGCAGCAGCTTGCGCAATTCTGGGATGCGGTGGACCGCATGTTTTCACTCGCGCGCCACGGAAAGGACGCGGAAGCGCGCGACCAGATCCGCCTGTCATTGCAAGCTCGCCAAGCCGCGCTGAGCACGGCCGTCTCGCGCTTATTGGTGGAGAATAACGAGGCCGAACAACAGGCCGGGGCGCAGATCGGAAACATTTATAACGGTGTTCAGCGGCAACTATATCTTTTCCTGACCGCCGCGCTGATCGCCATCGCCCTCACCAGCTTGTATCTTATCCGCTCGAACCGCCAGATTTTTGCCCGCCTGGCCGCCCTTTCCGAGCAACGCAGCGATTTGGCCCAGAAACTCATTGCCACGCAGGAGTCCACGCTGCGACACATTTCGCGCGAGTTGCATGACGAATTCGGCCAGGTTCTTACGGCGATTGGCTCTTTGCTGAGCCGGGTGGAAAAGCAAGTGCCAGCGGGGACGCCGTTACGCCAGGATCTGCGGGAGGTTCGTGAAATCGCGCAATCCACGCTGAACAACATCCGCAGCCTGTCGCAAGCGCTCCATCCGGTGTTGCTCGATGAACAGGGGCTGGTGAGTACGCTCGATTGGTATCTTCCCATGGTCGAGCGGCAAACTGGGTTAAAGGTGCACTATGAAAAATCGGGTAGCGTTTTTCCGGTCGAAGGCACTGCCGTGGTTCAGGTTTATCGCGTTCTGCAGGAGGCGCTCAACAACGTGAAGCGCCACGCCGGGGCGCAAGAAGTCTGGGTGCGGCTGGAGCTTCAAAACGAAGCGCTGACCCTCGAAGTGGAAGATCACGGCAAAGGATTTTCGCCGGAGCAAGGACATCACGGTATCGGGCTGGTCGGGATGCGAGAGCGTGCGGAACTGGTAGGCGGCACGCTGCAGGTATCGCAGCGCGAGGGCGGCGGAACCATCGTGCGACTGGTGGTGCCGGCCGAGAAGGTGGAAGCGCATGGCGGATAAGCTGACGGTGCTATTGGTGGACGACCACGCACTGGTTCGCAAAGGATTCCGGCGCATCCTGGAGGACGATCCTTCGATTTCCGTGATTGGTGAGGCAAGCGAAGGCGAGGAAGCGGTGCGGCTCGCACTGCAGTTGAGGCCTAAAGTGGTGGTTATGGACTGCGCTTTGCCCCGTATCAGCGGCATCGAAGCCGCGCGTCGCATTCGAGCCAAGATGCCGGACGCAGTGGTACTCATGCTCAGCATGCACTCGGAAGACACTTTGGTGCGGCAGGCACTAGAGGCCGGCGCCCGGGGATACATCCTGAAGAATGCACTGGAGCTGGATCTAGCCGGCGCCATCAAGCGCGTCGCTGCGGGCAATTTGGTGCTTGATCCGCAGCTTGCCAAGCCCGCCGCCCTGAAAGGTGAGCGCGACAGCGGACTGACCGCGCGGGAGCTGGAGGTTCTGCGGCACATTGTGGCGGGCAAATCTAACAAGGAGATCGCCGCCGAGTTAGGACTCAGCGCAAACACCATAGGAGTGCATCGGGCCAATATTATGGATGCCTTGGGAATTCACAAGACCGCTGAGCTGGTGGTTTACGCCATTCGTAATGGATTGGTGACCCTGACTTGAATCGCCGGCAATTTTTGTCGGGCACGGCGAACGCAGGGCTCCTCGCTCTTGCGTGTCCCAGGCTGTTGCAAGCGAAATTGGCGCCGGCGTTTGGTTTCGTAGACGTCACGCAACGCGCCGGCATTCAATTCCAGCACAACAGCGGGGCATACGGCGGCAAATTGCTTCCGGAAACGCTAGGCTCCGGCTGTGCTTTCCTCGATTACGATGCTGATGGCTGGCAAGACATTCTGTTGATTAACGGGATGGACTGGCCCGGTCATAAGCGCCAGCGCTCGACGCTGCGCCTCTACAAGAACAATCGCAACGGCACCTTCACCGATGTGACCAAGGCCGCCGGCCTGGATCTGGAGATGTATGGAATGGGCGTGGCGGTAGGCGACTACAATAATGATGGCTTCCCAGATATTTTCATCACCTGTGTCGGACAGAACAGGCTATTTCGCAACACCGGCAAAGGCACTTTTTTAGACGTAACTCGCGCAAGCGGCCTGGGCACCCGGCAGGCTTTCAGCACGTCGGCGCTGTGGTTCGATTACGATCGCGACGGATTGCTGGACCTGTTTGTCTGCAATTACGTGCGCTGGTCGCCCGAGCACGATGTGTTTTGCAGCCTCGACGGAAAGCACAAGTCCTATTGCACCCCGGAAGCCTACCGCGGCGATACCTGCTGGTTGTTTCACAATCGCGGAGACGGAACATTCGAGGACGTTACGGCCACCAGTGGAGTCTTCGATAGCAGCTCGAAATCGCTGGGCGTGGCGATGCTCGATTATGACCAGGACGGTTGGCCCGATTTGCTGGTGGCCAATGACACCCAGCCTAACAAGCTCTACAAAAATTTGCGCAACGGGAAATTCAAGGACGTTGCCGTCGAGGCTGGGCTGGCTTTTAGCACCGAAGGCAAAGCCCGCGCCGGAATGGGCGTGGACGTTGCCGACTTCGAGAATTCGGGCCAGCCCGGAATCGCCATCACCAATTTCGACGACGAAATGATCGGGCTCTACCATGCCGTGCGCCCGCAAACATACGACGACATATCAATTGCGGCGGGGGTTGGGCTGCCGTCCAAGAATACATTGGGTTTCGGGTGCATGTTTTTCGACGCGGACCTCGACGGCGCTCTGGACCTGGCGGTGGCCAACGGGCATATCGAGGAAACGGTGCGCAATATTCGCGGCAATGTCGGTTACGCCCAGCCGCCGCAACTTTTCTTGAACCTGGGCCGGGGAAAATTTGAAGACTTCGCGGCCAATGTTGATGGCGGTTTCGCCCATCCCAAAGTCGGCCGCGGTTTAGCCTATGGCGACTTTGATCGCGATGGCGATCTGGATATTTTGTTGACTACCAACAATGGTCCCGCTTATCTCTACCGCAACGACCAATTCGCGGGAAATCGCAGCATTCGGTTCCATCTGCGGGGAACGAAGGCGAATCGCGACGCTATTGGCGCGCTGGTTCGCATCTTCGTGGAGGGTCAGACCCAAAGCCGGATGGTAAAGGGGGGCTCGAGCTATCTCTCGCAATCCGAATTGCCAATGACCTTCGGAGTTGCAAAGCGAACGTCTATCGGGCGTGTCGAGATCGAATGGCCAAGCGGGGCGAAGGAAGAGTTCAAAAATCTGGAAGCCGGACACAGTTATCAAATTACTGAAGGAAAAGGGGTTAAAGTCAATTCCGGTTTCTAGTGTTTTCGGGTTATTGCCGCGGTTTCGCTGGCGCGATATAAAACGCACACATCGCTTCCAGCTAGGCTTTCTTTTCTACCGCCCGCACGGAGGCACCCAAGCACTCGCGGCCGGATGTGCACCCATCCGGCCGCACTTTTTATTGCGTCGAGGCGTTCGATAGTGGATAAACAGGCGATGGAACGTTGGCGCTCGCGGACCCTATGGGCCCTGGTGGCAAGCGCAATATATTTGTACGGCTTTCCCTCCGCCACCATCACTTACGGCGTCTTAGTTCTTTTTCACGTTACGGTTGGCGTTTTGCTGACCGTATTGCTGCTCCCCGTCCTTCTTCATTTGCTGACATCAGGCGCCCCGCTCGCACGAGCCGGCTGGGCGCTCTTGGCCGCTGGTGCGGTGCTCGGGGTAGTCTTGATTTTCATTGGCACGCCGCACCGTTTTCGGCCTTGGCTCTACACGCACATTGGTCTTTGCGTGGTTGGCTCCCTGTTCGTTGCCACGGCGTGGCTGGTTTCGCGCGGCTTACTCGGGGCCACACTGGCGCAGCGCGTTTTTCGATTTGCAGGCCTGGTGCTGGTCACCGCGGCGATAGCCGCGGGAGCGTGGTGGTGGCGCGAAATCGCTTGGACAAACGCCAATCGTATCGTGAACCCGCTGATGCCCCCGGCTTCCATGGACGGCGAAGGGGATGGCCCGCAAGGCAAATTCTTTCCCAGTTCCGCGCAGACCAAGCATAACGACTACATTCCCGCAAAATATTTCATGCAGTCGGAAGCCTGCCAGCGCTGCCATGCCGATATCTATAAGCAGTGGTATAGCTCGGCGCACCATTTCTCATCGTTTAACAATCAGTGGTATCGCAAAAGTATTGAGTACATGCAAAGCGTCGCGGGAGTGCGGGCCTCCAAATGGTGCGCGGGGTGTCACGATCCAGCGCTCTTGTTCAGCGGACTATTCGACAGACCCATCAAGGAAATCGTGGACCGCCCGGAAGCGAAAGCAGGCCTGAGCTGCCTCATGTGCCACAGCATCGTGCAGGTGAAAAGCACCATGGGCCAGGGTGACTTCCTTCTGGAATACCCTAAACTCCACGAACTCGCCGCCAGCGACAACCCCGTCGTACGCACACTCCACGATTTTCTGGTGCGTGTGAATCCCGAGCCGCACCGGCGCACCTTCTTGAAACCATTCATGCGCACGCAGACCGCGGAATTCTGCTCCTCTTGCCACAAGGTTCACCTCGATGTTCCGGTGAACCGCTACCGCTGGGTGCGTGGCTTCAATGAATACGACAATTGGCAAGCCAGTGGCGTTTCCGGCCAAGGCGCGCGCT
The DNA here is from genome assembly GCA_035309625.1 of Candidatus Acidiferrum sp. Lineage (GTDB taxonomy): Bacteria > Acidobacteriota > Terriglobia > Acidiferrales > UBA7541 > Acidiferrum. Next base: position 130,451 of record DATGEY010000041.1, read on the forward strand.
CTTTCTATTATCCGTCGAATTCCATGATGTGCGCGGATTGCCACATGCCGCAGGTGCGCTCGGCAGATCAAGGGAACGTGGATGGGTTCGTTCATTCGCACCGCTTCCCTGGCGCCAACACGGCGGTGCCGACCGCCAATGATGATCCGGCGCAGTTGGATTTGAGCCGCAAGTTTTTGCAGGATAAGCAGCTGAGCGTCGATATTTTTGCTATTTCTCCTGCGGAAAGCGCGCCTTCTGCACCCGTTTTGGGAAAGATGGGTCGCCCCGAGCTTTCCACCTCCTTTGCGGTGGGCGAAGAGGCAGAGACCGCTTTGCCAATCGGACCGGCCGGAGAGGCGCGTGCCATCACGGCGCCGCTCGGTCGCGTGAATGCTTCCGTGCGCCGCGGAGACGATGTGCGCGTGGATGTGGTTGTTCGCACCCGCAAAGTCGGACACTTCTTTCCCGGCGGTACCATCGACGCCTTCGACGTCTGGCTCGAACTGCAGGCCGTCGATGAAAAGGGGCAAACCCTCTTCTGGAGCGGCAAGATTGAGGACGACGGTAAGGGTCCGGTCGAAAAAGGGGCGCACTTCTACCGCTCGCTGCTCATTGACGCTCATGGGAATCCCATCAACAAACGTAATGCCTGGGCCAATCGCGCCACCGTTTATGCTCATTTAATTCCGCCCGGCGCCGCGGACACCGCTCATTACCGGCTTCATATTCCAGAAAATGCTGGTGAGAAGATCACCTTGCACGCCAGGCTGAACTACCGCAAATTCATGTGGTGGAATACGCAGTTTGCCTTTGCCGGCGTCCCGGCCCCAAGCCAGGGTTCGGACTCCGTTACTCCGGATTACGACGACCGTAAAATGCTGTTCCCGGGCGTAAACGCCCAAATGGTTGCGGGCGAGTTGACGGCCGTTCCAGAGGTGCCGGTTGTTACGGTGGCTGAGGATACCAAGGCGCTAAACGTAGTTGCCGAAGGCACTCCCGCGCCCCAGCCCAAGATAGAGTTTGCTAAAGAAGATTGGTCGCGCTGGAACGATTACGGCATTGGTCTTTTCTTGCAAGGAGACTTGAAGGGTTCCGCTGCGGCCTTCCAAACAGCCGCCCAGGTTGACCCCCAAAATCCCGATGGCTGGGTGAATATCGGGCGAGCTTTGGTTCAGGAAGGCGATATCGGCGGCGCTCGCGCAGTCCTGGACAAGGCCTTGGCCCTGAAACCCGGCCTGGCCCGCGCGAACTTCTTCTATGCCCGGATACTAAAGGAAGAAGGGAAGTACGAAGACGCGCTTGCTCGGTTGAGGGCCGTGTTGGATCAATATCCGCGCGACCGCGTCGTGCGTAACGAAGCAGGGCGCATTCTATTCTTGCAAAAGAAATACGGCGAGGCTGTCGCCGAATTCAATCAAACCTTGTTGATCGACCCCGAGGACTTGCAAGCCCATTACAACCTGATGTTGTGCTACAGCGGCTTGGGTGATGAGGCCCGCGCCAACGACCATAAGGAGCGCTATCTGCGATTTAAGGCCGATGAATCCGCCCAAGCCATTACCGGGCCTTACCGTCAGGCGCATCCCGAGGACAACAATGAGCGTCAACCCATTCACGAGCATGTTTCCGTCGCGCTGAATCCTGCCGCGAAACCGGGTAAACCCGTGCCCGCTCGGTCTTCCGGCGTTGCAAACCAATCTGGCGGCTCTCATTGATTCTTTAGCAAAACTGCATTCGGAAGGATTTGCCTGATGACCTGGATTAAGACCGTAACCATGGAAGACGACGAGCGAGTGAAGAAAGCCATGTTGGCGCAGCGCGCGGTCTACCCCATCGAGTATGCCACTCCGGTGCATCCCGAAAGTAACGGCCAAAGCTCCAGCATCGTTGCGTCCCATTCCTTGATCCCCGATGCCCTCTTTCACGCCTTTAGCACCTTCGGCGCTTTGATGTCTCCCGAACTCCCCCTGCAACGCCGCCAGCACGAAATGATTGCCACCATGGTTTCTGTCACTAACCGGTGCGTCTATTGAATTGAGTCTCACGCAGAGTTTCTGCGTCGCGTGACGTTGAACAAGGAGCTGGTCGATGCGCTGCAGACAGATTACCGATCGGCGCCCATCAGCGAGCCGGAACGCGCCATGCTCGACTACGTAGTGAAGTTGACCAGGGATGCGACCAGGGTTTCCCCGGACGATCACGCCAGGCTCCGAGCCCACGGCTTTGACGACCGCGGCATCTTGCAGATAACGCTGATCGCGTCCTGGTTCAATTACATTAATCGCGTAGCGGATGCTTTGGGTGTCGGCCGCGATGGAATGATTTCGGCATCCTGAGGGGACAATGAGGGGACTCGCCGTAATCCTGACCGTTCTTGTGCTTGTTTCGATCGCCACAATGGTTGGCACCAGCAGCGGTAGCCCGGCCGCTTCCACGGTGACTTTTCGCGATGTAACCCAACAATCCGGAATTCGCTTTGTTCACAATAACGGAGCATTTGGCAAAAAGTTTTTGCCCGAGACGCTCGGTCCGGGGGTGGCCTTCATCGACTACGACAACGACGGCTGGCCCGATATCTTTCTGGTCAACGGCATGGACTGGCCAGGTCACGCACAAAGGCACACCACGCCCAAGCTCTATCACAATAATCATGACGGAACGTTCAGCGACGTAACGCACAAGGCCGGGCTCGACGTGGAAATGTACGGCATGGGAGTGGCCGTCGGCGATTATGATAACGACGGCTTCGACGACCTCTTTGTCACCGCCTTCGGACAAAGCCGGCTTTTTCACAACAACGGAAACGGAACGTTCACCGACGTGACCCAGAAAGCCGGACTCAGTGGCCCCCGTGAACTCAGCACCAGCGCCGCCTGGGTCGATTACGACAAAGATGGCCGGCTCGATTTGGTCGTCGCCAACTACGTGCAATGGACCGAGCAAACCGATCTTTATTGCACGCTCGACGGCAAGAGCAAATCCTACTGTACTCCCGAGTCGTATAAGGGTACCGCCGTGCGGCTCTGGCACAATCGGGGCGATGGCACCTTTGAAGAGGTGAGCCAGAAGGCCGGGCTCGGTGAACCCACCTCGAAAACAATGGGCATCGCGGTTCTGGACTACGATGATGACGGCTGGCCCGATCTCCTCTTGTCCAACGATACCCAGCCCAACAAACTCTATCGCAATGATGGCAATGGCACTTTCTCCGAAAAGGGCGTAATCGCGGGCATAGCCTTTAGCGAAGACGGAGTTGCCCGCGCCGGTATGGGTGTGGACGCCGCCGATTACGATCATTCCGGCCGTCCCAGTTTGATGATTACCAATTTCTCCAATCAAATGCTTTCGCTCTATCACAACGAAGGCAAGGGCTTGTTCGTCGACGATGCTCCGCAATCCGCTATCGGCCGCGCCACCCTGCTGACCCTGGGATTCGGCTGTTTTTTCTTCGATTACGATCTCGACGGTTGGACCGACATTTTCATCGCCAACGGTCACATCGATCCCGACATCCAAAAAGTCCAGGCCAATGTCAAATACGCCATGCCTCCTCATCTCTTCCGCAATTTGGGCAAAGGAAAATTCGAGGAAGTGACAAATTCCATGGGCGCGGCTTTTATCGCTCCACGGGTGGGACGCGGCGCCGCTTATGCCGACATCAACAACGACGGCCGCCTCGATCTGCTGCTTGCCACCAATGGTGGCCCGGCCTATCTCTTTCGCAACCAAGCGCAAGCCGGCAGCGCCGCCAACCGCAGCCTGCGGCTCAAACTGGTGGGCACAAAATCCAATAAGGACGGGATTGGTGCGGTCGTGCGGCTTTCTTCCGGCGGCGAAACGCAAACCCAAATGCTTCGGAGCGGCTCCAGCTACCTTTCTTCCAGCGAACTCATTCTGACCTTCGGCTTGGCTCAGCACGACAAGGCTGACGCCATCGAGATTCGCTGGCCCAGCGGCCAGGTCGATCGTCTTTCCAACGTCACCGTCGGCCAGACCGTTACGGTCACGGAAGGCAAAGGCCAAACCTCAACTCGGCCATACGCGAGATAGCCTGGCGCGCGAGGACTACGCGCCACTTGCGAATTACCCCTTACTCACCATTTGCCCTTTCAGGCGCGCTGTCACGCCGCTTCGGCTCTGCCCCGAGACAGGTAATAATGAATCGCGGGGGTGAAGACTAGCGACAGCACCATCGAACTGAGCAGTCCACCTATCACCACAATGGCCAGCGGCTTCAGCATTTCCGATCCTTTGCCTATCCCAAACGCCAGCGGCAACATGCCGGCGATGGTTGCCAATGCCGTCATCGCAATGGGCCTAAGCCGGCGGCGGCCTGCCTGGATCATCGCCTCCTCTGCGGAGAAACGTAGTGTGCGGAAGCGATGTTCTGCGTCCAAAAGCAAGATACCGTTTTTCGCCACGATGCCAATGACCATGATCATGCCCATTCGGGAGGCCACGTCGAACGTGGTCCCCGTGACCAGTAACGCCAGAAATCCGCCGAACGTGGAGAGTAGCGCGGAGCCCAAAATCGCTGTCGGCGCCGAAAAAGTTCTAAATTCAAACAGCAGCACCGCAAACAAAAGCAACAGTGCCAAAAGCAGTACCAACAACAGATCGCGTGACGATTTCCTATCCTCTTCATATAAGCCGCCGTACTCCACGCGGATTGCGGGCGGCAATTTCATATCTCTGACTGCTTTCTGCACCGCAGCGACTCCGCCGCCCAGATCCACGCCTTCCAGGCGCGCGGTAACTTGAACCAGGCGCTGCAAATTCTCGCGGCGAATCTCCGTCTCACCGGGATCGTTGATCATGGTTGCCAGCGATCCCAGCGTCGCGCTCCGTCCGGTCGCGCTGCTCAGCAGCGTGTTGCTCATATTGTCGAGGGAAGAGCGGCTTTGCTGTGGAAACCGCACCCGGATCGTGTAGGCTCGATCGTTGAGCACCACCGGAGTAGACGCCGGCTCCCCCTCCAGGACCGCTGCGGCATCGATGGCTACCTCCTCGGGAGTAAACCCGGAGCGCGCCGCCACCGCCGGGTTTACTTGATACGTCACGGCCGGTCCGCTGACGGTGTTCTCTACGCCATTCAGCACATCTACCACGCCCTTCACCTTGCTGATGGCCTCGCCCACCTTGGGCGCCGTATCGTTCAGCAGCTTTCCGTCCTGCGCAAATAGCTTGATCACCACGGGCTCTGGTTGGCTGGTTAGGTCCCCGATCATGTCCTGCAAAAGCTGAATAAATTCGACTTTGGTTGCCGGTTCCTCTTCTTCGATCTGGCCCCGAACGTCGGCAATCACTTCGTCGATCCCGCGCTTGCGCTCCCTTTTCAGCTTGACTGTAAAGTCCCCGTTATTCGCTTCGGTCACCGCCGCCAGGCCCAACTGCATCCCGGTGCGCCGCGAAGTATTCTCAACTTCCGGAGTGGCGTGCAGGATTTCCTCGATGTGCTGCAGGATACGATTGGATTCGGCCAGCGAACTCCCCGGCGGAGTGAAATAGTCCAGAATGAATCCGCCTTCATCCATTTCCGGCAGAAATTCTGTGCCCAGAAGGCTGTAACAAACGTACGCCAAAACGACGATCCCCGCAGAGCTCGCAATCAACACCCACGGGCGGCGCAAAACTGCTTTCATCGCCGAAGTATAAAAGTTTACGACGCGCCCGAAAAAACCGGAAAGATGGGCCTCCTCTGCGGCCAGCAGCGCGGCCATATCCGGTCGCTCGGAGCCCTTGGCTGCACCGGGAGTGTCCTTCCGGCGGACCAGATACTGGCTAAGCGTCGGAGTCCATGACAGCGCCAGAAGCAACGACGTAAGCAAAGACACCGTCATCGTCACCGCCAGCGCGCGGAAAAAGGTGCCGGTCACCCCCGTAGTGGAAACCAAGGGGAGAAAGACTACGATGGGCGTTATGGTGGAGCCGATCAAGGGCACAGTAAGTTCCCCAAGAGCGCTGCGGATTGCTTCAAAGCGGCTTTGCCCGGCGTCGCGGTGTAGCACAATGTTTTCCAGCACCACGATCGCATCATCGATCACCAGCCCAACCGCCGCCGCCAGCCCGCCTAGCGTCATGAGATTGAAAGTCTGGCCGGTGAACTTCAGAACGATGAACGTGATCAGCAGCGTCACCGGAATCACTAATCCAGCCACCAGCGAGGTTCCCCAATCGCGCAGGAAAATCACCAGGATGATCGAAGATAGGACAATCCCGATGAGCACCGCATCGCGAACACTGGCGATCGAATCGTGAACAATTGTCGATTGGTCGTAGAACGGTTCGAGGTGCACGCCCGGAGGAAGTCCCGGCGCCAGCTCGCGGATTAGCGCGTGGACCTCGTTTGCCACCTGCAACGTATTGCTCTCCGGTTGCCGATTTACATTGAGCAAGACGGCGGGCTTGCCATTGGCGGTGACCATCGTATAAACCGGCGCGACCGAGGATTCGACCGTCCCGACATCTCCCAACCGAATTGGCACGCCCGCCGCAGAATTCTTGATGACAATTTGGCCGATTTGTTCAGGGCTGCGCACCTGACCGCTGATAAGACCGAGCACCAGCTGGTGCTCGTGCTCGATCAATCCCGGCGAATCAATAAGGTTCGTGCGACGGATGGCATCGAGGATGTCCTGCACGGTCACGCCCGAGGCCAGTAGGCGCGCAGGGTCTGGCGTAACCTGGAACTCCGGAACGCGGCCCCCTTGGATAATCACCGTCGCGACCCCACCCAGGCGATTGAGGCGCGGCTTCAAATCGTAGGTGGCGATTTCCCACAACCTGTTCTGCGGCACAGTATCCGACGTGAGGCTGTAGCCAATGATTGGGAACACGGCGAAGGTCAAACGATGCGTTTCCAACTTGGCGGTCGGCGGAAGCGTAGGCTGCAATCTTGCAACGACAGCGTCGACGCGTTGCAGCGTCAAAATCATGTCGGAGCCCCAGTCGAAGAACAAATCGACTTCGGCAGAGCCCCGGCTGGTAATCGAGCGGACGCCCTGCAAGCCAGGGACACTGTTAACCGCTTCCTCCAGTGGACGCGTGATGGTCACCAGCATCTGGTCGATCGGCATCACGCCATTGTCTACGCCAACCACGACGCGCGGGAAATCCGTGTTAGGAAAAACGGAGATAGGAATGGTGAACGCGAAATAGCCGCCGACGAGCGCCAAGCACACGGTCAAAAAAAGAACAGGACTCGCGAGCCGCCGGAACCATGGAATCTCCGTTTTTGCCGCCGGCGATGCTCCTTCCGGCCGAGAGGGCTCACGATTCATCGGTCCTACTCCTTGCCCTTGGTCGCAGGTCTTTCCGCACTGCTTTTGTTTTTATCTTGCTGACTATCCTTGGGATCGCCCTTCGCATCCTTTTTATCGCCATCCTTGTCGCTTTTGTCCGCGCTCTCCGCGCCCGGTTTTTCCACCTTGATTTGCGTTCCGTCCGGAATCGCGTACCCTCCGGTGGTGATCACTGGATCACCCTCATTGATTCCGCTCAGCACCTGCGCCTGATTCGCGCTGCGGATGCCCACCTGCACGGTTTTCTGATGTGCTTTCTCATCCGAACCGGCCAATAAAACGTAACTCGCGCCTTCTTCAGTCTTAAACACCGCTTCTGCTGGCACCACAATCGCGTCCTTCGCCATCTTTGACACCATCGAGATGGCAACGGTCATTCCTGGCTTCAGCGCCGGATTCGGTTTTCTCGCCTCCACCCATACTTCGATCGTCGTGCTCCCCGGATCCAAAGCGGGACTCACCAAGGTCACTGCTCCTTTAACCGGTTCATCCAGTCCCGGAACCATTAACTCTGCCGCGTTTCCAACTTTAAGTTGCGCTGCTTCCGCCTGCGGTATATGGGCCTTGCCAATCAGCCGGCTCAGATTCATCACCGTCAGAATTGGCTGATTGGCCGTCGCCAGGTCCCCTTCGTACAGCGGCCGGTCCGTAATCACGCCGTCGATCGGGCTCTTGATCAGCGAGTAGCTCAATTGCGCCGTAGCCCCGCGGTACTTGCCTTCTGCCGATTCCTTCGATCCCTGCGCCGACTTCAACTGCTGTTCCTTGCCCAGCCGTTGCAGATCGGCCAGCTGCTTTTGCGCTTGTTCGTTCTGGCTGCGCGCTTGCGCCAGCGCAACTTCTGCCGCTTCCACCTCCCGCCGCGGAATGGCTCCCTGCTGCAGTAATTCCTTGCGGCTGTCGTAAATTCTCTGCTGCGCGTCGAAAGCCGCTTTCGCCGAGGTGGCATCCAACTCCGCTTTTTGGATTTGTTGCGGCAGTCCTGAGCCCACGGTAATCACGTAGTTCGCTTCCGCCTGTTCGTAGTCGCCCTTGCTGGCCTCTGCCGATGCGGACAAGTCCGCGTTCTCCAATTCCGCCAGCAATTGCCCCTTTTTCACACGCGTTCCTCGCTGCACCAGGAATTTCTTCACCGTGGAAGTGATTTTTGGCGCCACCGTAGCTTGCTCCAGCGGAAAGATCACCACTTCCGCCGTTATCCTTTGCGCAATCGTAGCTCGCTGCGCCGGCGTCGCCTGCACGCTCACCACTGGTTCTTTTTCCTTCTCTTCCTTGCCGCAGCCGGCGCCGGCAAAAAACATCCATGCCGCCATCAGCAAAGTCCCGCTCTTCCATGCTCCCTGTTTGTCCATACTCACTTTTCTCATGGCGTCGTCAGCGCTCCCGTAAGGGTCTGCAAATTTGCCAGCGCCACCCGATATCGCACCGCGCCGTCCTGATAACCTCCGTTCGCCTGCGCAAACGTGTTCTGCGCATCGACCACTTCCAGCACCGTGGATTCCCCGTTTTTATAGCGCAGGGTCACCAGCCTCAAACTCTCCTCAGCCAGTTGCGCTGAGCGATTCAAACCTTCCAGTTCATTCAGCGCGGTCTCCGCTTCTGCGTACAGCGATCGAATTTCCGCCAATAGCCTTCGCTGCGCCAGCGACAGTTCTCGCTTCGCCTGATCCCGCCGCAGTTGCGCCTGCTTCACGCGGCTTTGCGTTGCTCCCCAATTCCATATCGGAATGTCCAGCGTCGCCACCGCTGACGAGCCTAAGTTCGAGAACCTCTGCCCTTTAAAAACCGTGTGGGTCGCAAAAGTGGGGGCGTCGATTCCGTAGAAATAGTCCAAGGACAAAGAAGGCAGGTATCCCGCCCGCGCTCCGAAAACGTCCTGCTCGGACTCCCGCATTGCGGCAAGTGCGGCGCGCAAGTCCGGATTGTCGCGTGCCGCTCTCTGTTGGACTTCGGCTAGGGCCGGCAGCGCTACGGGCGCGTGTAAATCTTCCGTTACTTCGAAGTTGTCGGTGAAGTCCGGGAAAATCAAGACGGAGAAATCAAGCCGGGCATTCAAGAACCCGAGTTGCGCCTCTTGCAGCGCTCGCTGCCGTTCCCGCAATTGCAGTTCCGCTTTAACGACGTCGGCATGCGCCACTTCTCCGCCTTTTTCTAAATCCTGGGTGATTTTGAAGAACTGCTCTCCCTCGTCCGCGTTTCTCTTGGCTGCTGCCAGCTTTTGTTGGGCCGCAGCGATACTGTAATACCCCTGCGTTACCGTCACCACCAGGCCGCGCGAGGCAATCTCCGCTTGCCACTTGGCCACTGCCGCTGCCGCGCTCACTCTCCGATAGTTGGCCACTCCTGCTACATCAATCGCTTCGTGCGCGTTCCCCTGACTGACGTACTCGTGCACCGCGTTGTTGGCGATGAACACCACCGGCACTCCTGTGGCTGCCGTCGCCAGCGGCCCCGCGCTTTGCGTGTAAATCGCTGAATTGTTGTACGTGACGCTTGGCAGCAACGCAGCCAGGGCTTGCTTCCGGTCTTGCCGCGCCAATCCCGCATTGGTTACCGCGGCCTGAAACTGCACGCTGTTTTTTCGTGCGCGATCCAGTGCATCTTGTAGGCTCAGCCGCAGCGGTTCGGCGGTTGCAGCGGTGGTTTGCTGTGCGGATGAAACAGTGGAGACCGGCGCACCATTCCCCTGCTGCGCCCCGCACGGCGCCACGCAAGCCCAATACGCCAGCGCTGTTCCGGCCCAAAAAAGTTTCCAGGTCCCTTTCATAACTAGCACTCCTGAGAAGCAACAAGCTCGCTACTTGAGCCGGCAACCGCGTGGAGATGTGATTCCTCTACTCTGCCTGAGGACTGCAATGAGGCGCGCAGCACGTCCTGCGGGAAGCTGCGCGAAGGGCGCAGCCTTCCCATAAAGAGATAACCCTAACTTCCTTGAGATAAACCGGGGATTAACGCGCGAGTGGAGCCGCTACCGCTACCGGAACCGCTGCCGGTAGCACCGCCGTGAAGGTACTGCCGCCGGCATCGGAACGGGTCAGCCGCAAACTCCCTTGGTGTGCTTCGGCTATCCACCGTGCGATGGACAGCCCCAGGCCCGCGCCGCCGTCGTTTTCCGATCGCGTTCGCGCTTTGTCCGCGCGGAAAAATCGTTCGAACACCCGTTGCTGCAACTCCTCCGGGATTCCGCATCCCGAATCGGTCACACTTAGCGCATACTCATCTCCTACACGCTCGCAAGAGACAGTCACCCGTCCCCCCGCTGGTGTGTATTTGATTGCATTATCCAGCAAGTTCAAGATCATACGCCGCAGCAAGGCTTCATCCGCGCGAATGGGCAGTTCTGCCGGGATCTCGCATGTCAGCGTAATCTGCTTGGCCAAGGCCAGTGACCTCGTCGCATGCGTGCACTCCGCCGCCAGTTCGTCCAAGTACATGTCGCGGGGCGCCAGCGGATACTGTCCCGCGTCCGCGCGCGTCAAGGTAAAGAGGTCTTCCACGATTTGCGTCAACCTCAGCGCCTCCGCGTGCAGCACCGCGAGTGATTCGCGGTATTCCGCGGCGGAGCGTTCCGCGCGCGACAGCGCTACCTCCGATTCTCCACGTAGGATCGCGGCCGGCGTCCGCAGCTCGTGCGAGGCATCGGACATGAACCGCCGCTGCCTCTCGAACGACTGGTCTACCCGCTCCAGCAAATCGTTAAACGATGCCGCCAGCCGGCCCAGCTCGTCCTTGGCATTCTGAATTGGGAGGCGCTCATGCAAATTCTCCGCACCGATGCGGCCTGCCTGATTGCTCATCGCCACCACCGGCGCAAGGCTCTTTCTCGCCAAAAAATACCCGCCCATACTCGCCAGAACGATCGCCATGGGGATTACCCATGCAAACGTCGCGCCTACCTCTTCCAGCATTTCGTTTTGCGCATGCAGCGACTGCAGAATCACCAACGTATAGGTTTGTCCCTTCAAGGGAAATTTTCGGACATACGCACGATAGCCGCTTCGCCCGCCCTTCATCGTCTCTAGGACAGGCCGTGCCGCGCCGGCTGCGTCCGACAGTAGCCTTCGGTAAGCCAGGGAAGAGAACAAACCCGCGGGCACGTCTTCGTTCGGCTGGTCTTGCGAGGAGGTCAATAGACCGCCCTTCTCATCCAGCACCGCCAGGACGTGGTCGCGGAATCGGTGCTCTACAATCGCCTCCTGCGCCGCCGCCTTGGGTCCATCCGGACCCACATTGTCCTGCATCTCGGCGTTCACCGTGGTCAGGAACGCTTCGGAAAGCTCCGCTAATTCGCTGTCCGTCCGCTGCAGCGTGCTGCGCCAGAAAATGTAGTAGGTAAGCAGAGACAGCAGCACTAAAAAAAGGGCCAGCAGTCCCGTGTACCACAGCGTGAGCCGTACGCGCACCGAATCAAGCATGGTTCTTTCTCGCTGTGGAATTCGCCCGGGGTCGCTGCTGTTCCGCGCCATTCGCCTCTGGCGGCGTCTCGCTGCTGCCCGCTTCCCCGAAAAAATATCCGGCGCCCCGCCGGGTGTGCAGTAGTGCCTTACCGGCTTCCGCATCGATCTTGCGCCTCAGACGGTTCACATACACTTCGATCAGGTTGGAAAAGGGATCAAAACTCTCGTCCCACACGTGCTCCGCAATCTCCGCGCGACCCACCACTCGTCCGGCGTTGCGCGCCAGGAATTCTAATAATGCGTACTCCTTGGTCGTCACCGCAATATTCCGGCCTCCCCGTGTCACGCTTTGCGCGCCCGTATCCAGCACCAAATCCGCTACCGTGATCCTCGCCGGCCGCAGCTCCCCCGACCGCCGCAAAAGCGCTCGCAGCCTTGCCAGCAGTTCCCGAAATTCAAAAGGTTTGGTGAGGTAATCGTCCGCGCCATGATCCAGCCCGCTGATGCGATCCTCCACCGCGTCCCGCGCCGTCAACATCAAGATGGGCATCCGTTGTCCCGAGCGGCGTAATTCCCGGCACACCTCGAATCCGCTCCGCCCGGGAATCATCACATCCAGGATCACCAGATCGTAGGAGTTGATCGCCGCTTCATACAGCGCGTCATTGCCGTTCGCGCTCACGTCTACCGCATAAGCTTGCTCCCGCAAGCCCTTCGCCACAAACCGCGCAATTCGCGCATCATCTTCTACAAGCAGCACTCGCATGCCAGCGCGCTTTCTCACCCACCGCCATTCGCCTGATTCTACTTCAACCGCCTGGCCGCCGCGACCGAACCCCGCTAAAGAATCCTCCAAAATCGGGCGACCCACGCCACGTTCGGCAACGCCTGGAACCGTGACGAGACCATCCCGACAGGAACGGCTGCTTCGGCCCCCTCGCCCAATCCTGCCAACCACCGCCACGCCCAGCTAATCCTGGTGTAAGCTGGCCATAGCGGCCGCGCACAGGTTGACCCATGACTACTCGCGATATCGTTGTTCACTACCTCGCTGGCATTCGTAATCTGGCCCCCAAGCGCGGCGACGTCTTGCTAATGGTCGGCACCACCAAAGGCGCCTTCTTGTTACGCTCCGATGCCGGCCGCTCGCGCTGGGATATCGCCGGCCCTTACTTCAAAGGCGAATCGGTTTACGCCCTCGCATGCGACACGCGCCAGGGCCGCAACCGTGTGTTCGCCTCAGGTACTAGCATGCGCTGGGGTACGCTCCTTCGCACCAGCGTCGATTTCGGCAAAACCTGGACCAATCCCGTTATCGCCAACGTCCGCTTCCCGGAAGACTCCGGCATCTCCTTAAAAAATATCTGGCAGATTTCCCCTGGCCGCGATTCCCAGCCGCAAACGCTTTACTGCGGCGTGGAACCCGCCGCCCTGTTCGAGTCCCATGACGCCGGAGAAACCTGGTCGCTCGTCCGCGGCCTCTTTGATCATCCGCATAGGCCCAAATGGGTGCCCGGGGGTGGCGGGCTGGCCTTGCACAGCATCGTCCCCGACCCCGCTGACACGAATCGCATGTATATCGCTATCTCTGCCGCAGGCGTCTATGCCACCGAAGATGCTGGCCGTACTTGGCAAACCAGGAATCGCGGCATCCGCGCCGAATTTCTCCCCGACAAGCATCCCGAATTTGGCCAGTGCGTCCACAAAATCGTGCTGCATCCCGCCAAGCCCGAGCGCCTCTTCCTGCAAAATCACTGGGGCCTGTATCGCTCAGACGATCGCGCTGCCAATTGGCAGGACATCGCGAATGGCGTGCCCTCCGATTTCGGTTTTGCCATGGTTATGCACCCGCACGACCCCGACATTGTCTTCATCCTCCCCATTGAATCCGATGCATTCCGCTGCACTCCCGAAGGCCGCCTCCGCGTCTACCGCACGCGCGACGCTGGTGCCTCCTGGGAGCCGCTCACCCGCGGTCTCCCCCAACAAGGTGCCTACGAAACCGTTCTCCGCGATGCCATGGCCGCCGACTCGCTCGATCCCGCCGGAGTTTATTTCGGCACACGCAGCGGTTCGCTGTACGGCTCCGCGGACGAGGGAAAATCCTGGAACCAAATCGTCGAGGGCTTGCCCTCCATCGTCTGCGTGAAAAGCGCCCTTATTGCGGACGGAAAGCCTCCTGCCTCCCGCGCCGCCAAACCATCCTGGCAACCTCGTCCGAAAAAACCGGCAGCCGCGCGGAAATCCAAACGCCGCTAGCGCTTACCCACAAAGAATGAGCGTCACATTCCACATTCCCGGTCCACTCCGCGATTTTTCCCAGCAACGCGGCGAAATCCAACTCTCCGGCTCCCCAGCCACGCTTCTCGACGCGCTTCAACTCCTCTGGACTCAACACCCCGGCCTGCGCGATCGAATCCTCAATGAGCAAGGTCAGGTCCGCGAACACATCAACATCTTCGTCGGCAACGAATCCATACGCTATACCGGCGGCCTGGAAACTCCCCTTTCCCCCTCCGCTACCATCTCCATCATCCCCGCTATCAGCGGCGGCGCCCCATCTCCAGGTTTTCGCGTCCGTCCTGCTTCCGGAGCTTCTTACGTCACGTCCCTGAACAATTCTAAAATAGCCGTAGGTACTTCCCTGTAGTTTGTGCTACACTACGTTTGCGTTTGTTGCTCTTGTATCGCCTTTGGTTTGTAAGGTCGGTCGCAAGGTCACACTTGCGGCCTTTTTTTACGCCAAAAGACGGCCCGTATCTCTGTAGAGGGGTTCGGAGTCGAGGCATCAGATAGCTCATTATAGAGTGCGGTCCCAACCCGGCCGGACTCAAAGTATGATCGCAACGCGGTCAACAGAAAAGAGTAGAAGCAGTGAGTAAAGAACAAGGTACAGTGAAGTGGTTCAATGCCAGCAAGGGCTTTGGATTCATCCAGCGCCAGAGCGGCGAGGACGTTTTCGTCCATTTCTCCGCGATCGTGGCTGATGGCTACAAGTCGTTGAATGATGGCCAAGCGGTTGAATTCGAAGTCACCAAGGGCCCCAAGGGTCTGCAGGCCTCGAACGTCCAACCCCTCTAAGTCGGCGTGATCCCGGTTCGCCGGGTTCACTACTTCACATACAATCCCGGGCGGCACGCGCAAGCGTCCCGCCCGCTTTTGTTTTTCAGCACAGAGTGGCGCAGGCCTTTAGGCTACAGTTCACCCGCACAAGCCTCGAGAATGCCTTATCTTTCATCGCCAAACCTGCCCGCCCACTATGTCAGCTTGCGCCGCACTTCTTCGATCAACGCCGATTTCGACCTTTTAATTTTAGGTTGTTCATTAACCCGCAAAGGAGTAGAGTTCCGCCATTCCTTCGAGGTGCTCTATGAAGCGTCGTTTTCGTTGGCATCGCTTGATTCTTGCCGCGGTGGTTTGTCTGACTTGCCAGCTTTTCGCGGTGGCTGCCGACGAGCCCTCCCTGAGCAAAGAACAAATTAAGCAGTTCTTGCTCACCGCCAAAGTAGTCAACTCGCGCCAGGCCTCCAAAGGCATCACCAACACCTGGCGCCTTACGCTT
>DATGEY010000042.1:0-53741 GCA_035309625.1 Candidatus Acidiferrum sp.
ATGCCTTACAGTCCTTTGTACAAGAGATCCGAGCCGCTTCGCCGAACACAAAGATCGTCGTGCCCAAGTACTTCGAGGCGATTCCGCTTGAAACCGTCGCAAAGTGGTAGCAGAGTGCTCGCTGTTGCAAGTCTCAGGGTTCGTGTGTCTATCGGATATGTGGCTGAGTCGATAGGGCCCGAGTGACGGGCCACTCGGAATCCCCTAACGCGCTCGACATCGGATATCTGGGTATTGGTACACCATCTCCAGTTTCCCGATGCTTGGCACGCCAGATGAGGCGATGGATGTGTCCAAACACCCTCGCTATATACCCAATCCGTTAATACCAATACCCAACGGTAGCGTAAATTCTTTTGTGTAAATTTGGGTTTTGAAGCAGAAAAAAGGGCGTACTTTTCTTTGGAGCGCGAACTCACAGAGGAGGAGGTACACCCTGATGCGAGAACTGGAAGTCCTCGGCAACGGCCATCTTAGACTGGACTTGGCCGAGTGGAAAGAGTTCTTTGAAACCGAAATGACCGAGCGACTGCGCAGTCAGCTCAAAGCATTGATTGAACAGGCTTTGGAAGCCGAGCGCGACTACCATCTGCAGTTGAACTATTACCAACACGCACCGCAGTGCCGCTTGGATTACCGCAACGGCTACTATTTTCGCGATTTCCTCACCCGTCTGAACAACTCCCTCGGCACCCTCTACCATCTCTCCACGCCGCGCCTCCGTCCTCGCCTACATCTCCAACCTCCTGCTCCGCACCCTCCCCGCCATCGACTACGACAAGAAATATTGCGGCTATTACGACGACGCGGAAGACACCTATGACGACGACGTAGAAGTCGACGGCGACAACAGTGCAGACCCCCAAGCCGAAGGCCATGTCGCCCACCGGCAGCAAGAGGCAGCACCGTCCGCCGCAACCTCCCGACCCCCAGGAAAGGACCCGCTACCCAAAACGGCCGCAGAATTCGCCGCGGCCGTCCTGAGCCGCAACGCTACCTGACGCGCTCGCCTAGCGGGATACCGGCATGCCCAGAATGGCTCGGATGCGGTGGCGGTCGCTAATTTCACGCGGCGAACCGCCGGTCCGGTCGATCCACTTGGTGAAATCGTTGAGCTTGACCTGGTGTTCCACGCGCACGTCGGCAACTGCCACCTTAACGACGTTGAGTCCCTGCGCCACGCCGGCCACCCAATCGTTTCCGCGGATGGCGGCCAGGCCTTGGGCCACCGCCTCATAAAGCGTGGCGGCGGTGACGTCCACGGTGTGGAAGACGCCGTCCATGTCTTGAATCGTGACGCGGCAAGAGCGAAGCGCCATGGGAGCAAAATAGCATATTCGCTTTTTATTCGCCATAACTTTTGCTCCCTCCACTTTTGCCTTCCGCCGCCGGCCGCAGCAATGGGTCCCATGCCGGCAATCGGCTCCCGGCTTTATCTTTGGGAAGCCAGTGATTTTAGCGCCGCACGTCTGCTAACATCTTGCCGCCTTAGAACTGGGAGCGCCATGAATCGCATACTTTCTTTTGCATTGGCAAGTTTCGTTGTTTCATTTTCCGCGTTAGCGCAGACCCCGCCCGCGCCGGTGGTTTCGCCGGAAGTCCACCCGGACAATCGCGTGACATTTCGTTTTCGCGCTCCGAATGCCAAGGAAGTCGTTCTATCCCTGGAGGGCTCGGCGAAAGATGTAGCGATGCAGAAAGATGAGCAAGGGGTATGGAGCGCCACCTCCGAGCCACTGGCGCCGGATTTTTACGGCTATGCATTCGTGGCCGATGGCGTGCACCTGATCGATCCATCCAATTCCTTGATGAAGCCGAACCTGCTCAATACCACCAGTCAGGTACATGTGCCGGGGCCGGGCTCGCTGACGTGGGAAATCAATGACGTGCCCCACGGGGAAGTCCACCACCATTTTTACAAATCGGCGGCGGTGGGAGATCAACGCGATTTTTACGTTTATACGCCGCCAGGCTATGACCCCCGCGGGACGCAGACCTATCCGGTGCTGTATCTGCTGCACGGATTCAGCGACGACGCGAGCGGTTGGACCGCGGTGGGCCGCGCCTACGTAATACTGGACAATTTGATGGCGGAGGGAAAGATCAGGCCCATGCTGGTGGCCATGCCGCTGGGCTACGGCGCGCCGGAACTTCTGCGCGGCGGGTTCGGCGCGTTTCGCAATGCCGAACTGCGCGACCGCAACTTTGCCAAGTTCAGCCAGGCATTGCTAAGCGAGGTATTGCCCCGCGTCGAATCCGCTTACCTGGTGAAGAAGGACAGGAATTCGCGGGCCATTGCGGGGCTTTCCATGGGCGGCAGCGAATCGCTATTAACGGGATTGAACCACCTGGACAAATTCGCGTGGATTGGAGCGTTCAGCTCGGGCGGTCTGCCAGAAGAATTTGACAAGGATTTTCCAGGTTTGGATGCGAAGGCCACCCAGCAAGTAAAGCTGTTATGGATCGCCTGCGGAGTGGACGACCGCCTGATCGAATTGAATCGAAAACTGCGGACCTGGTTGGATACCAAGGGCGTCCGTAAGGTGGACATCGAAACACCCGGTATGCACACCTGGATGGTATGGAGGAGAAATCTCTCGGCGTTTGCGCCACTGCTGTTTCGGTGAAGCTGCACAAATCGATGGGTCAAACCAGCGCAAACTGTATCGCCAGGGAATAGCCGGCTATACAGCTTTGTACTTATAGTCACGGTTTGGTAGCCTTAGGTAGCCCCAGCCCTTGGAACGTGAGGGCCCTTGTCAATTACTGCCGAAGCTTTTGCGCACGTACTGCTGTTTGCTTGTCCGGAATGTGGGCGACCCCTGGCATCCGCGTGCGCTAGCAATAAGCGAAGCCTGGAAGAAGCCGACGCGCATTTTTTTAATCCCCATTGCCATTGCGGATGGACCGGTCCGGTGGTCGGAATGGAAGCGGTAAAGCACTGGGTGCAGGCTTGGCGCGAATTCAAACCGGAGGTAGGTGCGGCCCGCGCGAGCGACGGGACGTGCGACGGCAAACTGCACTAGCAATTCACTCGATAGCGATGTAGCAGAAAAAAACAGGCGCGCTTAGCGTTGACGCAGTTGCTCGATCCAGCGGGCCAGGATGTCGTGCCCGGCAGCCTCCACGTCAATGAACTCGATGCCCATGCCGATGCGCGGCTTGACGATACGCACCACGGCCAAGCCCTGCACAGACTGACCTTTGCGAGAAAGGGTGACCCGCGCGCGGGCCTTGAGGGGCAGCGGTTTGCTGGTGCAGATGAAGCAGCCGCCGAGAGAGATATCGGAGGTGACACCGTTGGCGATGGCTCCGGTCTCCAAATCGATCAGCTCGATGTCAGCCGCGAATGGGTAACGAATAGCGTACCGGCGGTCGCGCACCCCCGCCTGAGGCGATGGTCCCTTGGTCGTGCGATTATCCATAATGATGACGTTGCTCACTGGTTCGGCCGCCCAGATTGCGGACGGAGCTTCGGGAAGGACAGTTTCCCGTCATTCCAGTGTGCTGGAAAATGGGCGGAAGGATTGTAAATCTGGCGGGCCGAATAGCGAAAACGGCAATACACCGGGCGGCACACACGGCGATACAGCGTGTTATTAGCGGCTAGGACAAAGCCGGAATGCGGCGCGTGTTTTGCGCGCATAGCGGCGTGTTAATCTGCACTTAGCAGTTATCTCCCTGGTGCGAATAAGAGGCTATGCGTCCTGAAGGACTCCGGCAAAGCGACCGTGTGAGTTTCCGCATGCCCGTGGAGGCATCGTGGTTCGCACCCGGAGGTGTAGTGGTGAAGCAAGCGGCGCAGACGCTGCTGGTGAGCCGAAACGGCGGCGTGTTGTGCCTGGCGGAAAAGGTTTTGCCGGGGCAAGAACTGACCTTGCGGCGGCAGAATGGCGAGGACTCCAAGACGGCGCGGGCCCGCGTGCTGGCGGAATTCGATCGCGAAGCGGATGGATTTTTGTACGCATTTGTGATTTTAGAACCGCGCGAGGATTTCTGGGGCATCGACTTCCCTGCCCTGCATACCGCCGAAGATGCGCTGGCGCGCTTGCTGATGGAATGCAGCTTTTGCCAGCGGCGCGAGGTGGTATACCTGAACGAATTGCAATTGAAATCGTTTGAGGTACGCAAGTGCGTCGCGCGGTTGTGCACGCATTGCGATGCGCCATCGATCTGGATTGAAGCGCACTCCGAAGCGCGGCCAGAGCCGGCGACGCCGAAGCCGGTTTCCATGGAAGAGCGGGTGAATCCGCACCGCAAGAAAAACCGGGTGAAAGCGCGGGTGCTGGCTTGCATTCGGCGGCGAGGATTTCAGGAAGAAGTGGCGGTGTGCGAGGATTTGTCGAAGGGCGGGTTGAGTTTCCGCAGCCGGAATCAATATCCGGAAGGCACGCGCGCGGAAGTGGCGGTGCCGTTTACGCCCGGAGCGGGAGCGATCTTTGTGCCCATTCGCATTGTGTTTTCGCAGGCGCTGCCGGCGGTGGGACTGTACCGCCACGGGGCCGCGTATGTGAAGCCGCCGACGGATGGAGCATAAGGCGCCGAGAGCCTGACAACATCGGCAGTGGTTATTCGAACGACGAAATCTCAAGAAAATCGGAAGATAACGCAGAGACGCTGAGAACGCTGAGTCGCGCAGAGCGGAAGGCTGCGGCGTCGACGGGCTTAGTCGAGCGCCGGGGCGGTTTCGCGTTCTTGACGGCGGCGATGCAGGTAGTGCATGGAAATGTTGAGGTAGACCTCGCCGCAGGGCGTCTCGATACAAATGACCATGGCCTCGGTGTCGGCGCCGCCGGCCAGCCCTTGGTCGTTCATGTGCATCTCCGGCGGAAAGACTTTAAATCGAAAACCCTGGTCATTTAGAAGCGTGACGGAGTTTCCAATAACCATGTTGGCCAGCTCGCAGACGGTTTCGCGGGCGACCTGCTCGCTTTCCACCACAGCGGAACCTGCGAGCTGGCTGGCAACTTTTAGAGCAACTTCGGGGGCCAGATCGAGAATGACGCGACCTTCGATTTCGCCCTTGATAGCGATGAGCGCGGCAATGCCTTTGCGGCGGTAAGCTTCCTGGTCCATGGCGAGGTCGACAATTTTGGTGGGCGCCTGGAGGGATTCCGAAAAAACGGCGTCGGCGGCGTTGATGAACGGCTGAATGAGCTCCATTCTCATGAGCGATGCTCTCCTGCCAAGGCCACGGGAGCACCGGCGGCGGTGGGGTCGTCACTGAGCACATAGCGCAGAATTTCGTAGAGGACTTCGGGCTTGACCGGCTTCTGCACGAAATGCTTGGCGCCCTTCTGTAATGCGGCCAGAATATTTTCCTGGTAACCCACGGAGCTGACCATGACGATGCGCGCCTCGGCGTGCTGGCGAACGATACGTTCGACCGCTTCGATGCCTTCCATTTGCGGCATGGTGATGTCCATGAGCACGATATCCGGCTTGCTGCGGTTGAATTCGGCGATGGCGGTGAGCCCGTCGCCGGCTTCGCCGGCCACTTCGCCGCCGAACATCTCGATCATCTTGATGAGATTCTTGCGGGCGAATACGGAATCGTCCACCACCAGGTAACGCACCGGCCGGCTGTCTTTCCGGAGCAGAGCGGCAAATTGTTGCATGGCCTTCTCCTTATCGCACAGCACCCATCAGGTGCGGTGAGATGAAACGTGTGTCCTGTCGCTTTTATCGTTCTTTTCGTGATGCTCGTCTTTGTCGGCCCGATCCCGATCGGACCAGCGGTAGTTTCCGCAATAGCCCACGAGAAATGCGCTCAAGGACTCAAGAGGAATAATTTTGTTGGCGTAGCCTTTGAGGATGGCGGCGCGAGGCATGCCGGCGACGACGCAGGTGTCTTCGCTTTGCGCGACGGTCATGCCGCCGGCGGCTTTGATGGCTCCGAGGCCCTCGGCGCCATCGTCGCCCATGCCGGTCATCAGCACACCAACAGAGGTCAAGGCGAATTCCTGAGCTATGGAGTGGAAGAGCACGTCGGCCGATGGCCGATGTCCGTTGACCGGCGGACCGTCGGACAAAACGGCCATATCGCCGCGGGGCATGCGCCGGACCATGACATGGCGATTGCCGGGGCAAATCAGAACGCGGCCAGCGAGCAGGAGGTCGCCGGAACGGGCTTCGTGGACGTCCAGGGCGCAGCATTCGTCCAAACGGCGGGCAAACATTTCCGTAAAACCTTCGGGCATGTGCTGCACGATCACGACACTGGCAGAAAAATCCGCGGGAATTTGGGAGAGCACATATTGCAGTGCGTTGGGGCCACCGGTGGAAATTCCGATAGCCACGATGCGGCTGGGCGGAAGGACCACGCGCGCCGGCTTCTTCTGCGGCGGATCGGTTTCGACGGCCACGCTGGCCTGCATCTTGCGGCCGGAAGCGCGCTTGGCTACCTTGATTTTCTCGACCAGCTCGACGGCAATGGCGTCCAGATGACCGGCGGCAGCGTCGCGGGGTTTGGCGACAAAGTCGATGGCGCCGAGGGCCAGAGCTTTGAAGGTGGAGTAAGCGCCTTCTTTCGAATGCGTGCTGAAGACGATCACCGGCATGGGCGCGCGGCGCATGATCAGACGCAAGGCCTCGAGTCCATCCATGCGGGGCATTTCGAGGTCCAGGGTGACCACATCGGGATGAAACTCTTCAATTTTTTTGAGCGCGAACGCGCCATCCATGGCCGTGCCGATTACCTCAATCGATGGATCGCGCTCGAGAATTGTGGGAATCAGTTTCCGCATTAGCGCGGAATCGTCGACAACCAGGACTCGGATGCGCCCGCTCATGCGATTGCTCCCAAGGGGGTGGCGCGAGAGAGACGGGAGAGAACCGCAGGCACGTTGAGGATCAACACCACGGTACCGTCGCCAAGAATGGACGCACCGCTCACCAGGTCGCTGGAAATGATTTCGGCCGGGAGGGCTTTGATGACCAGTTCTTCTTCGCCGACCAGACTATCGACCACCAGGCCGAACCGCTTTTCCGCGGCGCCGATGACGATGACGAAATTTCGTTTTTTATTATTGTTGTTTTGCGAGGAAACCGCATGAATCCGACTCAGGCTGTCCAAGCGTACCAGGGTGAGTATTTGCTCGCGGAGCCGGAGAACTTCGCGCTGGTCGACGCGGTGAATATCGGAGTCGGTGATGCGCGTGATTTCGACCACGGAAGAGAGAGGAACGGCGAACAAGCGGCCGGCGACGCGGAAGAGCAAGGTCTGAATGCTGGCCAGCGTCAGGGGCATACGCAACTGGATAGTGGTGCCGCGGCCTTTGACCGAGTTCAGGTGAACGGCGCCCTTCAAATTGTCGATGACGGTGCGGACCACATCCATGCCTACGCCGCGGCCGGATACTTCGGTGACCGCGGCCGCGGTGCTGAAACCGGGCTCGAAAATCAGATTCATGGCCTCAGCATCGGACAGACGATGCATCTCGCCAACGCTGACAATTCCTTTTTCGACCGCCAGGTTACGAATTTGGGCGAGGTCCACGCCGCGACCGTCATCGCGGACTTCGATGACCACTTGGGTGCCCTGGTGGTAAGCGTTGAGATAGACGGTGCCGCGAGCGGGCTTGTTGGCGGCGATGCGCTCTTCGGCATCTTCCACACCGTGATCGACAGCATTGCGCACCAGGTGCATCAAGGGCTCGGCTAAAGCGTCCAGGATGCTCTTGTCGAGATCGGTATTCTGCCCGGAAAGCTCGAGGGCAACGTCCTTGCCACACTGCTTGGCAACATCGCGCACCAGGCGGGGAAAGCGCCGGAACAGTTGCTCGACAGGAACCATGCGAATCTTCAATACGCACTTGTGCAGTTCATCGAGCACCCGCGACTGGAAGGCCATGGCATCGGAAAGCTTGGCGCGAACCGGATCTTTGGCATGGCGTTGGTCGAATTCCGCGAGGCTGCGATGCAGCATGGATTTGCCGATGATGAGTTCGCCCACGAGATTCATGACCGCGTCAATGCGCGCCGATTCCACGCGCAAGGTGCTTTCCGCAACGGTGGCGGCAGCAGAGCCTATACCCGGAACTCGGACTGCTTCGGCGTTGGCGCCAGGGGCGGCTGTCCGGGACGCAGCGCTCTCGGCTTGCGCTTGCAAAATGTCGCCCAGGAGTTCGTGCTCGGCCATTTCCGCGTTTGCGGCGCGTTCCACACGTACATCGGAAACGATAGAGGGAATGCGGCAGCGTTGCGCTATGTGTTGCTGCGGGTGTTGACTGGCCAGCGCGGCTTCCACAATCTCCAGGGTCTGGGCCGCAGTACTATCCTCGGGGCGGAGCGCGATGACCGTTCCGCAACCGTGCAAAACGTTGCGGATCAACTGAAACGCGGCCGCCTGCATCAAGCTGGCGGGATCGATGCGGAGGGCGACGTTGAAAACGGTTTCGCCGCGATGCACCGACTCCGAGATCATGAGCTGTTCGTATTCGGTCCATGCAAACCTGGCGTCGATGCCGCTGGCGGCAGGCACAGCCGGGACAGCGGCCGCGGGCCCATGAATCAGAGCGCGGATCATTGCGCGCAAGGACTCCGCAGATGCCGGTTCGACATTGCGCTGGTAAGCGGAGAGCATGGCGCCAAAATTATCGGCGGCGACCAGGACGAGGTCGGCAAGGCGCGAGCCGGCGGTTTGCCCGATTTGCGGAGAAAGCACGTCTTCGAGCTCGTGGGCCAACTCGCTCAATTTGGTAAAGCCGCACGCGGCGGAATCGCCCTTGAGGGTGTGCACGGCGCGGCGGACGCGACGGAGGACGTCCTCGCCAGCCGGATTGGCTTCCAGATCGAGGCCGGCTTCGTTGAGCGACTGCAGCAGTTCGTTGGCGCTCTCAAAGAAGAGCGCGCGCAACTCCGCATTGCGATCTTCGGGGAAACCGCTCACCCGTTCACCTCAAGACGTTGGTATGCGGTGCCGTTGTTCTCATGCACCATGCGAAATTTCTGGGTCAAGCCGAAGAGACTTTCCGCATGACCTACGAAAAGGTAGCCGCCCGGATTCAAGCAGTGCCAGAATTTTTCGATCAGCCGCTTCTGCTCGGCTTCATCGAAATAGATCATGACGTTGCGGCAGAGGATCATGTCGTTGCGGCGCGGCAAAAATTCGGTCTTGAGGTTATGAAAGTCGAACTGCACCAACTGCTTGAGCTGGGGCTTGACCGCATACTTTTCGCCGGATTTCTCGAAATAACGCAAGCGGCAGGTGTAATCGACGGGCTCCATCTGGATTTCGGTGTAGAGGCCTTCCTGGCCGGAGCGCAGGCTGGCATAGCTGATATCCGATGCCACGATTTCCAGTTTCCAAGGCGGGGGAATCAGAGGTTTGGGTGAGGGCATATCGAACGGAAGAGGATTGCGCAGATAGTAGTAAGCCAGGGCGTCGCAGATGAGGATGGCGACGGAGTAGGCCTCCTGGCCGGACGAGCAGCCGGCACTCCAGACGCGAAGTGTCCAGTCGCGGCGCTCCTGTTTGCGGTGCAGTATTTCCTCGAGGACCGTTTTCTGGAGGAGGTCGAGCTGCGGCCGGTTGCGGAAGAAGCTTGTTTCGTTGACGGTGAGATTTTCCAGCAGCAGGGCCAGCTCATTTTTCCCCTCGCGGCTGGTGAGCAGACGATAGTAGCTGTAAAAGGAGTCCAACTGGCAGGCTTTAAGCCTGCGCTGCAAGCGATCTTTGAGGAAATGCGAGCGGCGCTCATCGAAAAACATCCCGCATTCCTGATAAACCAGAGTCTGCAGGAGCTTGAGTTCGGCTTCGGTCAGTTGAATCTGTGCGGTAAGCGTTCCCATGAGCACGTGCGTGGCGCGCCGGCTTCATCCGTAAATTCAGCGGAGCAAGCTCTACTTGGCGGCGCCTACGAGTTCCGCGGCCTCCTCGAATCGTTTGAACTCCGGGCGATGCAGTAACTTGGTAATGTCGAGCAGGATGATGAGGCGACCCTTGAGCTTGCCGACTCCGGTGACGTAGCCGGACTCGCCTTCGGCGAAAAGATTTCCCGGCGCTTCGATCTCCGAGGGCGCAATTCGCAAGACTTCCGACGCGGCGTTGACGATCAGTCCCACCAATTTGTTTTCCAGCTCGACGACCAGGATGCGGTTTTTCTTGTCGGGTTGAAGATCCGATTGTCCGAAGCGCTTGCGCAGGTCCATCACCGGGATGATCTTGCCGCGCAGATTGATCACCCCTTCGACGGTGTCCGGAGCGCTGGGCACGGCGGTGATCTCCGGAACACGAACGATCTCGCGCACCGAGCCGATGCGAACGCCGAAGGTCTCGTTTCCGATGCGAAATCCGACGACTTGGAGGTCTTTTTCCATCGCTGCATTCCGTCCGGTTACTGCCGGGCGTCCGCGTACTCGATTTCTCTCTCTCGCTGGGGATCTTTACGGATGCGGGTGTCAATGAAGCCGCGCCGTGGCGCGCCGGTTTGCGGAACATGTTGTTCGATTACGAAGCGATCCATGCTTTCCAGAAGATTGCGAGAAAGCTTGAGCATCTGTTCGGCGGCGGCAGACAGCTCGGTGGAGCTGGAGGCGGATTGCTGCACCAGTTCGCGCATCTTGTCCATCGCGCGCACAACCGCCTGCGCTCCGGAGGCCTGTTCTTCCACGGCAGAATTGATTTCCTGGGTAATCTCGGTAAGACGGCCGGTGGCCTTGGCAATCTGGGTGGAACCCACAGACTGCTCATTGGTAGCCGCGCCGATTTCCTGGGAGAACTTGTAGACTTCGGTGACCACGTTGGAAATCTTGTGCAGCGCGGAACCTAAATCATTGCCCAGGGTCAGGCCTTCCTCGACAATTCGAGTGCTGCGCTCCATATTTTCAACGGCCTGGCGCGCTTCGCGCTGGATGCTCTGGATGAGGTCGGCGATTTCCTTGGTGGACTGGGTGGATTTTTCCGCCAGTTTACGGACTTCATCGGCAACCACGGCAAAACCGAGACCGTGTTCGCCGGCGCGAGCCGCTTCAATGGCGGCGTTCAAGGCCAGCAGGTTGGTCTGCTCGGCGAGGTCGTCAATGACTTCAATGATCTTGCCGATGTCGTCGGCGCGATGGCCCAACACATTGATGATCTCCGCCGAAGATTGAATGGCGTGATTGGTGCGATTCAAGCCGTCGGTGGCTTTTTCCATGGTGGAGATGCCATTGACGACCTCTTCGCGGGAGCGGTTAGCGATGTCCAGCAAAACCTTGGCGGTGTCCGCGACGCGATTGATGGAGGTAACCATTTGATCGATGGAGGCAGAAGTTTCCGCGACGCTGGAGGCTTGCACTTGGGTGTTCTTCACCACGTTCTGCACGTTGATGCTCATCTCGTGCATGGTGCTGGTGACTT
The DNA here is from genome assembly GCA_035309625.1 of Candidatus Acidiferrum sp. Taxonomy (GTDB): domain Bacteria; phylum Acidobacteriota; class Terriglobia; order Acidiferrales; family UBA7541; genus Acidiferrum. Next base: position 11,342 of record DATGEY010000042.1, read on the forward strand.
CTTCAATCGCGGAGGAAGCCTGCACACTCACCTTGGCCGATTCATCGGCGGCGCCGGCAACCTGGCTGGAGCCGGCGGAAACCTGGCCGGCCGATTCGCGGGTGGTACGCACCAGCTCCCGGAGCCCGTGAGACATGCGCAGGAAAGCATTACCGAGGGTATCGCGCTTGGAACGCGGCACGACTTCCACGCTGAGGTCGCCTTCCGCAACGGCCATGGAGACGCCGGCCATTTCCTTCAGATAAGCCACCATATTGTTGAAGGTGGTGGCCAGCGCGCCGATTTCGTCATTGCGATGAATATCGATGTTTTGGTCGAGGTCTCCGGAGTCGCCGATTTCACGGGCCACGGTAATCAGGTGGGTGAGCGGCTCGGTTATGGATTTCGCGGTATAGAAAGCGACAAACAGTCCGGCCAAGACGGCGGCTAGAGTCCCCAGGGTGGTCAGCCCGGTACTGAAGGCGCTGGCTTGCTGGGCCGATTTGGTGGAGTCATCCAGAGACTTGGTAATGTTGGCGTTCGATTCATCGAGAACGGAGGAAGATTTGACCAGCCATGACGCGGGATCTTTTTGCAGATAGAAAATCTGCAGATCGGAGACGGTGGCGTCGCCGGAGTCCACTTGATGGCGCTTGGCCAGCAAGGGCTTGGCGAAATTGTCAGCCCAACTGGCTTCCGTGCCCTCCACCTTGATGAGAGCGGTGTGCAGCACGTCGCTTCCGGCCTGGGCTTCGCCGCGCTTGACCACATCCGGCAGGTCCTGAAGGCCGCGCGTGACTTTTTCCTCGTCGCGGGGATCGCCGCTAAGCAGGAAATTGTTGAGGTTCAAGCGGTTGAGCATGATCTGATAGCGGACGTTTTCAATGGTGCGCACGTTCTCGAGGGCATTTGCGGCTTCTTTTCGCGCCGAACTCTCTTTGAGTCCCGCGAAGATGTTGACCACCAACAGCGCCAACAGCACGCCCAGGATCATTCCAAATCCCGCATATAGCTTCTTGCCGATCGTCATCGCGAAAAACCTCCGCTTCTCAACCCGAAGGGACCCAAACGCAACGCCTCACCTAACATTGTTGAAATCGAACTCAACCACCTGGGTGGTCTCTTCCGAGGCCGGTGCGAATTTCCATTCCTTCAACGCGTCAACGCAGGCCTGCACCAATAGTGGATGGCCACCCAGTGCGTGGGTGCTTTTCACTTTGCCGTCCGGAGTAATAACCACCTCGATTTTGACCTTACCAATCACGTTCATGCGCTTGGCCAACTCGGGATAAGTCGGGGTAACTCTCGTTTTGACCTTGCGGGTGCCTTCTTCTGGCGACTGGGGCAGTGTATGCGTCCCCAGAACGCATGACAGCACGACCGCCGCAAGCACCTTGCGTATGAGACTGGCTTTCATCGACACCAACCCTCCTCTGAATGGCACGACCCAGCGGTAGAGAAGGCACGTGGGTTGCCAGCAGTTGGGAGCTGCCCGGGGGGGAGCAATCGATTGGATAATGCGCCACAAACTCAAGGGAACAGGCGGGTTACACAAGTGAGGCACGTGCGGCAGGCAAATCCGCAGGGCAGTTAGCGTCTCAGTCACGAGGGATTTCCGTGGGATAGGTCTCACGCTGAGACAGGCCGTACGCGATCATGGTGGTCGATTCAGCAACATCGCAGCGACCGGTCATTGACTCAGGTTGAGATAGCCCGGTAGCGTGGTGAGGCGTGATGGTCGTCAATTTGAGACGTGAGCGCCTCAAGCAGAATGCCTAGAACGAAAGCCATTCCGAAATCGCGGCAAGACGCCGCGCATCGCGACACTGCTGCGGGGAAAGCTGACGGTCCGGCTCGCTATGCCGAAGAATTAATGGAGCTGGCGGTAGACGCGGCGCAGTCGCGTCATCTTCCCGGCTTTTTGGAGCGATTCGCGGAGCGCGCGTCCCGGATGTTGGCTGCGGAATGGTGCTCGGTCATGGTTTTTCGCGGGCGGGAGACCGATTCCTATCCATCGTCGCGAGGTAAACAACGGCTCGGCGCCGCCCAGCAGACTTTCCTGGTGCGCAATGCGCGGGAACTCGGCAAGGAGATTGAATTGCGTCCGTTCCTGGCGGAAAGCGCCGACATGGCCGGCCAGGAACCGTGCGAGCCTGTAATTCTGGTGCCGATTACCGCTAGCGATGCCGAGAGCCTGGGCGCAATTGGCTTGCTTCGCGAAAAAAGAGAACTCGACAAAGGGGACCAGCAATTGTTACGAGCACTGGCGAGTCATGCGGCGCTGTCGCTCGAAAACTTTCGCCGCTTCTCGCAATTGGAGCGCTCCAAGCGGCAGTGGGTGGAAGATATCGACGCTATCAGCGACTACATCGTGGTGCATGATCGCTCCTGGCGGGTGGTGCGGACAAATCGCTCGCTGGCGTCCCATCTGGGAGTGCCGCCGGTAGCGTTGGTTGGCGAAGCGATGAGCAGCCTGCGACAGATCGCGGAAACCGGCAGCGACCTGCCGTGCCCGTTTTGCCGGGATACGCAGCAATCGCGGGAAGAGTATGTGGTGGCCTCGCCGGAGCGTATTTTCCTGGTGTCTACGTCGCGCACCCCGGGAGTTTCGGACGACGACACGCGGACGATTCACGTTTTAAAAGATATTACGGACCGCCGCGAAGCCGAGCGCCGCTACCGCGAATTGTTTGACAGTATCCAGGAAGGGCTGTTTTTCGCGACGCCGGAAGGACGCTTTTTGGATGTAAACGACGCCATGGTACGCATGCTGGGCTACGGCGCGCGCGACGAGTTACTGCGGGCAGACGTCGGGCCACATCTCTATCCGGCTCCAGCGGCTCGCGAGCGGTTCCTGCAGGCGCTGGCCGAACGGGGGGTGCTGCGCAATTACGAGGAAACGCTGCGGCGCAAGGATGGGACGCTGCTGCACACCCTGCAAAACATCACGGCGGTGCGTGATCCGCGCGGCAACATCGCGCAAATTCGCGGCCTGATGCTGGACGTGACGGAGCAAAAGACGTTTCAATCTCAACTGCAGAGAGAGAGAGATTTTAACCAGAAGATTCTGAATACCACGCAGAGCATGATCTTCGTGCTGGATACCGCGGGTCTGATCAGCTACGCCAATCGCCGGTGCTTCGAGTCCGGCTATCGTGAAGACGAACTGATCGGGCACCGGCTGGTGGAGTGGGTGGAAGCTTCCCACCGGGCAGATTTTGAGGCGGCGCTGGGAACCACCGCGCACGGCCAACAAGTGGAGAATCTGGAGTTACGGGTGCGGCGGAGCGACGCATCCATGGGGCATTTCTCGATCAGCTTGAGCCCGATGCGCGATGAGCAAAATGCGGTCAACAGCGTGGTGGTGGTCATGACCGACATCACCGACGCCGCGTTGCTGCAAGCTAAGCTGGCACACTCCGAGAAGATGGCCACCATCGGCCGGCTGGTTTCCGGCGTGGCCCACGAGGTCAATAACCCGCTGGCCGCGATTCTCGGGTTCACCGATTTACTGCTGGAGAATCCGCAAATTCCGGACAATGCGCGGGAGGACTTGCAGATCATTTTGCAGGAAACGCAGCGCACCAAAGATATTGTGCAGGATCTGCTGAGCTTCGCGCGACAACGCCCGGTGCAACGCGAACTGGTGCACGTAAACAGCGTGCTGCGACAGACCATCAAGTTGCGCAGCTACGATTTCGCCAGCCACGGCGTCGAGGTGATCGAGGAGTTCGATGAGAAGGTGGCGCCGGCGCTGGGGGATTCGCAGCAGTTGCAGCAGGTTTTCCTGAACATCCTGAACAATGCCTATGATGCGGTACAGGAAACCGGGCACCGCGGACGGATCAGCATTCGCACCCGGCAACGGGGGGAGTCCATCGAGGTCACGGTGACCGATAACGGCACCGGCATCACGGACCCGGAGCGCATTTTCGATCCTTTTTACACCACCAAGCAAGCCGGGAAGGGCACCGGCCTGGGATTGAGCATTTGTTACGGGATCGTTCGCGCGCACGGCGGCGAAATTCTGTGCTGGAACAATCCCGAGCAGCGCGGCAGCGCGTTTCTGGTGCGCGTTCCGGTGGCCAATGAATCCAGCGTGGCCGCAGCTATGGCCAAAGAGGCCGGGCGATGATCCCGCAGGCATCCGCGGGCTATGAACCCATCTTGCTCATCGAGGATGAGCCTTCGGTGACCGCGTTTCTGCGCGCGGCGCTGGAACGCCATGGATATGCCGTCGCCAACGCCGCTTCCGGCGCCGAGGGGTTGAACATGTTGAACGCGGGCAAATACTCCGGCGTTATCTCCGACATCCGCATGCCTGGAGCGGTGAACGGGGCGGAGGTGCACGCGTGGATTCAGAAGAATCGCCCGGAACTGTGCGCGCGCATAATTCTGATCAGCGGTGACACCGCGAACAGCGAAACGCAAGCGTTCCTGGCACAAAGCGGCACGCCGTGCATTGAAAAACCCTTTCGGGTCCAGCAATTGATGACGATTGTGGAGAAAACCTTCGGGAAGCCATGAGCGAAGAACTGAAGACACGTTTACTGGTGGTGGATGACGAACAGAGCATTCGCCGCCTGTGTATGACCATCGGGAATACGCTGGGATTCGCTTGTGCCGAAGCGGAGAGCGCGGAGGCCGCACTGGCGCGACTGGACGAGGAGACACCGGATCTGCTGCTGACGGACCTCAAGCTGCCGACGCTAAGCGGCGTCGAATTGCTGCGGCAGGTGAAGACTGTTCTTCCGCGCACGGAAGTGGCCATCATGACCGGCCATGGATCGATCGAATCCGCGGTGGACGCCATGAAGCTGGGCGCCTATGACTACATCGAAAAACCGTTCCGGGTCGAGAAAATGCGGCTGCTGTTGCAGCGCATGGCGGAAAAAGTTCGCCTGGTCACGGAGAACGCCTTTCTGCGCGAACGGGTGAGCACGGAGGAAAACCTGGACGGTATCATCGGCACCTCGGCCAATATTCAGGACGTCCTACGCATGATTTCGCGGTTGAAGGACACGCGCACGCCGGTGCTGATTTCCGGAGAGAGCGGTACGGGGAAGGAATTGGTGGCTCGTGCCATACATTTCCGCGGAACGATGGCGCAAACACCGTTCGTGGCGGTGGACTGCGGTTCGCTGGTTCCTACGTTGATGGAAAGCGAGCTGTTCGGGTACGAAAAAGGAGCGTTTACGGGGGCCACCAAGACGAAGGCCGGGCTGTTCCAAGCTGCGAACGGGGGCACGATCTTCCTGGATGAAATCGGCGAGTTACCGCTCGAAATGCAAGCCAAGCTGCTCCGGGTGCTTCAGGAAAAAGAAGTTCGGCCGGTTGGGAGCAACGATCACGTCACGGTCGACGTGCGGGTTATTGCCGCTACCAACCGGGACCTGGAATCGGCCTATCGCGAGGGCACCTTCCGCAAGGATCTGTATTTCCGGCTGAACGTGGTTACCGTGCATCTTCCGGCGCTGCGCGATCGCCGCTCCGATATTCCCATGCTGGTGCACCATTTCCTGGACCGCTATGCCCCGGGGGCCAATCTCCAAGTTACCCCCGCGGCGATGAAGAGCCTGCTGCACTACGATTGGCCGGGCAATGTCCGCGAACTGGAGAATTGCATCGCTCGCGCCGTGACTTTGGGTGATCACCAAACGATCGACGTGAATGATTTGCCCCCCGCGATTCGCGCCGAGCAGCCTTCCGCTGCGGCGATGTCTCCGCAAGACGCCGCTTCCCTTTCCACCACGGCCCTTGCCGACATGGAGCGCATGACCATTCTTCGGGTGTTTGAGCAAGCCAATGGTGACAAAGCGCTGGCGGGCAAAATGTTGGGCATCAGCCGGGCCACCCTCTATCGCAAGCTGAAGCGGTATAACATTCCGGCCAAACCGGCGGCCTCAACGCCAACCGCGGAGCAGCAGCGGGCAGCCTCGCACTAGCCCCACTTGTCTCACGCAGCATCGGGGCGCCGCACCAGCTAGCGCGAGCTGAGACATTAGCGTTGCACGGTGAGACGTTTTAGCCCGTGGTACTACGGCAGGATCTAATAACCCTCGTCCTTTCAACTGCTTCACCTGCGCTAACCGCCAGCCCGTTTTGGTGTCCGACGTGCTTTCCTCATCGCTGGGACACTGTCTTCATGGCGGTACGCGTGTGTCACGAACGGTGAAACATGCGCCCGGGTTGAGAGGCTGCTTGAAGCGTTCGACTGAAATCTCCGTATGTGATCACGAACTGGGCTGCACAGAGCAACTCGCTCGCTTCTTCAAGGCCGTCGCACCGGTGCGTATTCCCGTGCAGGTAACGGCGCTGCGCGGAGGCAAAGCCAAGCTACGGGAAGCCACCGTTCTGGAATTTGGCGGCGGCCAACACGCTATCTTTCTGTCCACCCTGCCGCTGGAGTTTGAAGACCGCGTACGCGTGGAACGAGATACCTTAGGTGGCTCCGCAGTTGCCGCCGTGATTGCGGTGCAATACCACAAGGGACAAAAGGCCGTAGCCGTCAAATTCACAGGATTGTGCGATTGGGTGACGCAGCCGTGAGCAAATCTACTACCACACTGAACCCCTCGTCAGCTCGGCCCGAAAGCTCTCGCAAAGAAGAATGGGCGGAGATCCGCTCGGTCTTCCCGATCTATCTGGCGCTGGCCAAGGAGTTGGAAATCGCCATTCCGTTCCCCCAGGAAAGGCGCAATCTGCCGGACAAGCCGACCCTCGAACTTTTCAAGCAGGTGCAGAGTTGGCTAGACGCGCTGGACGCGCGCGTCCTGGTACATCAGCTCCGCCACCTGTTGCAGCAGACCACGCTGAATGCCAGCGAGACGGGCCTATGCTCTTTGATTCAGCGGCATCTACGCAAGACGGCGAAAACAAATATCGACCGCGACAAGATCGATTTTTTGTTGGTGCAGTATTTCGCCCTGTGCGCGCCGGCCAAAATTTATCATAAGCAGATCGAACTGGAAGACGCCGCCACGGTCATGAAGCCGGTGCTGGGGGAAACCGACAGCGCGCCGCTGGCGTGGTGCGAGCCTCTTGAGAAAATGATCGTGGCGTTGCGCGGGTTCCGCAGCCTGCGCGACATGTTGAAGAACAGCTTCATCGCCGAAGGCCGAAAAGTGAAAGAAGCCGCCGGCGGGATGTTTTACGATCCCTCGGCGCTGCTCTCCTTCATTCGCTTCAATTTTCTGCTGCGGCGCACGCTGATCGAATTGATGCACGCGGACCTAATTGCCATTCGCACCGGGCTGCAGCAACTGGAAGTGGCCGGAACCCGCACCATCGATTGCCGCCATTCCGGCTTTTCCGCTTCCGAGCCAGTGACTAAAATCAGGCAACTGGCCGATGAATGGAAACAGCCTTTTCAGAAGGACTACACGGAGCGCACGGTCAACGAAACCTTTGAAAAACTGCTGAATCTACGTACGGATGTGGAAAAAGCGCTGGAACAGCTGGCGGCCAAGTCCGCACCGTCCTCGGCGGCGCCGCGAGCCGCTGGGCCTGTTGCCAAGTCAACGACGGCGCCGGATAAGTCTGCCGCCAAGCCACCGAAGACGCCGGAGCCGGTTGCGGAGCCGAAGATCGATCCAGGCATGGACTTCGAAAATTGCCTGGAGCAAATTTGGGAGCAGCTCATTGCTACTCCTCCGACTCGGGGCCGCTCGATGACCACCGTAAAAATCGGCCGTGCGCGGATCCTGATGTCCTCCTGGGAAGTGACCGCGTTTGTAAGCGAGGACAGCCCGGCTGCTGACGATTTGCGCCGTGCGGTTGTGGCTCGGGCCATGCTCACCGCGGCGATGGAGGCGGCGAAAGAAACGGGTAACGCCACTGGCTTGGATCGCGCGCTTTCCGTCGCTCGCGTAGAAGTCTCGCGTCTACAAGAGCGTGTGGACGTGGCCAAACAGGCCAAGGACACCGAATCGGCGGTGAACCTGGGCATCAGTACCAAACGATTGCTTTCGGCGCTGGATGAGGCGGAAAAGTTGTAATCAGCATTGCGGCAGAAGGTCATTCAATTATCTTTCCGGGGAGCGGATCACTTTTGCGAAGCGCAACCGTCTTAATCCTGACCGACGAAATCGATTTCGCACGGCTGTTGACCGCGTGCTGGCAGGCCGAAAAGCACGCGCCGACCATCACCGTGCTGGAGAGCGACTTGTGGAAAGAGGACCAAGCCGTGGCCCACGACCTTGTGGTCTTTGGTCCGTTGCGTGAGGGCAAACTTTCCGCGATGCTCCATTCGCTGGAACCTTCCGCCGCGGTAATTCTCTGCGCTCCGGCGGACTCCCGGGAACTGAATCATCTCCGCGGCAAGTATCCCCGGCTGGTGCACGTTCCGTTGCGGGAGGATTGGACACAGACTCTTCTCCTGGTGGCCGGAGAATCCTTGCGCCGCACCGAAGCATTGCGGCTCGCGCGGCAGGCGGAGAACAAAGCGGCGGGCAACGAAAATTACGCGACGCTCGGCCGCTACATGACCGACATGAAACACAGCGTCAACAATGCCCTCACTTCCATGATTGGCAACGCCGAGCTATTGCTGCTGGAGCCCGGGCAGCTCTCCAAACAATCGCTGGCGCAAATCAAGACCATTCACAGCATGGCCCTGCGCATCAATGAAATCATGCAGCGATTCTCATCGCTGGCCAGCGAGATGCGGGACGCTGAGAATGCTTCTCAAGCTGAGACGGAAGATGTTTCTGCTGTCCCGTCGCGGCGTTCGTGACACCACCGAGAACCTTCGTAATTACCTCATTTTATTAGACATATACCAAGGGAGCACAGCGCACCGGAGAACGTGCCCGCTGGCCGCTGACGTGCACCTCTACTCTGCGGAGAACTATGGGGAGAAGCCTGCCGTGCAGAAAAAAGTCCTGATCGTTGACGACTCGCCGGCGCAGGTAAAGCTGATTCAGGCCGTATTGGACCCTGAAGGCTACCCCTCGGTCGGGTTGAACGATCCCAGGCTGGTGGAAGAAACGATCACGGCAGAGCGCCCTTGCATGATTTTGCTGGACGTGGTCATGCCGGACCGCAACGGGTTTCAGATCTGCCGGGAGTTGAAGAACAGCACGGAGTTCAGCGCTATCCCGGTGATCCTGGTGACTTCCAAGGACACTGCCAGCGATCGCTACTGGGGACAGCAACAGGGCGCCGACGGTTACGTGACCAAGCCTTTTACGCGCGAGGAACTGCTGCGCGCGGTACGCAGGTTCGCATGAAGAGGACAGCAAGGGTCGCACATCGATGAACGAAGATTTCCATTTGACGCCGCTGGCCGCCGATGCGGACGCCGCGGACCTTCTCGAGGCCCTGGGCCCGCTGGAGGAGCACGCGCCGGAATCGCAGTACTGCGTATTCCGCAGCGGCCGCGAACGCTTTTGCTTTCCGGTGCTGGACGTCGAGGAGGTGCTGGATTGGCCGCTGCTAACCAAGCTGCCTCTGGCGCCCGCGTACATGATCGGCATTTTCAATTTGCGGGGCGTAATCGTGCCACTGATCGACATCGCCATGACGGAAGGCCGCAAACCCGGACTGCTGCCCAAGCACGTGGTGGTAGCTGCGCTGCGCGGTGAAGGGCATCACGATGATGTGCGCATCGGAATCGCCGCCGATGAAGTCATCGGGACGTACAGCGTGACGTCCGAGGATTTGCTGGAGCAAGCGCCGGAAAATGTACCGCATTGCGTCGGAATGTTGCGGCACGATGACCGGCTGGCGTTGCTGCTGGATTTGAGGAGATTGCTCGAGGTATTTCCGGGCCCCAGTATTTGATCGCGGCGGCCGCATCAACCCGCGGCGCGGCTACCGCCACAGACTTTTGGAGGAAGGCATGAAATCGCGATTGAGTTCCACAATCTGGACGCTGGTGCTGGTCAACGCACTGATCGTGTTTGGTGTGCTGGGGCTGGGGTACAGCGCAGGGCGGCAGTCCAACGGGGCGTCGCTACTCGACTTTGGCTCGCTCCCTAGCGGCGCCAGCGGATCGGTGCTATTCGCAGTGGTGCTCGCGCTAGGGGCGATCGCCTTTCTGGCCTGGCGGTTAAACGGAGCATTTGTAGCACCGGTTCAGGAGCTCGCGCAGTTTTCCGAGCGGCTGGCGGCGGGCGATTCCAAGGCGCGCGCGGAGGTCAGCTCCAGCGATGAACTTGGCTACATCGCGGAAAATCTGAATCGGGCGGTCGCTCGCGTGTCCAAAGCGGCGAGCAACCAGGAGGCCAGCGATCACCTGCAGCGCAGCATCACCGAGCTGCTCACGGTGATCAACCAGGTGGCGCGCGGAGACTTGACCCTGCGCGGCAAGGTCACCAGCGACGCACTGGGCAACGTGGCCGACTCCATCAACTACATGCTCGACAATTTCACCAAGGTGCTCGAGCGGGTCCGCAAAGCGGCCATGGAAGTGACCGCCTGCTCCAACAACATTCTTGTGGCCGCAGACGAGATGCAGGCCGGGGCGACGCAACAGGACCAGGAAATCACCAACACTTCCAGCGCGGTCGAAGAGCTTACCGTCTCCATGAAACAGGTGTCCAACAACGCCGAGGCCAGCGCGGAAGCGGCACGCCGCGCGTTGGACGCCGCGGAACAAGGCAACCGTGCGGTGCGCGATACGCTGGAAGGCATGCAACGCATCCGGGCCTCGGTGCAAGCCACCGCCAAGAAAATCAAATCGCTTGGCGATCGCTCGCTGGAAATTTCGGAAATCATCAACGTCATCAACGACATCACCGAGCAAACCAACCTGCTCGCGCTTAACGCCGCCATCGAAGCCGCTCGTGCAGGAGAGGCCGGCCGGGGTTTCGCGGTGGTCGCCGACGAAGTACGCAAACTGGCCGAACACAGCCGCAGCGCCACTAAGGACATCGCCGCACTCATTAAGGCCATCCAGGCCGAGACGAACGAGGCTGTGGTGGTCATGGAAGAAGGCACCAAGGAAGTGGAAGGCGGGGCCACCCTGGCGGACCAAGCCGGGCGTGCGCTTGACGCGATTTCCAGCGTCGTTCGGCAATCCGCCGAACTAGTCCAGGAAATTTCGCTGGCTTCCAAACAGCAGGTGCGCGGCACGGAAGGTGTCGCTCATGCCATGCAAATTATTTCCAATATCACGCGGCAGACATCGCAAGGCACGCGCGGCACGGTGGCCACGGTGAGCCAGCTGGTAAAACTTTCCGACCAACTGAACGAAGCGTTGGCCCAGTTCCGTGCCATCCATAAGCAAACCAATGGCAACAATTCTTCGGAAGCATCCGAGCGGCCCGTCCCGGCTGGCGCTCTACGGTAAACGGTTGGTGATCTTTTGCCTCGGCTAATGGCCGGGGCCGGAACGTTGACACCATGAGCGAAAGCCAAAGACCGGCGGCCGGTCTGAGTGAACACGAGTTGAGCGAGATCCGCATGCTGATTGAAGAGCGGACCGGCATCTGTTTCGATGCATCGCGCGAGCGATTCTTCTCCACGCGGGTGCGGGAACACTTGCGCGCGAAGAACTTCGCTCGCGGCACCGATTTGCTGCGCGCCATGCGCAAGACCAATGTCGAGTACGAGGGACTGCTGGAACGCCTGCTCACTCAGGAAACCTCGTTCTTTCGTTACCCGGCGGTGTACGAAACCTTCGAGAAGCGGGTGCTTCCGGAGTTACATATCAAGAAATTTTGGAAAAATCCGCGAACCCTGCGCATCTGGAGCGCCGGATGCTCGACCGGGGAAGAACCTTATTCGGTCGCCATTACCATCGCGGACGCACTTTCCTTCGCCGACGCCTGGAACGTGGAAATCCTGGCCACCGATGTGGGCCGGCAGGCCCTCAAACACGCGGAACGCGGCGTGTATTCCGGCCGCTGCATCGCCAGCGTCACACCGGCGCAGCTCGCCGCACACTTTTCCCCGGTGCCAGAAGGCCACCAGGTGAGACCCCGGCTGAAGAAAATGGTCACGTTCGCGCAAATGAATCTGACCGCCGCCGTCTATGTCGGGCGCATGGACGTGATCTTTTGCATGAACGTGATGATCTATTTCTCCGAAGAGCGGCGTCGCAGCCTGGTGCAGCGCTTCTACGACACGCTGGAGCCGGGCGGCTATCTCTTCCTGGGCCACTCCGAGTCCATTTCAAAAATGCCGGTAAAGTTTCAGGCCATTGTGCTCAACGATTGCATTTTGTATCGCAAACCGACCACCGAAGAGTTGCAGAAGCCCGAACTCGTCACGGAGGGACGCGCGTGAGCAGGCCCGACCGCGAAGCCGTCGAAATCTTCCTCCAGGAAGCCTCCGAGCACCTGCAATATTTGCGGGAGTACGTCAGCGTGCTGCAGGAGGTCGAGCCCCGCCGCGAGGATCTCGAGCGCCTGTATATCGCCGCCCATACCCTCACCGGAACCTCGGGCGGCTACGGCTACCCGCGCTTTTCGGAAGTTGCCGGCAAGCTGGCGCATGTTTTTCAATACGCGCTTAACGCCACGCTTGGAAATGACCTGCACGGCCCGCTAACCGAATTCCTCTCCGACGGGATTTCCGTCCTCGAAACCGATTTATTGGAGATCAGCGACACTGGCGAAGAAAGCCTGGAAGACATTGCGGCGTTCAAGGAACGTTATCGCTTCGCTTTCCCAGCCGAGCCAGCGCCCCTGAACTACGGCCAAGAGCGCATTACTGAGCAAGCCCTGGAGCAGCATGCCCTGGAAGCCCATGAGGAGGAAGCCTCCACCGGTTCCTACTTTGACGCCCTGCCACCGGACGACGAAGTCCCCGATGAGATCCTCGAATTCTTTCAACCCGAAGCGGAAGAGCACTTGCAAGTTGTCAGCGACTGCCTGATCTCTCTGGAAGGCAACAACAATCCCGAAGAGATCAATCGTCTCTTCCGCGCCATTCACACGGTTAAGGGCTCGGCCGCACAGGTCGGCCTGAAGCGCCTCGGCGGCATCGCGCACCGGGTGGAGGATTTGATCGGCCGGTTGCGCGACGCCGAAATCGAACCTTCCGCCGCGGTCGTGGATCTTTGCCTGGCATCCGTCGACGTGCTGAAGAAAACTTTGCATCGTCAATGGGCGGATGAGTCCGAAATGCGCGCCGAGGTCGATTCCCTGCTTGGCCGCATCGCGGAATTTGCCCCGCCCGAGGACGACGAACTCCAAGCCACGCCACCGCCGCTCGCCGAAGCGGACACTGCGACTGACACCAGCGGGTCGCCAACGCCGGCGATGACCCGCAAGCCGACCAAGCATTCCGACGCCGGCAAGGCAGCGAAGTCCGTACGCATCGCGCTGGAACGCCTCGATCGCATGATGAACACGGTGGGCGAACTGGTCATCAACCGCACTCGCATGGTCGGGCGTGTCTCTGAACTCGAAAAACTGGTGGACACCCTCGGGTTTTCCAAGGAGCGCTTGCAAGGCAAGGTTTCCGAATTCCAGGAAAAATACGAGTTCAATCGCATCAGCAATTCGCGTAATTCCGGGCCCTGGAATCCGGCCACCACTCCGCAACGGCTGAGCAGCGCCGCGGCGGGCGATACTTCTTTCTGGTCCGATTTCAGCGAACTCGAAATGGACCGCTACGACGATTTCAATATCCTGTCGCGCTCCATGGCGGAAATTTCCGCCGACGTCAACGAAGTTCTCGCGCAACTCGAGGGTTTCATCGGCCGGGTGGAAGGCGACATCGACGAGTTCACCAAGCTGGCCCACCACCTGCAGGACGAATTCACCGCCGCGCGCATGGTGCCCATCGGCACACTGTATTCCCGCCTATCACGCGCCGTTCGCGACGCCGCCAGTTCCGCCGCCAAGCAAGTCGAACTCGACCTTACCGGCAGCGAGACCGAACTGGACAACAACATCATCCAGCAAATTTCCGATCCACTGGTCCATCTGGTGCGCAATTCCGTCGCCCATGGCATTGAGCACGCCGAACGCCGCCGCGAAGCCGGCAAGTCCGAAGCCGGCAAGGTTTCTCTCCGGGCCTACCATCGTGGCAATCATATCTACATCGAAGTGGAAGACGATGGCGGCGGCATCGACTACGAGCGGGTGAAGCAGAGCGCCATCGAACGCGGGCTGGTTTCTCCGGAAACCGCAGATCGCCTCACCGATCGTGACTTCCGCGAAATGCTCTTTCATCCGGGCTTTTCCACCGCGCCGGCCAAGACCGAACTGGCCGGACGTGGCGTAGGTCTGGATGTGGTGCGCGCCAACCTCAATGCGCTAAACGGCGAAATTGATATTCAAAGCACTCGCGGCCAGGGCACCAAGTTCACATTGAAAGTTCCGCTGACGCTGATCATTTCGCCGGCGCTTTTCGTGCGTTGTGGCGGCACCAGCTTCGCCCTCCCACTTGCCGTAGTGGAGGAAATCCGCCGCCTCCGCGCCGACGAGATCGAAGACGTGGGAGGCAAGCTGCTCACCAAGGTGCGCGACGTCGTTACCGAAGTCGTTCGCCTCGATACTTATCTCGGTCTGCCTCCGCTAGAGCCCATCAACGGCTATTTCCGCATGGTCGTGGCCAATGCCGGAAATCGTCAGATCGGCCTGGTGGTTGAGGAAGTGCTCGGCAAGGATGAAATAGTCATCAAGAATCTGGGCGAGTACTTGCGCCGTGTCAAACTTTTCCCGGGCACGACCATTGCGCCCGACGGCAGCCTGATCCTGCTGATCGATCTAAACCGCATGGTGGCCACGGAGCCAAACGAGCGTCGCACCTTGCAAGCCAGCGCAACGGCCGCGCGCATCTTCGCTCCCGGATCCACAGCAGTCGCTCATGGCACGATTCCTGCCGAAGCGATTGACCGCATCGAGCACGAACGCGTCATCGTGGTCGCCGACGATTCCATCAGCGTCCGCAAGTTCGTTGGCCGCATGCTGGAAAAGAACGGGTATCGCGTAAAGCTGGCCGCCGACGGGCTGGAGGCCGCCGAACTGGTCGCGCAGCACGGCTGCCACCTGGTGATCACCGACCTGGAAATGCCGCGCATGACCGGCTACGAGCTGATGGTGCAATTGCGGCAAAGCCCCAGCACGCGGCGCATCCCGGTTATGGTGGTGACGTCGCGAGCCGGCGCCAAGCATCGCGAGCGCGCCATAAAAGAAGGCGCCGCCGGTTTCCTGACCAAGCCGGTTCAAGAAGATCAATTGCTCGCTGCGGTCGAGCAACTCATAGGAACGGAGGCAACGCGCCCGGTTGTACCGGTGGCGTAGATCAGCAATGGCACCCGCAGCCAACAAAAAGTTTCGCGTCTTGATCGTCGACGACTCTGCCTTTATGCGCAAAGTGCTCGAGCATATTTTCAATGCCGACGATCAACTGCAGGTTGCCGGCCATGCCAAAGATGGCCGCGAAGCCGTGACCATGGCCGAGTCCCTTAAGCCTGACGTGATCACCATGGACATCAACATGCCGCACATGGACGGCCTGCAGGCCACCGCCCAGATCATGACCACCAATCCACGGCCCATCGTGATTGTCAGTTCCGAATCCAAGGATGGGGCGGCGAGCACGCTCAAGGCGCTGGAACTCGGCGCCATCGAATTCGTGGGCAAGCCCACCAGCGGCATCGATCTGGACATGCAAAGCGTTAGGGAAGAATTGCTGCGCAAAGTGCGGATGGCTGCCAAGGTTCGCGTCGTACGTACCGCTTCGCGCGTGGCCCTTTCGGTACAAGGCGCCAACGGCCACGCCGCTGCTCCGCCCAAGGCATCGCCGGTTGCTCCAGGGCGCGCCGCTTCCGCAATTCCGGCGGACCAACGCTTTCCTATCGTCGTGCTCGGCGCTTCCACCGGCGGCCCTGCCACCGTCATGCGCCTGGCACCGGGCTTTACGCGCGACTTCCCGGCCGCCGTGTTCCTGGTGCAGCACATGCCGGCGTCCTTCACCACCCAATACGCGGCGCAGCTCGCCGAATTTACCAGCATTCGGGTGAAGGAGGCGGAATCCAACGAGGCGGTGCAGCCAGGCACCCTGTACATTTGTCCCGGCGGCCAGCACCTTCGTGTCACCTCGGCCGGACGCATACAGCTGGACGCCGCATCCGGCCGGATCAACGGCTATCTCCCCAACATCGACGTGACCATGGAAACAGTAGCGGCCTTCGCCGGCGCACTCAGCATTGGCGTAGTCCTGACCGGCATGGGCAACGACGGCGCGCAAGGCGCCAAAGCCATCAGGGCCGCCAGCGGCATGGTGCTGGCACAAGATGAGGCTACCTCGGTAATTTTCGGCATGCCTGCCGAAGCCATCAAGCTCGCCGCGGTCGACCAAGTTCTCGCTCTCGACGACATTTATCCGGCGATCGAGAAGCGCGTTATCAGCATCTGCAAAGCCACTCCAGTGGGGGTCAAGTAGTGCGCCCCAAATCTCCACTCAAGACGCCCGCGCTACGCACCGAGCAGATTATTTTGTTCCGGGTCAGCGGCCAGCTCTTTGCCGTTTCTTCGGCCTCGGTACAGGAAGTTCGTGGCGTGGACAGCCTTTCTGGTGCAGCCAAGGAAATTTCCCAGCCCAGCCTCCGCAAAGTGAAGCACATCGTGCGTCGCGGCGAAAACTCCGTCTACGTCGTCAATGCCGCCATGCACTTTGGCTTGCCCCCCGCTCCTCCCGCACTTGTGTTCATGTTGCGCCGCACGCGCACTGCGTTGCTCATCGATGGCATCGAGAAAATGACTTCCATGACCCGCTTGCAGGCGTTACCTCAAGCCTTTTGCCATCAGGAGCGCGAATGGTATCGCGGCCTCACCGCCCTGGATCAAACCGTGGTGCCCGTGGTGAAGCCGGAAGGCTTTTTGACTCCTGACGAACTGTTTCTGTTGGATGCCTCTTTATCGCAAGAATCCGACCCTGAAGCAGAAGGCGTCCGCATGGCCGGCGATGTAACCGCCGCGCAAGACACCCAGGGCACGGGTACCACCCAATGACGCTCTTGGCCGAAGCCGAGCTGCAATCCTTCGTCCTGCTTCGCTTGGGGGACCGGCGCTTTGCCGTTACCGCCGGCCAGATTGCCGAGCTGGTCGCGCCCAGCCGCATCTTTCGTTTCCCGCATTACACCAGCGAGCTCGAAGGGGTCATTCTTCGCCGGGGCCGCATTGTGCCGGTCTGCGACGTCGCGGAAAAGCTCATTGGCAAGCCTCTGAAGTCGCGCCGCTTCTACCTAATCGCTCAGCGCTGCTACGGTGCTCAGACGGAATGGGTGGCTCTGCCCGTCACCGGGGATTGCGAACTTATCAACGCCGAGATGACCCTCCCCAGCGACACTGACGCTCCTCACGTTGCCGGATGGCTGTCCCACGCAGGCGACGTCATTGAAGTGCTCAACCTAGCCGTCCTGACTCCCGGACCCGGCGAAATCGTCCCGGTTAGCACCACTTTGCAGACCCAAGAGGTGCGCCCATGATTCCCACCGGCCGCGCCCCAAAGATTTTGCTGATCGACAGCAATGTCTATTTCGCTAAAAAATTGACCGACGCCCTCAAGCGCGAAGGCTTCGAGGTCATCTCCAGCACGCAAGCCGCATTCGCCCTGACCACTCTCGAATACGACGTACCCAGCGCCATCGTCTGCGCTACCAACCTGCGCGAAATGGGCGCTCTCGAAATTGCCAAGATCATTCACGCCGACCCCAAGAATTCCGCTCTGCCGGTGATCGCGCTCGGCGACGGCAGCCAGCGTGCCCTGATGGAAGCCTTTCAGGCCGGTTGTGATGACTATATCGACCGCCGCCGGACACCCGCGATTATCGCTTCCCACGTACGCAATATCGTCACCAGCAAAGCGGAGGGCTTTCAGCCTACCCAAATGCTGGCCCAAGCCGATACCAGCCTCAGCGGCAGCCTGACCCATACTGACCTTCCAGGCGTGCTGCAGATGCTCACCCACGCCCATCAAACCGGCGCGCTGCACATCAATGCCGGGCATACCGACGCCGTCCTCTTTTTCGACGCCGGGGAAATCCGCCACGCCGAGTGCGGCAGCCTCTTCGGGGATGAAGCCGTGGTGCACATCGTTAAGAATGTTCAGGGGGGCGGCAGCGGCGTGTACAAGTTTGTCTATGGAAGCACTTCGGCACAACACACGGTGCTGCGCAATGCCACGGATCTGATGCTCGATGCCATGCGCGAATTCGACGAAAGCACTCGCGACATGGCGGATAAGGAAGCGCTATGAGCGAAGCTATGACTGTACCGCCGCTGGCCGATGCGCCGGCCAAGCACACGCCCACCGTCTATTTCATCGACGACAGCGCAACCATGCGCGAAGTCATCAAGATCGCTTTCCGCCGCGAGAGCATCCACATCATCACCTGCGGCGACGCCGCGGCCGCGCTCGCGCAATTCCCTCAGAATCCGCCCGACGCCGTCATCACCGACGTCATCATGCCCGACCAGGACGGCTACTCCGTCTGCACCCAGATCAAGCAGCACCCTGAATACGGCTCCGTTCCGGTCATCCTCATGTCTGGCGTGGTCAACAAAACCGTCGCCGACAAAGCCGTGGCGGTAAAGGCGGACGAACTAATTCGCAAACCCTTTCAGCCCCAGGAACTGATTGGCCGGGTCAAAGCGTTGCTTGGCCCCAAAATCGCTTCTCCCGCGCCAGCCCCCGAGCGCCACATCGGCGCCAGTTCGTTGCAAAACCTGTTTGCACCGCCGCCACAACCGATTCCCGTGCCACCTGTTCAGCAAGCGCAACCCGCCGTTCCGCCGCCGCCCATGACGCCTCCGGAAAACGCCTGGCCACGCGCGCTTGCCGAAGCTTTCACTCCACGGACCGCACCGCCGGCCGCGCCTCCAAGCGGCTTCCGCGCACCGGCCGCCAGTCCCGACATCATCAAGCTCAAAACCGAAATCGCCCGTCTTGAGCTGCTCATCAAGAAGCTCCAAACCGAGCTGCAAATCGAGCGCCAATACAATCAAGCCCTCGAACAACATGTCCACAACCTCACCGCCACCGAGTAGGCGGGACAGTCAACCGTAACTCTCCGCGCTATTATACCTTCCACGGGTTGAGAACCTGCACTTGCATTCCCCCGAAATCATTCTCATTCCGCGAAACAATCGTGAGGTTATGGTGAATCGCGGTCGCAGCCAGCAAACCGTCGATGGCCGACAAGGTTTGCCCCTTCTTCTTTGCCCCCGCCGCCAGCAGCCCGTTCGACCCCCACCAGAGGCGCCAAGTGTGCCGAAAAGAAAAGAAAAAGGGCGGGCCGCGAGGCCCGCCCTCCGAAAACCGACACTTAAAAACTAAAAAGCGCCTCTATGCTTTAGCCACCTTCACGCCATTGAACGCCAGGGCCAGGCGCGATTTATACCGGTTCCCGGTGTTCTCGTGCAGTACTCCCTTGCTGATGGCCACGTCAATAGCCGACAAGGTGGGCTGCAGCAAAGTCCCCGCGGCATTCGCATCACCGGAGCTGATCGCCGAGCGCAGCTTCTTGATCAACGAGCGCACCCGCGTGCGGTTGGAGCGGTTCACTTCCGCCCGTTGACGAGCTTGCGCCGCCCGCTTCAAAACGGACTTCTTCTTTTTCTTTACTTTGGTAGCCTGTCCCTGGGCCATCTCGTGCTCCTTGTGGGCTCTTCTTAAACTTCTAACGGTAAACGAGGGTTCCCCCTTTGTCAAACGACCCCAAGGCCTCCTACTCCGGGCCAACCGTCGCGCCGGGGGCTAATACGATCGCCTCCGCGCCCCTGAGATCGGGCACCCAGCGCCAGGATAAGCATGATGAGTTGCGCCTCCTGATCAATTCGCGTCACCCCATTATCACCATCGAAACCCCGGAAGAAGAGCGCGCCGAACAATTACTCCTCGAAGTGGCCGCGGAGCTGGCCGCCCCGCTGTATACCTGGAGCGTCACCGCCGGTCTCGCCAAAGCTCATGGAGCCCCCATCTACAACACCGATAGCCCCGAGCAAGCTTTAGCCAATATCGCCCAGCTTCAGGGCGATGCCATATTTCTACTCAAGGATTTTGCGCGTTATTGCGACAACGATCGCGTCTGCCGCCGCTTGCGCGAGCTGGCCGAAAAATTCCGCTCCGAGCGCCGCTCCATCGTCATCACCGCCGCCGCTGTGCAGTTGCCTCCCGACTTGCTCGGCGATTCCGTTCCATTTCCATTGGATTTGCCTACGGCCGACGACTTGCTCCCCGGCGTCAGGGCGGTGCTTGCGGAAATGAATGGTACCCAGCAAATTCCGCTGGCCCTGGATGTCGCCGGGATTTCACAGCTTGCACGGAACCTGGTTGGCCTGCCACAGGAAGAGGCGATGCGCGCCCTGCGTATGTGCATCCTGGCGCGCCGCCGCATGGACGCTGGCCTGCCGGATGCCGTCCTGGATGCCAAGCGCGACGCTCTCCGCAGCGACGGCCTGCTCGAAACCGTTTGCCGCGATGCTTCTTTCAGCGACATAGCCGGTTTGCAGCACCTGCGCGATTGGATAGCCAAACGCAAAAACGCGCTGACTCCTGAAGGGCGCCGCTTCGGCCTCGAGTCCCCCAAAGGCATCTTGATCACCGGCGTGCAGGGCTGCGGCAAGAGCCTGGCCGCGCGCTCCATCGCCGGCGAGTGGGGCTACGAACTGGCCCGCCTCGATGCCGGCGCCCTGTACGACAAATTTATCGGCGAAAGCGAGAAGAAACTGCAACGTGCGTTGGAGTTGGCGCAAAGACTCTCGCCCATGGTGTTGTGGATCGACGAAATCGAGAAGGCCTTCGCCTCCGCGGGGAGCAGCGGGGACGCCGATGCCGGTCTGTCGCAGCGCTTGCTCGCCACCCTGCTTACCTGGATGCAAGATCGTGAAGGGGGCGTCTTCCTCGCCGCCACTTCCAACAATATTTCCGCGCTGCCCCCGGAGATGCTGCGCAAAGGCCGCTTCGACGAAATTTTCTTCGTCGACCTCCCCAGCGTTGCAGTGCGGGGCGCGCTTTTTGCACTTCATCTGAAAAAACGCGGCCGCGACGCCGCCGTTTTCGATTTGCCCAAACTGGCCGGCGCCAGCGAAGGTTTCAGCGGCGCGGAAATCGAGCAAGCTATCATCTCCGGCCTGTACACCGCCTTCGCGCAGAAGCAGCAACTCACCACGGAAATACTCGTCGCGGAAATCCGCGGCACCCAGCCCCTCAGCGTCACCCGCGCCGAAGATATCCAAGCCATTCGCGACTGGGCCAAGGCTCGGGCTGTTCCCGCCGACTAAAAGAAGGGCATTTTAGGAGCCGCGCTCTCTACCGAGCGAGTTGGCTTCGGCGCGATCTGGCGCCGCGCGGTCATTCCCCATTTCACAATTTCCTTGATCACCGGCATCAGGCTCTTCCCGAGCTTCGTCAGCGTGTATTCGACCTTGGGAGGAACAACCGGGTATTGCTTACGATGGATCAATCCGCGCGCATCCAGCTCCTTGAGTTCCCGGCTCAGTACCCGGGGCGTTACGGGAGTTCCGCCGGCCGCCACAATGGCCGATTTTCGTAACTCTCCGTAACGCCTGGGGCCATCCTTCAGTTCCCAAAGGATTCTCATCTTGTATTTCCCACCCGCTGCAAGACTGAAGGCAATTAGCGGACATTTGCCGTCTGGCTCTCTTTTTGCCATCGGACGCTTCCTCTCGTCAAGCAGGCCGGAATCGATCCTACTAGCCTGGCATGCCTATAGTATCCTTTTCGTCAGTACTTGCAACTCAGCACCCACAGACGATATCGTGACGATGAACGATTCACAAGGAGACTCACGCCATGCTCGCACGCACTCCCAGATTCCTCCTCGCTTTTTCGTCTTTGCTTTCGGCCGCGAGCGGCGCCATCCATGCCGCCGCTTTCGGAAAGGCGCTGTCGGCCATCTCCGCATCCAACTTGCCGCGCCTTTATGCGGCCAGTTGCAAAGCGCTTTGGCTTGAAGACTCGGCGGTTCTATTTATTGTCGCGGCCGTCTCCGGTCTGATCGCGCTGCGGCCCTCGACCGCGAGTAGACCGGTCGTGCTGTTCGTCGCTCTTATACCCGCATCTACGGCTGTTCTGATCTACATGTTCCTCGGCAATTTCTTTGCCGGTCATGTTCTGGTGGCGATTGCAGCTAGTGCACTTTTGGCGGGTCTCTGGTATCCCGGAAGTGCGCCCGGTCGCGTGCGCGCACCGCGGGCTCTCCGTCAAACATCACGTCAACTTTAAACTTGGGTCGGCATTTAGCGAGGTGCCGGCCAATTGGCCGGCGCGGAAGCGGAAATAGGCGGCGGCGGCGATCATGGCGGCGTTGTCTGTGGATAGCGCGCGGCTGGGGAAAAAGACTTCGACTCCATTCCCTCGGGCGCGCTCTTCAAATGTCGCGCGAAGCTGGCTGTTCGCCGCCACTCCGCCGGACACCAGAACGCTTTCCGCCGATAATTCTTCCGCCGCGCCAAGCGTGCGTTCGACCAAATCGCGCACCACCGCGTTTTGAAACTCGCGCACCAGCCCCAGCGTTTGCGCGCTGCACAGCGGCAGTAACTGTTCATACTTGCGTTCGCCACGCGCCAGCGCCTCTTCCCGGCCCCGGATTTCCGGCGCATATTCCGGATGTTCACGGACGTGATAAAGCACCGCCGTTTTCAGCCCGCTAAAACTGAAATCATAGGGATTGCCGCGAGTTTTGATGGCGCCAAACTTCACCGGAGCGGGAACGCCATTTGTGGCCGCGGCCAACCGATCCAGAATTGGCCCTCCCGGATACCCGAGCGCCAGCAACTTCGCCACTTTGTCGTATGCCTCACCCGCCGCATCGTCCCGCGTCTGCCCAATCTTCCGATATTGAAAAATTCCAGGTTCTTGTGAAACAGCTAGTCCCAGGTGTGCTTTCCCATCCTCTTTCACCTCATACAGAACCGTGTGCCCACCCGAAACAATCAAGCATACGGCGGGCAATCTCGGCTCGCGCCCAGTTTTATGCGACTCCAGAAAAACCGCATGCACATGTCCTTCAAGATGATTCACTGGCACCAACGGCTTCTCCAGCGCCGCCGCCAGCGTCTTTCCGTAAGTAATCCCCACCAACAGCGCGCCCACGAGGCCCGGCCCCTGCGTCACGCCAATCGCATCGAGGTCAGACAACTTCATCCCCGCCTGCTCCAACGCTTCCCGCACCACCGGCACGATCTGCCGCAAATGCTCCCGCGACGCTAGCTCCGGCACCACGCCGCCATATTTCCGGTGCACATCAATCTGCGACGCCACCACGCTGGACAAAATCTCGCGCCCATCGGCAACAACAGCGGCCGCCGTCTCGTCGCAGGAAGATTCGATCCCAAGGATACGTACGCTCATACTTGTATTCTGCGCTGTGGCGCCAAGCGTGCGCAAATCCACGCAAGGTTTTTCTCACCCTTGCTACAGCTTCCGCGGTATTTTCTCTTAGCCCCGGATTGACAAAGCTATTGCGACGCGTCTACTGTGCGAAAGGAATGCTCACCATCTCGGCTTACGCCCCTAGAAACTAATGACTACAAACGACTCGCAGTCGTCTCCGAACGCGGCACCGCTACGCAAAGTTAGGAAAGCAGTCCTGCCGGCTGCTGGCTTGGGCACTCGTTTTCTCCCCGCGACCAAGGCGCAGCCCAAGGAAATGCTCGCGGTGGTTGATAAGCCGCAGATTCAGTACGTGGCCGAAGAGTGCGTGGCCTCCGGCATCGAGCACATCATTATCGTCACCGGCCGCGGCAAAAGTTCCATCGAAGATCACTTCGACGCTTCTCCCTTCCTTGAGGACTTTCTCGAAAAGCATGGCAAGAAGCAACAGGCCAGGTTAGTACGCGACATCGCCGATATGGTGCAGGTTAGCTATACGCGCCAGAAAGAGCCGCTCGGCCTGGGCCACGCCGTGCTCGTCGCGCGCGATTTGGTTGGCGACGAGCCCTTCGCCGTGCTGCTCGGCGATGTGCTGATCCCCGGCGAAAATCCCGCCACCAAGCAGCTCATCAACGTGTACGAACACACCGGCGTGGGCGCCATCGCGGTGGAGGAAGTGCCGAAGGACCGTACGCATCTGTACGGTATCGTAGATGGAGAGCCGGCGCCCCAGCCACCCTTTGGCGCGCGTTTGCTGCGCATTCGCGACCTGGTCGAGAAGCCTAAGCCGGAAAATGCGCCCTCGAATCTGGCCATCACTGGCCGCTACGTCTTGCCGCCCGCCATTTTCGATTGTCTGGAGCGCACCAAACCCGGCGCGGGTAACGAAATTCAGCTCACCGACGGACTGCGCACGCTGGCGCAAGAGCAAGGCCTGTGGGCCTACATCTACGAAGGCATCTCCTACGACGCCGGCGACAAGCTCGGCTTCCTGAAAGCCACGGTTGAGCTCGCGCTGCAGAATAAGGAGCTAGGCGCCGATTTCCGCGCCTACTTGAAAACCTTGAAACTTTAACGCAACCAGCGCGGCGAAATTATTTCTTTTTTTCCGACTTCCCGGACTTCTCCGTTTTCTCGGCTTTTTTCTCCTTGCTTCCAGAGTCCTTGGCTCCGGAATCTTTCGTTCCCGAGTCTTTCGATGCCGAATCTTTTGCCGGCTCTTTCGATTCCGTCGCGGCTTTCTCCTCTTTCCCGCCATCGCCGCCGGATTTCTTTCCGCCGTAATCCGTAACGTACCAGCCCGAGCCCTTGAACTGAATGGCCGGTGCGGAAAACATCATTTCCACTTTGCCCCCGCAATGCGGGCACTTCTTCAAATGCGGGCCGGCCACATTTTCGATTTTCTCCGTCTTGCGGCCGCATTTCAGGCATTTGTACTCGTACAAAGGCACAGCCCACTCTCCTTTTGATGGTACGGGAATCGAAGAGTATATCACGCAGGCCGCAATCGCCTTCGCCGCGCGTGCTAGACTCCTATGCATGTCCAAAAAGCGCAACACGCACGGCTCGGCAGCGCCACTGCCTCGCGCCGTGGCGGAAGTAACTCCGTCGAATGGAGCTGCACCTGGCGGCGGCTGCCTGTACATTGTCGGCACGCCGATCGGGAATCTTGAGGACATCACGCTGCGCGCGCTTCGCATCCTGAAAGAGGCCGACCTCATCGCGTGCGAAGATACCCGCCACACGCAAAAGCTGCTGAGCCATTACAACATTGCGAAAACGCTGGTCAGCTATCACGAACACAACGAGATGACGCGCTCACCGGAATTGCTGATCCAGCTGGAACAAGGCGCCAAGATTGCGCTGGTGAGCGACGCCGGGATGCCGCTGGTTTCCGATCCCGGCTACCGGCTGGTGACGCTGTGTGTACGGCACAAGATTCCGGTGGTGCCCATTCCCGGCCCAAGCGCAATTCTGGCGGCGCTGTCGGCGGCCGGGCTGCCTAGCGAGGAATTTCTGTTCGTCGGTTTTCTCCCAGCGCGAAACGGCGAGCGGCGCCGTACGCTGGAGCGCCTGCGCATCGAAGAGCGCACCATGATTTTTTACGAAGCGCCGCACCGCGTCGCGGAAAGCATCGCCGATGCGCAGGAGATTTTGGGTGATCGCCCCGCCTGTCTGGCCCGCGAGGTCACCAAGCTCCACGAAGAGTTCCTACGCGGCAAACTCTCGCAATTGGCGGAGTCGCTGGCGGACCGGCCGGCGCGCGGCGAAATTACCCTCGTCGTGGGTCCGCCAGACCCGGCTGTCAGCGCCGGGCAAGAGGATTCCACGCAAAGCCTCTCCGACCGCGTTGAAGAACTGATCCGGCAGGCCAAGCTGGACCGCAAAGAAGCGTTAAAGCTGGCCGCCAAGGAGCGCGGGCTCACCCGGCGTGCTGCCTACGACCAGTTGGTCGATAGCAAAACCGGACCAAACGGACAGCAGTAAGAGGTGGCGGGTGGCAAGTG
This sequence comes from Candidatus Acidiferrum sp., assembly GCA_035309625.1. GTDB lineage: Bacteria > Acidobacteriota > Terriglobia > Acidiferrales > UBA7541 > Acidiferrum. The sequence continues at coordinate 37,126 of DATGEY010000042.1, forward strand.
ACAGGGCGTGCGGCAAGGAATTACTTGTGCCGGAGAGTTCGCGAGATGTCCGATACGATATCGGCGATCACCTGAGTGGTCTTCGGAGGCGCTGGAAGTTCCGCAGCGTGTTTTCTCCTGCCTTCTTTCTTTAGTGTCTCTTCTTTGGTCGCCCCTTTTCTCCTGCCTTCCGCTTTCTGCGTTTGTTTTACCTTTCTTCGCTGGCAATCAGTGGCCTGGACGGCATGGCGAGCGAAGGGAACCCAAGGCATGGCGATTACGGATTGCGTGGTTTGGCTGAAGATCACATATTCACCAGGCCGGAGACTCGCGAAAAGTTGGATTCGCTGCCTTGCGGATTGCAGATCTTTGGCGCTTTCCAGCCACACAATTCCGCCGTCAGGTAGCTTTCTGAGAATATCGAAGGCGTCGTACATTGCTACATCCAAAATCGAAATCTTTATAGGTGAGTTGCAGTGATGCGCAAGTTACGCCCGTCGTTATAATGAGTCAAGTGAAATGTTAGACTTTCAACGTAGGCTATCTAACGAAAGCGTGGGGCGCATAACGGGCCACATTCTTCCGGAACAGGGCAAGGCACGACAAACGGTCGGTATGGTTTTCGCACCCCATATTCCGGCTCGGCGGGCAACCCGAGGAGATTCGATAAAAGCGCTGCGTGAGGGTGGCCTCATTTCATAGACAGTTTCTAGCCTCCACAAGTCAACGCGATTTGTCGCAAAAACCTTGGCCCAGTAGTAGAACGCCTAGGCGCTTGGTTCCACCGGCGGAGATTCCGGGGTCCAATTGCCACCCGGTACCTGCCCCAAGTATCATTAGCAGTTCATGCGCGCGGCCTGGCCCAATCCTTTCCCATCTGTACTGCACCGAGTCCTTGGCCTCGCGCTAATCGCCGCTCTGGCTCCGCTCGGGATGCCCGCGCAATCGAATCAGATTCTTCCACTGGATCAGATCCGAGCGGGTATGCAGGGCTATGCCTATACGATCTTCGCAGGCGATCAAGTGGAAAAATTCGACCTGGAAGTGATCGGAGTAATGCCGAACTTGCTGGGGCCCCGCCAATCTATCATTCTGGTACAGCTGAAGGGACCAAAGGTGGAGCGCACCGGCGTGGTGGCGGGGATGAGCGGGAGCCCGGTGTATTTGGACGGCAAGCTTGCGGGCGCGCTTTCGCTCAAACTTGGGATTTTCACCAAGGATCCGATTGCCGGGGTCACTCCCATCGAAGACGTAGTCCATCCGCCAACCCAAAGCGGCGCCCTCGTGAACCCGCTGCCGCTGGAAGCTTCGGCGGTCCAGAAAAGAGCCGCATCTTTCTCGCTTCCTGCAGGTTCTACGCTCGCGCCTATAGAAACACCGCTGGTTTTCTCCGGTTTTCAGGCAGACACGCTGCAACAATTTGCGCCGCAAATCCAAAGCTATGGCTTCGTAGCCGCGCAAGGAGGCACCGCAGCGCCGCGCCCGGACGATGCGCACCTGGTTGCCGGGGACATGGCGGGAATGGTGCTGGTGGAAGGCGACGCCTCAATCAACTCCGCATGTACCGTGACTGCGGTGCAAGGTGATCGCGTTTTTCTGTGCGGCCACCCGTTTCTGAATCTCGGTGAGGTGCAGCTTCCGATGGCGCGGAGCCGCGTTTTGACCACGCTTTCGTCCGATATGGCGTCCACCAAGATTGTCAATGTGGGCGGCTCCATAGGGACCATCACCGGCGATCACCTCACTGCGGTCACCGGAAAACTGGGTGCGCCTCCCGCCATGATACCGCTGGACCTTGCGGTGGTGACGCGCATAGGCGAGAAGAAACTGCACTTCGAGATGGTCAATCACCCCAAGCTCACGCCGTTACTGGTGGCGATTACCGCGTTCAACGGCCTGACGCAAAACGCCATCTACGGAGAGGGCACCACCCTGCGCCTGAGCGGCGAGATTCGCCTGCACGGTCACCCGGCGGTGCAAATTGAAGATACATACGCACCGGGCGACAGCCTGATTCCCGACGGCCTTCCCATTGCTATCAGCGTGCAGAACATTTTTACACGCCTCTTTCTGAACACATTCGAGGTTCCGGAACTCGAGCACGTCGCTCTGCGCGTCGAAAGCGTCCCCGGCCGGCAATCATTCACCATCGATAGCGCCTGGCTCGAAAAGGGCGAGGCCACACCTGGAGAAACACTTCGCGTACGGGTGCTGCTGCATCCCTATCGCGGAGCCGCACGAGTCGAAGAAACCACGGTCAAGGTTCCCGACCAGATTGCTCGCGGCACCACATTGCGAATCCTGGTCACAGACGGCGACACGCTTAATCGGGCATCACGGGGATTCGCACTTGGCGGATCCAGCGGACCTTCCGGGCTGGATCAGCTCATCGCCCTGATGAATCGGGAACGGCGCAATGATCGCTTGTACGTTGGCCTGTTCATGCCTTCGCCGACGATTATCTGGGACGATAAGGAACTGCCTAACGTTCCTCTATCTCAGATCAACGTCATCGATGGACGCCCGGCGCCTGGCAGCGTGCAAGTACTCCGCGAATCTCTGGCCAGCGAGTCCTCCGTGCCGCTTGGCGGACCGGTTGCCGGCGTCATCTCCCTAAACCTACAGATCCGATAAGAGTCCAATGCCAATATCCATCCATCACGATATGCAAGTCTGTCATCGGAGGCACATCCGGCTGGCGATCTCCAAGCGTGGCAGGCGTCTTAGCATGGTTGTATTCCTGATCGGTCTGGGTGCTGCGCCGCTGTTCGCGGAACATACGCGCACGTGGCGTCAGGCTTCGTACGAGGATTTTCTCAAAGGCACACCGCGCGGCGTGGCAGTACGCAGTGACGGGCGCCTGGAGCTGGCGCCGAAATTCACCCTGCTGGCCGACGCCGACGCCTCTTACCTGTGGTCGCTGCGTCTGGACCGCAAAGGCGCGCTTTACGCGGCCGGAGGTTCGCCGGCAAAAGTATTCCGGTTTGAAGGCACCGGGACCGCCAGGCCCACCACGGTTTTTGAGTCCACCGATCTTGTAGCGCAAGCGATCGCCTTCGACGCCCAAGGGATGCTCTACGTGGCCACGTCTCCCGACGGCAAAGTCTACCGCGTGTCAGCCAACGGCGAGAAGAACGTCTTCTTCGATCCCAAGACGAAATACATTTGGGATCTGGCCTTCGCTGCGGATGGCACGCTGTATGTGGCAACCGGCGATAAGGGACAGATTTTCGCCGTCGCACCGGACGGCAAGAGTGAGATATTTTATGCCAGCGACGAGGCGCACATCCGCGTTCTTTCCTTCGATGCGCATAACGACCTGTTGGCCGGCACCGAGCCCAGTGGCCGCATTCTCCGGATAACCCGCGCGGGCGGCAGGAACGCAGGCAAGGATGGTGGCGGCGGAGGCGCCGAAGGTTTCGTCCTCTATGAAACCGCTAAGCGAGAAGTAACCGCGCTGGTGGTGGCTCCCGACGGAAAAATCTACGCCGCGGCGATTGGAGAAAAGCAGCGCCCTTCCACGCCCGCGCCGACCACAGTGATCACCACGCCTCAGGGCACTACCACGATTACCGGCGGTGCCGTGGTGCTGGGAGGCCAGCCTCAGGGGCAAATGCCGTTCATTCCCTTCCCGCAGCAGCTTTCCTCCAGCATCTATCGGCTTTCCCCCGATGGCGCTCCGGAAGAGCTGTGGAGTTCGCGCGATGACGTTGTTTACTCGCTGGCGTTGAATCCCGACGGCCGCCTGCTCGCTGGTACCGGAAATAATGGGGCCCTGCTGGCTATCGATGGGCGCGGCGTTTTCGCGCAACTGGCCAAGGCCGGCTCCGCGCAGATCACCGGTATCGTGCGCAATGCGGCGGGCAAACTTTTTCTGTGCACTGCCAATCCCGGCAAAGTATTTTCGGTCGGACCTGAGTTCGAGCCGGAGGGCACTTACGAATCGCGCTCCTTTGACGCGCAGCTTTTTTCGCAATGGGGACGGCTCGATTGGTGGAGCCCGCCGCCAACGCCAGAGGATAAAGTCGCGGCGAGATCGAGCGGGGCGGCTCGCGTGGAATTTTTTGTTCGCTCGGGTAATACCGAAGATCCCGGCAAGGAGTGGTCGCGGTGGTTCGGCCCGTACACCAAGGCTGGAGTGGCGACCGAATGTCCGCCGGCCCGATTTGCGCAGTGGAAAGCGGTGATCCACGACGGACGCTCGGGCGACGGCATTAGCTGGGTCAGCCTGGCATATCTGCCACGTAATGTGGCTCCGGTGATCGACGGCATCGCGGTGCAAGATCCCGGGGTGCGGGCGCAGAGCAATGTGATCATTCAAACCGGGCAGCAGGCCAGCGTCAGTCTACGGCAACCGCAGAATTCCAATCCAACTGCCGTCCTCGTCACGCAAACTTCGCCTTTGCGGTTTGAGCAACCACCGCAGGGTTTCCGCGAAAAGGGCTATCAATCCGTGTTGTGGAACGCGCATGACGAAAACGATGACGAACTGCGATTCGCCGTGTTCTTCCGTGGCGAAAATGAAGCCGACTGGAAGCTCCTGAAGGATAAAGTCGAGCAGAAATTCTATTCCTGGGACAGCACCTCACTGCCCGACGGCGCCTATTATCTGAAAATCGTTGCCACGGACGTGCTTTCAAACTCCCCGGCCAAAGTCCTGACGGCGGAACGCGAAAGCGAGCGTTTCGTGGTCGATAATACCCCGCCCGCTATCACACAACTGGGCGCAGTAAACCGCCGCGCAGATGCTGGCGGTCCATTCGTCGCTGTCAGTTTTATGGCGCGAGACGCGACGAGCAGCATCGAACGCGCGCAATATAGCGTAGACGGCGGAGAGTGGATCATTGTGACGCCAGAGAACGAAATCAGCGACGCGCCGGCAGAGCACTACGAATTTAATCTTTCCGGTCTTCCCGCTGGGGAGCACACAATCGCTGTCCGGGCCTACGACAGCTTCGACAATATCGGCAGCGCCAAAACTACCGTCAAGATTCCCTGAGTTCTAAGATTTCGACTGTCCGGCGTTCTTCCCGGCTCTGGCTCGTCACGGAGTGTGGTATTTCTCGATTTCGGCGCCGAACCCGATTCGCCCGTCGCCGTAAGGCTCGTTGCGCACGTGGACGACCCGGGCGGTACAATGCGTCTCCTGCGCTTTGGTGCCGGTGACTTCCGGCGGCATGCGCAGCGTGCAATCAATGGGCGCGCCGACCTGCAATGGCGCCGAAGACGCAAAGAAAAAGCCGCCGCGGGAAATGTTAATGGCCTCGGTGAAATGTTCGCTCTTATCGGAAGCCAGATTGACCGCGCGAAAGCGCAGCGGGGTACGAATGTGATAGCGGGCGACTTGGCGGCGTTCTGAACCCATGAACTTGGTCAGCAGGCCAGGAAGACTGTGGGTCTGGCTGGTCCGAGAAGTATGTAGCAGCGTAACAGAGGAAGTCGACTGGTCAAGTAACATTTCCCTGATAAAACTCTCAGTACGAAAGTGTAGTACCCGTCAGCTGCCGGTCTTGGTTTGAGGCACCATAGCTGTGCCATAATAGCCGGACCGCTAGGTTCACCGCATTTCCGCCGGATTTTGATTGGGATCCTAGCGCGATCTATGAGCGCTACGACGCCGACCTCCGCCTACGCCCAACTCACCTGGCAAGCCATTGTGGAAGCCCACGCGCGTATTGCCCCGCGCATCCACCGCACGCCCGTACTGACGTCCGCGTCGCTTGACGCCATGACGGGTGCGCGGCTCTTTTTCAAGTGCGAAAATCTGCAAAAGACGGGATCGTTCAAGATTCGCGGCGCCAGCAATGCCATCCTGTCGCTTACCGATGACCAGGCCGCCCATGGGATTGTCACGCAGTCCAGCGGCAATCATGGGGCCGCGGTAGCCTGCGCGGCCAGATGGCGAGGCGTGCCGGCATTCATCGTAATGCCCAAAAACGCGCCGACGGTTAAGGTTCGCGCCATCGAAGCGTACGGCGGCAAAATCACGTTTTGCGAGCCCAAAGTTTCCTCTCGAAACGAAGTTTGCGCACAGGTGCAGGCGGAAACCGGAGCCGCGCTGGTGCACCCGTTCGACAATGACCAAATCATTGTGGGGCAAGCCACTGCGACCAAGGAATTACTCGAGGAGGTTGCGGATTTAGACGCCGTATTCAGTCCCGTGAGTGGTGGCGGTTTGCTTAGCGGAACATGCCTGGGCGCCAGGGGCCTTCGACCGGGCGTGCTGGTTTTTGGTTGCGAACCGGAGCGCGCGGATGACGCGTACCGCTCGCTCAGCAGCGGTAAATTACAGTCGCTTGAGTCTAGTGACACCATTGCCGACGGGCTGCGCGCGTCGCTGGCCCCCAGAACTTTCGCCATCCTGCGCGATAACGTGGAACGCATCCTGCTGGCGAGCGAAGATGAAATTATCTCCGCCATGCGGACCATCTGGGAGCGCATGAAGATCATCATCGAGCCATCTTCGGCGGTAGCTATCGCACCGTTACTGAAGCCGGACGCCGTGCGCGGACTGGCACTACCCGCGCGCGCCGATGGCACGCCGGCGAAACTCGGCATAATTCTCTCCGGCGGAAACGTCGACCTCTCCTCGCTGCCCTTCTAACCATTCCTTCTAGTACATCGCGCAGGTTTTACTTCGACACAGGCTTGGCCAGCTGCTCCTGGACGTGTGGCGGCAAGGACTTGATGCGCTTGATGTAGGCGGCTACGGTCCAAAGTTTCTGGTCGGAATCCCATTTGCCGTTGGCGAACATGCCGGAAAAACGGATACCGTGTTTAGCGACCCAGAAAATCTGCGCTTCTGTATAGTCTGTGCCACGGACAGGAAGCTGCGGAATGGGCGGATAGAGACTTTCGCTGGTTTGATCCGGTTTGCCCGCCGCACCATGACAGCCGGCACATTCGTCTGAATATATCTTCCCTCCGGCGATCAGATTTTCGTCGGTAGCGGGAACCGGGTTGGAAATCTCGGGCGCGCGCCGGCGGACGGAAGCGTGGACGGAAGAGAACATAAATGCGCTCTCCCACTGGCCTGGCGGCAGGTCGCCCCGCACTTCTGCGAAGCCGAGCCGCAGATACGCGAACCCGCCGAGAAACAGCACCACCGCGGCAAACAGCATGCCCGCGAGAAAATTTCTCACTATTTCTCCTTGAGCTTCAGTTTGCCGGCTGACTTATTCTCCTCCAGGAAAGCGCGCAATTCCGTACTGGCGTCCAGCAGCCGGGTCCACTGCTCGTAATAGAGCGTGACCGGAAACCGGCCCAGACCGTAAACGCTGACCCCTCCCTTTTCGCCGACCCGGAAATCCAGTTGACCTGTGCGGCGGCTGCTTCCCTTTTCCAACTCGGCTAGACGGGCCTTCAACTCTTCATAAGACGGCTCAGCCATGAAACCACCTCCGATGAAAGTGAACGGGGATTATACCGAAGCGCGGACGGCAGCGAGATGCGGATTTGGGATAGCGGGATAACCGCTCGCGGCGCCGGGCACAGCACTGCTTAAGGACTCAAACCTCGAACCAGGTGAGTCCCCGCGTAATGCAGTCTCCCAGACCTTGCGCAGGCAGGCCTTAACTCTGCGTTGCAGCCACGGTCGCGGGTTGTTGCAAGCGGAATTCGAGAAGCGTCTCGCTCGGCACTTTCACTTGTTCTCCGCGCGTCAGAACTTGCACGCCAGCTCCCGCCGCCGAACCCACGCCTGCGCCAATAGCCGCGCCCTTTCCGCCGCCGGCCAAAGCGCCGATAATCGCACCGGCCACGGCGCCTCCTCCCACCTTCTTGGCAGTATTGGAACCGCGCCCCTTGCCTTGCAAAGTGTAATCGCTGCTCACCAGGGGATAATCATGCCCATCAATTACCATGCGGGTCAGTTCCAATTGCAATTCGGAACTGCCAGATACGTGCCCAGCCTCTTTGGCCTCCGCCAGCCGGCCATAAATGTCCGTGCCCTTGCGGGCGATCAGCGTATTGTTGACGGTCAGATCGGTTTCCAGGCTGGCATGAAAAATGTCGCCCACGTGATTTTTTGAGGAGTCTACCCCGTCGATCATCCGAACCAGAAGGCTTTGGCCTGCCGGGATGGTGACCGCGGACCCCGGGGGTGCAGCCTGTGCCGCAGGGGCGGGCTGAGCAGGCGGAGCATAAACCGCAGCAGGTGCCGGAGCGGGTGCCACGGCGGCCCCGCCACCATGCGTGAAGGTGATCGCCACGACCTCATTCACGCTGAACGTCTGCACATTACCATCGATCAGAAAACGCAGTACCGCTTGCGTACCGCCCAAATAACGCCCGTCCAGAACCCGGCCATCCTTCAATTCCAACGTATCGGCCAAAGCGCCGCCGGCAAACACCAACGGCAGAGCTGCGACCGCAACAAAACGCACCCAACGCTTCATCGTAGTTCCCCCTCGAGCCGCTAGCGAGTCGTCGCAATCCTCCCGCCTGATCTCAAGTTCAATCAGAGGACTGCCGCTCGCGCTAGCATTCTAGCGCCTTTGATGACGCCATGCAGATCGAAGGATGTATCTATTGCGCCAATTGGTCAATCCGATGGCTGATCTCGGCCATGAGAGCGGCGCTATCTTTCGACTCCGCCATACCCCGCACCAGAATGACCAGGACAAACGGACGGGACCCATACACAATGGCCGCGTCGTGGTGAATCTTGGCGAGTTCCCCGGTCTTGTGAGCCACCCGGATACCGGGCGGCAGCCCTGCGGGAATGGCCTCGTTGAATTTCTGGCGTGCCAGGATGTCCACCATTTGGCGCGACGATTCGGGGTCGACGGCCTGACCATTGGCAATTGCCTCCAGAAGGACCAACAAGCCACGCGCGGTAGTAGTGTTATTCAAACCCTTTTGATACGCCTTGTCGTCTTCGACTCCGCGCAGCACGTTCATGCCATCCGCGTGAAGCGCGTCGACCGTGGCGCGGATATTTTCTACGCCGAGTTTCTCCACCAGGAGATTGGTAGCCAGGTTGCTGCTCACCGTAATCATCAGTTCGCACAGCTGCCTCAGCGTCCGCGTTTGCCCGACCGCCTTATATAGGTCTGTCTCCGAATCGTCAGCGGGGTTTAGCGTGAAGCTGGAGCCATCGGCGAGACTATGAAACTCATTCTTGACCGGCAGCGGATCTTCCAGCTTCACCTTGCCCTGATGCGCCTGATGAAACAGCTCGATCATCACCGGTATTTTCATGGTGCTGGCGGCGTGAAACGTCTCATCGGCTCGGGAGAACCATTCCGCTTTACCGTCCAACGTGCGAAACGCGACGCTCACATCCGCGCCACTCTTGCGGAGAATGTCTTGAATGTCGGTAACACTCTTTTCATCGAGGCCGCGGCTCTGGGCGCCCACAACGCAAGCACATAAGGCGATCACAGCGGCAAGCAATACCGAACTCCAACAGGGGCAGGTTTTCATGGCGAACGAGTTTGCCCGAAGGCGGCCACCAACACAACGGGCTTCAGACAAAGTACTTGGGAGTTGGACTCGGCTTTCGGCCGCTCCTATTTCGCTTCAATAATCTGCGGCGTAATGTTGAATCCGCCTACTTCCAGCACGGCGTCCTGGCCGCTCAAATCAGCCGGGTCATATCGGGCAGCGACTTCCTTTTGTTCCCCGGGCAATAGCGAAAAATAATCATCCGACCAATAAATGGGCGTCAAATCCTCTCCGCCTTTTCCCTTGGTCACGCGCAGATGCACCATGAAGGCTATGCTCTGGCCTGGGTTGCGCACCATCACTCGCACGCCAGCCATGCTATCTTCCTGATCCTTGCTCGCCTTCACCTCTAACTTGACGTCCGGCAATGCGTTCAGCCCGCTGAGGTCGCCAAATTCCGCCTGCGGCGTATACACCGTGTCCTTCTTGTGCTTCCAATCCAGCACATCGGGCTTGGTGGACAGCCAATAGAAATTGTCGCTGAGCAGCTTCCCGCTGGAATCCCGCAATTCCAAACGCAGAAAATAAGTGTTGGTCAACCCTGCTACCTTCGGGAGATCGAAAGCCTTGATGCTGCTGTCCGGGGGCACGTTCATGGTTCCTTGTCGTGCGCCTTTCTCCTTTGCCTCCAGGTCATACAATTTTGCGCTGACTTTGACTCCCGGCACATTGGCGTAGGTGCTGTTCACCACCGCCACCGAATTGTCGTCGTACGAATACTGCACATGCACCGGCTCCATAGCCTTCTTGGTGCCGAAATAGCCTCCTGCGGGAACCAGGTAATAATCATAGAGATGCCAGATCAGCGAGGGCCATGCATTGTTCAGCATCCACTGGATCACACCTGTTGCGGTGTACTTGTTTCGTCCATAGGCCTCGAACATGGCCCGCTCGCCATCGTAGGCCATCGCTTGCGCCTTGCGCTCGTAATCGGCCAGCGATGTCGCCGTGCCGTAGCGGCGATTCAGTCCGTCAGTGAAAACATTGACCGTCGTGAACCGTTCGCCACCCGCGTGATAATTCCAGACGTCATCGAGAGGCCACAAATGCTCCTTGGGAAGGAAACGTTCCAGTGATTCGCGCGGCGGAATGGCCGGTCCGGGGCTGGTTTCCGTGTTGTACCCGTACGCTCCTCCCGCTTTAGTGTCCGTGAGCCAATACACCGGCGGAACGTACTCGTAAGGCCCGGTCATTTTTACGCCAGACTCGCCCGTAACGGTGGTGGCCATTGCACTGGCCGAGGAGATCGACGGATTCGGCCACTGCAAATCCTTCAGGATTCCCAGGTACATTTTTTCGACGGCGGCGGGGGGCGGCCCGTCACTCCCGTACAACCAGACGAAAACGCTCGGGTGATTGCGCAAGATCCGGATCTGGCTGCGCAGCGATTCGGCCGCAATCTTGTGCTGCTCCTCTTTCCAGGTGCTCCACTTCTCCCAGGCATCGCAGCACGTCCACCCCGGCATCACCAGGATTCCGAGGCGATCGGTTTTCTCGTAAAATTCCTCGCGGTCAATGCGCCCTTCCAGCCGGATGGTGTTCAAACCCATATCGCGAACGTAATTCAAATCGGAGTCCAGCCGCTTTTCGGACCAGCGCAGCAGGAGGTCCGGAGCCCAAGCGGCGCCGCGAATCAGGATCTTGCGCCCATTGATCTTGAACAGCCGGTAGCCCTTGTCAGTCAGCTCCGACGTTACCTCGCGCACTCCAAAATCAACCGTGGCGGCGTCGGAAGTTTCGTTCGCGATCTCGAAAGAAATTTTGGCAGTATAGAGATTCTGCTCACCCATCGTATAGGGCCACCACAACTTGGCATTTTCCAGCTTTAACTGCGCATACTGCTCCGCCGACAAGGTGACCGTCTTCGTCTCGCCGGCGTTCAGCGCCACCTCCTGTCTTACTTCCTTCCCATCGACCTCCGCGCGCAGCACGCCACTCACTCTGTGGCTTGCAACGTTGCGCAAATCGGCGCTGATGCTCAACGCCGCGTCCTTGTAGTCGTGGTCGAGCTTTGCCGAAACGAACGCATTTCGCATGGAAACGTCCCCGCTGGAGCGGAGAAATACCTCCTTCCAAATCCCCATGTCTTTGTCCGGGGGCGTTGGATTCCAGTCTACCCACGTGATCCCCAGGTCGTTCTTCCCAGGAGCGGATATCTCAACCGCCAACGCATTCACCTGGCCTGGCCGGAGAACCTTGCTTACGTTGAATTCGAAAGTGGCGAACGTGCCCGCTACATCATTCGCATCCGCGATCTTCTGGCCATTTAACCAGACATTAGCGCGATAGTTGATGCCCAAGAAATCCAGCCAGTTCGACTTGTGCTCCGCTTCCGCAGGCACGGAAAACTCGCTCCGAAACCACCACGCGCACCGAAATGGACTGTCCTTGGGCATGTCCTGGTTGGCAAAGAAGGTCTTTGACGAGTAACCCATTCCCGGAAACGATTTGAGGTTCGTCCCATAATCCGGATCCGGATACGTCTTGTCGCTGACCAGCGCGCCCACCACGGTGCTGGGGATATCGATGCGATGCCAGCCCTTTGCGTCAAACCCTGGCGTTGCAATCTTTGCGCCGTCGGCCCTAGCCTCGCAAGACGATTGAATCTGCCAATCCTTGTGCAGAAAAGTCTTCGATGGCTCGTTGGCCAACACCTGCTGTGCGGGAAGCAGGGCGGCGGCCAAGAGGAAGGCACCTCGACGATAGGACATAATTCCCCCAAGTAGCTTTGCTGAACTGCGCTTGCGCGCGCGGCCAATATTAAACCGATTCAATCATCATCTGTGATGAGCGGGCACGCAAAGCGCGCAGTGTAACACACCCAGCCTGGGCGCAAATCGCTGTCGATTCTGTCGATTATGTGGCGCCTTCCTTTGCTCGCCTGGCCGCGCGCCTGAGATAGCCGGGAACTTGTTACGGGTAGTAAGTGCGGGGTGGTCCCGGAGGAGGGAGTCGAACCCACACAGAGCAAAGCTCCGGCAGATTTTGAGTCTGCTGCGTCTGCCAGTTCCGCCACTCCGGGCCTGCTAGGAAAATAGCACGACGCTCGCTCCCGCCGCCACTTGAGTTTTCCACAGCCCCACTGGACTCCTCCACTACCGCGGGATAGCCTATTTGGTTCCGTTCGGCCCGGCCCGCGATCCCACCGTGGCGCAGGGCGGTTCGTTGAGGCAAACATGGCTACCGCTACTCCCCTTCCTGAGACCGCACCGGAACATCGGGGTCTGGCACACTGGATGCAGCGCGTTGTGAAGCAAGTGGAAGCGCTGCGCACGGTGCCTGACAAGGATGCCGTCCATGACCTGCGCGTAGCTATCCGGCGGTGCCGCTCCGTAGCGGCGGTCATGCGCGAAGTGGACCCCGATCCCGCCTGGCATGAAATGCGCCGTCTTCCTAAAAAGCTCTTCCGCAAGCTTGGAGAGCTTCGCGATACCCAAATCATGGACGAGTGGCTCGGCGAACATGGTGCGGAAAACGACAGGCTTCGTCTGACATTCCACGCGTATTTCCAGCAGAGGCAGCCGAAGTTGGTGCAAAGCGCGCTGCGGTTAGCGAGCAAATTCGACGCGAAAAGGTGGCAGCACCTGGAGAGCAGGCTGCGCAAGCGCATTCGCCTGGTCCCCGCCGGGAGTTTGGCCGCTCAATGCCTGGCTGTCGAGCGCCTCAACGAAGCCAAGGACCTGCACGCGAAAGCTTTGCGTGCGGATAAGCCAACCGCGTGGCACGGGCTCCGCATTGGGCTCAAGAAGTTTCGTTATACCGTGGAGAGTTTGCTGCCGCAAGAATACGAAGCATGGAGTGCGAGTCTGAAGCAGCTCCAGGATATTCTGGGCGAGGTGCACGACCTCGATGTGCTGGGAGGCATCATCCGGCAGAAAGCCACCGGTGAAGCTGCGGCGCTGCAGCCAGAGTGGGAACGCACCATTGACCGGCAACGCAGCGCCCGCCTCCAGGACTATCGCGAACTGGCGCTCGGCAAAGACAGCGTTTGGCACACCTGGCAGCAGACCCTTCCTCGTCACAAACGTCTCCAGATCGCGGCCGTCGCCCGGCTGCGTGCTACCGCCCGAGCTATGGATGCGCATCCGCGCCGCTCGGCACAGATTTCTCGCCTATCCGTCGCACTGTTTGACGCGCTCGGCCGTGCCCATAGCGCTCCGGTTTTCGATGACCGGGACAGTCGCCGCGTCTTACGGGTGGCGGCCCGGCTAAGCGGCCTGAGTTTGAAAAGCGCGCGCAAACCGCGGCGAAAGGCCGTTCGCCAGTTCTTGCTGGACCGCCCGGTCCCGCCTTCCTGGACCCGTAGGGAATGGGAGCTTTTGGCCTGGACCCTGCGCTTTCATCGCGGGCCGGAGCCCAAGGCAAAATATGCGAAATCCGGCGGTGCCTTCGCCAGGTTACAGGAGTATCAGCAATCGAATGTGCGCGCGCTCGCGGGAATTCTTCGCCTGGCCCGCGGCCTGCGCAAATGCAAAATCGAGTGCCGCAGCGGCTTTCGCGTCGAAAAAACCGCCGCTGCCGTTCTATTGCATGTACCCGGGCTGGTCGATACGGTGGAAAATGCCGCGCGCCTGGCCGCTGCCAAGCACCTGTTGGATACCCATCTCGGTAAACCGCTAATCGTGAAGCCGACTTCCCCATCACATGTAGTTGCGCTTCCTGCTCCTGTCGATACTCAAATCGCCTTCGCCGCCGCGTCCGATTGACCCTCCGCTGCGGTACCCGTCCCTCGAAAAAACGAAACACCGGAGCCGCGCCGTAACGGCCCACGGGAGCGCCCACATCAGACCCAGATCCTGCTTGTGTGCGCCGCCTTCCTATCGGACGTGTCGCTGGGGGAATTCCTTGAAGGAAAATAGCAACTGGTTCCCGGCAGCGAACTGAAAACTGCTACTTTCCTTGCGTGGGTGGAGCTGCCTCCTCTAAACTCACAGCTTGTACTTATTAGCTAAGGGGTCGGTTTGCGAACGATTTTGCGGATTGTATTTTGGACCTTGGCAATTCTTCTAATCTTTGGGGGCTGGATCGCTTGGTGGTTGGTGTACCGCCCACTGCCCCAGTTGGATGACGCCGCCCCCCTTCCGGGCCTCCAAACAGAGGTCACCGTCGAGCGCGATCGCTGGGGCGTTCCCCACATTCGCGCCAATTCGGTGGAGGATTTGGCCGAGGCTCAGGGCTACGTCATGGCCCAGGATCGCCTCTGGCAAATGGATCTACTGCGGCGCGTCGCCCGTGGCCAGCTCTCCGAGATTCTGGGCAAAGCGACTGTCGCGATCGACAAGGACTTCCGCACCCTGGGATTTGGCCGCGCGGCCGACCGCGATTTAGCCTTAATGGACGCCGACTCACGCGCGCTCCTGGAAGCTTACGCCCGCGGCGTGAACCGCTTCATCGAGCAGCACCGCCAACGCCTGCCCCTCGAGTTTTCCCTGCTCGGATATAAACCTCAATCTTGGCAAGCAGCCGACAGCCTCACCATTACCGGATACATGTACCGCACCCTTACCAATACCTGGGAACGCGAATTAGACCGCGCCTCGGTCGAAGCCCGCGTTGGTCCCGAGCGCGCCAAAGAAATGTTTTCTCCGGATGCCGCGATGGACCATGTGGTGATTGGCGACCCCAACGTGCCAAACGACGGCTCCAAGCGTACTCGCGTCAAGACCGACCCGGACGATGATGACGACGACGACACCGAGCCCGACGCCGTTCTCAAGGCGCGCCGCAGCAGTGACGATCCCGCCGCTTGCACGCCCGACCTGACCTCTGCCTTAGCCGGCAGCGTTCGCGACTCTTTGCTCGAAATTCAGCAGGAAATTCGCCACAGCCTGGGAAGCAACAACTGGGTGGTCAATGGTGCGCACACCGCCACCGGGAAACCGCTCCTCGCCAACGATACCCACCTGGAACTCGGCCTTCCTCCCATCTGGTACCAAGTACACCTCACCGCGCCAGGATGGAACGTCAAAGGTTTCACTTTGCCGGGCGCACCCCTGGTCATCATCGGCCACAACGACCGCATCGCGTGGGGATTTACGAACAATGGGGCCGATGTCCAGGATTTGTACATCGAGACGTGGAATCCCTCTGCAACCGATGAATATCGCGTGCACGGTGACTGGACCAGGGCGCAGGTCCACAACGAAGTAATCCATGTAAAAGGCGCCCCCGATGAACACTTGAAAGTCCTGGTGACCCGGCACGGCCCGGTCGTCCACCGCGACGGAGATAAGGCCTACGCCCTGCGCTGGACCGCCACCGAACCCGGTGGCTTGGCCAACTCTTACAACCTCCTCGGCAAAGCTCGCAACTGGGAAGAATTTCGCAATCTGATGAAACGCGTGTGGGGCCCGGGACAAAACGCCGTGTACGCCGATGTTGATGGCAACATCGGCTATGTAATGGCTGCGCGCGTGCCTATTCGGAAGAAAGGCCACGGCGAAATTCCTGTTCCTGGCGACATGGACGATTACGAGTGGACTGGCTACATTCCTTTCGAACAGCTTCCCCAGGCGCTCAATCCCGACAGCGGCTTGATTGTGACCGCCAATGCCAAGGTCGTGGGGCCCAGCTACAAGCCATACTTGACCGATCGCTGGGAAGAGCCCTATCGCACTGCCCGCATCTACGAGCTACTGCGAGATAAAGCCGGCCTCCGTCCGGAAGACATGCTCAACGTTCAGACCGATACCTACAGCTATCCCCACGCCTTTCTGGCTGATCAATTATCCGCCGCCGTGAAGACCAGCCAGCCCACGGATGATCGCGCCAAAAAATTGATCGACGCCCTCAAAGACTGGAATGGTATTGCCGACGCCGACTCACCCGAAGTCTCCTTCCTGGAAGAGACTCGCCGCGCCGCAATCGCTCTCCTGTTGGAACCTTATCTCGGCAAGGAAACCGGCCTGTATACCTGGCGGAGCACGGCATTCTTGCAGAAGATTCTTACCGAGCGTCCGGCCAAGTGGCTACCCATAGGATTCAAGACCTACGATGATTTTCTGGCCGCCGCTGCGGATCGCGCCGTGGCCCGCCTCGCCGCCATCAGCAAAAAATCTCAAATCGACGATTGGGCCTGGAAGCAATTCGATTCGCTGGACATGACGCATCCGATTGGGCGCACGGGTTTACTGAAATATTTTCTGAGCATCACGGACAAGCCGCAGTCCGGAACGGCATACAGCCCGCGC
>DATGEY010000043.1:0-62844 GCA_035309625.1 Candidatus Acidiferrum sp.
GCCGCCGGCCACACGCTGCAGGTCTACGTGCCCTTCGGTACCGATTGGTGCCCGTACTTCATGCGCCGCCTCTCCGAGCGCCCAGCCAATTGCTGGTTCGTGCTGCGCAGCCTGGTCGCCGAATCCGGCCAGACCCGCGCCAGCACCGCCTGAGTTCGCGATGCGGCGTGTTCTCGCCCGCATTTGCGGGCGCATTGGGGCGCAAAGTGGAAGGGAAAGTTGTAGGCAGCGCTTAGGCGCGTCCCAGCAGGGCCGGCGAGGCCCGGGAGAAAGGAAAACTCAAACTGGGGCCCGGTCAATTGGTGATGTCGAAATCCACCATGCGATTGGGCGCCTGGTTGTTGGCGCTGTCCACCGCTTGCACCACCAGGCGGTAGCTTCCGGGAGCCAGATCTTGCACCTTCACCACCAGGCCGCCGGGAATCACCGGGTTGCCCTTCTGGATGAAGTTGTCGGCGGGCGCCAGTCCGCTGAAAAACAAATCCTTGTTACTGGCCCGGTCGTAAATGTGGTACGCGAAACCCACCCGCGGCGGCGTCGCGGAAGTAAGCCCCGGTTCGTAGATTTCGGTGTAGAGAATGACGTGATCGGTTTTTTTGAAGCGGTTGCTGGCGGACGGCACGATCTGCATGCCCTTCAGCACCAGCGGCGTGCGATCTTCGAGTAACGCGGAATCGAGGCCGCTCGGAATATCCGAGATGCGGACCGGCGCATTGGTCATGGCTACGCCACCCAGGCTGAAATGCTTTCCGTCGTAGGCATCGATCTGCAGCGGCGACTCAAATTTTCCGAAGGTGTCGCCGCCGCCGCTGAGCACGATGGTCAGCTTGTAAGTGCCGGGAGCGGCATCGAACTGGTTCTGATAGTGGTAAGGAGACTTGATGAACTGTTTCCATTCGTCTTTATCCAGGTCCAGGTCCACCGTATCGTTGAAACGCGCGCCGATGGAGCCATCGGAATTGTAGGCGATGCCCAGAATGTTGACGTTGGCGTGGTACTTGCCCTTTTCTTTATTGAAGTTCAGCGAATCCGGTGGAATTTCCATAGCCAGGTTCACGCGCGCGACATTCGGCGCGGTGTAAAAATAAGGGGTCTGCAGCGCGCCGTGGATGGTGCCGGGATTGGCTCCCGCGGCGTGCAGTTCCAGTTGTTTCTCCACCGGCTTGCCGTCCAGCGGATTCACGGTGCGCGCGTTGCAATAGCCGCTGCGTGAACGCACATTCAGCCCGCCGCGATTTAGTTTTACTTTCAGCGTGTGGCAACTGCCTTCCGGCGTTTCCGCCGGGACATAACCCAAAATGTAAAACTCACTCTGTTCGCGTCCGATTTTCTCGAGACCGCCAAGCAAGTCGTTGGTGTTGAAGATGGAAAATCCGCCGGTGCCTTCCGCGAGCGCGGCGAGAATCTGCTGGTTGGTGGTTACCGAAGGCGGAAATTGCGGCACGATCATGCGCGATTGATTGTAGGGATTGTTCAGCGGATTTCCGTACGGATTGTTGTTGAAGCCTCCGGGTGATCCCTTAGTTCCGCCCGCGCCGCCGGTTGTTCCGCCGCCACCTTTTCCGCCGGTGCCGCCGGTTCCTCCGGTGCCGGTGCCTCCCGTTCCGCCGCGTCCGCCTCCGGTTCCTCCGGTCCCGCCTCCGGTTCCTCCGGTCCCGCCGCCGGTTCCGCCCACGCCCCCGCCGGTTCCGCCGCGTCCGCCACCTCCAGCGCCGCCTCCGGTTCCGCCGGCACCGCCTCCGGGACGCTGAGGTTCACCCAGGGAATAGGAGGTCAGCACTAGACGCGCTTGCCCGTTCGAACGAGAGGCTCGGTGCTGAACGTCTCTTCGGTCGCCTGCCGTTCCGTTGCGCGCGCTCCCTCCGGGAGCATTGGCTACCAGGCCGCGCACATCGAGGGAATAGATGGCGACATTGGCTTTGTTGCAGGCATCGATGGTGGCGGTAAGTTCCGATTCGTTTTCGGGAGTCAGCGCGAAGCCGGCGGAAAAGAGCACCAGCATTTTTCGGCCGGGCACGGAGCGCAAATTTTTTGCCAGGCTGCGGACGGCGAGCAACATGGTGCGCGCGCCATAATCGGATTCGGCATCGTTGAGCGAAGAAAGTCCGGCGGCAGCCACGGTCACCGGGGCGGCGGTTACCGAGGCGTCCGAAGGATTGGAATTGACGCTGGAATATTTGATGCCACTGACGGCGGCGGAAAGGATGTCGGCATTGGCGGTAAAATTCTGAACGATCTGCAGTTTACCGCCGAAGTCGACAACCGCCATCATGCGGCCGGGGCCGGCATTGGCCTGCACAAATTTAGCGGCAGCGCCGCGGGCCTGGATCTGGTCGGGAGCGGCCATGGAAGAATTGTCGAAGAACAAAATCAAGTAGTGCTTTTGGTCCTTGGCCTGGACGGCGGTATCGGCGCCGGAAGAGAAGCTGGCGACCTGCTGCTCCTTGTTGTCCTCATAGACTTTGAAATCCTTTTCATTCAGATCGCGAATGTAATTTCCTTTTTTGTCGGTGACCACAGCGTCCACCAGCACCAGGCGAGATTCTCTTTTGATCACCACGGGAGCGGTTTGCGGCGCGGTGGCGGCAGGGGCCGGGGCGGCAGGGGCGGCTTGCTCCGAGGGAGGAGTCTGCGCTGCTAAACGTGGCGCGATTCCAAAAGATGCGAGTAAAGCAAAACCGAATCCCAACCAAGTAAATTTCGCAGAATAACTTGCCTTCATATATTCCCCCGAGACGAGAACTAATACGGAATGCTGACGGCTCCATTGCGGGCGGCCATCTGCGAGCCTTCGGCATCGCGGACCACCAGGCGGACCAGGTAGGTGCCGGGCTTGATGTCGAAGCTGGATTTCAAGGTGAAGCCGGAATGGCTGAGGCGGTCGAAGGTCTTATCGAGCAATTTCATCTCGACAATTTTCTCGCCACCGGTGACGAAGTTTCCATTCTCATCAAAAATGGCGGTAGCTACGGTCAGATTATCGTTGTTGCGGCCATCGGCCTTGCGGAAATGAATCCCTTTCACGTCCAGATGAGTGAGCACGGCGAGACGAGCTTCGGATGAGTCCTTTTTGAAGAATTGAGTCTGGATCTCGACGGGCAGGTCGTGGATTTCGTCCTGGGAAAAAAGCGCTTCTTGAATCTCTTCCTTGGCGGCTTCGGAGGGATCGGCGATGGAACGTGGGGCGTAGTACCCGTGGCGAGCCTGAACGTTGAATTTCTGCTTGCCGGCCAGACTAACTTTTAGAGTGTGATAGGCGCCATTGATCTTGAGATTCTGCGGCGAAAATCCCAAAAGATAGGACATGGCGGGAGCGGCGGCGGCCTCGCGCAAACCTTCATCGATGTCATTGCGATTGTGAAAAAATGTACCGCCGGTGCCGTCGGCTAACTGGGCCAGAATATCGTCTTGCGCCAGCTGGGATTGAACGCGGTAGGAACCTTTGATGCCAACGGTTTTGTAGGAATCATGGGGAGGATCGCTGATATCGCCCATGAGGTCGGGGGTAAACAGGCCGCGGGCGTCGATGGTATTGATGACCATGTTGGAGCGATTGGCACGATCAACCAGTGCGGATGACTCGAGAGCGAGTGCGGTGGTGACCACGAAGCCTGGCGAAACGAAAACGATCACACGTTGTCCGGGCATGGCGGCAAGCCTTCTCATTACGTCTTCAATGTGCCGGTACACGTAGCCGGTCTGCGTATCGCCACTGTCAAGTACTCGCACGCTAGAGGAAGAGGCCAGGGCTTGAGCCTGGGCGGTAAAGCGAACGTCGCCCTGGAAAGCGCAGTCCAGGGCATCCTGGGTAGCGACCAGCAGGGCCTGATAGTCCTGCTTGTTTTCAATGAGATCGGCCTGGTAGTAACTGATTTCCGGACAGTCGTGAATACCCGTGCCACCGGCGAGTGGACGGGGAAGCACACCGAGGAGGGAGTTCTTGAGGAGTTCCCGGTCGGTAGTGAATTCCTGGGTGACCTGGCCGGAAGTGGAGTAGATGCCGACGCGGTCGGTGGGGGCCAAGGAAGAGAAAAGACGGGTGGCGGCACTGCGTACCCACGTGGTGTCCTCCACCAGCATGTCAATGTCATCGAAGACGACGGCGACGAAGCGTTGGGGCAAGGCGGCAATGGCGGTAGCGGAATCCTCTGGAGGGCTTGTGCCGGGGGCGGCCGGAGGAGTGGTGGACGCGACCTTATGCGATTCCGGCGTCTCCGTGCTGAAGGTGGAAATGGCCTGGGACTTGCGGTTGTCGGAAAGCTGGAAGTCTTCCTTCTTGAGGTTGGTGACGACTTTGCCGCTGCTATCGCGGACCACCACGCGGACCAGGACCAAGTTTACGCGCACGCGAAAGGTAGGAGGAGTGTCGCGGGCGGAAACTTCGGCGGAATCGTTGGCGGGCGCCTGCGGGGCGGCCGCAGGCGTCGTGGACGTAGCGGGTGGATCGCTCTTGGAGGGAGCCTGCTGGGCGCGCAGATGGCAAGCGCCAAATAACAGTGCCAGCAAAGCCGCCAAGCAGCGACCCGAAAGGCGCCGAGCGCGCGGGAATGACAATGGGTTCCGCATCCTTCGCTTTCTTACAGCCTCCCGGTGCTTCCTTGCCGGAGGACACACGGCGAGAACACTCGACACGAACGGGTAGCTCGACTATACGCTTCGGATAATTTAAGTTCAACGAACGAGGCCTGCACCCGCCATTCCGTGCTGGTACCGGCCCGAACGAAAGACACTTTCGGACAGACGGAGTAAGATCCGGACTACGCCGGGGTGAACACCACCGATGGAAACAGGCATGCACCATGTCCAGAAAATGTTGCTGGCCTTGCTGCTGCTTTTCACACCATTTTCGGGCGAACAAGCGACACACCATCACGACGCGCCAGAAAAGCTGGGAACGGTGTCTTTTCCGATTTCTTGCTTGCCGGAAGCTCAGCAAACGTTTAACCGGGGGGTCGCGCTACTACACTCATTTGCTTATTCGGCCGCTCGAGATGCATTCCACGGTGTCGCAGAGCAAGATCCGCGGTGTGCGATGGCGCACTGGGGCATAGCCATGACTTACTTTCACCAGCTCTGGGAACCGCCCCTTCCGCCGGGCACGATGGCTACGGCGCAAAGTGAAATCCAGCGGGCCCAACAAGCTCCGGCAAGCACGGAACGGGAGCGCAGGTACATAAATGCGCTCAGCTTGATTTATCAAGATGCCGATAACGTTCCCTATAAATCACGAGCGTTGAACTACGAGCGAGCCATGAAGGATTTGGCGGCAGCGGATCGGCAAGATGCGGAAGCCCAAGTTTTTTACGCCCTGGCGCTCCTGGCCAACATATCCGCGACCGACAAAAAGCATGCAAATCAAAAAGCAGCGGCGGATTTGCTCGAACCGCTTTATCGAGCTTGCCCGCAACACCCGGGTATCCCGCACTATCTCATTCATGCCTACGACAATGGGGAACTTGCCTCCAGAGGACTGCCCGCGGCAAGAGCGTACTCGAGGATAGCGCCTTCAGCGCCGCATGCGTTGCACATGCCATCTCATATTTTTACGCGGCTGGGCCTGTGGGAAGCCTCAATCGCTTCCAACATTGCCGCAAGAGATGCAGCCCACTTGCAGAGGGACACAGGAGAAGAACTGCACGCGATGGATTATCTTGTGTATGCCTACCTGCAAATGGGGCGCGACCGGGAGGCGGGGAGGATTGTGCAGCAACTGAGCGAAATGTCCGGGCTGGATACCGCAGATTTCAAAACAGGGTACGCCGCAACGGCAATACCGGTTCGCTACGCCATTGAGCGGAATCAATGGGCCGATGCTGCGAGGGTTGTTGTTCCGGCCGGGGCCCCGCCTCACGTCGCAGCAATTGCAGTATGGGCTCGCGGGTTAGGGTTAATTCGGAGCGAGCGTTCCGCGGAAGCTCATTTGGAAGTTGAGCGACTGCGCAAGATCGGATTGCAGCTTCGGGAGTCAGACAACGGCTATTGGGCAGCGCAGGTGGATATTATGGTCCGTGAAGTTATGGCGTGGTCGGACCAAGCGGCAGGTAAGCCGGCGGAAGCCGTGGCCATGATGAGCGAGGCAGCGGATGAGGAAGACTCAATGGAGAAACTTCCTGTTACCCCGGGCCCAATTGTTCCGGCGCGCGAACAGCTTGCCGATCTGCTGCTGGAACAGAATCAACCGGCCCAAGCGTCCCAAGAATTTGCGATAGCACTTGCAAATGCCCCCGGAAGACGGGCCGCCTTGCAGGGCGCGGCGCGCGCTGCCGAACTGTCCCGCCATAGTCATTAGACTTTATCTAGCTAGCGGAACGGAAGGCTTCGAGGGTCCAGGTGTCCTGGGCTTTTTGGCGGCGGAGGATGTAGCGCTCGCCATTGGCGAGGAGAACGCGGAAAAACGTGGCGCCAGGGGAGTACCAGCGGTCTTCGATTTCGAGGATGTCCAACATCTGGTCGGCGATTCGCAGTCGCACCGGGCGCTCATCGCCCTTGTATCCGGCGTAGCATTCGACGTAGACGATTTTGTCCGTCACGGGCGCCGGGTGCGGCGGCTCTCGGCCCGTTCCGCGTTCCATGCCGCGCCGAGGAAAATGATTACGGTGGAGAGCTCCATCCAGATCAGCAGGCCGATGACGGCGGCGAGTCCGCCATAGATGATTCCGTAGGGCATCTTGCGGACGTAAAAGCCGAAGGTGATATCGGCGGCCCACCAGAGCAGGGTGGCGATCATGGCGCCGGGGAGGACGCTGCCGAGGCTGTGCTCGTAGGGACGGGCCCAGCGGAAAATCACGGTGACCGCGATCATGGCCAGCAGAATGGCGATGCCGTGAAAAAAGATCGCCCACCAGGTCTGCACCGAAGTGCCTTTGCCGAATTCCAGTGCAAGCCAGCGGCGCAAGGGGCGGCCGAATACACCGAGGATGGCGGCGACCAGCAGGGGAGCGATGGTCAGGACCAGCAGGGCCAGGGCGCGCAACTGGCGGGCGAAAAATCCGGGGCGCTCACGGTCACCATAGATGGTGTGGATACCTTCCATCAAAAGCTTCATCACTTGGGTGCCGGCGAGGAGGGTTCCGCCCAGTCCGACCAGCGCCCACTTCCAAGCCTCGGGGCCGCGCTTGACCAGGAATTCGGAGACGATTTGCTGGCTGCCCGGGGGCAGGAAGCTGGTGAGGTCTGTAATCAAATCAAAGAGAGCGGTGCGGCCGCCGATGGGGCTGGTGGCCAGGCCCACGGCAATCAGCAGGGTGGGGAAGAAGGCGAGGAAAAGGTTGAAGGCGACGGCTTGCGCAATCATGCTGCAGCGGGGGAATACCCTTCCGAACATGTTCAGCGCGCGCTTGGAGAGGGCGGCGGATGCAATCATCGTCCGGCATTATACCTGCGCGAGCGATTTTCCAAGCTGATGATTGCCGGCGTACGCATAAGATTGCGACGCATGGCGGGTAGACAGGTAGAATGTGGCAACGCGGAGAGATTGCGCGGCGGAGGGGGAAGCGGACCGATTGGGTGGGGTTATGGGCGTCTCGCTGTTCCGCGAGCAAATTCTCGGCACCGATGGCTGCGCTGACGGTTCCTGACGGCTTCGATGCTTGCCCAGACGGAAATGGCGACCACGATCCACGCGAGCGTCGCTGCTCCCAGCACCGCCCAGCTGGAATGGTCTGGCAGCCACTTCCAGACGAGCAAGGCAAAGGCCAGCAGACCTACGGTTCCCATGGCGGTTCCGGCTGCATCTACTCCCGCCGCCAGTCTGCCGCGCCTGGCGCCGTGCAATCCCTTGCGTTGTTTTTTTCGCTTTTCGTTTTTCTCCAGCAAGGTGGCGGCCGCGGGGAAAATTGCGGGGAAGGCCAGGAACAATCCGCCCACTTGCGGTCCAAGCTTTTTGGCGATGATACCGGTGATTGCGGTGATAAGGCCGCCGAAAAGAAATCGAATCGCGTATTCGCAGGACTTCGTTCGGCGCACCGCTGCGAGATCGAGGTGGATTTTCATGCGCGGCTCAGCGCAGCCACAGCAACCAAACGCCAAAGGCCGCGGCCGCCCACACGCTGATCAGCGCGGAGGAGGTCAGGAGCGCGGACGTCTTGTACTTCATCATGATCACGCAGACGCAATAGGCATATACGAAAAATGCGACGGCGCCTCCGACCATCGAACGGGCTTCGAGCGCGGCATAGGATTTACCGTTCGAGGCGATCACGAAGCCCAGGCTGGCCAGAGCAATGGAAGGCGCCGCGCCAAATAAACCGGCGAATCGTTTTGGCTTGAACAGTTCGCCGAGGAGCGCAAAAGCCGAAACGACAACGCCGCCGATCAGGGCCCGAAACAAGATTTCCACGCAACCCTCCGCTTACCGCCGCTGCTATTGGGATTGCCAGCAGGCTGCAGCGGTTGCAGTCCTACAGTTTCAGAAGGCAGCTCGCTAAGGTGATATTCCGACGGTGGATGGACAGAGAATACGGGGTATGTTGACTTTGTATCAGAACCGCGGCAACCGGCACGCAGAACGATCCCGGCGAGTTTGGTCTTGGTTCCCTGCCGGACACCTTATCGAGGTTTGTGGGGCGACACTGCGTGCAAATTCCTGCATCTAAACTGCGAACGATTTCAGATCTCCGATGAGAGGATTTATGCGCATACTGAGGCTTCTTGCCGCTCTTGTTTTCGCGACGTTCTTTTGCTCCACGGCTTCCCACGCGCAGGGCGTTGAGCTCTTTGGCGGATATTCCTTCGTGCGCGCTCCGGTAACGTTCAACCAGGCCATTCTTTGCCCCACGCCAAGCTGTCCCACAACGAGCAGCGTCCAGGATGTCAATCTCAATGGGTGGGAATTCGGGGGCGCCCTCAAACTTTTGGGTCCGTTAGCCTTGGCCGCCGATTTCAGCCGCACTTCCGGTTCCTTCCAGGGGGCCAGCCCGCATCTGCAGACTTATCTGGTCGGCCCGCAGTTGCGCCTGCCCGGGCCCATCTCTCCGTTCGTGCATGCCCTTGCCGGCGCGGCGCATGAAAGCATCAGCACGAGCGCCGGGTCTTTGACCTTTGGTCCCACGCAAACCAGTTTTGCCACTGTACTGGGCGGGGGGATCGATTTGAAGGTGCTGCCCTTTATCTCGTTGCGGCCTATCCAAATCGATTATCTGCTGACCCATTTCAACTCGAACACGCAAAATCAATTTCGCGTATCGGCGGGCGTGGTGGTCCATTTCTAGGAGGTGCTTGCGATGTAAATCGCCGCGAATCAGGATCGACGCGGAAATTGCTTCAGCGCGGCGGGTTGGATGCCCGGATGGAAATCCAATTGAAATAGCCGCTTTCCAGCAGACCGGTGGCCGCTCAAGCCTCAGGATCGCGCAGAACTTCCGTCGCTTCCGACTGGGTCAGCAAACCCTTGCGGAGGAGCATTTGCACCAGTCGCGTGGAGCAGTCCGGCCCAGACGGCACCTCGTTTTCAAAGGGAAAAGGGTTTGCGAACACCGTTCGCGGCAAGCCCAATTCCGCAAGCCAATTTTCCAGGAGAGTTCGCTGAGCCTCGGTGATTTCCCCGAAGACCAGTCCCATCCCCGAACCTGGGTGGCGTGAACTGACCGTCGCGAGAAGATCCAGAATCATACCGGAGCGATGAATCTGCAACCGAACGGCCGCTCCGATGGGAAGAGGATTGAGGGTGTCCACATAACATCCTTGTTGGCTGAGGTCCGAAGTGCGCGCCTGGATGTGCGATCCGGTGCGCATTTCCACCATCTCGACCGGGGCGATGAAAGGGGACCGGCTGGCGCAGCGGCGCTCGCGCGAGGCCATGCTCGGACTCAAAACTTTTTGCGAGGCGGGAGCTTGCGCCGACGCGTTGGAGGGCGCCGGCGGCGAGGCCGTCGGTTGCGCGCCGGCTTGGAGGGCGACGGCCACTCCGTAACCGGTTTCGCGCCGGTGCACCCGCACGACCTCTCCGATTTGCTCCAGATTAGCCGCTCCGGCTTTGGGATCGTATGGCGAGGTCACCCGTACGCGCATGCCCTTGTAATAGCGGTCCAGATTGGTAAAGAAATAGATGGCTTTACGCGAAGCGTTTTGTGTGGTGCGCACTTCATCGAAATCACCGTCGTTGAAATCGGCCGCACGGATGCGTACCTGCAAGGCGATTCCGGCTCGCCGTATCTGCCGGCGCTCGGCTCGCTTTTCGGGCGCAGCCGCAGGGCCCGAATTCATTGACGCTACCGCGCTGACCTGTTCGGACATAAGTGGACGAGCCTCATGCGAACCGGTGACGGTTCGGCGTGCTGCATGCATTGTCGCGGCGGGCTGGCTGGGTGACCATAGAGCAGGGGTACCGCAGCGGGAGTACTAAGGGTCAGCGGCGGAACGCTGCAAGGCTACGAGGGTCCACCGATTGCCGGGGGTTCGGCCGGTGCAACTACTTTGGATTGCTGTATTGCAGACTCGGATCCATGTGGGCTGGCGGCGCGGATGATGACTTAGCGGTGGCTACGGGTAGCGCGGCGATATCTGACGCTTGGAGCTGAGGAAATGTGGGGGAAGCATCCACCTTTCGCTCTACTTTCGCCTCCGACCTGGCGAATATTTTTGCGGTCAGCAACATCGCGGCCAGAGTGGCCACCAGCAGGGAAACTTGCTGCCATGCCTTCAACATGGCGGCATTCCCCAACAGCGTAAGCCCGGCGAAGGTGAATAGCAGGTGCACGCAGAAAACCTGCAGTGAAGATTGCCCCAGCAAAACCAGCGGACGCACCGCGAGGGGCTTCAGTATCTGCTGGAAGCGAATTAACAGCGCGGCCGCAGCGGCAAAATCAATCAGGCGTACCACCCCGAAGTGCCATTTGTCGAACATAGGTTCAAACGCGCCCAGTTCGATGCCGCGCCCTACGGCATAGCGCAACGGCAGGAGCACGGCAAAGACGATGGCTGCGGGGATTACCGCAGCGCGCGCCCATTTTTCGACCGGCAAATTTCCCTGCGCCCAGCGCACTCCAAACCACAGGCCCAGAATCCACAGGAATTGCCAGGCCCACAAATCGAAGGATCCCATTTCGTTGATGGGAATGTGCACGCGCAACACGCGATTGACAAAATCATGCTCCGCTTCCCGCACACCCAGATGGGCGAGGAACCAGACCGTGGTGCTGCCGGCGAGAATGGGAGTCCAGCGCACGCGGCGCGCGATTGTGAGCACAATCGCGGTGAGCAGCAAGAACAAGATGTACATCGGAAGGATATCCAGAAGCGGAGGGCGATAAATCAACAAAAAGGCTTCGGTGACGGCGTGCCGGGGGCCAACCGCGAAATAATAATCGAGCAAATTATAGAGTTGCGGGCGGTTGCCGCGCGCGGCGATGGGCACGGCGACTAAGAAGGCGAAAACCAGAAGGAGCGCGTGGTAAGCGTAAAGCCGCAGCGTGCGCAGAAGGAGCTTACGCCCCATGGCGGGATAGCCTTCACTCTCAGCGAGCCTAAAATAGATTCGCCCGGTGAACAGCGCCGACAAAAAGATGAAGCCCTCCGAGGCGGAAACAAAACCGAACGGCTGATTGGTATAATTTGGCAGAAAAGTCGGCAGGTGGGTGAGCGCCATCCACACCAGCATCAAGCCGCGCACTGCGTCGATTTCCAGACGGCGACCCATGGCACTTAGGCTTTAGATTCACCGCGCCGCCTGCGGGTTGAACGGGAAAGGGATTATGCGCCTCGGCACAATCCTGTATCCCCAGAGTACTTGAGCTGTTCCGCGCCGCCGACTAGCCAGATGGGCGCTTATTGCCGGAAAACCGGACCGATCGCGAATTTACCTCGCACTGCGCAGGTACATCACTCCGCAACGATATAGCTTTTGCTCGGACAATTCCTGCACGTAGGCAATCCGGCCGGGAACAAAGATGGCCTGATCTCCGGGGGCATAAGGCACAGCAACATCGATCAGCGTCTTCTCAAAATATTCCTTGCTGCTCTTGAAACGCAGGCCGCCCCGGGACATGTCTTCGCACGCGACAATATCGTCCGGCATTCCAGGGCGGCGCACGCAGGCTTTGAAATTGACGCGGGTGCGGGCGTGTTTTCGGCGATTTTCTTGTTCTGTTTTGGTAATGGCGGGACGTGAGGATTCGGGTACGGTAACCGGTGTGGCGGGCGATTCCGCCGTTTCGACCTCATTCGCCGACGCACTGGACGCAGATGGCGCCCACGCTGCCGATCCCGGCGAGGTTTCCGCGTGGGTCCAGGGAGAGCTTGCGAAGCCGCGCGTGGGTACTTTCTTGGCTGCCGGCATCGGCTGGCCGGTCTCGAGCGACGAACTGCCGGAGGCGGGTGGAACCGGAGGATCGGGAAGGCGGGGCGCGTCCTCGGAAGGCTTGCTGGTCTGACCGGCTTGAGTCCACAGTGTCGAGGAAAGACACCGCCGGCAGTAGCGCACGACATTCTGGTTGACCGCCATTACATCGGAGGCCAGGTCGTTGTGGTCGACGGTTACCCGCGAATGGCAACCGCTGCACTCCAGCAGAATCTGGCCCGCCAGCTTTTCGGCCTGCGACAGCTCGGGAAACGTCATTCCCCAAAAATTGATCGACGGCTCCAAGAAGGCTATGCCATAGATATATCTGTCGCCATCTGAGCCGATTTGTCCGACCACTCGGGCGTCGGTCTCTTTCCGCGATTCCTCATTGCGAATCACCACTTCCTGTTCCGCGGAAAGTTTGTTGACGGAGACGATTCCTGCGCCGTTGCGGCTGAGCACCACGGTAGTGGTCTGCTCGGCGAACACTCGGCCTTCTATATCGCTGCCGATCAGAGCAATAGCAATCTGTTTAGGAATGCGTCCACCGCAACGGGTGCCATCTTGAGGCATAAGTGTGCCGCTCGTGGAAGGGGTGAACCTAGGGCGACAATAGCATGGTAAATATAAGATTGCTTGACTCTTACACAGCGAGGTGTTGCAGGTGCCAACGGTCTCCATCCCGCACCCGGCCAGCTATGGCCTCCGCCAAAATGATTTTTGTAGTCATGTTTACCGCAACGCGGTTAGCATCACGTTCGTCGAGGAGGTCGCCATTGAAAACGAACGCTACGCTCGTCCACCGGGCAAGTTGTGCCTGGGGAAGTTGGTTTGTCCTGCTTATAGCAATAGCCGCGCCATTCGCCCGCGCACAAACCTCATCGGCGGGACCGGATGATCAGGTTGTGCGCCAGCGCGTAGAGACTCTGCTCAAGGAAATTACCCTGGAAGAAAAGATGGGTCAACTCAGCCAGCTATTTGCTTTCGGCCCGCAAAAGGACATCGATGAGGCAGTAACCAAGGGACAGGTCGGCTCGCTGCTGTTTGTCACCGATCCCGTCGAGATCAACCGGCTACAACATCTGGCTATTGAAGGCACTCCTCATCACGTTCCTTTGATCTTCGGCTTTGACGTCATCCACGGATTTCGCACCATTTTCCCGGTGCCGCTGGCCATGGCGGCTTCCTGGGATCCCGCCATGGTTATCAGGTCCCAGAGCATTGCCGCCCAAGAGGCTCGCTCCGTGGGCATCGATTGGGCCTTTGCGCCGATGTTGGACATTGCGCGCGACCCGCGCTGGGGCCGCATGGTCGAGGGCGCGGGCGAAGATCCCTACCTGGGGTCGGCCATGGCCGCCGCTCAAGTGCGCGGATTCCAGGGCCAGTACATCGGTTCGCCCGATCATATCCTGGCGTGCATGAAGCACTTCGCGGGCTACGGCGCAGCGGAGGGCGGCCGCGATTACGACGCTTCCAATATTCCAGAATCCCAGCTGTACAACGTGTACCTGCCACCCTTCCATGCGGCCGTGAAAGCGGGAGTCGGCTCGGCCATGAGTGCGTACATGGACCTGAACGACGTGCCGGCCACCGGCAATCGCTGGCTGCTGCAGGACGTCCTTCGCGAGCAGTGGCACTTCACTGGCTTCGTGGTCAGCGACGCCAACGCGGTGAAAAGCCTGGAGAACCACGGTTTCGCCAAGGACCTGTCCGAGGCCGCCCTCCATGCCTTCCACGCGGGTGTCAATATGGAAATGGCCATCGGGTTCACCGCGTACTCGCGTAGCCTGCCAGCGGCCGTTCAGAAGGGGCAGATCACCGAGCAACAGATTGAGGCTGCGGTACGTCCGATTCTGGAAATGAAGATTCGGCTTGGACTGTTCGAGCATCCTTACGTGGACGCAGCGCGTTCCGCGCAGATTCTAGCCAGTCCCGACCATCGCATCGCCGCTCGTCTTGCCGCCGAACGCTCCGCGGTGCTGCTCCGCAATGAAGGGAACCTTCTGCCGCTCAACAAAGGCAGCTACAAAAGCGTTGCCGTTCTTGGCCCGCTGGCTGATTCGCAACTCGATACGCTTGGCTCCTGGGCCTTTCAGCAGGATCTGCCGGAGACGGTCACGCTGCTCGCCGGTTTACGCAACAAGCTCGGCTCACAAACGAAATTGAGCTATGCGCCCGGTGTGCAGATCGGCCGCAAGTTCCCATCCTTTTTTGACCAGATCTTTCACCTGAAGGCGCCGACGCCCTGGACCGCTGAGCAAGCCAAACAGGAAGTGTCCAAGGCGGTTAGCCTGGCAAATTCCTCCGACCTGGCCGTTCTGGTCCTGGGAGAAGCGCAGAATATGAGCGGCGAAGCGGCCTCGCGCGAATCGCTGGAGCTTCCCGGGCAGGAAGAGCAGTTGCTCGAGGCCGTGGTTGCAACCGGTAAGCCGGTTGTGCTGATCCTGCTGAACGGGCGCCCGCTCAACATTCAATGGGCTGCTGGGCACGTTCCCGCGATTCTCGAGGCTTGGTATCCCGGCACGCAGGGTGGTAATGCAATGGCGAATCTGCTCTTTGGCGATGCCGTCCCGGGCGGCAAGCTGCCCTTTGCATGGCCGCGCGATGTAGGGCAGCTTCCGATCCAGTATGCGCATAACACCACGCAAGCTCCCGAAAACCAGGGCAAACGCTATTGGGATGAAGAAAGCACTCCGCTCTTCCCGTTCGGTTACGGGTTGAGTTATTCGACGTTCCGTTTCTCGGATCTAAAACTCAGTCGCGCGCAGCTCAAGCCGGGTGAAACGGTCGGTGTCACTTTTGATGTAGAGAACACCGGAGCAGCCGAAGGCGACGAAGTTGCCCAGCTCTACATCCACCAACGCTCCGGCAGCGCGTCGCGGCCGGTGCGCGAGTTGAAGGGCTTCGAGCGTGTCAGCCTGTCTGCCCATGCCAAGAAAACCCTGCACATGTCACTCGGGAAGGAAGAGTTAAGTTACTGGAGCTCGGCGAAGAAAGCCTGGGTGCAAGAGCCCGCGGCGTTTGATGTCTGGGTCGGGGGCAATTCCGATGCCACGGTCCACTCCAGCTTTGCGGTCGTGCAATAAGAATCGATATTGCAGGCCGAATATAAAACGTTGGAGCGTGGCGGGTAATTCGCAGGAGAAGGCGGACCGATGGGCACCATTACGCGACGGAATTTCTTGGAAATGACTGCGGCGATAGGCACCCCCGCGGCGTGAGGCGGTCTGGTCCCGGTGCGAATGCCTCGAGGGTCTATGTTAATTTTTTGTCGCGCGCGCTGCGCGCAGCATCGCTTGAAGTAAACTGCTCGAGCTGGCGGTATTTTTGTGGGTGTACACTGAATGAAAACGTGGAAGACATTTTTGCTTATTTGTGGCACGGCGATCCTGGTTTTGGTTATTTACGGGGCGCGTCTCATTTCGCGTGGCTTCAGCACGGCTGGCGAGCCATCTTATGTCGAGAGGGTTATGGCGCGCGCGGCGCGAAACCTGGCCATCCCTCGCAAAGCTCGGCGAGAGATTAATCCGTTCACCGCGACGCCAGAAATTCTGAAAGAAGCTCGCGAAAGCTTCCTGGACCGCTGTGCCAGTTGCCATGGCCAGGACGGGTCCGGACGAACCAGAGTTGGGCGCAACCTGTACCCGAAAGTGCCGGACTTGCGAGCACCCAGAACGCAGGATCTGACCGACGGAGAAATACGCTACATCATCCGAAACGGTGTGCGGCTCACAGGCATGCCCGGTTGGGGCAATCCGCACGACGAGCAAGCGGACGACAGTTGGAAGCAAGTCCTTTTCATTCGCAGCTTGCGGCAGTTGACGCGGGAAGAGCATCAGCAGCAGGCTGCCACCCTGAATTCGGCGCATTACAGCGGATCGCCATCGTGCCAGAAATGCCACGCGTCCATCTACGAGCATTGGCGCAAAACGCCGATGGCCAACGTGGTTCGCGATCCTCGAGAGTTTCCGGACGCCATCATCCCGAACTTGGCCACCAACACCGTTTCCAAATTCAGGAAGGAGGATGTAGCGCTGGTTTACGGCAGCGTCTGGAAGCAACGCTACTTCACAAAACGAGGCGACGACTACTTTCCGGAGCCGGCGCAGTGGGACATCGGCAACCACGTCTGGCGGCCCTATTTCGTGGCCAAGGGCATGGACTGGTGGGAGCCGTTTTACCCGCCGGACAATATGCAGCGGCCCACCGGGCCGACCTGCGACGGCTGCCACTCGGTCGATTACAACATCCACACCCGGCAGGTGGCGGAGTGGAACGTCGGATGCGAACGCTGCCACGGGCCGGGAAGCGAGCATGTGGCCCATCCCACGCGCGGAAATATTTTGAACCCGGCGCGGATGGAGTACGTGGCGGCCAGCGACACCTGCATCCAATGCCATTCGCAAGGACGTCCGCTGAACAATCCGATCGAAGGGCGATATTACGACTGGCCGGTGGACTATCAGGCCGGCGGAAATCTGCAGGATTTCTGGAAGCTCGAGGACCATACGCTCGGCGAGACCACCTTTACCCATTACCCCGACGGCACGGCGCACAAAAACCGGATGCAGGGAAACGATTTTGTGCAGAGCGTGATGTACCGGCGCGGCGTGACCTGTTTTAGCTGCCATGATGTGCATGGCACGGAAAACTACGCGCAACTGCGAAAGCCGGCCGACCAAATTTGCCTGGACTGCCATGGGCCGCAATCGCTAAACGGGCCGCGCACCGGAACGCTTGAGGAGCATACCCACCATAAGAAAGGTTCGGCGGGGAGCAGTTGCATCGCGTGCCACATGCCGAAAATTGAGACCACCATAGCAGACGTCAAGGTGCGCGCGCATACGTTTGCCTTCATTACGCCGGCGATGACCGACAAATATAAAATTCCCAATCCTTGTACTTTGTGTCATACCGACAAGAGCACCGCCTGGGCAAGCGAAGCGTTGCGCCGCTGGCCGGAACGCTCGCCATGGCGTACCGAGTGAGCCGCAAATGGCCGTCAAGAATGTTGCCCGGTCTTTTCACCGCGCAATGCGAGGGAAGCTGGGATAAACTGCGCGAGCCATGAGCGTTATCGACGAAGTCCTGGTTGCCAATGAAATTTACTCGCGCACGCATGAACTGCGCAAACTGACCCCGCGTCCGGAGCGCAAACTCGCGGTGCTTACCTGCATGGACACGCGGCTCTCCATCCGCACGCTGGGATTGAAAACCGGAGACGCGCACATTATCCGCAATGCCGGCGGCATCGTTACCGACGATACGCTGCGCTCCCTGATCATTTCCCATTATCTGCTGGGAACCGAGGAAATTATGGTCATCAACCACACCGATTGCGGTTTGATGCTCACCAGCGAACAGGACTTGCGCACCCGAATCCAGAATCGCGCCGGCACCGCGGCGGTAGCTCCGGCATTCTTTTACGCCTTCCAGAACGTCGAAGAAAACGTCCGTCACCAATTGCAGAAATTGCGCACTCATCCGTGGATTCCCGACGCGGTCGTCGCGCGCGGTTTCGTGTACGACGTATCCAGCGGCCTTCTCCGCGAGATCAAGAACGCCTAGCGACGCGAACTGGCGCGCAATTTTCTTCTATGGTCTGCGGGTTTCCGGGGTGTAATGGGCTTGCAGGTAGAGAATGATTCTCTGCCTGCTTTCTTCCGGAATGGGCGCGCCGAGCGTTTTGGTCATTTTATTCACTTCGGCCTCCCAGCTGGCCGCCGGAAGCGGTGGTTGCATGGTGATGTAGCGCGGCGTGTGGCAGGTGTTGCAGTAAATCTGAACTTCCTGCAGGCCGTCGCCGGGAACCAGATCGACGGCCGGCGCCGGATAAGCGGAAACCTGGAAGTTAGCGTCCGGCGAAAGTTCGGCGGGCCCAGGCTGGCTCAGGGTGCCCAGTTGCGCCGGGGCATAGTTGCCTTTTCTCGTCTCGGCATAAACGCAGGCCGCCGCCAGCGCCAAGCCGCACATCAGCAGAAAAATTGCGCGGATTTTGTATTGCACGCTCCCGCTCCCTTCAGCTCGCATTGCCCACCACGATTTCCTGGCGCTCCATGCGATTCCATAAGTAACCGCCTGGATTCCAGACCGGCTCGTCCGGCTGAGTGTTGCCTTTTTCGTCGGTAGCGCGGACTGCCAGCGAATAGCGGCCCGGCGATCTTGCGGTCCAGGGCGCCTCCCACGTGCGGAATGAATACGCGCCGTGGTTTTCACCCAAAGTTGCAGCTGTCCAATTCTTTCCATTGTCATCCGAAACTTCCACGCGCTGAATGCCGGCAAAGCCGCTGAACGCGATGCCGCGTAGCATGACGTTCATGCCTGCGGGGATCTTGGACGAGCCGTCGGGCGAGATGAGGAAAGAGCGAACGGGGAAACGCCCGATGGGAATCGTCTGTACTTTGCCGGCCTTCATATCGTCGGGAGTGGTGCTACCCCGCGGAGTATCCGGAACGCGGTAAGCGGTCTTCATCCAGAAATTCTCGTCGGGCGCGCTGAGAATGCGAACCCAGGTGAGGCATTTGGTCCAGTAGGTGGCGAAATATCCGGGAACAACCAGACGCACAGGAAACCCGTTGAGCATGGGAAGCGGCTCACCGTTCATTAAGTAAGCCACCAGGCACTGGTCAAGTACGGGATTCTTGAGGTCCAGCGATTTAAGAAAGACATTCGAGCCCAGGCCCTCCGGCCCCGGACCAGTTTCCAGTCCCTGAAATTGCACCTGCAAAGATCCGCTCTTGATCCCGGCGCGATCCAAAAGCTCGCGCAGCGGCACCCCGGTCCACAGAGCATTGCCCATCGCGCCATTACCCCATTGGCCGCCCGGCACCCGCGGCTGCAAGTAACTGCGGCTATTGCCGGAACATTGATTGACGGCGGCAATGGCAACAGGTTTGAACTTCTGCATCAGCTCGGGCAGGCTGAACGCGAGCGGTTTGTCAACATCGCCCTCGATGCGCAATCTCCATTCTTTCAGATCCACCGCGTTGGGGATGCCTTCCAGATGCCAGCGCACGTAAAACGCTTCGTTGGGGGTGAATGCGGTGCGGAAGTAATGGCGCGGTGTTTCCAGTTGCACCGGGCGGTCAGTCAAAAGCAGCAAAGGAACTTTTTGCGGTTCGCTGATATAAGGGCCGACGGAATTCCAGTGCGGATTGGCTCTTGGGCCGGTGAAGGTTTCCACGGCTTTTTCGGAAGGCGACCGCTGGGCCCAGGCCAAGTCTGGGACCAACCATCGACCAGCAGCGATTCCACCGCTAGCCATTCCCAAAGTCCGCAGCAAACCTCTCCGAGTAAGATATCGCTTTGGCCCATGCATGGAACACCCTCCGGCTTGCGGACTATTGGCCAGAAGTCCGCAAAGTGTCAAGCAGCGACTTTATTTTCTGCCTTGCGCGCCGACTTACGGAGTTACCGATTGGGTGAGCACCGGTGACGTGCTGGGGTTGAAACTGGTGCTGCCGGTGAAGACGGCCGTGATGGAATGCGATCCGGCGGCTAGCGCTGACGTGGTGAACGCGGCCTTGCCGCTGCTAAGGGTCAGCGTGCCCAGCGTTGTTGTGCCATCTTTGAAAGCGACTGAGCCGGTGGGCGTGCCCGTTGTGGAGGATTTTACGGTGGCAGTGAACGTCACCAGGCTACCGTGCGTTGACGGGTTTAGCGACGAGGTGACGGCCGTGGAAGTGGCGGCCTTGCTGACCACGAACGCAAGCACTGCAGATGTGCTGGCATTAAAGTTTGCACTGCCGGAGTAAACCGCAGTAAGCGAATGGGAGCCCACCGTAAGTTTTAAGGTGGTGAACTTCGCTTTACCAAGACTTAGTGCGGCGGTTGCCAAAATCGTGGCACCGTCCTTGAAAGTGACCTGGCCGGCAGGGGTGCCGGAAGTGGCTGACTTTACGGCGGCGTAAAAGGCAACAGGTTGACCGAATCGCGAGGCGGACGGCGAGGAGGTCAGTATCAGGGACGTTGCCGCCTTGGTGATGCTTTCTGTCAAAATTGGCGAGTTACTGGCCGCGAAGTGTGCGTCGCCGCTGTAGGTTGCGGTGATGTTGTGGGACTGCGCCGTCAGCGTTGCGCTGCTGAACGACGCGACGTCACCCGACAGCGCCGTGGTTCCCAACGTCGTGGTGCCATCCTTGAAAGTTACCGTTCCGGTGGGAGTTCCCGACGTGGCCGGATGAACCGTGGCGGTAAAGGTCACGGAACGCCCGTAGACCGACGGATTCGCCGAAGAGACGAGTGCAGTGGTAGTGGGCGCCGACGAAATGGTGGCGGAGACTTGCGCGGAATTGGGGCTTTCGCCGGATGCGTTGATGGCGGAAACGACGTAGTAGTTTGCGCCTGGATTCGCAGCAGTGTCGGTATAGCTATTCGTCACCAGAATGGGCGGAGGTGCGATGATCGTGTAAGGGCCGCCAGCGGTCGCGCTACGCTTGACGCTGTAACGTATAGCGCCGGACTCGGCGCTCCAGGCAAGATCAATCTGCCCGCTAGAGCTGGCCAGAGCGGTGACTCCGGTCGGTGCCGGTGGGGTGGCACGCGCTCGCTCGCAACCTTGCACGAAATAGTAGTCTCCGTAAATCAAGGATACGTCCACGCCGGAATTGGCGGGCACATCCGCGCTGCCGTGGAGCAGGATGCCATCGGTGGCGAGGCGACCGCCGAGGTATGCGGAGGAGGACAGCGACGACTGAATGTTGAGCGCGGCGGTCCGGTACCGGGCGCTGTCCGTCGACCCGACGTATGTGCTCAGTTCCAGTAGCCCGGCGGCGGCAATGGCCGCCGCAGAAGAATCGCGCGGCGCGGTGCCGCCTTGAGAAAAATCCCAGTACGGAACAAAGTCGGGTGGCAGATTGTTGACGAAGTAGTTCGCAAGCTGCTGCGCCGTAGCCAGAAAACGCGGATCCTGCGTGTAGCGATAAACCATAGTGAAGCCGTACAGTCCCCAGGCTTGGCCGCGCGACCAGGTGCTGTTGGTGCTGGCGCCCTGGACCGTAAATTTGCTGAATACCGTGCCGTCGGTATTGTAGTCCACTACATGAAAAGTACTGCCGTCGGCCCGCACGTGGTTTTGCATCGTTTTCACGGCGTGGCTGATGGCCATGTCGCGCCAAGCGGGATTACCGCCGTTCCGCGCGGCGAAAAGAAGGAGTTCGAGGTTCATCATGTTGTCGATGATGACGGTAATGTGGCTATCGTAATTGGGCCAGGATTCGATGACCCCCGCGCCAGAACGCCAAAGGTTGGTGGCCATGGCGTTCGCGGCCGTCTGGATGACCGTCATGTCCGCGGGATCGCGCGTGATGCGGTAGGCATTTCCGTAGCTGCCCAGAATCTTAAAACCGATGTCGTGGTCGGAAGCGTTGAGGTCCTGACTTTGCATGCTGGCCGTTTGGGCTTGCGCGCGCGTGAGCCAAGAGCTGTTCAGCGTTTGCTCGTACTCAAACCAGAGTAAACCCGGAAAGAAGCCGCTGGTCCAGTGGCTGGAGGAGGCCAGGTTCCATTTGTTTGCGTTCGCCGGGTTAGTGCTGACGGGAAAGAGTGACGTGCTCGTATAGGCCAGAGTATCCGTAAGCTGCCCTTGCGCCAGAGTGAGGGCCTGGTCCGTGCACCCGGAGGATTGGGCGCTAACGACCGGTGCCGTTCGATAGACGATGAGTGTCGCAAGGATGAAAAGCAGACCGCAAATGCCGAAAATTTTTCTCATTTGCCGGACCTTGGCGCTCGCTGGGTGAACGGGGAAAAAGGGCGGGTAGAGGAATCGAGCGAACAGATGATATCACACAAGGGCGCCAACCTAGCGCCGGTTGCGGAACAGAAGACCGATTATCACTGTGGCCAGAACAACTCCGAGTCCGACGGCCAGCGCGGCATAAGCATGGCGAGAGAACAGAGAGAGGATGTGACGCCCATATCTAACACCCAGCCATGCCAGGATGGTGTAACGCACCGCGCGCCCAGCGCTGAGGGCGGCCAGGAATTTAGCCAGCGAATACTGCATGGCGCCCGCGGCGATGACGAAGGGCACGAATGGAAATGGTGGTGGAAGCAGCGCCGGAATCGCAATCGCGGCCAGGCCCCAGCGTTCAAAAGCCTTCAGGACTCGATCGGCTTTCCGCTTGGAAAGCTTCTTGGCCAGCGCTTCCTTCCCGCCTTTTCGCGCGATGCGGTAAGTCAGAAGCGCGCCGAGCACGGAGCCCGTCGTAGCCATGGCCGCATAGTAGAACCATAGCGGCTTGTCGCGCGCGGAAAGCAGGACTACCGCGAAATCCATGCTGCCCGGAAGCGGGATAACCGAGCTATCGAGCAGACCGAGTGGGATCAACCCGATTCCCCCTAGGTGCAAGAGCCAACGGGTTACGTTTCGTGGAACAGAAGAAAAGAGAGTGGAGAGGTGTAAAGTCGACATTATGCGCGGCCGACGCTGTAGGGCTCAGCATGCTGCACCCTAGCTGGGCAACCCTGCTGCCACCAGAGCAGCCCGATGTCCCGTCCGAAAATCTAACTCTTGATCCGTTCGCCGTCCCAGGTAGTGATGGCCTTGCGGAAATAAGATTCGTTGGCCAAATGGCAAGCCAGCGCCGCATTATGGCCAAACACCACGTCTTCCACATTATGTTTGCGGGTGCGCACCGCATCAAAGTACGTCCACATGTGCGGTTTCTGTTCGTCCCAGGAAACGCTGCGGAACGTAAGCCCCTGCAACCCGGGCTCCTTTGCCGGCGCGGGATCGTGTTCTTCATGCCATTTATTGATGTACTCCTCGCGCATCGCCCGCGGGAACCCGGACGAGTAGTAGCTGGGCGATTCATCTTTGCCCGTTTGCGGGTAGTAAGTCAGCGCGAATTCGGTCACTTCCAGAATGCCTTTGGAACCGTTGAACCGATAGATTTCCGGTGACTCCGTGCCCAGGTTCAGCCGGAAGTAGATTGGAATATCGCCATATTCGAACAGCGTAGCGTGTACGTCTGGCATGTCTCGGCCATCCTTCCACCGAAGGATGCCTCCACTAGACAGCACTCGCTTGGGCGGTTCGTTCAGACCGAGCATGAACATCATGCCGCTGACCAGATGCACCAGGAGGTCCCCTGCCACTCCGGTTCCGTACTCCTTCCAGCAACGCCAGCGCGCGAAATACTTGGGAGACATATCGGGATCCCAAGGCTTATGGGGGGTGGTCCCTTGCCAAGTATCCCAATCGAGCGTTTTCGGCGAGAGATCGAACGGTGGCGGGTATTCCCAGGCGCCGGTCGGATCGTTGCGGCCAAGAGAACCCTCCACCATCATGAGGTCGCCGATGGTGCCCTGGGCAATCAACTCTTTAGCCTTAGCGCAGAGCACGGAACTAACTCGTTGTGAGCCGATCTGGATCACCCGGCCGGTCGCTTTACCCGCTTTGACCATTTCGAGTCCATCCGCAGGAGAGTGCGACATTGGCTTTTCGCAGTAAATATCTTTTCCCGCATGGACCGCGTCCACCACCACTTGCTTATGCCAATGATCCGGCACCGCCGCGATCAGACAATCGATTTCCTTGTTGTCCAGCAGATCTTTGTAGCGCCGGGTGACGAACAAATTGGGATTGCCGGTGATTTCCCGCGCCAGCGTGTGCCGGCCGTCGTACAGATCGGCAGCCGCGATGCATTCGGCTCCGGGGAGGCCCACCGCCGCGGTTAGCAGGCCGGAACCCTGCATGCCGATGCCGATGATGCCGAAGCGCAGCCGGTCACTGGGAGCGACGCGGGGATAGCTGGCGGCTTCCAGGCGGTCATCCGGGAGAAAGAAGGAGTTGGCAGCGGCCAATGCGCCCGCGGCACCGGCAGTGCGTTGAAGAAATGTACGTCGAGAAAGGTCCTTTTTCATTGGGGCTCCTGAAATCTTTAGAATCTAAGAGGTCAACGCACAAGACTTAACAATTGAACTGCTGCGAAGATCGCCGGTTTCGCGGTTCCAGCGAAATTCGGACCTCGCTAGCGCAATGGTTGCAGCGCCACTTCCTTGAAAAACACGATGTCGTTGTCGCTGTGATTCTGCAGTCCCATATAGCCTTCATTGGGGCGGCGTCCGCGCTGCGGCTCGAAGTCGAACTTCCTTTCGGGGACTGGCTGGCCCTCGGTGTAGTCGGTAACTTTGACATCGTTCAGCACCACCACCGTGTGCGGGCCGTCGATCGTAATGACCATCGTGTTCCACTCCGGTCCGGGCTTACCGGGCCGAGCCAGCGGCTTGGTGAGCGAATAAAGCGTGCCCGTTACGTGGTATTCGTCTTCCTTCGAATCTTCCGGCTGATTATCGATTTGCACTTCATAGCCGTAGTGTACCGGCATCCACGGCTCCCGCGGCTCAATGGGAATGCGGATGTAGACCCCAGAATTGTCGTTATGATCCCGCATCTTGTAGACCACTCGAATGCGGCAGTCGCCCAGCTTGCCCGCCGTCCAATACAGCAGACCCATGCCCCCGTGCGTCTGAATCAGTCCGTTCTCCACGGTCATGTTGCCTGGGCCGACGTGTTTCCAGCCGCTAAGATCCTTGCCGTTAAACAGTTGCTGCCACGGCTTTTCCGGCTGCGAATAGCCGGGAATCGACAACACCGCCAACGCCGAAAGAAGCAAAAAAAACAAATTGCGCATACGCCCCCTTTTGCCGGGGACATACTACAAGATTGCGGCCAACTCGGAGAGGAAATTTTGAGAGTCGCCTATTTTAGTTCGCGGATCCAGATGTTGCGATACCGCACCGGGTGGTTGTGATCCTGTAGGGAAAGCGGCAGTTTTTCCGGCCCCGCGACGTATGGCGGACGTTGGTGATGGCCGGTGGGCCCAGTCGGTTCTACGTTGTCTTGAACGAGCACTCCGTTATGCAACACCGTGATACGCGCCGGGCGCAATAGCTTCCCGGCGGCGTCGAAGCGCGGCCCATGAAAGACGATGTCGTAGACTTGCCATTGCCCCGGCGGACGGGAAGCGTTTACCAGCGGAGGGAACTGGCCGTAAACCGCCGCTGCTTGCCCATCCGCATAGGTCTTGCTTTCGTAAGAGTCCAGCACTTGCACTTCATACAAGTCATGCAGGAACACGCCGCTGTTGCCGCGGTCTTGATCCTGACCCTTGGGAGGGTTCGGTTCCGCGAATTCCACGTGCAGTTGGCAGTCGCCGAAAGCGTCCCTCGTGTACAGTTGGCCGGTCTTAGGCACCACTTCGAAATAACCGTTCTCTACCTTCCACTTGGCCGCCGCACCGTCTTTGTGTTGCCACTTGGATAGATCTTTTCCGCCAAAGAGGACGATGGCATCCGAGGGCGGGCGCCCCGGAGTTTCTTGCGTGCTGGCCGTGCCGGCGTCGATAACCGCCGGCAGCGGCCGATTGCGATCATGGATTTCGTACTTGGGATCGACCTGGGTTTGCGCCAATGCGGCGCCCGCCAGCAGCGAAAGGCAGAATAAGGATAGTGTCTTCTTCACAGCTTCCACCTCAAGGGGACCGAGGGTCCCTAACGTAGGACAGCACTCCGGGCTGTCCGCCCAACGATCTTACTCCGCTGCAGTCTCTATTCTCGTCCAAACCGTTGCGCAGAAAAGTGGAACAGCCACTCCGGGCTGTCCGCCCAAACTCTCTTGGCCGGGCAGGAGGAGTGGAACCGCCGAAAAGTTATGCCCCAGCCCGAATCCGCATCCCGTAAAAGGAACGGTATACGAAAAAGAACGACACGGCGAAGAAGGCCGCCGCCAGGATGTGCGTCAGATTTGCGCCCTGCGAGGCGGTCAATTGCACCGCCAGCTCAACGGCTAGCAGGCCGAACAAGGTGGTGAACTTGATTACCGGATTCAGCGCCACCGAGGACGTGTCCTTGAACGGATCCCCTACCGTATCGCCGATCACCGTTGCGTCATGCAGCGGCGTGCCTTTCTGCTTCATCTCCACTTCTACAATTTTTTTCGCGTTGTCCCAGGCGCCGCCGGCATTGGCCATGAAGATGGCTTGGTACAGGCCAAAGGTGGCGATGGACATCAGGTAGCCGATAAAGAAAAACGGCTCGACAAAGGAGAACGACAGCGTCGCGAAGAACACCGCGATGAAGATGTTGAGCATGCCCTTCTGCGCATACTGCGTGCAGATCTCGACCACCCGCTTGCTGTCCGCCACGCTGGCCGCCGCCGCGCCATCCAGTTTGATGTGGGCCTTGATGAATTCCACCGCGCGATACGCGCCGGTAGTGACCGCTTGGGTGGACGCCCCGGTAAACCAATAGATCATGGCGCCGCCGGTGATCAGGCCCAGAACAAAGGGCGCGTGAAGCAATGAGAGCTTTTCGACATTAACCGTCAGGCCGTGTGTCAGCGCCATGATGATCGAGAAAATCATGGTGGTCGCGCCCACCACCGCGGTGCCGATAAGCACCGGCTTGGCCGTGGCCTTAAAGGTGTTGCCCGCGCCGTCATTGGCTTCCAGCAACGTCTTGGCCCGCTCGAAGTTGACGTCGATGTTGTGCTCCCGCTTCAGTTCCGCTTCAA
This sequence comes from Candidatus Acidiferrum sp., assembly GCA_035309625.1. Taxonomy (GTDB): domain Bacteria; phylum Acidobacteriota; class Terriglobia; order Acidiferrales; family UBA7541; genus Acidiferrum. The sequence goes on from DATGEY010000043.1 coordinate 26,793, forward strand.
TCCCGGGTAGCTGCTCGATCAGCGACAGTTCGTAAACCGATTGCGCGTTGTCCGTGACCGGCCCGTAAGAATCCACCGCAATGGTCACCGGCCCCATACCCAGGAACCCGAATGCCACCAATCCGAACGCGAACACCGGGGCGGCGATCATAACGTTGCCCAGTCCCAGCGTGCTGATCACATACCCGATGGACATCAGCACCACCATCGCCAGTCCGATGTAATACGCAGAAAAATTTCCTGCCACAAAACCGGAGAGAATGCCCAGCGATGCTCCGCCCTCTTCAGCAGACCGCACCACTTCCTTGACGTGCCGCGATTCGGTCGACGTAAAGACTTTCACCAGCTCCGGAATGATGGCCCCCGCCAGCGTCCCGCAAGAAATGATCGTCGCCAGCTTCCACCATTGCGTGTCACTCCCCCCCAGCAGCGGAATGATCAGGTACGAAACCGCGTAGGTGAGTGCGATCGAAACGAACGATGTGATCCACACCAGCGAAGTGAGTGGCGCTTCGTAGTTCATCTCATCGACATTGCCATACCGCCCTTTGGCGATCATTCCATTGATGAAATACGCCGCCGCGCTGGCCACCAGCATGACGATGCGCATCACGAAGATCCACACCAGCAACTGCACTTGCACCGTGGGATCCTTCACCCCCAGCAAGATGAAGGTGATCAACGCGACCCCGGTCACTCCGTATGTTTCGAAGCCGTCCGCGCTCGGGCCCACCGAGTCGCCCGCATTGTCTCCGGTGCAATCCGCGATCACCCCCGGATTTCGCGCGTCGTCCTCCTTGATCTTGAACACGATCTTCATCAGGTCCGAGCCGATATCGGCGATTTTGGTGAAAATCCCACCGGCAATACGCAACGCCGCCGCGCCCAGGGATTCGCCGATAGCGAACCCGATAAAACACGGCCCCGCGTAATCTCCCGGGATAAACAGCAAAATCAGCAGCATCATCAATAGCTCAACCGAAATCAGCATCATCCCGATGCTCATCCCGGCCTCCAGCGGCGTGTGATAAATCGGATACGGTTTGCCTCGCAGGCTGGCAAAGGCGGTGCGCGAGTTTGCAAATGTATTCACCCGAATGCCAAACCACGCCACACCATAACTCCCCGCGATGCCCACCAGGCTGAAGCCCAGAATAATGGGCAGCGTCACGGCAATGGACTTGCCGGGCACCGGTGCCAGGACGCCGAAGTACAGCACGATGATGACCGCAATAAACAGCCACAGGACGATCAGGAATTTTCCCTGCGTGATCAGGTAGGTCTTGCACGTTTCATAGATCAGTTCCGAAATATCCCGCATCGAGCGGTGCACCGGAAGGTTCTTGAGCCGGCTGTAAATAACCAGTCCAAAGATCAGCCCGAAGACGCAAAAAAGGATCCCGAACAGCAACAGCTTGTGGCCGTCGATGCTCCCGTTCAGGAACTGCACCTGCCTGAGGTCAGGCAACTTCAAGCCCGCTTCGCCCCCGGCATCTTCTGTGGACCGTGCCCATGTGGCTGCGGCCGCAACTATCGACAGCAGCGCCGCGGCGCCCCCAAATTTTGCGAATCTACACGTTAGTGCCCAGGCAGGTGTAAGCCAGGTGCGCATCAACACTCCTCCGTACCAACAAATGAGATTTTTCGAAGTTAACCGCGTACTCTTCCGGCCATGTTTTTCCGGCACACCAGTCTGCCTGGTGATTGCTTGCGCGCCGGGGGAAGCTTGCCAGACAGAAAGCCCCACTGGTAGATGGGACTGAAACTTGCAACCGCACACGCCGAGCGCCACTGCACTACCCCGGGGCAGGGACCCTGGAAGCTCGGCACGCGCCTTTCCGAAGCCGTTGATTTATAACATTTCGCTAATGGCGGGTCAAACGTGGCTCTATGATTTCGCCAATACCGAAAAGCCTCAATCCGCTGCTCCGCGGGGACGATAACGCTAACGTATCGCTCGCCCATGCCCCGGGGATACGCTCCTGGCCAACCGGTGGTAACATGCCTCATCGTTCCAGGACGGATAGAACGGGCCGGACGGGTCGGGTTGCTGCGAGACGAACGGAAATCGCCACTTAAGGGAGGCGCCCTGGCGGGAAATCTGAAGACGTAAGTCCGTCGAATCGCATGCCATTCCATTTGATTGATTCACATGAAGTCCGATATGCGCTCGAACCGCCGGCTGCCCCGCGAAATTTGGGCTGGCCGCGCTTATTCAGGGAGGAGCGCGGTTGAGGAATCATTTCTTCATCACCGGCACCGACGCCGGTGTGGGCAAGACCACCTTGGCCGCGCTGCTCTGTGCCGCGCTGGATGCGGTCTATTGGAAACCAATTCAGACCGGCACTCTCGAAGGCTCCGACCGCGTCAACGTGATGCGCCTCGCCGGCATTGGCACCGATCGCACGATCGACGAGGTTTACAAATTCGTTCCGCCCGTATCTCCGGATTTGGCCGCCCGCTGGGCCGGCACCGAAATTGATCTGGGCCGTATTAATCTCCCTCCCAGCTTAAATAACGATTGGGTCGTCATCGAAGGTGTCGGCGGCGTGCTGGTCCCCATCAACCAGAAGCAATTCATGCTGGATTTGATGATCAAATTCAAGCTGCCCGTGATTTTGGCGGCCCGCAGCAGCATCGGCACCGTAAATCACACTTTGCTGACCCTCGCTGCGCTTCACGCGGCGGAGTTGCCCGTGCATGGCGTCGTCCTCATCGGCGATCAGAACCGCGAAAACCGCGAAACCATTGAACGTTTTGGCCACGTGCGGGTAATCGGCGAAATTCCCAGGCTGCCTAATCTGCACCGCACCGCGCTAATGCAGGTCTTCATGAGCCATTTCGATCGCGGCGCGTTCTCCCAATAACGAAGCCGGAGGAGCACGTTTCATTGCTCGCACAGTTTGGCGCTTGGAAGCGGAAGATCGTCGCCTTTGCTATGGCGCTCGGGGCGCCCGGTCTGTTCCTTATTTCCTTCCTCGATTCTTCCTTTCTGACTTTTCCCGTTATCAATGATCTGCTGCTCATTGAGCTTTCCATCCGGCGCCCCGCGCGCATGCCCTTGTATGCCAGCATGGCCGCGCTAGGCTCGTTGTTGGGTTGTGTCCTGCTCTTCCTCCTCGCGCGTAAGGTGGAGGAAGCCGCCTTTCATCGAAGGGCCGGCGCTCGGGCCGCCGCCATTCGCCACTGGGTCGAGCGCAACGGATTTGGCGGAATGTTGCTCGCCGCCATGCTGCCGCCACCCACACCCTTCAAGTTTTTTGTGCTGGCTGCCGGAGTGTTTGAAGTGCCGCTGCTGAGTTTCGCCTCTGCCATCGCGCTGGCTCGCATCATTCGCTATTTCGGCGTCGGCTACCTGGCCGTCCGCTATGGCCCGGACGCCATGCCGTATCTGGCTCAGCATAAGTTGCAGGTTGTCGTCTTCGTGATCGTCTTTGTTACCGTCAGTTACGCCGCCTCACGCGTGGTGTTGAAGGAACGGCCCCATCCCCCAAAGTAATGTTGCCTATCTCTGTTTGCCCCAGGCCAGTTCGTCGCTCAAAACTTTGCCATTTGCATCGGTCTCTACAATGGCGATGACTCCGCGCGCTGCGTGCATTTCCTCCCCTTGGCTCAGGTCCCGCAGTTCGACGCGGTAGCCGCCGGTGGTTTTCTCCACCGTTGCCTTCGGAAATTTTGCCGCTTGCAGCAAGCGCCGAACCGATTCTGTTCTCCGCGCAGCCTCCAGCGGCCCGGAGGACTCCGGCTTATACGAAACCGTCGCAGCATCCGGGCTGAACGACGAGCCGGGGCCCACGCTTACGTCCAGCTCATGAAATCCCCGCTCCGTTTCCACCAGCCCCCGCCAATGGAACGGCGAATCCGATTCCGCGAACGCCGCCACTTGGTGCGGCAATTCTTGCCGGTACGTTCGCGCCTCCATCGTCGCCACCGCATCGCCGTGCAGGATAAATCGGCCCCCGGCATAAATCAGAACCGCCAGCAAAGCGATCGTCGCGCCAATTCGTCCCCGCGGCCCTTTCGACTTCGCGCCAATTTCGTCCGTCACCAGCCCTAGCAGTTGCGGTAGCAGCGCTCCCGCCAGCAGCATCAGCAGGATCCATAGATCGAAATGCGCCACCCAGTCCGCCGAATATCTTTGCGCGCGAAACGGCCACAGCAGCTGCACGCTCTCGTTCTGCGTCAGGTCCATGGCCACGTGCGCCGCGCAAACTGCAATCAAAGCAAGAAAAATGGTGCCGCTCGCATCTGCCTTGGGATTGCGCCGGGTCGCGAGAATGGTCACAACCGAACATACCCCGACGATCGCTACCGTTCCCACCAGCGAATGCGTCGCGGTCCGATGCCATTCCAGAAACGCAGCCGGCCCCGCGTACGCGCTCAGTCGATCCACGTCTGCTGCCACGCCCGCGGCCATCGCTGCCACCAGCGTCGCCCGTGACGCTCTGGGCAGCGCGCCGCGCGTGATGCAGTAAGACGCCAGCCCGTGCGTGAAAGCGTCCATTCAGTTCTTCGTTTGTGCCGGAACCTTCGCCGCCGCCGAATCTTTCGGCACCAAAAGTTTCAGCGCCCGCGGAATGATTTTGAATTCGACCGGCAGCCGCGCCAGCGGCTCGCCGTCCATCTGCGCATACACTGGCTTGTCGTTCAGCGGCTCGCAAAGGATGCTGTTGCTCTTCCAGTAGTGCACGCCATCGGTGCCCCGCAGCTTGCCGAACCACAGCGTCGGCAAATAACTCAGATACCGGAAGCCGCTCTGCGTCGTCAGCCCCATGATTTCGAATTGATCGGCGTACAAGTCGGCTTGGTCGGTAATCCGGAAGGGTCCTCCGTAATTTTTTGTTCTGCCCACGACGACCAGCGACACATCCAGTTTTGTATCGCCTGTAACCACCCGGAAATGTGGAAATTGATACCGGAAAACTTCGCGAGCGCCTTGCCACCAGTAAGCCAGAATGCCGACCCGTGCCTTCAGGTCCAGATCAATCGAGTACACCATCATCCCATCCGGCCCAGCGCCCGCGACGCTAAGGAAGTAGCGTGCCTTCCCCGGCTCGTTCAGCGGAGTGGCCAGTCCCAGCGCAATTTCCTTGATCTCGCCCTCCACCAATTTCTTTGCCGCCGCCGGAATATCCCAAGGCAACCCGATCTCCTTCGCCAGCACATTCGCCGTGCCTCCCGGCAGCAGCGCCAGCGGCACCCGCTGCCCATTCTGTTGCCGTGTCAATCCGTTCACGATTTCGTTGAGCGTGCCGTCGCCTCCGCAAGCGATTACCAGTTGCCGCCCCTGCGCCGTCGCCCGCTGCGCGATTTCCGTCGCATGCCCCGGCCCGCGCGTTTCTTCCAGTTCCGCTTCAATTCCGCCCAACGCCAGAATCCTCCGCGCCACCACCAATTGCCGCCGCCGCGCGTTCCCCCCGCTTCCCGCGTTTGGATTGTGGATCAACAGCGCGTTGCGTAGATTTTCCGTCATGAACTGTTCCAGGCGCTTGTCAACGCCGCCTCGAAAACTCCATTCTATATAATAGGATGCTCATTCCAGTGTACGTTCTTCCGAGGGTTCCATGGCCAAGGCGGTAGCCGCCAAACACGAGATCACCAAGCAGGAAATCGAAGCCCTGCGCGACAAGCTCAGGCATCACGAATATCTCTATCACGTGCTGGACCAGCCGGAAATTTCCGACGCCGCCTACGACCGCCTCATGAACCGCCTCAAGGAACTCGAGGCTGCCAATCCCAGGCTCGTAACCCCCGATTCCCCCACCGTCCGCGTCGGCGCCACCCCTCGCGAAGGCTTCCAAACCGTGCAGCACGCCCGGCCCATGCTAAGTCTGGACAACGCGTTCTCCTACGAGACGCTGGCCGATTTCGACCGCCGCGTCCGCCAGGGCAGCGGCCGCGAAAAAATCGAATACATCGCCGAGCACAAATTCGATGGCCTGAGCATCTCCCTGCAATATGCCAACGGCGGCCTGGCCCGCGGTGTCACCCGGGGCGATGGTCGTACCGGCGAGGATGTCACCCCCAACGTGAAAACGATCCGCTCGATCCCCCTGCGCGTGGACGCCGCAGCCCTGAAAAAACTCAAGCTGCCGCCCACCTTTGAAGTGCGCGGCGAAGTCTTGATGACCCGCAAGGCCTTCGACGCCATGAACCGCCAGCAGGAAGAAAGCGGCGGCAAAATCTTCGTGAATCCCCGCAATGCCGCCGCCGGCTCCGTACGCGTGCTCGATCCTTCCATTACCGCGCGCCGCCGCCTCGAATTTTTCGCCTACTACTTGCTGGTCGATGGCGAAGTCCCTTTCCCCAGGCATTCCGATTCCCTCGAAGCCCTAAAGCAATTGCGCTTCCGCGCCTCCGAAGATTGGAAGCTTTGCGACGGCATCGAGCAAGTCTATAAATACTGCGACCTCTGGGAGCCGAAACGGGAAGAGCTGCCCTACGAGATCGATGGCGTCGTAATCAAAGTCGATTCCCTGGGCATTCAGCGCGAATTGGGCTACACCGCCAAGGCCCCCCGCTGGGCCATCGCCTACAAATATCCCGCCCGCCAGGAAACCACCGTGGTCAACGACATTCGCGTGCAGGTAGGCCGCACCGGCACGCTCACCCCGGTCGCCCATCTTGAGCCCGTGCAAGTCGGCGGCGTCACTGTCAGCCGCTCCACCCTCCACAACATGGACGAAATTGATCGCCTCGGCTTGCAGATTGGGGACACTGTTCTCATCGAACGCGCTGGCGAAGTCATTCCTCACGTCCTGAAAGTCACCAGGGAAGCCGCCAACCGCAAGCCTTTCCACATGCCCAAAAATTGCCCGGAGTGCGGCAGCGCCATCCACCGCGCCGAAGGCGAAGTGGCCTATCGCTGCGTCAACGCTGCCTGCCCCGCCAAGCGCAAGGAATCCCTGCTGCATTTCGCTAGCCGCCACGCCATGGACATCAACGGCCTCGGCGACAAAATCGTCGACCAGTTGGTTGACAAAGGCATGGTTAAGGATATCGCCGACCTCTACACCCTGAAGCTGGACGACCTGGCCGATCTCGACCGCATGGGCGAAAAGTCCGCGCAAAATCTCCTCGATCAAATCGCCGCCAGTAAAAAGCACACCCTGGCCCGCCTGATCTACGCCCTGGGCATCCGCATGGTAGGCGAGCGCACCGGCCAGCTTTTAGCCGAACATTTCTCTTCTCTCGATGAACTAGCCGAGGCAAAAGAAGAGCAGCTTTTCGAGGTCACCGAGGTCGGCCCCAAAGTAGCCTCCGCCATCGCCGAATTCTTCTCCGAATCCGCCAACCAGAAAATAATCAAGAAGCTGGACAAAGCAGGCCTGCGCCCCACCGCCGAAAAACGCGTCTTCAAGAGCCAAAAGTTCGCTGGCAAAAGCTTTGTGTTCACGGGTAGCCTGTCCAATCGCAGCCGCGAAGAAGCCGGCCAGCTCGTAATGCAGCACGGCGCCAAAGTCTCCGGCTCCGTAAGCAAAAAAACCAGCTACGTAGTAGTAGGCGCCGACCCCGGCTCCAAATACGACAAAGCCAAAGCGCTAAACGTCCCAGTCCTGACCGAATCCGAATTCGAAAAGCTCCTCCGCTCCCAGTAGCGCGCCGGCTCGCCTTTGTAGCCGCGCAGCAAGCTGCGCCCGCGCGAAGCTTCGAGCGTTCTCGCCTTTGGGGTTGCCGCTCCAGTAGGTTCCGTCGGCTCGCCTTTGTAGCGGCGCAGCATGCTGCGCCCGCGCGAAGCCTCGAGCGCTCTTGCCTTTAGGGTTGCCGCTCCAGTAGGTTCCGTCCTTTGAATGACGAGGCGAAGCTCTCGTCCTTTGCCGAAGTCTGCGGTCTTTGAATTTTTCTCCCACGCTATCCGGCCCGCCCACAGGCGGCCGCTGAGTATTTGCCTCCTCCTTCGGGGCTGACTCAAGCTATGATCATCGGGTCTGATACGCGGTTGTAAACTGTCCTCCACGGTATTTTCGATGGATGCAAAAACGCATTGGGAAAAGGTCTATAAGACTAAAGAACCGGAGTCCGTGAGCTGGTATCGTGCGCATCTTGAAACATCCCTCGCACTGATCGAGCGCGCGGCGCGTTCTCCCTCCGCTTCCATCATCGACATTGGCGCCGGCGAATCCACGCTTGTTGACGACCTTCTTGCAAGAGGCTACGAAAATATTACTGTTTTTGACATTTCCGAAACCGCTCTCGACGTCACAAAGAAGCGCTTAGGCCCGCTCGCGCAACAGAGCGAGTGGATTGTAGCCGATGTTACCCAGGTGGAACTCCCACCGTCCGCTTATGACGTGTGGCACGACCGCGCGGTATTTCATTTTCTTACCTCCATCGAGCAACGCGCCGCGTATGTCCGAAACGTCGCGAAAGCCGTCAGGGCAGGCGGCCACGTGATCGTCAGCACCTTCGGACCAGAGGGACCCACGAAATGCAGCGGACTCCAAGTGTCACGCTACGACGCTGCATCCCTTCACGGTGAATTTGGTCCGCGCTTCCGCCTCGTGGAAAGCTCCCAAGAGCTGCACCGCACTCCCTTTGGGACCACGCAACAATTCCTCTATTGCTACTGCCGCGTCGAGTAGCACCTCGAAATCGAACCCTTCATGTCCTTCTACAGACCCCATGTTGCCGGCTCCAGGCACAGACCCAATATTGTCAGCTCGAGCCACAGACCCGATGTTGCCGGCCCATAGCCATGCTGTCCGGCAACCGTCACCCAAGCCCCTCGCTCCACGCCGTCTAGAACAACACTTGTAGCGGCGCATCATGCTGCGCCCGCGCGAAGCTTCGAGCGCGTCAAATCGAGCAGCCAACCCGCCCCTCCACCCCATTTTCATCTTCGTACCGGCAGCCGACCGCGTACCCCGAGCCTCGAAGCGTCGCCGGCTTTAATTTACCCAGAAGAACCGTTGTAGCGGCGCAGCATGCTGCGCCCGCGCGCCTTTTCGAGCGCGTCAAAAGTAGCAGCCAACCCGCCTCGCCATCCCCGTTTTCATCCTCCAAGCCTCGAAGCCCCGCCGGCGCCTTTCTCCCTAGGAGGTGGCGGCTTAAAGTTCACCCTGAGCCTCGAAGGGCCGCCATTTTCCCTCTCGGTCTATCGCTGCGGATTCCCCTTATTCCCAATGCCAAATACTTTCGACCACAATTCGCTGATCCCCAGGATCGTCTTCTTGAAAATCAAGGGCAGCACGCCATAAATATAGCTCGCAACCAAAATAAAAATCAGCAGCCGTTGGAGCCACACCGGCTGGACCATTTGAGTGTTCGGCTTACCGTTCGGCCAATGGAGGCCGTATCGGTCGGCAATCAGACTGGCGGCCAGCATTAGGGCTCCTCCCGTAATGACCACCAGCAACGAAGCCCCAACCAACTTCAAGAAATCATGCGGCGGCCGCTCATTAAGAGAGCCCTTGCCAAGAGATCTCTCGCCCCAAAGCACCGGGAGGTAATGATCGCCCTTGCTAATACCTCGGATTGCTTCCTTCCACAGACGGGCCGCTTCGGGATTCTCTTTCTTGATTCGTGCGTAAGCGCGGTGCAATAACCCGGAAATCTTTGCTTCGTATTCATCCGTATTGTATTGCGCCTCAAACTCCTCATTAAGCGCAATCGGATCTTCCGCCATCTCCCCGTTTTCCGTGAAATACATCATCCGCTTCTCCAGCTCGGAAAGCGGCACGCCTTCCATGCTCGCCTGCTTAGCCGTCTCCTGAACCAGAAAATCCTTGGCTTCGCGAACCCGCATGCCCCGGATTCTAGTCGGCGCCGCAGGTTACAACAACACAAAATGCAACCCGACTGTACCCTGCGATCGCACAGTCGGGTACCCCGTGCTATCGGCCCAAACCAAGGCTAGAATGGCTTTCCCAAGTGGAGACGGGTCATGGCCAGAAAACTGAGAGGTGGTATGGGAAGAGGGCCTGCGCTCTTATTAAAATTAACCCTCATCGAAAATTCATATAACTTCCTGAACCAATCTCTCCAGCACTATCGGAAGACCTCGAGAAACGTTCACGAATGGCCTTTCACAATTCTGCATATCACTCAGTCGATCGAACTAATGTTGAAGCACGTTCTGCGGACAGTACACCCAACCCTCGTCTTTGAAGACGTAGATCATCCGAAGCGTACTGTTACGCTTGAACAGGCCTTGAATCGGCTGGCTAATGCCGGGATTGCCATTGGTGACAAGGAGAAGTTGAACATTGCGAGGGCGTCAAAACACCGAAATCTGGTCGTACATTACGAGTTTGAGCTTGATAGATTCGAGTGCAAGAACATCTACGCGCAGCTCTTCGAATTTGTGCATTTTTTCCATTTGAAGCATTTAAATAAGGAAATCCACGGACATATCCAGCGTGGGCACTGGCCGGTAGAAGCGAGATTAATGGCATACTTCGACAAGAATTTCGTCGTCTACAATGGGGTCGAAATGTACAGGGAACACCCGTCAGAGATCATCGAGGCACAAAGTGTCACGCATTTTGAGGCAAATGGGCAGAAATACGAACGTTTTAAATACGGCGACGAGCCAGATTGGCTGACGGTCAATCCCAGCTTCGCAGACATTCCCTGCCATGATTGCGGGGTCGTAAAAGGGCAATACCACGCGGAGGGATGCGACGGTGAAGAATGTCCAGAATGCCGCCACCAACTCCTAGGCTGCGGGTGTTTTTGAGTGACCATTTTGTTTTTTTCAGGCGAAGGACTTGGTGACCGGTGGATTGTCGCGGACTGTAGTGCTCCCCACTAATTTAGGACAGTCAGGGCCTCATTTTTTGGTATACCTGCGAAAGCCAAGAAGGACCCGTGCGGCGCGCGATTTCCAACTCCGCGGTGAGGCCGGTCGTGATTGTACCCCTCGATCCAACGAACGATCGATGCTCGCGCTTCTTTCAAGCTGCGATGGAACCGTTCGATGTAGCTGTTGCCTTCCTGGTGATTGATACACCCTCCGCCGATGGGTGATTCGGAGCCGCGTTAACGTCTCCAAGAATCGCAACGAAGTGAACTGCGTCCCATTGTCGGTGGTCAGCGTCAAGTTCTCGTCGCGGCTGCCCCTGGAGTCCCCGCCTTCAAGCGTCCGCTTAAGTTTACTATTGACAAATATTAAGATTTATGGTATGGTGGCGCGTGTTATCTCGACCCCACCTCGCCAATCCAATCCCTCGCTCTTCCTCTAACTCTCACCCTTTCAACAACTTGCCGCCTCTTAAAGTCTCTTGCCTCCCTTTTTCCGGCCGCCATCCTTTGTTTTCAATAGCTTGCAGCCTCTTTTCCCAAAACACCCGGGTGTGGGTATCTCCGCGCAAACTCTGCGTCCTCTGGGTCTCGGCGTTATCCTTTGCCTTCTCTCGGCCTTCGTATCTACCTTTAGAATCAACACTTGCAAAAGTGTATCAAAACAAACAACTTTATCTTCCTTTAGAATCAACACTTGTGAGAAAACCGGGGGAGGGGGTGTTAACTAAATCGATTCTCAGGTTCTGTGCGTTTTGTGCTCTCGGTGGTGAACCGCATTGTGCTCTATAATGACTTGGCGGACGGGCCGGGTGATCGCTGGCCCCGAGCAATCGGGGCGGGAGGAAAGTCCGGACACCGTCGTCGTAGGCTCGCAAGAGCCGGTGACGAAAACCTCAGGGCTTCGGCCTTGGGGCAACCCCTTAGCTGCTTTAGGTAGCCGAGGGCAACCCTTCAGCCGCTTTGCGGCGGCTTCAGGGTAAAGGGCAACGCGCCTGGTAACGCCAGGGGACGGCCACGCAGGCTCTGCCGCAAGGTAGAGTTTCCCGCCCAGGTAATCACTGGGACGGGTGGCGTCGAGTTCAACTCGGCGCGGTGCGGCTCCGTTACGGAAAGTGCCACAGAGAATATACCGCCGGCGGAACAGCACGGTGGCATCGCGCAGGGAAACCTGCGAGACGTCTTCGAAAAAAGAGGCGGGGCGAAAGCCCAGCCTACAAGCTGACTCGTTTGGCAAGGGTGAAAAGGTGGGGTAAGAGCCCACCGCTCCGATGGCGACATCGGAGGCACGGAAAACCCCGCGTGGTGCAAGGCCAAATAGGAGGGGAGAGCCGGCCCGGCTCGCTGAGTAAATTCGCGAAAGCGAACGCGCTCCCTCCGCGACCGAGGATGTCCTGTAGGGGCTCAGCACTGCTGAGCCCCAGCCTGGCACCCAAGCATCGCGGAGCCGCAACCCTCGGGTAGGCTGCTGGAGTCGCGCCGCGAGGCGCGACCTAGAGGAATGATCGCCGCGGCATGCACACGTTTACGTTTGCACGCCGCACAGAATCCGGCTTACAGGCCCGTCCGCCAATTTCTTAGAGCTTCTCGCCAGGCGCTTTCTTGCTCAAAGGCCGCAGCCGCCGGGAGAATTCTTTCAGGGAGACTTCGGTCGACGATAGTGGGACCCCGCATTGGGCGATGGGTACGGCCGGATTGCCCTGCACGACAGTCATCGGCGGAACGGATTGCGTCACCACGCTGCCGGCGGTTACCACCGCGCCGCGGCCAATTGTCACATTGGGGAGGATGATCGCGCCGGGTCCGATGAACGCATCCTGCTCGATCTTCACGCCTTGCGTCTCGCGAAAGTGGGCGATGACCGTGACGCGCATGCTCAGCGATGCGCGGTCTTCAATGGTGATGAGATGCGGCCGCGAGGTATCCAGGATAACGTCGTAGCCGATCCAAACGTCTTTGCCGATGTGCACGCCGCGCGCGCGCTGCAGGGAGACGCGCAAGCTGCGCGCCCCGGGCATGATGCGCGCCAGGTGTTGGCAGATGCGGTTGCGCATGCCGCGAAATAAATTCTCTTTCACCTCGGGCCGCGGTTCCGCAACCGCCGGCGCCGCGCGGCCCTGGGACCCGGCGGTGTCTTTTGGTTCAAGATGCGACGTGGTTGTGACGGACATAATTTTGCACCGCGGAAAACGAAACCAGATTCGGCAAATCGGCCAGGCTGACCTGCACGCCGAATTCTTCTTGAATCAGTGCAACCAGCGTGACTGCCGCCAAGGAGTTCCACTCCGGAAGGGAATCGACGCTGGCGTCGCGAATCTGCCCTTCGCTCAAGCCGGGAAACACGGATGAAAAGCAATGCACCAGTCGCTCTTCGAAATTATCCATTTACGGCCGCCTTTACTTTGGTGTTGTGGAACAGCGGTGGACACTTCTCAAAAAACTCCATTCTTGTGATGCGCAGGTTCGCAGGGAGCGGAGCAGAAACGATGTTCGCGAAAAAATCCTGGACCGGTTTGTTGCGGCCAGTCGGCCGATATTCGAAACGGATTTCCTGGAGATGAAAATTGTCGAACAGCCAGCGAAGCGAATGATGCTCGATGCGGCGGGAAAAAGCGCGGCAGCTCATCACCCAATAATCGATAGCGGCCGCTCCGTCATCGATGCGGCCGAGCAGCACGGCGATTTTGCCGAGGGCGCCGTATTTGTCTTCGTAGTTGACGGTCATCAGAAACGAGCCGGGGTCGTCGAGATAAGCGGCCCAGGCGGCTTCGGTCAGCCGCTTCCCGTTCAGATTGAACTGGTTGGTCTTGTTGATCAGTTCGAAGGCGCGCCGGTCGTTTTTGTCTTTGCCAAAGTTTACGGCGACGGCGGCTTGGGCGTCCCGAAGAAAACTATCGAGAGAGGGGCCCTCGCCGTTGGATGCGTAGCGCAGAGTGTGCGCCGCGCGGATGCTGTCCAGACGCAACGAATCTTCCTCGGAAATCGCGCTCTTGCCGAAGACGTCGCGTAACCTCCGCAAGAGTTGCCAAAACGATGGATAGTCGTTTTTCGGAAAAACCAGGCACTCGATTTCCGGAAACGCGGCTTGGACTTCGGCCAGTTCCATGGGACTGTCGTCGACGAACACTACCGCGTCCGGAGCGACGTTCCAGGTTTTCAGGACGCGGCGAACGGATTCCGATTTCGGCCCCCAGTGCGCATCGATGGGGTACAGCGATTGCTTGCCAATGAGAAGATCTTCCCGTTCGAAGGCTTGTTCCACCAGAGCCGGGTCATTCTTGCTGGCCACCGCGGTCAAGACGCCGGCGCTAGCCAGGGACGCTAGAAATTGCTGATAGAGCCCGTGCAAATGCGATTGCCGATCCAGATGCCAGGAAATTCCGTCGACGCCATCTTCGCCCAGGATTCCGGCCCACAAGGTATCGTCCAAATCCGTAATCAGCCCTTTTTTCGGCGTGGCATCGCGAACGAGAGCGGCGAATAGTTCCGCCATCGCCGACGCGTGGTTCAGTTGATAAGGAAAGCCCGATAAGAGTTCCGATTGCACATCGAGCCGGGAGCAGGCAGGCGAGATTTCATCGAGTCGTTGAGCGTTGAGGGCGCGGATGCGCGGATGGGCGGCGAGCGAAACCGCAGAAGCGCCGACAGCCTGCCGCAACCGAAGTTCGTGGAGGGAAGCCTGGCGCCCCGGTGTAGTGAAAAGAGGAGGAAGGGGAAGCGTGGGCAGTGAAACATAAACGGGAAGGGAATTCGCTACGTGGCAAATCGCTTTTTCAACGCGAGCGAGCATGCGCTCCGCAGAGTGGATAATGTCAGGCAGGTCGGCAACGCGCCAGCCGCCCAGGTTGCGAATGCCGAGGCGAGGATCCAGATCTTGCCACTCCATCACCGCCACCAGAGCGTCGCACTCGGCGATTGGGAGGCGCTCGATATTGCCCGGCAGATCGCCGAATAATCCGGTGGATATTTCCACGCGCATCATGGCGAGTCGTTCGCGCAGGGCGGCGGTCAGGAAGGTCTGGAGATGCAGGGGCGTGAATCCGCAGGCCAAGAACGCCCGGAAGGGTGCGGCGTGCTCAGGGAAAGGGCGTTGGATGACGGCGAGAGCTTCAATGAGTTTCATAGCGTCGGTGCCAAACTGCTGCAATCATTTTCCGGAGACATCTCTGGGTCAGCCGGGGTTGAATGAACGCGCCGCGGGAGTCTCAAATGACATCCAGATACATGGAAGAAACGGCCTCCGGCGCGGGTTCGCCGTCAAAGACGGTCAAGTAGCAATGCAGGGTGCGCGGCGAGCTTCGAAAACGCGCGGATTTGAAAGGCTCAATATCCGCGTAAGCCATACAAGGCAGGAAGGCCATCTGCGCGCCGGCTTGGATGCCGCGATGGAGCAGGCGATCCACCAGGGTTTTGCGTTCTTCCCCTTGCAGTGTTCCCCACAGAATGTCCTCGACGAGCAGGCACTTCGTTTTCTGCGGATTGGCCGCGTCCATCAGATACGCAGTAAGCAAGCCTTCTCTTTGACCGGAGCGAAGATATGTTGCGAGACCCTCGTGGCGATGAAGCTGCCATTTCGCTTCCGCGTCAGTCCAAACGCGCGCGAGAGGCGCACCGATTCCGCTGGCGGCCCGGCAAAACTGATCGACTGACGGAGGTTCAGAATCTTGGGTGAGAGGCGTCTCTGGCTTCGGTTGCAGCAAGCGCATCAGGTAATGGACGGAAAAGATTCGTTGGGTTGGCAGCTTCAGCATTCGACAGCATCCGAGGATCATACCGTTCATGGGTTCGCCATCGACGCAATAGTTGACCATGCCATCGTAGCCTGCGGATTGCGCGCGCTTTACCAACTCGCTCCAGAGAATGATGCCGTAGCCTTTCTTCTTGAATTCGCTGGAGACGGAAAGCATGGTGCAAATCAGTACGCGAAGCCGGCGGCCCCGGTATTGAATCGTGCGCGGGAAGCCAGCGACAAAAGCACGAGGGTACTTTCCCTGGTAAAGCGTGGGGGCCAGAGAAGAACTGGATTCCGGATAATGGAGGCAGGAAGCCAGGAACTCTGGAGTATAGGACAGGCCCTGGGCCCCATTTTCCTTCCAGGATTCCTGAATCATTGCGGAGACTTGAACAAAGTCGCCGCGGAAATCCGCGATCTGGGGAGAGAGGGCCAGCCGAGCCTGAGGGGCTAAGTGCAGGGTTTCCATTCGTTTCGCTCGTCACCGATTAGATGCGCGGGAAGCAAGACATGGTGGCGGCGGGGAAGATGCGACCGGTTAACGTCGCCGGGTATCCAAATATAAGCAAGTATAAGCAAACGGTTATGTGCCGGCGAGAAACGCAAAACACAAACAATGCCTCTGTTTAGCATCATCATCACTTCCCACAACCAGCCGGACTTCATACGCGATGCGGTGAACTCCGCGCTGGCGCAAGCGTACGAAGATAAAGAGATCATCGTGGTCGACGACGCTTCGAACGACGAATCTCCCAAAATTCTGGAGCTGTACGGGAATGCGATTCGGCTGATTCAGCTGAAAAAAAACGTGGGAGCCAGTGGCGCGCGGAATTTCGGGATTGAAGCGGCCACGGGCGATTTCCTGGTGTTCCTGGATGGGGACGACCTTTTGCTGCCCTGGGCGCTGGATGTATACAGAGAAATCGTGGAGCAACAACAACCGCAAATCATTCTGAGCACGATGTTGTGGTTTAGAGCGCAAGTACCGGACTTCAATCGCGAACGGCCTCCGCAGGAGATCAAAGTTGTTGCCTATGGATCCCTGATCGAAAAAGACCGGCCGTATCGAGCCAGTGCAAGCGCGCTGGTGATCCGGCGGGAGGTGTTCACCGGGGTGCACGGATGGACCAACGAAATTTTCCCGATGGAGGATTTGGATGTACTGATCAAGCTGCTGCATTCCGGGCGCACCGCGCAAATCCTGTCTCCGGCCACCGTCGCTTACCGGATGCACGGCGGCAACACCATCCACCAGGTGGCGAACTGTGCGGGTGCGCTGCGCGCGATCATGGAAAAGGAAAAACGCGGGAGTTACCCGCACGGGGGAACCCGCCGCGGTGACCGGTATGCGTTTCTGGGCGGCCCGGCTTTGTTTTGGATCAAAAGAGCTTATCAGAGCGGTTTGTACAGGGAGGCGATGCGCCTGGTGTTGTGCGGGTGGCCGATGATTATCGCGGCAGGAGCGCGCAGAGCCGGCGTTTCGCTACATGGACGGCGGCCGACCCAAACGCTGGCGCTGCCGATCACAAGCTGCAGATTATAAAGAGCGTTACAGGCCAATGTATGGGGCCCTGCGGACTTCATGGTATGTACTGCGAAGGCCTCGGTGAAATACTCTGCGAATTGAAAACTGGCAGCGGTTTTCTTAGCTTCTTCATGCTTGCCCGCCCCTTCGGTGATCCGATCTAGGATTGAAGCTGCTGGTCAAACACACTCGCATTTTGGGAAAGATTAATGGCGGCAAATTACCCGAGGGACGATGCTCCCGCGAGCAGGCGTCCCAAGGCTTGGCTGCTTCGCGGGGAAGCCATATCAGAGGACACCGCGAAACTCTCCAGACTGCTCAGCTGCGTCGGCGTGGACTGGGAGATGTTATCTATCGAGGAAGCAGCAAGCCGCAGTGGCGGCAACTCGGAAGAGCGTGGCGAACGATTTTGCGTGATGACTTCGGCCGCTTGCCTGGCGGTTTCGCTGGATAGACGAGCGAACGCAGGAGAGGAACTGCCCGGCTGGCTGGCCAAAGCGCAATCCGTATACGTGTACGGGTTTGGGGAGGACACCGAGTCGCGGGAGCTGCTGCGCCTGCTGACCGGCGACCGTCGTGCGAACGTACGGGGCATGACGGCGCGTCAAGCGTTCATGTCGGTGACGGAGGACCTGCCAGAAATGTGCGGGCCAATGTCCGGAATGCAGATCCGGATTCAGGTGCCGGAAAAGCAGAGTGTGTTCGACCTCCTTTCGCGAAGCGACGCGGTGCAAAGCGTTATTGGCACAAACGAAGGCGAACTGCTGGTAGGCGCCAGGTGCGGCGGGACGCAGTTTTTCCTGCATGCTTCGGCCGAAGTGCTGGACGTCGAGGCGCGCACCAAGAAATACATCGACGTGAGAGAAAGCTTCGCGGAGATCGTGCCGGTTGTAATGTACGCGAGGTTGGCCTTTGGGGTGGGAGCGCAGCGGGAAATCAACGCTTGCCTTATCGTGGACGATCCTCCGTTAAAGCCGCGCTACGGATTCATGAGGTACAGCCAGATTCTGGGATTGATGGACGAACACAACTTTGCGACGACCATCGCTTTCATTCCATGGAATTGGAGCAGGACGGATGCCAGTACGGTGCGGCTTTTTAATGAGCGGCCGGATAGGCTGTCGCTGTGCGTGCATGGATGCGATCACACCGCCAGGGAGTTCGCCGAACGCTCGTCGGCGATATTGCACAAACGGGTCAAGATAGCGAATCAGCGAATGCAACTGCTGAGACGGAGTACGCGGGTGCCGCACGCCAACGTCATGCTCTTCCCGCAAGGTATATTTTCCACGGGGGCTGCCCGGGCACTGAAGTTGAACGGCTTTGTGGCGGCGGCAAACACCGAGGTGGTGCCGGTACACGACGATGAGCACCAGACCACGGTGGGCGACCTGCTGCAACTGGCGATAATGAAATATGCGAGTTTTCCGGTGTTCACCCGGCGCTATTTGTCGCACGGCGTGGAAAATTTCGCATTTGACGGCCTGCTGGGCAAACCCTGTCTGATCGCGGCGCACCACGACGACTTCGCGGGCGAAGCGCGAATATTGCTGCAAGTGGTGGACCGGCTCAATGCGTTGAACTGGAATCTGCGGTGGCGCTCGCTGGGAGACGTGATTCGCCGGAGCTTCACTACGCGAAAAACGATTCATGGCGAGGTTTGCGTGGAAATGTACGGGACCCACCTGATTTTCCAGAATCTTCACAGTTTCCGCGACGACATCACGTTCCTGAAGCAGGAGAGCGACCTGGACAGCGTTGAAGCAGTGATGGTCAACGGCATAGAGGTCGAGCATTCCTCCGATGGCCAATATCT
Source organism: Candidatus Acidiferrum sp. (assembly GCA_035309625.1). Classification (GTDB taxonomy): domain Bacteria; phylum Acidobacteriota; class Terriglobia; order Acidiferrales; family UBA7541; genus Acidiferrum. The sequence goes on from DATGEY010000043.1 coordinate 45,606, forward strand.
GCGCTGTGAAGCCAGCGTGCCGCCCAGTGAGAGCGCGGAATTGTGCATTATTTATTCGGACACCCAAAATTTACCGGCGAGCCAGGATAGCTTCAACTATCGGGCCAGAGCGGTTCTCAGACGATACTTGTCGGAGTTTCGGGACAACTATCTTTCCCGCAACGTGCTTTTGCAGCAGCAAGCGCTTCGGATCAAGGAAGCGTTGAGATTGTAAAACTTATGGGCAAGGCTATTTCATTGTCATCAGGAGCTTACGAGAGCGCGGCGGGGTTCGCGCCGCGGAAAACGTCCGCGCCCGCAAGCGGCGGCCACATCGCAATGCCGAAGGGATTGTATGCGGGTTTCCTGTCATCCGCGCGGAAGTTCCCGAACCGGCCGGCGTTGGCCGCCGAGGGGAGAGTGCTGACTTACCAGGAGTTGCGGGAGCTGGCTTGCCGCATTGCCGCGACGATACAGAAATATCCGGACTTTTCGGGCAGCAGGCTGACATCAGTTTTCGCCTATCGCGGCACTACGGCGTTCGCCGGAGTTCTCGGCGCGCTGTTGTCGGGCCACGGTTACGTTCCGCTGAACCGGACGTTCCCGGAAGGCAGAACCAAAATAATGTTTGAACGGTCAGAAGGCCGGTCGCTGATCGTGGATGAAAAAAGTCTGCCGCAGCTGGATACGCTTCTGGAAGGCCAGCGAGATCCGGTACTGATCCTATTGCCGGAGGTCCTGGAGGTGTCGGCGTTGCAAACGAAGTGGCCCATGCACACTTTTGTGAGTTCGGAGGCGTTGCAGCCGGCGGGTGAGTGGCGAGAAGAGGCGGTCGAGAACGACTCGCTGGCCTACCTGCTGTTTACCTCGGGGAGCACCGGGACGCCCAAAGGGGTAGCGGTGGCGCAGCGGAATGTCCGCAGCTTCGTGGATTACATGGTGGAACGGTATGAAGTGACCGAACACGATCGGTTGTCGCAGATGTTTGATATGACCTTCGACCTATCGGCGTTTGACATGTTTATTGCGTGGGAGCGGGGGGCATGTGTGTGCTGTCCTTCGCAGAAAGAATTGATCAAGCCGGATAGCTACATCAGGAACAGCCATCTGACCATGTGGTTCTCGGTGCCATCGACGGCCATTTTTATGAAGCAGCTCGGTCTGTTGAAACCGGGGCGGTATCCGCAGCTTCGCCTGAGCCTGTTTTGCGGCGAACCGCTGCCGGTCGGTTCCACGCAGGCCTGGTGTGAGGCCGCGCCCAATTCCGTGGTCGAGAACCTCTACGGACCGACCGAGTTAACCATTGCCTGCACGCTCTATCGCTGGGATGCGCAGCGCTCTCCCGCCGAATCGGAGATGGGTATCGTGCCAATCGGTTACTCCTATCCGGGGATGAACTGGCTGGTGGTCAACGAAGAATTGCGGGAGGTGGCGCCCGGGGAAGAAGGAGAATTGCTGATGAACGGCCCGCAAATGTCGCTGGGATACTGGCGGGATGTAAAGAAGACTTCTGAATCGTTTGTAATTCCGCCCGGGCAGACCGCGGTTTTCTATCGAACGGGGGATCGGGTTCGGCGGCCGCATGAGAACGGCCCGCTGATCCACCTGGGGCGCATCGACTCGCAGATCAAGGTTCTGGGGCATCGCGTTGAGCTTGGCGAGATTGAGGACGTGATTCGAAAACACTGCGGTGCGGACGCGGTCGTGGCGGTGGGCTGGCCGCGGACATCCAGCGGTTATGGGGGTGTCGAGGTGTTCATCGAAAGCCAGACAGAAGACAGGCAGCTGCGGGATGCGGTGCAAACGCAACTGCCGGAATACATGGTGCCGCGGAAATTTCACTTCCAGAGCAAGCTGCCACGGAATTCCAATGGCAAACTGGATCGTGCCGCGATCGCGCGGTCACTGGAAAAACAACCATGAGCGAAACCAGCACGACAGAGATTCGCGCGTTTCTGCAGCAGTACATTAGGGAAAAGTCGGCGGCCGGAGGAAAAAACGCGCCCGCGGAACTTGATGACGATTGCGACCTGCTGCTTTCGGGCATGATTGATTCCTTGGGTCTGCTGGAGTTAATGACCGCGATCCAGCAACATTGCCAGCGCGATATCGATTTCGAGGCCCTTGATCCGGAACAGCTGACGGTGGTGGGCCCGCTTTGCCGTTACGTGTCGCAGCAGTTGGCCGGCCGCTGAATGACGGGGAGCGAGAGTTGTTCACCGGGCTGCTGCGCGCGGCTCGCTGCCGGTAAACGAATTTTGGTTGGCTCCCTGCTTTATGCCCGCGTTTAGGAGTGCCGATCAGCAACTAGAGCAGTGATGCAGGCAAACGCCCAGTTTCCTTTGGTCAAAGCTGCAGAGCAATTTATCCGCAGGCGATGGTTATTCGTTGCCGCCGTGTCCACCGCGGTGTTGCTGCCTTGTTTCTGGCACAAGCACATCGAGGCCGGCGACCTAGGAAGTCACGTTTACAATGCGTGGCTTGCGCAGTTGATTCGTCACGGCCGGTTGCCGGGACTGTGGATGGTTCCTCAGTGGAACAACGTGGCTTTTGACCTGCTGCTGAGCGGGTTCGCAAAAATATTCAATTGGGCGTGGGCCGAAAGACTGGCGGTTTCCCTCTGTGTGTTGATTTTCTTTTGGGGCGTATTTGCGCTGGTGAGCGCGGCGGCAGGCCGTCCGCCAATGTTTCTGGCGCCGTTGATCGCGGTCATTTCCTACGGGTGGACCTTCGAGCAAGGCTTCATGAATTTTTATCTCTCGCTAGGACTGTCGTTCTTTGCGCTGGCGATTTTGTGGCGAGGCCGCGGGCGAGAACGAATCGCCGCGTTGGTTCTCGTTCCGCCGATCGTCTTGGCGCACCCACTGGGACTGACGTGGCTGGTGGGCGCCGCGTTCTATGGCCTGGCCATGGAAAAATTTCGGCGCTACAACTTCTTGTTATTTGCCGCGGCTACGTTGTTGGTCGTCTGCATCAGCGTTTACGTAGAGCATCACTTCGTGGTGTATCCGGCCAGACATGCCCTCTATCTCTATAATGGCGCGGACCAGGTGGTTCTGTTCAGCCGGGCCTATGAGTTGGTGGCGCTGGCCCTTTTCTTGCCGGTCTTGCTGGCCCTGGCCATTGAGCTATCCCGCCGGCGAAGCGATGTGGAGGTCAGGCAGCCGGCCAACGTTTTGCTCCAGATGTACCTGATCCTGCAGTTGCTGGTGCTTGCGCTGCCGTATGGAGTGCTGTTGCCAGGGTACAGCGCGCCAATCAGTTTTCTGCCGCATCGACTCACGACGCTTTCCGCGGTTTTGATTTGCGGATTGTTGGGACTGATGCAGCCGCGCAAATGGCACCTGGTTACGTATGCCGCGGGGGCTGCGATTTTTTTTGGGCTTTTATATCGAGACACCGGAATTATCAACAGTCTGGAAGAGCAAAGCGAGCGATTAGTCTCCAGACTGCCCTTGGGGCAGCGCGTGGTGTTTACCATCAGGGATCGCGGATTGCGCCTGTTTATCGAGCATTTCGCCGACCGCTCGTGTGTCAACCACTGCTTCAGCTATGGAAATTATGAGCCGAGCAGCAGGCAATTTCGGATCCGGGCGATGCCGGGCAATGGGGTAGTCATGACCGATTTCGCGGCGGTGACACGCATGGAAAATGGGCAGTACCAGGTGACGCCGGAGGACCCTCCGCTGTACGAGATCTATCAGTGTGGCCAGCGAGGCAGGGAATTGTGCGTGCGTTCGCTCAGCGCGGGCGAAAAAAACGACACGCCATTCCCGGAAAAATCGCCCTTTGCGGTGCGTTGAGGGCGCGCCAGACGTCGACTTCTATTTCGCGTCGGCTCTGCGTAAGCGCCTCTGCGGACCTGCTTTGACAGCGCTGATGCCCATGATCTACTCTAGCGGCCCAAAATCAACCAAATGCTGACCTCCGCCATTCGACGACGCAGTTATTATCTGTGGCCCGTACGGCTGTTGCCGGCCGCGTCGTTTTGTGCCGCTTCGATTTTTGCGCAAACCCAGCCGACCAAATCGCAGCCGGCGCAGGAGCTCGATCAAGTCTGGCAACGCGCCAGTTCCAAGTATGATTCGCAGCGCAATGAACTTCTGAAGGCGGTTCGGCACGGCGCGAACGAGGGTCCTTATCGCGCGGATTGGCAATCGCTGCAAAATTATGAAGTTCCGGATTGGTATAAGGACGCCAAATTCGGAATTTTTCTCCATTGGGGCGTTTATTCCGTTCCCGCGTTCGGCAGCGAATGGTACCCGCGCAATATGTACCGCCAGGGGTCAGAAGAGTATAAGCACCATCTTGCAACCTATGGGCCGCTCACGAAGTTTGGCTACAAAGATTTTATTCCGATGTTTCGCGCCGAGCATTTCGATCCGGTAGCCTGGGCCCGGCTCTTTAAAGAAGCCGGCGCCAAGTATGTCGTTCCGGTTTTTGAGCATCACGATGGCTTCGCCATGTATGACAGCGGGCTCTCCGACTGGACGGTGGCCAAGATGGGCCCGCGCCGGGACGTGCAAGGAGAGCTGGCCAAGGCGGTTCGCGCCGAGGGGTTGCACCTGGGAGCATCTTCTCACCGCGTGGAGCACAATTTTTTTCTGGACGGCGGCCGTCAGATTGAATCGGACGTCAACGATCCGCAATTCGCCGCCTTTTATGGTCCGGCGCATAGCTGGATGGAAAGCAAGCAAACTTTGCTGACCGACTGGACCTATGTGAGCGACGCCTATCTGGACGATTGGCTGGCGCGCGATGCGGAGATTGTTACCAAGTATCGTCCGGACATTTTTTATTTCGACTGGTGGATTGGACAGCCCGCGGTGCGCAAGCACCTGATGGAATTCGCGGCGTTCTATTACAACGAATCGGCGGCCCGCGGTTCGGTGGGAGTAATCAATTACAAGTTGGACGCCATGGAAAAGCATTCCGGGGTGCTGGACGTGGAGCGCGGCCAATTGAATGACATTCGTCCGCTGTACTGGCAGACCGATACTTCGATCAGCAACAAATCGTGGGGCTTCATCGAGCACGACAGTTTCAAGTCCGCGCAGACGATCGTGCATCAATTGGTGGACATCGTCAGCAAGAACGGCAATCTGCTGGTGAATATCGGCCCGCGGGCGGATGGAACGATTCCCGAGGAAGTACAAAACGTGCTGCGCGAGGTGGGTTCCTGGCTCAAAATGAATGGCGAGGCCATCTATGGCACGCGGCCATGGAAGGTGTATGGCGAGGGTCCGACGAAAATCGTGGAAGGCGCTTTTCACGACACCGACGCGCAGCCTTTTACCGGCCGCGATTTTCGATTCACCACGAAAAACGGAGTTCTTTACGCCACGGAGCTAGGCTGGCCGGCCAATGGCGAAGCGGTCATTCACTCGCTGGCAGAATCCGCGTCTGAGGACAGAAAAATTACCGGCGTGTCGTTGCTGGGTTCGGCCGCAGCTCTTACGTTCGCGCAACAGCCGGACGGCCTGCACATACAAGCGCCCGTTCAACCGGCCGGGAAATACGCACACTGCTTCCGAATCACGTTCGGGCCGGCCAGCTTGTGACTCTGAACCGTGAACGATAGCGCGTACGAAAAGACCGCTCGGGAGAGCGCCTACGATTTCTTCCCATCTTGTTCCGCGGACTGACTCACGACAAGCGCTCGACTCCCGGAAAGCCGTCAAACCCCGAATCAAAACTCAGGATGCGAGAGATTTTCTGCGCGTGCATGACAGCTAAATGTAAAGCATCGCGAGCCGAAACCTTGGGATAACCGAGGACGATTTGCTTGGCGTGCTCGGCAGCGGCTTGATCGACGGGGAAGACTTGATCCACCACGTTGAGCAGGGCGTCAAACGCGGGCTGGATCGCGTCGCGGCGGCCAATAGCGATGTAGCGGTGCAGAATCTCCTGGAGCACTTCGGCATTGGTCACCAGGCGTTGGCGATCGCCAATGAACTTTTCCAGCAAGCGCAATGCGTCGCTTTTATGCGGATGCGGGGAACCAACCAGGTACATCGGTATATTGGAGTCCACAAAAATCATGGCGGGGAGCTAGAATTGGTGTAGCCGCTCTCTATTTCAGCCAGCATGGCCTCGATATCCGCCGAGGGAAAACTGTGACGGGCGGCGGCGCGCACGGCATCCAGTTTCTTTCCCATATCGCTGGAAGGATCACGCCGGCGGGCCAGTTCCAAGGCTTGGCGCACCCACTCCGCGATAGACATATGCCGCGAACGAGCCGCGCGTTGAATCTCGCGATATTCCGGGTCGCGTAGAATGACCTGAAGGCGCTTAGACATTCTATGAGTCTAAATGACTCAATCGCATGAGTCAATGCGCGGCGTCGCTGGATACTATGCCTTAGCCGCCGCGATCATCCAGCTTTTTATGTTTAACGCGGACCCGCCACTTGTCACTTCTTGGCGGCCGCAGCAGCCGTTGGCGCAGATTGGGGCGGTGGTCCAGACGGGGTAGCGAGACTCGTCCTTACCGCCGGCGAAATCTTATCGGCATTGGCCAGCAGCACGCTGACCTGCCAGATTTGCGTGTCGTTCAGCGTTTTGTTGAATGCCGGCATACCGGTCAAACGAATCCCATTGCTGCCTTTCCAGTAGGTCTCCCAGGCCGGGTCGTCGGTCACCCCGGTTCCGTGGAATAGTTCGGGCGGTTTTGGGAACATCCCTTTAGCGATAGCGCTCTGCGGCTCTCCCGGCAGTCCATGGCAGACCGCGCAATTCTGTTTGTATACGTCTGCGCCGGCCAGAAAGGTCGCCTCGTTGGCCGGAACGGGAGGCGGATCGGTGTGCGGATCTTTGGCAATCCGCGCATGCAATGCGGCATTGGCCAATTTCTTCTCGAAGGGCATCGTGGGGTCGGCTACCGCAACCGGGGCGCGTCCGGAAGTAAAATAAAACCACTCCCCGCCCATAACCAACAGCATGCCTATGACTATTCCGACCAGCAAAGCTTTGATCATGGCCCTACATTTCCCCCTTTATCGAGTTTACGGCCTGCCAGGGCCGAGAGTGCTGCTGGCGTGCACGTGATCGGCCGGTATTGTACTGTCCGATACCCTTTTTCTGCATGCAGATTGTATACACTGAAAGCGGACCGCAGCAGCCCGGTTTCGTAACCTTTTTTGCTTAGAAGCCGTCCTATTGTAAGTAATGAGCAGGCTTTCCTGACAGGTTTTCGCCGGTTCCTTGGAGCCGCCTGGCGTCTCCCACAATGGTCTTGCCGGTAGCAGACTTGCTCGCACAACACTTGCAACGCGGGAGCGTATGAATGGGCCATTTGAGCGCTAATCCAGTGGTGCCGGGGTCATCGCCGGGGCGGCATGAGCCGGGATCCAAGGGGCACCGTTGGCTGTGGTTCATTGCGTTGCTGGTCGTCATCGGCGTCGGCCTGTGGTATTTCCGTGGCCCACGCTCGAGCACGGAAGCGCAGGGCCCCGCCGGCACGGGGGGAGCCGGCGGCGGAAGGGGCGGCCGGGGAGCCGGGGCGGGTGCATTCATTGTCCCGGTAGTGGTTGCTGCCGCGGAGCGCGGCGATGTTCCGGTGTACTTCAACGGCCTTGGCACTGTCACCGCGTTCAATACCGTCACCGTGCACAGCCGGGTGGACGGGCAAATCACCAAGATTAACTTTCAAGAAGGGCAGTTCGTGCACCAGGGTGACGACCTGCTGGATATCGACGCGCGTCCTTATCAGGTGCAACTGGAGCAAGCAGAAGGGCAGCTGGCCAAGGATCAAGCGCAACTCCGCGACGTGCAGGTGAATTACGAGCGCTATCAGCTTTTGTACAAAGCAGGAGTGATCCCCAAGCAGCAGCTGGACACCCAGGGTTCCCAGGTGGGCCAGTTCGAGGGTTCGATTAAAGGCGACCAGGGCCTGATCGACAGCGCCAAGCTTCAATTGGTTTATTCCCACATCGCCGCGCCGATCAGCGGGCGCATCGGTTTGCGCCTGGTGGATGTCGGCAACATTGTGCATGCCAGCGACACCAACGGCCTGCTGGTGATCACGCAGTTGCAGCCGATCGCCGTAATCTTCGCGCTGCCGCAAGATCAGCTTCCGCAAGTGGCCGGCAAGTTGCGCAATGGCAGCCAGATGGCGGTCGAAGCTTATGACCGCGACGACACCACCAAAATCGAATCCGGCAAGCTGCTTACGATCGACAATCAAATTGACACCACCACCGGCACGTACAAATTGAAGGCCGTCTTTAACAACGACCGCAACATGCTTTTCCCCAATCAGTTCGTGAACGTTCATTTGCTGGCGGATGTGAAGAAAAATCTGATGATCGTGCCGGCGTCGGCCATCCAGCGCGGCCCGCAGGGAACTTACGTCTATGTAGTGCAGAACGGAAACACCGCCAAAATCCAAACGGTTACGGTGGTGCAGTCGAATGCAAACACCGTGGGACTGAGCGCGGGATTGAATGCCGGAGAGATGGTTGTGGTGGATGGTCAAGATAAGTTGCAGGATGGCAGCAAGGTCAATGCTTCCACTGCGCCCGCTCAGGCGCCCAACGCACAGAACGCCGAGGGCGACCAAGCGCCTCCCCCGGAGCGGAGCAACGCTCCGCCGGCTAACTCCAATGCGCGGCGGCGGACGCAAGCACCGCAATCCGGGCATTCCACAGGGAAGCCCCAATGAGTCCATCGCGGCCGTTTATTTTGCGGCCGGTCGCCACCACACTGCTGATGGTGGGGATCTTGTTGGTGGGCTTCGTGGCTTACCGGCAGTTGCCCGTTTCGGCGTTACCCCAAGTCGATTACCCAACCATTCAGGTGCAGACCTTTTATCCGGGCGCCAGTCCGGACGTTATGGCTTCCTCGGTGACCGCGCCGCTGGAGCGCCAGTTTGGCCAGGTTCCCGGCCTGAATCAGATGACTTCGACAAGCTCCTATGGCAGCTCGATCATCACGCTGCAGTTTGATCTTGATCTCAACATCGACGTTGCCGAACAGGAAGTGCAAGCCTCCATCAATGGCGCTTCCAATCTTTTGCCGCAGGGCCTGCCCAATCCTCCCATTTATAGCAAGATCAATCCGGCCGACGCGCCCATCCTCACGCTGGCCATTACTTCCAAGTCTCTGCCGCTGTCTAAGGTGGAAGATCTCACCGATACCACTCTGGCGCAGAAAATTTCGCAACTCACCGGGGTCGGCTTGGTTAGCATCAGCGGCGGCCAGCGCCCCGCCGTGCGTATCCAGGCCAATCCCACTGCGCTCGCTTCCTATGGCTTGAGCCTCGAGGATCTTCGCACCGCACTGACCCAGGCCAACGTCGATCAGGCCAAAGGAACTTTCGACGGGGCACACCAGGCTTACACCATCGGCGCCAACGATCAGCTGATTTCCAGCGACAGTTACAAGCCGCTGATCATTGCCTACCGCAATGGCGCTCCCGTCCGGCTCACGGATGTGGCCACCGTTCTGGAAGGCGTGGAGAACGTGCAGCAAGCCGCCTGGGCCAATCAGACTCCGGCGGTCATTTTGAATATCCAGCGCCAGCCCGGCGCCAACATCATTGCCGTGGTGGATCGCGTGAAGAAATTGCTCCCGCAGTTGCAGGCGGCGCTGCCGTCCGCCGTGCAAGTGGAAATCCTGACCGATCGCACCACCACCATTCGCGCTTCCGTTTCCGACGTGCAATTCTCGTTGATGTTGACCATCGTGCTCGTGGTGTTGGTCATCTTTGTGTTCTTGCGCAGCGTGCGCGCCACCGTCATTCCCAGCTTTGCCGTTCCGCTCTCGATTGTGGGCACCTTCGGCGTCATGTACCTGCTGGGCTACAGCCTCAACAACCTTTCCCTCATGGCCCTCACCATTTCCACCGGCTTCGTGGTTGACGATGCCATCGTCATGATCGAAAACATTTCGCGCTACATCGAAGAAGGCGATTCGCCCCTGCAAGCCGCGCTCAAAGGCTCCGAGCAGATCGGCTTTACCATTCTTTCGCTGACCGTCTCCCTGATCGCCGTGCTGATTCCCTTATTGTTCATGGGCGACATTGTCGGCCGCCTGTTCCGCGAATTTGCCGTGACCCTGGCGGTCACCATTATTGTCTCCGCCTTCGTATCGCTGACCCTGACCCCGATGATGGCTGCCAAGCTTTTGCGCCACCAAAAAGAAGAAGATCAGAGCTGGTTCTACCGCAAATCGGAGCACGCTTTTAACTCCATCATTGCGTTTTACGGCCGCACCTTGCAATTTGTGTTGCGCTTCCGGACCACCACCCTGCTGGTTACCGCCGCCACCCTGGTTGGCACCATTCTTCTTTACATCTACGTGCCCAAGGGATTTTTCCCGGTTCAAGACACTGGCGTCATCCTCGGAGTTTCCGAAGGTCCACAGGATGTTTCTTTCGCCGCCATGGTCAGCCGGCAGCGCGCCCTGGCTGGCGTTATCCTGAAAGATCCGGCGGTAGAGAGTATGTCGTCGTTTATCGGGATTGATGGCATCAATACCACCCTCAACAGCGGCCGTATTCAGATCAATCTCAAGCCCCTCGATCAACGCAAGATCTCCGCCTCCGACCTGATTCGCCGCCTGCAGCCCGAGTTAGCTAAGGTGGACGGCATATCCTTGTTTATGCAGCCGGTACAAGATCTCACCGTCGAGGATCGCGTCAGCCGGACCCAATTTCAATACAGCCTGGAGGACGTCGATGCCAAGGAGCTCGGCTATTGGGTTCCCCGTTTCATGGACAAGCTGAAGGCTTTGCCCGAATTGCGCGATGTGGCCAGCGACCAGCAGACCCAAGGCTTGCTGGCCGTGCTCACCATCGATCGCGACACCGCTTCGCGCCTCGGAATTCTTCCAGCCGACATCGATAACACGCTCTACGACGCTTTCGGCCAGCGGCTGGTCTCCACCATTTTTACGCAGCTAAATCAGTATCATGTCGTCCTCGAAGTCGATCCACAGTTCCAGCAAAATCCGGAAGATCTCAAGAATATTTACGTGCACTCCTCGGCCGGGCAAGCCCCTTCCTCTGGTTCCGGAGCCTCGATCACCGCGACCACCGTGCCGCTCAGCTCGATCGCGACCACCCAAATTCCGCTCAGCGCCTTTACCCGAATTGAATCGAGCGGTACCCCTCTGACCATCAATCATCAGGGTCAGTTTCCGGTGGTCACACTTTCGTTCAACCTGGCTCCCGATGCCTCGCTCGGCGAGGCCGTCAACGCCATTAACGCCGCCAAGGATCAGATCGGCATGCCCCCCAGCATTCAAGCCACTTTCCAGGGAACCGCCGCGGCTTTCCTACGCTCGCTCTCGAATGAACCGCTTTTGATTTTGGCGGCCCTGGTGACTGTGTACATCGTCCTGGGTGTACTCTACGAAAGCTATATTCATCCCATCACCATTCTTTCGACGCTACCCTCTGCCGGCGTGGGCGCTATCCTGGCCCTGCTGTTGTGCCGCACGGAATTCAGCATCATCGCTCTGATCGGCATCATCTTGCTGATCGGCATCGTCAAGAAGAACGCCATTATGATGATCGACTTCGCGCTGGAAGCCGAACGCAGGGAAGGCAAGACCCCGCTCGATGCCATCTACGAAGCCTGTCTCCTACGCTTCCGGCCGATCATGATGACCACCATGGCCGCGCTACTCGGTGGTTTGCCGCTGGCTCTCGGTACCGGCGTGGGCTCCGAACTTCGCCGTCCTTTGGGTATCACCATCGTCGGCGGTCTGATTCTTAGCCAGGTTCTTACGCTCTATACCACCCCAGTGGTTTATCTTGCATTCGACTGGGTGGCTCATCGCTTCCAATTTCATTTCGGCAATCCTGCTGAGGATCCTGCCGCAGCACACGGAGACTGAGCCATGAACGTCTCCTCCAGTTTCTCCCTTCCATTTATTCGCCGGCCGGTGGCCACCTCGCTCATCACCTTGGCCATTCTGCTTTCCGGACTGGTGGCCTTTCGCTTTCTTCCGGTTGCGCCGTTGCCGCAGGTGGATTTCCCCACTATTTCCGTGGGGGCCGGCCTTCCCGGCGCCAGCCCGGAAACCATGGCCTCCGCTGTAGCTACTCCGTTGGAACGCCAGTTCGGCCGTATCGCCGGCGTCACGCAGATGACCTCATCCAGCGGTCTCGGTTCCACCGGAATCACGCTGCAGTTTGATTTGAATCGAGACATCAATGCCGCCGCCCGCGACGTGCAAGCCGCCATCAATGCCGCCCGCAGTCAGTTGCCGGCCGACCTTCCCGGCCAGCCAAATTATCGCAAGGCCAATCCTGCCGACGCTCCCATCCTGTTGCTCTCCCTTACTTCGGAAAATATTCCGCCCGCGGAGATTTACGATGCTGCCGACTCCATCCTGGCCCAGAAACTGGCCCAGGTAGAGGGCGTAGGCCAGGTCTTCACCTGGGGCAGCTCTCGCCCAGCCGTCCGTGTGGAAGTGAATCCCAACCAGGTCAACGCCTACGGCATCAGCCTGGAAACAATTCGGCGTTCGCTGCAAGCGGCCAACGCCAATCTCGCTAAAGGCTCGGTTTCCGATGCCACAAAAATGCGCAGCATCGCCGACACCGATCAGCTCTTCAAGGCTTACGAATATCAGCCGTTGATTGTAGCGGGCCACGCGGGCGCCCCCGTTCGCCTCCGCGATGTCGCGGAGGTTACTGACTCCGTCGAAGATACCCGCAATCTGGGGCTCACCGACAATCAGCGTTCGGTGATGTTGGCCGTCTTCCGCCAGCCCGGCGCCAACATGATCGAAACCGTCGATCGCATTTTCGCTCTATTGCCACGCCTGCGAGCATCCATCTCCCCGTCATTGCACCTGAACGTGGCTATCGACCGAACTACCACGATTCGCGCGTCGGTGCACGACGTCGAGATCACCCTGCTCATTTCCATCTCCCTGGTGATCCTGGTGGTCTTCGCTTTCCTGCGCAGTTACTGGGCCACCATCATTCCCAGCGTCGCGGTCCCGCTTTCTCTGATCGGCACCTTCGGGGTCATGTATCTCTGCAACTACACGCTGGACAATCTTTCCCTGATGGCCTTGACCATTTGCACCGGCTTCGTGGTGGACGACGCTATCGTGGTCATCGAAAACATCACCCGCCATATCGAGGCGGGCATGGCGCCCATGGAAGCCACCATCCAGGGCGCCAGCGAGATCACCTTTACGGTCCTCTCCATGAGCGCCTCGCTGGTGGCCGTGTTCATTCCTATTTTGCTGATGGGCGGTATCGTCGGGCGTTTGTTTCGCGAATTCGCGGTGGTGCTCAGCGTGGCCATCGCCGTTTCTCTTTTCGTTTCGCTGACCGCCACCCCCATGATGTGCGCCCGATTCCTGAAGCACGATACCGGCCGGCACGGCCGCGTCTATCGGGTTTCGGAGAATATCTTCAATGGCATGCTGCGCACCTACGACGTGGGCTTGCGCTGGGTCTTGCGCCATCAATTTCTGATCCTGCTGCTCACCATCGGCACCGTTTGCCTGAACGTTTACCTTTTTTGGGCCACTCCCAAGGGTTTCTTCCCGCAGCAGGACACCGGCCGCATTAACGGCATGATCCAGGGAGACCAGGATCTTTCTTTCGCCGCTATGTCCCAGAAGATGCGCGTGTTTACCGATATCGTCAGGAAAGATCCGGCCGTCGATTCCGTCACCTCCTTTACCGGCGGTGGCAGTGGCGGCAGCACCGCCCGCATGTTCGCCCAGCTAAAGCCTCTCGAGGAACGCAAGCTCAGCGCCGACCAGGTGATCGGGCGCATTCGCCGCGCGAGTTCGCATGTTCCCGGAGCTGCGCTCTATCTGCAAGCCGTTCAGGACTTGACCGTCGGCGGCCGCTTCGGCGGAGCGCAATATCAATACACCATGCAGGCCGATAATCTGAGCGACCTCACCCACTGGGCCCCCATCATTCAGCAGCGCATCTCCAAAATCTCCGAGTTGCGCGACGTCAATTCCGACCAGCAAATGCGCGGCTTGGCCAGCAACGTGGTCATTGACCGCGACACCGCCAGCCGGCTGGGCGTGAACCTGCAGGACATCGACAATACGCTAGGCGACGCTTTCGGCCAGCGCCAGGTCTCGAATATCTACAAAGGATTGAATCAGTATCATGTCGTGATGGAAGTCGCCCCGGAAGCGCAGCAAAGCCCCGACGCGCTACAGACCATTTACGTCCCCTCTCACTCCGGAAAGCTGGTTCCCCTGAGCGCTTTCGCGCACTACGATTATTCCAATACTCCGCTTTCCGTTAATCATCAGGGCCTTTTTCCGTCCATCACTTTGTCTTTCAATCTTGCGCCCGGCGCTTCCCTTGGTCCCGCGGTGCAACATATCCTGGAGGCACAGCGCGAGTTGGGCGTTCCCGCAACCGTCCACGCCACTTTTCAGGGCACCGCGCAGGCCTTCCAGGACTCCCTGGCCAATCAGCCCGTGCTCATTATCACCGCGCTTTTCGCCGTCTATATCGTGCTGGGCATTCTTTATGAAAGCTTCATTCATCCCATCACCATTCTTTCCACCCTTCCGTCCGCAGGCATCGGCGCGCTCCTCGCAGTACGGCTGGCCAAATCCGATCTCAGCATCATCGCGCTCATCGGCATCATCCTCTTGATTGGCATCGTAAAGAAAAACGCTATCCTGATGATCGATTTTGCCGTGCAGGCCGAGCGTCTGGAGGGCAAGACGACCGTCGAGGCCATCTACCAGGCCTGCCTGCTGCGCTTCCGTCCTATCATGATGACCACCATGGCCGCGCTGCTCGGCGCCCTTCCCCTGGCTCTGGGCAATGGCGTCGGCTCGGAACTGCGCCGGCCCCTCGGAATCACCATCGTCGGCGGATTGATCCTGAGCCAGATGCTTACCCTTTTCACCACCCCGGTCGTTTACATCTATATGGATCGCATTCAGACCTGGTTGCAGGGCCGGCGTGCCCGCGGCGCAGCCCACGCACCCATTCCTGCGCACTCCGATTAAGCCCGCCTCTATCGCGACGTGTAATGTTAATATCCAGTAAAGACGGGGGCGGCACTTAGTCCCGATTCTGTACCCTCGTACAGCTAGCATCCTGTAGGTCCCCTGACACACAATCTCGCCATCCTGAACGGCGCAGTTCAGGAAAACTACATAAGTCGATGATGTAGCGTTGTTTGCGCGGCTCTGGTCTGGTTTTCTCTTGCTGGGATTTCGCTCACCTTCCTTGGCCATTCTTCGGTCGGAGTAACGCTGCGGCTGGCGCCCCTTTTTTAGGTGGCGCTGCATGTCGGAACCGCGGCGGCTGTTTAGTCGAGTACCGTGTTCAAAAAATAGGTCGGTGATAAAGGGGGGGTAAAGAATGTTTTTACGCAGGGTTATTTCTGTTTGTGCTTTGGTTGCGGCGTCTTTGCTCGGTGTGGCTTCCGCCAGCGCCAAGGTGTTCTATATCTCGGGCACTTCCACGCATACCACCGGTGGCAGTAGTTGTAGCAACGCTCTGTCCACCGCCTGGTTCAGCAACAGCACAAGCTGGGGCACCGCTTCCAATCAAATCAGCGCCGGCACCACCATCTATCTTTGCGGCACTTTCACCGGCAAGGCTGGTCAAGAACTCCTGATCGTTCACGGCAGCGGTACCGCCAGCAGTCCCATCATTATCAAGTTTTTGACCGGAGCTGTTCTTTCGGCTCCCTACTGGTCGGGAAACGGTGCCATTCACATGGACAACGTTAGCCACATCATTGTCGATGGCGGCTCCAATGGCGTCATCCAAAACACCGCCAATGGCACGGGCCGCACCTATCGTCAGCAATCGATCGCCATTCACGCGGCCAATTGCATTTCCTGCACCGTGCAAAATCTCATCATCCAAAATCTCTACGTGCGCACTTCTTCGTCCGATCTGGCGGCCACGCACTCGGTTAACTGCGTCTACTGGCATCTGGCTAACTATATGACCGTGAATCATATCACTTGCCATGACGCCTCTTGGGCCATCGCGGGCGACGGCAATAATTTCACTCTCGAGAATTCCAACATCTATCACGTCGATCACGGCGTCGCTTCCGGCGCGGTCGGCAAAATCGGCGGCTTCAGCATTCACAACAACCATTTTCATGATTTCGCCAATTGGGATTCCTCCACCAACACCTACCACCACGACGGCGTTCATCTCTGGGGCCAGAATGGCGGCACGGTCACCAGCGGCGCAATTTACAGCAACACTTTCGACGGCGACTTCGGGGTCAACGTCACCGGTCACATTTTCCTTCAGGACTCCATCCAACACGTAGCCGTTTACAACAATACTTTCGTGACTCCGTCCACTCGCACCATTAACTCCGTATGGTTCTCCGCTTCCTCCACCAGCTTGACCGGTGGTTCCGCCACCGGAAACTCAGCCTACAACAACTCCATCAATGCCGGTGGCCACCGCTCCGGCTGCGCCATCTACGCCGACAATCAATTGCAGTTTACCGCCGTCAACAACATCCTGAGCGGAGGCGTGGGCGATATCAGCGTCCAGCGCGGCACTACCTTCACCTCCACCGGCGTAAACAACAATGTCTATAACGATCTCTTCGCCGACATCGGAGATCGCAACACCTTCGGTTGGAAGGGCACCTACAGTTATATTTTGTCCAAGTGGCAAAGCACTTGCCATTGCGATTACGCTTCTAAGCTCCTCAGCGCCGCCTCGACTACCTATTTCTCTTCCACCACCTTGTCTGGTGGGGGCACGGTCAGTACGGACTCTACTACGTCCGACACCGTCAACTTGGACGTGGTTTCCAGCGAAACGACGACGGATCCCTCTCTGGCCCTTCTGGCCACTGTCGGGGAGGGCAACGGTATCAACCTTTCTGACATAGCGGTTGGTGACCTCGCGCCTCTGGCCTTTGATAAGAACGGAGTCGCTCGTCCAGCCGCCGGTCCCTGGAACATCGGGCCCTACTAGACAAACTCACCCTACCGCACGCTGCCGCGGCTGCTTTCTCGCAAGCAGCCGCGGATTCCTTCTTCTAATGGCCCCTTCCCAAATACAACTTCCGCTCCTACAGGTTTTACCCTATTACCCGAATGCGGACTCTCGTGAGACCTTGCTTTGGCTTATTCGGTCTCCGCCACAGGTCCCTGCACTGCCGCGGAGCTATTCCGGCACTCCAGGTCAGCACATGAGCACTAATGTTTCCAGCATCAGCGCAAGCGTATCCGCCCCGGTTCAGCCTTCCGGCCCCTGGCGCGACGTCAAAGGCGGCGCCCATGATGTGCAGTTCTATTCCGACGATAACTTCCTCCTG
>DATGEY010000044.1:0-6807 GCA_035309625.1 Candidatus Acidiferrum sp.
GCGGATTTCGTATCGAAGCTCAAACAGCAACCCGGCAAAGGGATTTGCCTGATGGGGGGAGGCGAACTGGCCGAGTCTCTTTTCGCTGTTGGCCTGATCGACCACGTCGGCCTGAATATTCATCCAATTCTTCTGGGCTCTGGAATCCCCGCCTTCCGCGATCCCGCACACCGCGTCAAACTGACCTTGACCGAGTGCCGCCAGTTCGAAGGCGGCTGCATTCTGGCGAATTACGAAGTCGCGCACGCGCAATAGACTTGATCCATCCCCAGTGCCGCGTCTGTTCTTTGCAGCCGCTCGCTCTGTTGCTTCGTTTCCCTCGTGAGCATAGCGCTCCTTTGAAGGCGGCCCGTTAAGAGGCGTCTGTCCCCGGACGAAAAGTAGAAATCCAGGACCCAAGGGGACCTCCGGCAAAAATCCGAAACGGGCGCGCCAAAACAGGCGCCCCGCCATCGGCCAAGTTGGTGACAGGTTAGTATTGGCCTTACACTCGACACTCCGTTCAGCTTGTTAGGTAGCGAGCCGAGTGTTCCATGGAAGCGACGGAGACCGCTCCTCATTACAACACCTATTCCCGATCGAGTGTGAACCCGTGGCTTATCGCGGTCGTGGTGTCCCTGGCGGCATTCATGGAAGTGCTGGACACCAGCATCGCCAACGTGGCTCTGCCGCACATTGCCGGCGATCTCGGGGCCAGCGGCGACGAAAGCACCTGGGTGCTGACCTCGTATCTGGTGTCCAACGCCATCATTCTTCCGATCAGCGGATGGTTCGTGGGTCTGCTCGGAAGAAAGCGTTTTTTCATGATTTGCATCGTGGTGTTTACGCTCAGTTCGCTGCTCTGCGGAATCGCCTGGAGTCTGGGATTTCTGCTCTTGGCCCGCGTCCTCCAGGGCGCGGGCGGCGGCGGCCTGCAACCCATGGCGCAAGCGATCCTCGCGGACACCTTTCCGCCGGAGAAGCGCGGGCTGGCTTTCTCGTTGTACGGAGTGACCGCGATTGTTGCGCCCTCCATCGGCCCGACGCTCGGGGGATGGATCACCGACAACTATACCTGGCGCTGGATCTTTTACATCAACCTTCCCGTAGGACTGATCGCTTTGTTTCTGATCTACCGCCTGATTGAGGATCCGGAATATCTGAAAGCGCTCCAAGGGAAGTCGCTACGCGTGGATTACATTGGATTCGGATTGTTGGCCCTGGGCGTGGGCGCGCTACAAATTCTGTTGGATAAGGGTCAAGAGGACGATTGGTGGGGCTCAAATTTCATTATCACTCTGACGGTGGTCGCCGCAACGTGCCTGATCGCTCTGGTGATTTACGAGTGGAATCGAAAAGAGCCGATTGTGGACGTCCGCCTCTTCAAGAATGGAAATTTCGCCACCGCCAATACCTTGATGTTCATGGTCGGCGCCATTTCGTTCGCTTCCACCGTGCTGATGCCGCAATTCCTGCAAACCCTGATGGGCTATACCGCCGAAAAAGCCGGCATCGTCATGTCTGCTGCCGCCGTCGTCCTGCTCATGGAACTTCCGCTCGTCGGGCAACTGACCACCCGCTTTCAAGCCCGCCAGCTAATCGCTTTCGGCTGGCTGGCGCTGACGTTCACCATGTACTTATCAACCAAAAGAATCGACCTGCAGCTAAGTTTCGGCGCGGCCACCTGGCTGCGCATCCTGCAGTATATTCCGCTGGGATTTATCTTCATTCCCGCATCGACCGCGGCCTACGCCGGCATCGCCCCAGAAAAAAACAACGCGGTCGCGGGTTTGGTCAACTTCATGCGCAACATCGGCAGCAGCGTAGGGACGTCTTTGGTAACCACCATACTTGCCCGGCGTTCTCAGTTTCATCAGGGGCGCCTGGTGGAGCAGGCGAGCGCTTTGAATCCCAATTTTCAGGCCATGCTTAGCGGCCTGGCACAGCAATTAGCCCGCGCAGGCATGAGCCTGCAGGGCGCGCACAAGCAGGCTCTCGCGCGTTTCTACGCCAGTGTGCGGGCGCAGGCGACCGCCCTGGCATACATCGACTGCTATTGGGTCATCGCGGTATGCGCCGGCCTGATGTTCTTGCTCTCCTTCGTGTTGCGCAAAAACAACCCACGTGTGGGAGGAAGTGTATCCCTTCATTGAGATGGCGTGGGTCCAGGTGCGGAACTGGCCGGAGTTGGCAAAGGCGAGGTAGATGGCGTTGCCAACTCCAACCATCAGGCGCGGTGTGCGAAATGCGACAGACCGGACGTTACCAAACTGGTACAAAGGATGTCTCCCTAGCAAAAAGTCTGATACGGAAAGAAGCCTATGAAGAAACTGACGTACCTGTTGTTTGCTGTAGCGATGATTGCCACCGCCGCCATCGCCAAAGACGATCCAATGGTGGGGGGTGCAAAAATGTACCCATCCAAGAACATCATTGAGAATGCCTCGAATTCGAAAGATCACACCACTCTGGTTGCAGCGGTTAAGGCTGCCGGGCTGGTAGACACACTCGAAGGCACCGGGCCCTTCACGGTATTCGCACCGACGAACGCAGCGTTCGAAAAGCTTCCTTCGGGAACCGTGGACACTCTGCTCAAGCCGGAAAACAAGGAAACGCTGACGAAGATCCTGACCTACCACGTCGTGGCAGGCAAGATGAGCTCCAAAGATATCGCCACGGCCATCAAAGCGGGAGGCGGTACCGCTTCTCTCAAGACCGTCGAGGGCGGCACGCTGAAGGCTAGCTTTCAGGGTGACAGCATAATCCTAACCGACGAAAAAGGTGGGATGTCCAAGATCACGATTGCGGACGTGTATCAGTCTAACGGTGTGATTCACGTGATTGATACCGTTCTGATGCAGAACTAGCTCTTTTAACCAAAAGTTGGGAAAAAGAAGTTGCAACCGGGCAGACCGACTTTGGTCCGCCCGGTTTTTCTGTGTTAGGAGGTGTGTCGTGTGGAAATTGCGGTTTGGTTCGCCTTGGCGCAACGATACGCGCGGCTAGGAAGAAGCGGGGGAGTTGCGGCGCCAGAAGAGGTAAGCCGGGAGGCCCAGGGCGAACAGCATGATCGCGACCGTCAGGTTGCGGAATTCGCCGGAGTCGTGGAACGCCAGGTAGATGGCGTTGCCTACGATAGCGGCGGCCGCCAGGACAAAAACTAACGGCGTCCAGGGGTAGCCGGGAACGCGGTAAGGTATAGGTTTGCCCTGGGTGGCCCGGCGAATCGGAAAGATGGCCGCTGCGCCCAGCCCGTAGAAGATCCAGCCGATGAAGATTACGCCTTCGATTAATTTTTGAAACTGCCCCAGTTCTCCCGCACAGACCAGCACAGCGGACCAAATACCCAGACCTAGGATGGCATTGGCCGGCGTGCGGAACCGCGGGTGCACCTCGGCCAATTTCTTGAAAAACAGATTGTCGTTGGCCATGGCATAGAAAACGCGCGGGGCCGTGAGAATGACGCTGTTGGCGGCGCTGAAGGTGGAGATAAGGATGGTGAAAGCGATGGCGCGTCCGGCCCAGGAGCCCAGGACGGCGGTGGCGGCGGTGGCGGCGATGGCTTCGCTGGCGGTGGCCGCGGCGGGGCCGAGCGCGTTGAGATACGCAACGATAGCGATCAAGTAGAGGCCAGTCAGCGTCACAGAGCCCAGCAAGAAGGCGCGCGGGAACGCTTTCTGCGGGTCGACGACTTCTCCAGCGCTATAAGTGCCGAACTGCCAACCTTCATAAGCCCAAAGCACCGCGATCATGGCCAAGCCGAAACTGGAAAGAAGATGGGAGCCGGATTGCCAGGACCCAAGCGCGGGCGGAATTTCTCGAATGTGATGGCCGAAAAATAGCAGCACAGTGCTGAGCACCACGATGATGCCCACCTTGACCAGCGTGGTCCAGTTCTGCAGGTCGGAGCTTTTGCGCGTGCCCCACACGTTGACCCCGGTAACCACCGCGATCATAACGATCGACACCATCGTCGCCGCGAACGACGTGAGCGGAACAATTTCTGCCAGGTATTGCGTGAAGGCGCGGGCCAGCGCGGCGACCGAGCCGCTGGCAATCACCAGGAACAGGCACCACCCATAAAGGAATGCGGACATGCGGCCGAAGCCATCGCGAATGAAAACGTACAAGCCGCCAGCCTCGGGATTAGCGGCGGCGAGCTCGGCGTAGGTGAGCGCGCCGAGAAGGGAGAGGATCCCGCCGATGATCCAGACCAGGAACGAGTAGCCGACGGAGCCGTCGAGCTTGCGAAGGATCAACCCGGGTGTGAGGAACACGCCGGAGCCAATGACCGAGCCGATGAAGAGCAGGAACAGGTCGCGTTGGCGGAGGGTGCGGAGTAGCGAGGCGCGCGAGGCAACTGCAGGAGCTGCGGTATTGGTTTCAGCCATTTTGGTCGCTGAAAAGAGTGCCTGTGGCGGCGGGCGGGGTCAACCAGGAAGTTTGCACGGCGCAACCGGTGGGACAGCTATTCATGGCGGTCCGCCGTGCCAGTGCTGTGCAAACGTTCTCAATCGCAGCGCGCATTTTCTTTGCCGCACAAGCGCACCAGGAGGTTAACTCCACCCAACGCTACAGGAACGGCGCGGGCATGAAGCACAGAAGAAAAATCACCAGCGCCAAAACGGCGGCGGCGAGACGCCGGGAGCCCAGAGGTTCGGGATTATAGATCGGGAGCGACCTCAGGAAATGGATGCCGATCAGCAGCGCCGCCCACAGATACCACCCGCCCCAGTAGCGAAATCCGATGAAGGCCAGAATGGCGGGAAGAACCATCGAACTCATGCGATGCGCCCGCTGGCTCATGGACCGCAAAATGTGGCCGCCGTCAAGCTGCGCGGCAGGAAGCAGATTGAGGGAAGTAGCGAACAGGCCCACCCACGCGGCGCGTCCGACCGGATGGAGCAGCAGATTCGCGGCGTGGGCGCCTTGATGAAACAGCGGCGCGAGGAGCTTCAGGATCAACGGAGAACCGAGAATAATCTTGTCTTCCGCGGGAGTGGCCAGCCCCGGAACGATTTTGGCGTGGAGGATGCCGTAGATAAGCGCGGGAACCGCGACCACGAAACCAACGATAGGACCGGATGCCCCGACATCGAACAGTGCACGCTTGGTGCGAATGGGCGACCGGATCAGGATGAAGGCGCCGAGCGTCCCGATCAAGGTCGGGAAGGGAATGAAGAAGGGATAGCTGGCATGGATCTGGTGATGACGGCAAGCAAAGAAATGGCCCAGCTCGTGAGCGAGCAGAATGATCAGCAAGGTGAGGGCGAAGGGAAGTCCGGCGGCAAGCGCCAGCGGATGGCGATAGGTCAAAGTGAACGCGTGGACAAATTCGTCCCAGGAGACTGCTTCGTTGTGGGCGTAAGCGACGGCGAAGTGGGTGCCTGCGACCAGGCAGGTGCCCAGCGTGAGGAAAAATAGCAGACAGGCAACCACTAGCGATTTCCTGGAAGGCCGCTGATAGGAGCGGGTAGCGTAGGAACGCCAGGCGTCGGCGCGCCAGTCTGACGCTTCAGCTGCCTTCACCATGCTGTCTGGAATTGAGTTCGACACGTCGGAAAAAGGGCCCGAATGGTGCAAAGACAAGTACACCACAGGCCTGCGGATTGCGCCAGTTCAGGGGCGCGGCAAGCCTGGTCAGCGGGTGGCGGCCGCTTGTCGGCGTGTCACGTAATCCGTCACATGCGCAACGAATAGCTCTTCGATCTGCCGGGTGATTTTCCCGGGAGCGGCGGCGATCTTGTGTCCGGCAATTTCTCCCACCCCGATAATATTTCGATTGGTGGAAGAGATAAATACCTCGTCGGCGGAGTACAGATCCTCTGGACGAAGCGTCTGCTGCACGACGTTGATGCCCGCTTCGGGGGCGATTTCCGCCAGGATGCCGCGGGTAACGCCTTCCAGGCAGCCGGAATTCAGTGGCGGCGTGTAGATCTTGCCGTTTTTCACCGCGAAAATATTGGCGGCCGTGCATTCCGCGATCTCGCCGCGCTCGTTAAGCAGAACCACTTCGTCGAAACCTTCCTTTTGCGCTTCCGCGACGGCCCACACATTGGGAAGCCAGGAGATGCTTTTGACTCCGGAGAGAGGCGCGGCCGCGTGCCGCCCGTGAGCGCGAAGGCCGAGCCGGACGGGCTCGCGATATTCAGGGAGCGGCGCGGAATAAATAATCAAATCGACTTGGGGCTGCGGCTCGTCGCTGCGCCAGAAACCGACCTGGTTGTAGACCAGGTAGATCCGCGCGCTACCCTCGGTGACGTCGTTAGCGCGAATGACTTCGTGAAGATGCACGCGGACCTTGGCCGCCGTGTAAGGCATGGGCATGCGGATGAGGGCGGCGTCTTTTTCCAGCCGGCGCCAGTGGCGCTCGTAAGCGAAGGCTTCGCTGCGGGAGATGCGCACGGTGGTGAACAGCCCCCAGCCGCAGATCAACCCTGCTTGCCCGGGCGACAGGCGGACCTGCTCGATCGGCAACAGGCTGTCGTTGTGGAAGATGTGGCGATGGATCAATGCCGGTCCCTCGCACCTATTCTAGCGAAAAAATAGGGCCAAAGGGTTAAGCGTGGCGATAGTTCATTTGCACACGCTCAGTCCCGCCCGCAAAGTCGGTATTCACGAAATCAGGTCCGATGATGGCATCGAGGCCCAGCGTGCCAGGATGGCAAACACCAGCCACGCAAGGGGAAACCAGAACGGACTTGTTGGCGAACCATTGCGCCGGGTTGCCGGTAACCGAGATCGGGCCGGTGAGATCGGGCCTGACGGTTAACGAAATTCCGGGTGCCGGGCCAATCGCCACGTTTGGACTGAGCGCACTTCCGCTTT
>DATGEY010000045.1:0-10545 GCA_035309625.1 Candidatus Acidiferrum sp.
GCCGCAACACAAAGCGCATACGTTCTTCCACGATGGACCGCTCCTTCCATGGCATCGGCACCTCCAAGCTGGACTAGTCCAGCTTGGAGGTGTAAACCATGTCTTCGGAACGTTTTGTAAAGGAAGAATCCGAACGCTCACAAGAACAGCTGGGCCCACCCGTACTTTAACAACTCGCGATTTGTACGAACTCTACCGGGAACCGGCTTCGGGACGGACATCCCGTGCCGTGATGGCGTTGTTCTCATGCCCGGCGCTCGAACTAAAACAGCACGGAAGGCAAGTAGGCACCGGCGGGTTCGCTGTAAAGTCCCATGGTCATCAGGTTCATCTGCTGGACAACGCGAAGTCCATTTTCAAGACACCAGCGGAATAGCCCTGCGTTACGAGTGGGAACCAGGATCCCCGGCCCTTGAAATGCCGTTGCTGTGGCGATGAGTGCTTCCAAATCTTCATTTGTTTCGCCAACCGCGTGGCCGAAAAAGGCAACCGAAGAAGCATAGGCAGTAATGCGGCTTCGCGATTCGGCGACCACGGCTGTTCCCTGTTGAATTGCCTCCTTCAGTTCGCCGCCCCGGTCGTGTCCATGAACTCGCACGCAAAGGGCATTGCACGCTGGAAGGTCTTGTGCTTGCGCGGAGCGAACCTGATAGCCCGGCAGTGTCCTCTGAATGGCGGGCCCCTGCATACAGGAAAGTGGCTCACGCACCACGAAGCCGAGCTTCGCGTACAAAGAGAGTGAACGATTGTGATAGGCCGTCTGAACCAGCCGCACTCCAGCGAAGTTTCGTTCGGCTGCGCGGGTCATGACGGCTTGCATCAGTTGGCGGCCTCCAGCTCGATTCTGTACCGCGGGGTCAATCGTGATGGGCCCAACACCGGCAATAGGGGTTCTCTCATCCAAGCAGTTGCTCCCGATGAGTTGGCCGCCCTGCTCCGCCACGACGCAGAAAAACCCCGGATTCGAGAACATCATCGAGAGCAGACCGGTAGAAGCGCCGGTGTTCGGAAAATCCTGAGCGAAATTGTGGTGATTGGCGACGCTGCGGAAAGCTTCAAAGCAAATTTTCCCGCACACTTCGGCATCGGCTGGGATAGCCTTGCGAATTCGAAGACGTTGCTCGCTGGATTCCAGCGGTTGCGATTGTCCTTCCATGAGGCCTGCCTCTGTGCTGTATGAGCCGGAAGAAAAAAAGCAATTTCCGTGCGTAGCGGCCGACCGTCCCGCCGCATGACGGGCCGCGCTAAACCAGCGGCGGCATTCTAGCAAAGAATCACCTCAAGGGGCGCGTCGGCTGGTAGCTGAACGCCGGACCCTTCGGTGCCGCAGCATAATCGAAACCTCGGGCTTAGCCTCCGCAAGAAGGGGGAGGCATTTTGGTTTTCCAGCCATAATTGAATTGGGAGCCACTGTGAATCCATGCAGCGCCCCCAAGTTGGTATTACAACGCCTGAGAGCCCAGCGAAAGAAGGATGGCCGTCAGGATCAAGGTCTTACGCGCTTGCGCGTATTGCGTGATAATGCCTGCGCGATATGGGCAAGCCTAAGATCTCGCGGCGCGAATTTGCTTACTCCACTTCGGCGGCGGCGCTGGGGTTGGCGACACGCAATTCCTGGCTGCGCGGAGCACTGGCGGATGCCGCGGAAATCACGGCTCCCTTGCAGGAGTTTGCCTACGGCGATGTTGCGCTGGCCAGCGAGATTCACAAACAGCAACTGGCCGAGACGCATGCCGTGCTCATGGGATTGAGCGAAGACAGTCTGCTCAAGCCCTTTCGGCAGATGAGCGGACTTCCGGCGCCCGGCGAGGAATTGGGCGGCTGGTATCGCTACGACCCGAATTACGATTGGCACAAGGATGACGCCGGGTTTGCGCCGGCCGCGACGTTCGGGCAATGGGTCTCCGCCCTCGCGCGCGCGTATGCCATCAACGGCGATAAGAAAGTTCGCGAGAAGGTTCTGCGTTTGAATCGCCTGTATGCGCAGACCATTTCCGCGGACTTCTACGCCAAGAATCGCTTTCCGGCATACTGCTACGACAAGTTGGTGTGCGGATTGATGGACGCGCACCGTTTGGCTAGCGACCCGGACGCGTTCCGTATCTTGGAACAGACGACGGACACCGCGGTGCCGCTGCTGCCGGGGAAGGCCATCGAGCATGGGCAGAGCTGGCGGCCCGGAACCGATGAGTCTTACACCTGGGACGAGTCCTACACCATGCCCGAAAATCTTTTTCTGGTGTATCAGCAAGGGGCCGGCGAGAGGTATCGCGCGCTCGGCCAGCAATATCTCGATGAGGCATATTTTGCGCCCTTGGCAGAGGGGCGCAGCAATTTCGCGGGCCGCCACGCGTACAGCCACGTAAATGCATTGTGCTCCGCCATGCAGGCATATTTAACGCTGGGCAGCGAGAAGCATCTCCGGGCCGCCAAGAACGGCTTCGATCTGCTGACCGCGCAAAGTTTTGCCACCGGAGGCTGGGGACCGGACGAGACGCTGCGCGCGCCCGATAGTGACGATGTGTTCGCCAGCTTGAGCAAGACCCACAACAGTTTTGAAACGCCCTGTGGCGCCTATGCTCATTTCAAGCTGACCCGTTATTTGCTGCGCGTGACCCGCGATCCCCGCTACGGCGACAGCATGGAACGCATCATGTACAACACCGTGTTGGGCGCTAAACCGCTGCAGTCCGACGGCCGCAGCTTTTATTATTCCGACTACCATTTCGGCGCGCGCAAGGTGTATTCCAATCATCGCTGGCCTTGCTGCTCCGGCACCCTGCCCCAAGTCGCGAGCGACTACGGAATCAGCAGCTATTTGCGCGACGCGGGCGGCGTGTATGTGAATCTGTACATTCCTTCCACCGCGCGGTGGGTGCAGGACGGCGTCCAAGTGTCCCTCACCCAGAACGGATCCTACCCCTTTGACAGCCGCATTGGATTCGCGCTGAAGGCCTCGCGAGCGTCGGAGTTTGCGCTCAGCTTCCGCATTCCGGCCTGGACTAGGGGCGCGTCGATTTTCGTGAACGGGAAGCGGGTGCCGGACGCGGTGGCGCCCGGCAAGTTCGCCACCGTGCGGCGGCAATGGAAATCGGGCGATCTCATCGATCTGGAGTTGCCATTGAAGAATGGACTGGAACCCATTGACGCTCGGCATAACGACAGCGTTGCGCTGCTCTGCGGACCGCTGGTTCTATTCGCGATTGCGCCGGATCGTGTTGCGGGGGTCACCCGCGAGGCGTTGTTGTCGGCCAGAAAGAGCGGCGAGAAGAGTTGGCGAGTCGAAACGGCCGACGGCCCGCTGAAGATGTTGCCCTTTACAAGCATTTCCGACCAGCAATATTTCACCTATCTGACCGTCTCCTGACATTACGGAAGTAAGGAAGGGCCAAGGGGCGAGCGTCCCGTTTCGTGGCCACTTGCGCTCCAAGAACGGCCGCGCTTTTTTTTTCATTTGCAGTAAACATAACGCGATGGTATTCACAGTTGAGCCTTACCCTCAGTCCGCTCCAGGAGGCACAGTCCATGAAGGTGCTCACCGCGGCTGCTGTTGTATTTTTCTCTCTCTTTGCTCTGGCCACCCGACTTCCCGATGCGCCCACGGCGTTCGACAATAAGACCAACGGCATGGTCGATGATGCGACGCATCAGACGGACCAGGAAAAATTTGAAGAAGTGGAGCAACTCGGCGACGGCCTTGGCCCGCTGTACAACGCGCAATCTTGCCGGGAGTGCCACCAGAACCCGGTGTCCGGCGGCGCATCGCAAGTCGCAGAACTGCGCGTCGGGCATAACGGCCCGGACGGACGCTTTCGGACCCCGGACATTCCGATCGCGCATGGCGCAGAGGTTATCAGCGGGCGGTCGTTGGTGAACGATCGCGCGATTTGTCCCAACGCGGCCTTCCCGGACAAAGAGATACAGGAGCGTGTTTCGGAAACGGAATTTATTCGGACGCTGCGCCTCTCTCTGAGCATATTGGGCGATGGCTTCGTGGAAGCGATCGCCGATCAGACGCTGATCGACCTGTCCAAGCAACAATGCAAGTCTTCGCGGGGCAAAATCTGCGGCCAGATTTTGTACGTCCCCATTGTGGAAGCGCCGGGCCAAATGCGTGTAGGCCGCTTCGGGTGGAAGGACCAACACGCCAGCCTGCTGTCCTTCGCCGCGGACGCCTACCTGAACGAGATGGGCATCACCAACCGATTGCAAGCAACCGAGGTCACCAGCATTTGTAACGCCGCGCCGGAGCCGAACGATCCAGTTGGGCCCGATGGCCTTTCCGATATCGATCACTTCGCCCGATTTGTGCGCGCCACCAAAGCGCCGCCGCGCGATGCGTTACTCGCCGGGAGCGCGGCCGCGCAGAAAGGGCTGGCGCTATTCGATAAAATCGGCTGCGCCACCTGCCATGTGGAAAGTCTAAACACCGCTCCCGCCGGAACAAAGATCGACGGCGGCACACTACGATTCCACCGGCGCTGGGTTCGGTCACGCTGCATCCTTACGGAGATTTCCTGATGCATGACGTGGGCACGGGCGACGGAATCCTGCAAGCCACGCGCGAGCATTATGGGCATCGCGTGTTCCAGCAAATGGCGGGCTACCTCGCCAAGCAGGATTTTGAGAGTAGCCGGAACAAGATTCGCACCGCCCCCTTGTGGGGAGTGCGCCTGCGCCCGCGGTTGATGCACGATGGCGCTTCCGTAACGCTTTTTGATGCCGTGCAGCGGCATCGCGGCGAGGCCAGCCACGTGACCCAGCAATTTGAAAAACTCAAGAAACCCGAACAACAAGCCGTTATCGCGTTCCTGAAGTCGTTGTAAGTTTGGCAGCCGACTGGGCCGGTTTACCCGGACCGGTGTGCTTACTAGTCGTGTGTGCGTTGGGCACGTTGTTCTTGTGAGCCGCCGCACTGTGGCTCACCATGAAGATACCGAGGAAAAGATGGAGTTGCGCCACGTTCTCGAGGTGCGGAATCTTCGCGTCGCGTATGCGCGGCGGTCCGGCGGAGTGTGGCACGCGCTGAACGGGGTGAGTTTTCGCGTCGGCGCCGGCGAAATCTTGGGCGTGCTGGGGGAGTCCGGCTCCGGGAAAAGCACTCTGGCGTTGAGCTTGCTGCATCTGCTGCCCGGCAACGGCAGGATTACCGGCGGAGAGATTTTGCTGAATGGAGCGGATGTGGTTGAAATGGATGCCATACAACTTCGCCGTTTGCGCGGCAGCGGAATTTCGATGGTGTTTCAAGAAGCCTCGCTGGCGCTTCATCCCACTATGCGAATCGGCGATCAGGTCGGGGAAGTGTTGCGCGCGCACCAGGGCTTGAGCAAGCGCGAGCGCGTCGCGCGCACCCGGGAAATCCTGGGGAAAGTCTTCCGCGATGACGTCGAGCGGATTTTCTCCGCCTATCCCCATCAACTCAGCGGCGGCCAGCAGCAGCGCGCGCTGATTGGCCAAGCCATCGCGTGCGAACCGGCGGTGGTGGTCGCGGATGAGCCCACGGCGGCCCTCGATTCCACCACCCAGAAGGGAATTCTGGCCCTGTTCCAGTCGCTGCGCGATAAACTCGGGATCGCCTTCCTTTTCATTACCCATAATGCCGCGCTGCTGGCCGGATTTGCCGATCGCGTGCTGGTGCTTTACGCGGGCAAGGTCGCGGAACTGGGGCCGGCGCACGGCGTGCTTTCCTCGCCGCAACATCCGTACACACAAGCCCTGCTGAGCTGCCTGCCGCCACACAACAACGATGCAGCCGGGCGCGGCCGGCCTGCGTTGTTGCCGGTGATTGCCGGCGCGCCGCCAAGTTTGGCGGTGCTGTCCCAAGGCTGCTCTTTTGAGCCACGTTGCGAATCGCGCATGGAATTGTGCCGGGCGCACGAGCCCTCGGCCGCGCAGCTTGGCCATCGCCATGAAGTTGCCTGCTTGAAATTTCCGGCCGCAGCCGTGTGAAGACTATGGAGCCCTTGATCCGAGTGGAAAATCTGGTGATACGCCACACGCGCCAGGCCTTCGGCGGGCGGGCTTCGGCTTTTACCGCCGTCGATTCCGTCTCGTTCTCAATTTCGCCGGGAGCTACGCTGGCGTTGGTCGGCGAATCCGGCTCGGGCAAGAGCAGCCTCGCGCGATGCCTGGCATGCCTCCAGCCCGCGACGTCCGGCGGAATTTGGTTTGAGGGACGAGACCTGGCTGCACTGCCGGAGGAAAAGTTGCGCGCCGTGCGGCCCAGGCTGCAGCTGATTTTTCAAGATCCTGCCGCTTCGCTGAACCCGCGCTGGACCGTCCTGCGGATTGTCGCGGAACCGCTCTTGATTGAGGGCAGAAGTCCGGCGCTTGAACGCGAGGCGCGTGCAGCGCAGCTACTGGCGCGTGTGGGAATCACCGCTGAGTACTTGCAAAGCCAGCCAGGGGAGTTAAGCGGGGGCCAGCGGCAGCGCGTGGCCATCGCGCGGGCGTTGATTCTCCAGCCCGCGCTGCTGATTCTGGACGAAGTGCTCTCCGCGCTGGATTGCTCGGTGCAGGCGCAAATCGCCAATCTCCTGGTTGAATTGCAGCGCGCCGCAAATCTGACCTATCTGTTCATCACCCACGATCTGCGAATGGCGGCCCACCTGGCCGGCGAGATTGCGGTGATGAGCGCCGGAAAAATTGTCGAGCAGGGGCCAGCCGGTAAGATTTTGCGGGACCCGCGGAGTTCCCAGGCGCAGAGCCTGGTGCAGGCCGCCGCGCCGGAAGCCGAGCTGGTAGAAGCGGGAAGCGAGCCATGAGGCGATTCCTGCTGCGAAGAGTGGCGCACGCCGCGTTCCTGTTACTGGGCGTGTCCCTGCTGGCGTTTTTCTTCAGCGCGCTGGCTCCCGGCAATTATCTGGACGACTTGCGCTTGAATCCGCAGATGTCCTCGGAGCGGTTTAGCGCGTTGCGCGCGCAATATCGGGTTGACCAGCCGGTGGCGTTGCGTTACTTCAGCTGGGCCAACGCTCTGCTGCACGGCGATTTAGGATTTTCGTTTGCTTATAACGCTCCCGTCGCGCCGCTGCTCTGGCCGCGCGCCCGCAACACGCTGCTCCTGACCACGACGGCAACTCTTTTGGTGTGGGCAATCGCGCTCCCTCTTGGCGCGTGGAGCGCGCAGCATCTCGGCAAGCCCACGGACGTGGCATTGACCTGGGCGACATCCGCATTTCTGATTGTTCCGGATTTGGCGCTAGCCCTGGGATTGCTGGTCCTGGCCGTGCGTAGCGGCTGGCTGCCCACCGGCGGAATGGTGTCGGTGGCTTTCGATGAGTTTTCTTTCGCGCACAAAATCCGCGATCTCGCGTCGCACATGGTGCTGCCGGTGATCGTGCTCGTCGCCTCTGCGTTGCCCGTATTGCTCCGCCATGTCCGCGCGGCAGTGGCCGAAGCGCTGGATGCCCCCTTCCTGCGCGCCGCGGAGGGGCAGGGAATTCCTCGCCGCCGCTTGCTTTACCGCTATGCGCTACCCGCAGCCGCGCATCCGCTGATCGCTTTGTTTGGCTTCAGCCTCGGCACGTTGCTCAGCGGATCGTTGCTGGTGGAAGTAGTGATGAGTTGGCCGGGGCTCGGGCCGTTTTTGCTGGAAGCGATTCTGGCGCGCGATGTGTACGTGGTCATCGGCGGCGTGCTGTTCTCCACCCTGTTCCTCGTGGCCGGAAATTTGGCGGCTGATCTTCTTCTGTACTGGGCCGACCCTCGCATCCGGACGGAGGCTGAGGCGCGATGATCCGTTCCCGATTGCCGCTTTGCATCGCGTTTCTCGGAACTCTGCACGCTGTCGTGGCGTGTGCGGGATTCTTCGCCCCGTACGATCCCGTAGCACAGGACCGCGAGCATCCGTACGCGCCGCCGATGCGTCCTCATTTTGTCGATGCCCAGGGCGCGTGGCACTTGCGCCCATTTGTCTACCCGCAAGCGCTGCGCACGGCCAGCTTTGACCAGTATCAGCTCGACACCACCACACCCATACCGATAAGGTTTTTTGTTCGCGGCGTACCCTATCGCGTTCTGGGCCTGCTGTCTTCGCGCGCGCATCTCTTTGGCGCCGGCGGCTCGCCGCTGTATCTGCTGGGCACCGATGCCTACGGGCGTGACATTTTTTCTCGCATCCTGTTTGGTGGGCAAGTTTCCTTGCTGGCGGGCTTGCTGGGAGCGGCGCTGACGCTGTCGCTCGGCTTGAGTATCGGCGCGCTGGCGGGCTTTACGGGGGGCTGGAAAGACGAAGTCCTGATGCGCGCAGCGGAGCTGTACCTGGCGCTCCCCTGGATTTATCTGCTCTTCGCGATGCGTGCCTTTCTCCCGCTCTCCGTCCCTCCGCTCAAAGCCTTCCTCTTGGTCGTGCTGGTGATTGCCGCGGTCGGGTGGGCGCGCCCCGCCCGCCTGGTGCGCGGGATCGTGCTCAGCGTCAAGGAGCGCGACTTTGTGCGTGCGGCGCGGGGCTTCGGCGCCTCCGGCCCCTATCTGTTGCGCCGGCACATTTTGCCGGAGACGTCCGGCGTAGTGCTGACCCAAGCGGCCATCCTGGTGCCGCAGTTCGTGCTGGCGGAGATGACCCTGTCCTTCCTCGGCCTGGGCGTGCCCGAGCCGCTGCCCAGTTGGGGCAATATGCTTTCCTGCCTACAGCACTACAACGTGCTGGTCTCTTATTGGTGGATGTACCTCCCCGCCGTCGCCATGATCCCGTTCTTTCTCGGATACCTGACCCTGGCGAACTTATTGCAGCGAAGCACGGGCACGGCCAAGATAGAAGAAGCATGCGGCGGGGTCTGATGTGAGCAAGCAAAGTGTCAGGATCGTCCCTACAGCAGCGATTTTCGCGGCGTTCTTGAGCGGTGCCCTCGCGCTCTGCTCCGCACGGCCGTCCCCCGGCCCAGCGAGTGCCAAAGAAGAACCGCTGCGTCTCGCCGGGGAAATCGGCCGGCCGGGCGGACGCCTTGTCCTGGCGCTGCGCTCGGAACCGAAAAGCCTGAATCCCCTGCTTGCCGCAGACGGCACCTCACGCGAAGTGATCAGCGCGATGCAGGCAGACCTGGTACACATCAATCGCGCTACGCAGTTGACCGAGCCCGCCCTGGCCAAATCCTGGAAGGTATCGGCGAACGGTTTGCAATACACACTGACCCTTCGCCAGGGGCTTAAATTTTCCGACGGTCACCCGCTGGACGTCGACGATGTGCTCTTCACCTTTCGCGTTTATCTCGACGCAACGGTGCACGCCACGCAACGCGATTTGCTGATCGTCGGCGGCCAGCCCGTCGCAGTGCGCAAGGTGGACGCGCAAACCGTGGTTTTTACTCTGGCAAAACCCTATGGCGTGGGCGAGCGACTATTCGATGGGTTGGCGATTTTGCCTCGCCACTTGCTCGAGACGCCATACAAAGAAGGGAAGCTCGCACAGGCCGGCTCCCTAAGTGCCGCGGCCAACCAATGGGCCGGCCTTGGTGCTTTCCGTTTGAAAGAATACGTCGCCGGGCAGCGGCTGGTGTTGGAGCGCAATCCGTTTTATTGGAAAATCGACGAGCAGGGCAATCGGTTGCCGTACCTCGATGAAATTGTGTTCTTGTTCGTGCCTAGCGCGGATGCCCAAGTCCTCCGCTTCCAATCCGGCGAAACCGACCTGATCAGCCGGCTGGGTGCGGAAAACTTTTCCCTCCTCTCACGGCAAGCCAGGGATTACCGCATGGCCGACGCCGGCCCGGGGCTGGAATATAACTTTTTGTTTTTCAACCTGAATGAGCTCGCGGAAAACCAGCACGCGGAAATGGCCCGCAAGCAGCGTTGGTTTCGCTCCGAGAAATTTCGGCAAGCCGTTTCGCTAGCCATCGACCGCGAAGCCATCGTGCGCCTTGTTTATCAGGGTCGCGGCGCGGCGCTGTGGGGACCGGTCACGCCGGGCAACCCGCGCTGGGCCGATCCGGCAATCCCGCATCCGCCGCGCTCGCTCGATAGGGCGCGGCAATTGCTGGCCGAGGCTGGCTTCAGGTTCGTTAACCGTAGCGACGGCGAGACTCAGTTGCTCGACGCCGATGGAAAACCGGTGGAGTTTTCGATTATCACCAGCGCCTCCAATGCCGACCGCGCGAAAATGGCTGAGCTGATCCAGGATGACTGGAAGCAGTTGGGTATGCGCGTGCAAGTGGTGCCTCTGGAGCTGCGCTCGCTGATCGATCGCGTCACGCAAACGAAAGAATACGACGCCTGCGTGCTGGGCATCGGCAGCTTCGACGCTGATCCCAACTCGGATTTGAATGTATGGCTTTCCAGCGGCGGCATGCATCTGTGGAATCCCTCCCAGAAACACCCGGCGACTGCTTGGGAAGCGGAGATCGATCGCTTGATGGAGCAGCAGTTGACCGCCACCAGTGGGGCGCAGCGCAAGAAATTGTACGACCGCGTGCAAGAAATCCTGGCCGAGCGGCAGCCCATGATTTTTCTGGCCAGTCCGGACATTTTGGTAGGCGCGAAAAACAGCATTGGAAATTTTCATCCCGCGGTGCTGGAGCCCTACGTGCTCTGGAATGTCGATCAGTTGTA
>DATGEY010000046.1:0-35158 GCA_035309625.1 Candidatus Acidiferrum sp.
CCGCTGTTGTTCCCTCCCCGATTGCCGCCGCCGTTCACCGCGCCGTTACCCACCCGCCCAGCCGATAGCGAGCGAGTGTTCAATGTCCGCACCGGCATGTGTGAGGCCGCCGCGCCAGGCGCCGTACGCGCCACTACCGAACGATTCATCACCGATGCCGGAGGTGTCGATACACGCCCGTGCGCATTCGCCGCCCCGGTGTAGCTGCTTCGAGTTGGACTGAAGTTAGCGCGGTTAGATACCTGCGCATTGCGCAACGACGCTTGCGTAACCCGCATGGCCCCCCGGTTTACGCGTTCCCCGTTTACAAAGGTATTGCGCGATGCGGCGGTCACTGCCCGCGTATCTCGCGCATACCGGTAATTAAAATGGTTGGAGTTGCCCAGTTGGTTGATGTTCGTGATCCGCGTGTTCGTAATGTTCACGTTGTTGAAATAATTTACGCTGGTCTGGTACCACGGCTGGAACGGCTCCCCAAAACCCAGCGGGAACCAACCGACTCCGCCGCCGAACCCCCCACCGAAACCAAACCCAAAGCCAAACCCTCCGCCTCCCAAAAAGCCGACAAATGCTGGTCCATAGAACGGTTGCGCATACAGCGGCCCCGGGCACCAGCCCCACGCGTCACCTACGAAAGCCCACCGTCCATAATGAAATGGCGCAAATCCCCAAGAATCATAGTCAATCCAACTCCAGCCCCACGGGCCAACCCAATTCCAATACCCATAGCTATACGGAGCCCAGCCCACATCCACCTGATTGGGATACCATACCGGCCCATAATCCGGTTCTTCGCTCCATGTGCCGTTATCGTCCAGATCCGAATACCCGGGAACATCGCGGGATACATACCTCGCCGATTGCGAGTTTTCCTCTCTTAAGTCCCGATCTGCGGCCCAACGATCCAAGTCGTCCGGCGCAGGCGCTTGCCCAACATTGTATGCGGGGTTGTCGACTCCATTGAGTTCCGCTTGTTGGCCGGCATGGACCTCATAGGTTTTGTCGCCGGCACTAATCTCGCCTTCACCGCGAAATACCGTGACCCGCGTGCCGTCACCGTTCTCGTTGACGTCGATGCGGAATGCGCCGGCTTCTTTAACCGTAAACGCCGCATTCGGCGTATCCACTTCATACAAGTCGCCTTCGCGCAGCTCCCGCACGCGGAAATTCACGGCGCCTTCGGCAATGCGCGCTTGCAGGATGTTCTCGTCCAAATTGAGGAAGGACAACGCCGTCATGCTGCCGATGTGCAAGGAAGCCTGCCCCGCCTGCAGTTCTGCTCTCGAGTCCTGGTCCGCCCACAACTTGTCGCCCACCGTCACCGGTCGATTCTTGGCTGCCGCCGCCCAATCTTCGGTGCCCGTCGGTTGGAACGATACATTCCCGTCCAAATAGCTGATTCGCGCAACGCGAGAGGGTGGATCGCCTTCGTCGCCACGTACTTTAGGTGCCGCAAAGAGCAAAAGGCCGGTTACACACGTCAGCAGGAACGCCCTGCTTTTCCCCGTAAAAGTGGCCTTCATTTTGGTTTCCCCTGTCTTCGACCGCATCTCCGAAGGCCGGTCGATTGGGAGCATCTCCCATCAGCATCCTGGAGGACCTTACTTGCTCCCAACAGTAAAACCCTTCGTCAGGAATTAAGTTGCTGCCTCTATTCTCACTTTGAAACCCACCCCGCCGCAAGGCTAGCGAGTACCGGTACTATAAATAACTGGCCCAAAATCCGTACTTTAGGACAGGCGTTGTTTTTCCAGCCACTCCGTACACTTGATCTTGTGAGCGCCTCTGCGCTCTGGGAGAATGCATGCGTATGAACTGGTTGGTAGCGCCGGCACTGCTTTTGACCGCGGCCGTAGCAACGCCCGCGCAAACTTGGCGGCAGGTCGGACCTCCGGGCGGCACCGTAATCTCCCTGGGAGCAGACCCTCACGACACCAATAGGCTGTATTTGGGTACCTCCGACGGCCACGTCTTCACTACCTCGGACGAAGGCGCGCACTGGCACCTCCTTAGCCGCATCGGCGTCGGCCAAGATGATGTTATCACTCACATCGTCGTGGATTCCCGCGATTCCAGGCGAATTTTCGCCAGCACCTGGTCCCTGTACACCGGCGGCGGCGGCGTTTACCGTAGTAACGACAGTGGCCGGACCTGGCAAATTGTCGGGCTGGCCCACGAAACCGTCCGGGCCCTGGCCCAGTCTCCCACTCACCCGAAAACCTGGCTGGCCGGCTCCCTCACCGGCATTTATCGTTCTTCGGACGAAGGCGCCAATTGGGAACGCATCACCCCTGCGAAACATGACGACCTCAAGAATTTCGATTCCGTGGCCTTCGACCCCCGCGATGACAACGTCATTTACGCAGGGACCTACCATCTTCCCTGGAAATCCACCGACGGCGGCAAGAACTGGTCCCCCATCTCCAAAGGAATGATCGACGATTCCGATGTAATGAGCATAATCGTCGATCCCGCGAATCCAGACAGCGTCCACGCAACGGCCTGTTCCGGCATTTATCACAGCACCAACGCCGCTCAGCAATGGACTAAATACAAAGGCATTCCCTTCGTATTCCGGCGGACGCAGTTGATCCGCCAGGATCCCCAGCATCCGGAAACGCTCTACGCCGGCACCACCAGCGGCTTGTGGAAGACCACCAGCGAAGCGGGCCAGTGGAAGCGCATTACGCCGGTCGATTGGGTAGTGAATGACATCGTGATTGATGCCAAAAATCCGCAGCGTGTGATCATTGGCACCGAACGCGAAGGCGTACAGATCAGCCAAGATGGCGGCGCCACGTTCGCTGCCGCCAATACCGGCTTTCATCATCAGCATATCCTGGACGTCGCTATGGATCGCGATCGCCCGGAGCGCGAGCTGGTCGTACTCACTTTCGACACCAATGCGTTCCTGGCTACCAAGGACGGCGGCAACACCTGGACCTCTCTCGGGGCCGGTCTCAAACGCACGGATTTGAAGCATGTGTACGCCTCGCCCAACGGCTGGTGGGCTTCCCTGAATAAGGGCGGCTTCATGAAATATGAAGAAACCAACGCAAAGTGGGTGCGGGCAGGATTGTTTGCGACGGATTCCGCATCCCCGGCCTCTCTGAAGACTAAGCGCGGCGCGGCGGCCAAGCGTCCGGGCTCGTCCAAGGCCCCTCAACTTCTATCCTCTCAGGTCAACGATCTCACCTTCACCAATTCCGCGTGGTACGCAGCGACCAGTTCTGGCGTTCTGGTTTCACATGACCGTGGTATCGAGTGGAAGCTGGCTGGCAGAGAGCAGTTCGTCAAGCAAGCTACACAATCGCTGGATGCCTCTGCGGACGGTTCGCACGTCTGGGCCATCGCGCAGCGCAATCTCATCTATTCCGCCGACGGCGGCGCGCACTGGGACGCCAAGGAACTGGCCTTTGCCTCAGCGGGAAACCTGCGCGTCCATCGCGTGGACGATTCCAACTTGCTCATTACCTCTAATTCCGGTCTATACGTCTCCAAAGACGCTGGCCGCGAATGGAACCGCGCCGACATCCGCGACCTCCAGTTCCAGGATGCCGCCGGCTACGGTAATGCGCTCGTGGTTTCCTTGCAACGGCACGGCTTGCTGGCCTCCTTCGACGGAGGAAAGTCCTGGCAGCGTGTAACCAGCCCGTTGGCCGAAGGTTACTTCCCGGTGGTACGCGCACGACGAGACGGCGCGGTGATCGCCGCGTCCGCAACCGAAGGTTTGCTGGCTTACGAGCCGGAAGCGCGTTCCGCGGACAGCAGCCTCAGCGGGTCTGCCTCCACCGGTGCTCAAAAACCCAAGAACTAACCAGACTCCAGAAATCTACTTTGGGGCGCCGCGACCACCATCGCGACGCCCTTTTTTCTGGACCTGCATAAATCCATTCCGTCGGCCTGGGCCTGCGCTTCGCCATTCGTGATTATCCCGTGCCTGCTCCGCCAATCTGGTAACCCACTCCGCGCACCGTGTGAATCAGCGCGTGGCCATATCCCGAATCCACTTTCCTGCGCAAATAATTGATGTACACGTCCACCACATTGGTCATGGTGTCGAAATTCAGCTTCCATACCTGCTCGACGATGGCGCTACGGCTCACCGGCTGACCCGCGTGGCGCATCAGAAATTCCAGCAGCGCAAACTCCTTGGGGCTGAGTTCGATGTCGCGCCCCCCGCGCTGTACCGTGTGGTTCACCCGGTCTACCGCCAGATCCCTCACCGTAAGCACCATGTTCGCCGGTCGATTTCCGCGCCGCAACACCGCCCGTATGCGCGCGGCTAGCTCCGCAAAAGCAAACGGCTTCGCCACGTAGTCATCCGCACCCGCGTCCAGCCCGCGCACCCGCTCTTCCACCATGGCCGAGCCGGTCACCACCATCACCGGCAGATCCGGCTTTCGAGAACG
This sequence comes from Candidatus Acidiferrum sp., assembly GCA_035309625.1. Taxonomy (GTDB): domain Bacteria; phylum Acidobacteriota; class Terriglobia; order Acidiferrales; family UBA7541; genus Acidiferrum. The sequence goes on from DATGEY010000046.1 coordinate 4,413, forward strand.
GATGCTTCGCAGCACATCCAGTCCCGCAATTTCGGGCAGATTTAAGTCCAGGAGAACCAGATCGAATGCCTGGTTGGTGGCCAGGCTTTGCGCTTCGGTCCCATTGGAAACCAGTTGCACCGCAAACTGCTCCTGCACCAGTCGCTGACGCAGAAAATCGGCAAGCGGCGCGTCATCTTCGGCAACAAGGATGCGCATCGGCACACTCGGACAGCAAGATTTGGAAGGGGGATACGTGTAGTCTGGGGGGACGGGTGAAGAGTGTCAAGACAACTTCTCAACCCGGTGGCGCAAACGCCACCAAAGCCCTGCCTCAGCGCATGCCGGGTCTTGCCGCCACCCTAACGCCGTTACAGTATCAAAAACATTTTCTGTCCAAAACCGGACCAGCGAGCCGATGGCCTCAACCACCTTCATCGTACTTGCCGCGCTCCATGCAATTACCGCAGCGCGCTCTTCAGCCGCTTGGTCGTCTTTTGCAACTGCCGCTTCAAGGCCTCCACCTGCTTCGCAATATCCTCCAACTCTTTCTTGGCCACCAACCCGGCCTTCGCTACCTGGTGCGCCTTGCGATCCGCTTTGCCAATCGCTGACCCGATTCCCACCGCCACCCGCGTGAGCCTATTTCTACGTGCCATCCGGTCCTCCCGCAACCACACCCGCCATCCTATACCTCAAAATCTCCACCGCCAAGAACACCTTGCGCTCGCCGCCGTTGTAACGCACGAGCGGCCAGTTTTGGCGCTAACGCAATACAGAACCCCCGCAAAGATCAATTTCGGTCGCGTTCCACTACGACACTAACGCGACGATGCTGTGCCCGTTTGGAACGCGCGCCACTTCCTCGCACGGATCGCAGCCTCGATTAGCATCCTAACTTACTTAATCTGCTCACTTTGCTGGACCCGCAAGGCTCGCCTTGGTCTTCATATTGCAACTAAGATTTTGCCCTATGCGAGAACGATGCGGACAAAACCCGGCTGCCAGTTCTTCAGTTACGCGGGTATTGATAGTGGACGATGAACCTGCCGTCCGCAACGTTCTGGGAACTCTGCTCTTGCAGGCCGGCGTTTGCAGCAGCGCTGCCGCGAGCGCCCAGGAAGCATTGACCCTGCTGGAAAAGATCAGTTTTGGAGCGGTGATTTCCGACTTGCGAATGGGCCTCACTTCCGGTCTCGACCTCTTGCGGGAGGTGCGCACCCATTATCCGCAGTTGGCCTTCCTGATGGCCACCGGCGTAGACGATGTGCGCGTGGGCGTGCAAGCCATGAAGCAGGGCGCCGACGACTATTTGCTGAAGCCGTTCGATATTGACGTAGTTCTGGCCAGCCTGCAACGCGCCCTCCAGCGGAGACAATTGGAAGCGGAACTGAAAAACTATCGCCGCCACCTGGAGGAGATGGTTTCCGAGCGGACTCGCCAATTACAAGCCGCTATGACGGAACTGGAGCAGAGCCATTCGGCGACGCTCGAAGCCCTCGGAAGCGCCATCGATCTGCGCGACGGGGCAACCGCGGGTCACTCCCGGCGCGTACTCTTGTATTCCATGAAAATCGCCGCCGCAATCGGCGGCCTGGAAACCCAGTTGAGAACTATAGGCATGGGGGCCTGGTTACACGACATCGGAAAGCTGGCCATCCCGGACGCCATTCTGCTCAAGCCCGGCCCCCTCAATTCCCAGGAGCGCCGAATCATGCGGCGCCATGTGGAAATCGGATACGACTTGATAAAAGGGATACCTTTCCTGGCGGAAGCCGCGGAGGTAATCCTGTCGCACCACGAACGCCACAATGGAAGCGGCTACCCATTGGGCCTCAGCGGCGAAGGCATTCCCATGTGCGCGCGGATTTTTGCGGTAGCCGACAGCTTCGATGCCATGACTTCGGATCGTCCGTACCGTTCGGCTATCACCATGCGGAACGCACGCAACGCAATTCACGCCGGACGCGGAACACTTTTCTGTCCACAAGTCGTGGACGCTTTCCTGGCCACCGGCGAAGACGCCTGGCAATGCCTCAGCTCGGAATCGCGGACGGCGTCCCTCAACCACATGATCGCAGGGAATGGTTTGCGTTTGCCATGGGCTCAGGCACTCACTTCCCAAGTCCCTCAACTAAATGAGGTCGCTGATTGATATGAAGACGGCCCGCCAAACCGACACGAAGGGGGTACATATTGGCCGCATCGAAAGGCAGGAATGGTTTCTGTGGACCGCCGCCGTAACCGTTACTTTGCTGTTGACCGTTGGGCTGGCGTCCTTCCTGCTGCGCGACGACGATCCTCTTTCCTCATTTCCGCAGACCGTGCGTGGCCTCGTCGGGCTTGTTCTCATCTTCGATATCTATACTCTGTACCAGCAACTTCAAATCCACCGAATGCGCCGCAAGTTGATCCGCGGAGAGGAGCTCTTCCGGCTCATCTCCGAAAATGCCGCGGACATGATTGCGGTGGTCGATATGGATGGTAAGCGCATATTCAATAGCTTCTCCTACGAAAAAGTCCTGGGCTATTCGTTACAGGAACTGCAGAAATCGTCTTCGTTCGAACAGATTCATCCGGAAGACCGCGAGAAGGTGCGGGAGGCTGCTGAGCAAGCGCGCTGCACCGGGCTGGGCAAGCCTCTCGAATATCGCGTGCGCCATAAAGATGGAAGTTGGCGAGTGCTGGAGTCCACCGCAAGCGCTATTCGGAACTCCAAAGGCCAACCGGAAAACTTGGTGATCATAAACCGCGACGTCACGGAGCGAAGACGCTCCGCCGAAGCGTTGCGGCAGTCGGAGGCCAGCTTCCGCTCCGTGGTCGAGGATGCCCCTTATGGCATTTATCGAGCCAGACTGTCAGGCGAATTGGTTCTGGTCAATTCCGCGTTGGAGAAGATGCTTGGCTATTCTTCCCACGAGGAGCTGCTGCGAACCAATCTCGCCAGCTCCGTCTATCGCTATCCGCTCGAACATCAGAAGCTCAACGAAACGCTGCTGCACCAGGAGAGTTTCAAAGACCTCGAGGTGGAATGGAAGCGTAAGGATGGCGCGCCGATAACCGTGCGCTGCAGCGGTTGTCCGATCAAGGATGAGACTGGCGCACTCGCGTATATCGAGGTTTTTGCCGAAGACATCACGGAGCGGCGGACCCTGGAACGTCAGCTGCGGATGGCGCAGAAAATGGAAGCCATCGGGCGTCTGTCCGGCGGGATCGCGCATGACTTCAACAATTTGCTGGGCGTGATCATCGGCTACAGCCAGGTGCTGAAGCGGAACCTCGGATCCGAACACACTTCGTTCGAACACGCCGAGGAAATCGAAAAGGCCGGCCAGCGAGCGGTGTCACTCACCCGGCAACTGTTGGCCTTCAGCCGTCAGCAGGTACTTGAACCGGTGGACCTGAACCTCAACACCTTGGTCTCCGACATGGAAAAAATGCTGCCCCGCCTGATCGGCGAAGACATTGCCCTGAAATTGGAGCTTGAAACTTCTCTTTCGCAGGTAAAGGCGGACCCCAGTCAAATCGAACAAGTGATCCTGAATTTGGCGGTGAACGCGCGAGACGCCATGCCCGACGGCGGAAAACTCTTGATCCAGACCGCAAACGTGAATCTGGATACGGCCTACACCCACAGTCATCCGGGCTCGCGCGTGGGCTCCTATGTCATGCTTCGAGTCACCGATACCGGAACCGGTATAGACCCGGAAATACAATCGCAGATTTTCGAGCCCTTTTTCACCACCAAGGAACGCGATAAAGGCACTGGGCTTGGCTTGGCCACCGTGTACGGCGTCGTTAAACAAAGCGGAGGGTACATCGCGGTGGACTCGGAAAAAGGCAAAGGCGCATCGTTCTCCGTTTACCTGCCTCGGCTCGAGCATCCCGCCGTCCTGGCTGCCCCGCAGGCTAGCGCACCGATGAACACCAGGGGCTCAGAAACGATACTCCTTGTCGAAGACGCCGAACCTCTGCGCAAACTGGCCGAGATGTTCCTGAAAGAGAGCGGCTATCACATCCTGAGTGCCGCCGATGGCCAGCAAGCGCTGCAAATCGCGCGACAGAACCCCGGCCCCATACGCCTGTTGCTCACCGATGTCGTCATGCCGGGAATGAATGGCCGCGTTCTCGGCGAGCGCCTGATCCCCAGTCAGCCTGGCATGAAAGTGCTTTACATGTCCGGGTACACCGATAGTTTCATCGCCGGCCACGGAGTGCTCGAACCCGGCACGCATCTGTTGCACAAACCATTCACGCAGGAGACCCTCACCCGCAAGGTTCGCGAACTCCTGGACGCGGAGTGCGATAGCAGTGAGAAAAAACAGCCGGCCTCCGCAGCGGCGCCGCTCCTTGCTGGATCCGGCCGAATACCGAAATCATAGGAGATTGGGCTCAATGCAAAAGCTGCTTGTAATCGACGACGAAGAGCCGGTCCGCCGTTTATTGCGGCTCAATCTTTCGGACGCGTATGAAATCATCGACACCGGAAATCCAGAACAAGGTTTGGCCTTGGCCATGCAAAACAAGCCGTCCGCCATTTTGTTGGATCTTCGCATGCCAAAGTTTTCCGGGTTCGAGCTATGTCGCACCTTTACCGGCCTGACCGCCACGCAATTGACTCCCGTCTTCATCGTGAGCGGCGAAGCTGGCTCCACCACCAAGTCGCTTTGCAAGGAGCTGGGGGCCACCGCTTATTTCGAAAAACCGATCGATTTCGACCTGTTGCGTTCTCGGCTGGCCGAGGTGCTGAGCGCCAAACGCCCCGAGCGCCGCAGTGAAGTCCGTGTCCGCCTGCGCGCGCTGCTAAAGCTGTGCGGAGTCGACGTCAATGGAAAGCCGTTTGAAGAGCGCACGCAGACCGAGAACGTCGGCTTGAACTCGTTTCTCTGCGCCTGCGCCGCGCCGCTCAATACCGATTCCGTCGTGAATGGTTTTCTCCTTAGCGGTGAGCAGCAATTTGTCGGCCGCGCTCGTGTGGTTCGCTCTGAACCCACCGTAACGTCTTACCCTCACTATGCTTTCCGGTTTGTCGAGAAGGCCGGCCCCTGGATGCTGCAGTGACGTGTGCTCTTTCGGAACCGCTGGATCACCCTTAAATTGACTTCGCGCATCTTCGTAGTATCGTTTTTGTGCAGCCCCTTTCCATTCTGGAGGTAGTTCATGAATCGTCGTTTTGCCACTGCAACTCTATCCGCGTTCGGCCTGCTGTTCGTTTTGGCTGGATGCAAGAAGACCGCGGACCAGCAGACCGCCGCGGATCAGCAGCAAACGGACGCGACGGACGCGAACTCGCCGTCCTCATCACCGGAGTCCGGCGCAAGCAAGCACGCGGCGAGAGAAGCAGCTCCCCGCCCCAAACCGATTGTGATTCCCGTGGACACCGTCATTGCCGTCGTGCTGGATGAGCCGGTGGGCTCCAAGATCAGCACTCCCGGCCAGCCATTTGCCGCTACCCTCAGCGAGCCCATCGAGGTAGAAGGCCGGCTCGCGATTCCCAAGAACGCGCGCGTCTCCGGCCTGGTCAAAGACGCCAAGCCAGCCGGGCGCTTCAAGGGCGCAGCGTCTCTTGAACTGACCCTGACCAGCATCGAAGTAAACGGCACAAATTACGACATCCATACCACTGCGCCCACGGAAGTGGGCAAGGGCAAAGGCAAGCGCACCGCCGCGATGGTCGGAGGCGGCGCCGGTGGTGGAGCATTGATCGGCGGACTGGCCGGCGGCGGGAAGGGTGCGCTGATCGGCGGGCTGATCGGTGCAGCAGCGGGAACCGGCGGCGCGGGACTGACCGGCAATCGTGACATCACGCTTCCGGCGGAGACTCCCGTATCCTTCAGGCTGCTTGACCCGCTGGAGATCAAGCCCAGGCGCTAGCCGCGCGCAACTTTCCATTCGCAGCCCTGCGGAGCTAGCCAGTTCCGCGGGGCTTTTCTTTTTTCAGTGACCTGCGGGAGCTTGCAGCCAGCGCACCACTTTGCGCCATGGACTTCCGCTGCTCCGGCGTATAGGAGTTTGCAGCCACGCGGAAACGCCACTTCGCAGGGGATTCGGCGCCGGCTCGGGATGCAATCGTTCCGGCTCCCGCGCCGGCGCGGAGACCCAGGGAGTAAGCGACGGACTTTCTGCAGGCTGCGCCGAAGGGGAAAAAGCCGGACTCGTCCCCGCCACCCGGCCGCCCAGGCTCTGCTCGCGCTCCGCAACATAGCCGCTGCGCGAAGCAGCGCCGGCGAAAACGGGCTCCGGCTCGGGCTCCGCCACCGCCGTCCCTGCCAGCGATTCGTATCTTCGCTCCGCTTCGCGAGCAGGCTCAAATCGCCGGGCCGGTTGCAGCTCCGCGTGGAACTGCCGCGCCGCTTCCGTGGCTGGCTCAAATTGGGTCGCCGGTTCGGCAACCGCATCGCCCCGCTCCGCCACCGCATCCGTCACCGACAATTTCAGCAACGCTCCTACCTGCTCCTGCGAAGCGCGCAGAGTCGCCAGCAACTTGCGGCCAAATCGCAGCACCGCCGCCAGGATGGCGCACTGCACCAGCAAACGCGCCAGGTCAATCCAGTTATTCTGGAACCAATCGCTGAATTCGTTCATAAGTTGGCCTTTGAGAGGTCACCAAGAGCGTAGCCTTCTGCGTTTCCCCGCGAAACTGGCTGCACGGCCAAATTTTGGACACCGGCTCTCCGGTCCTCCCTGACCCGCCGAACGGCGGTACCAGCGCCCTGCCTGTTTCGCTGTCTTCTGCCAAGCTCTTCACGCGCAGCGTTTCTCCTCACTCCTGCGGCCCCAATTTCCGTCACGCGAAATTTGCGCGCCCCCACATACGTATTATTATGGTGACGACTCCGGCGATGCCCCCAACCTCAACCCTCATTCAAGTCGACCACGTTTCTCGCGACTACCGCCTCGGCGACACGCTCATCCGCGCGGTCAACGACCTTTCCCTGCAAGTAGCCGCCGGCGAATTCCTCGCCCTGCTGGGCAGTTCCGGCTCCGGCAAATCCACCTTGCTCAATCTGCTGGCTGGATTGGATCGCCCGTCGTCCGGCGCCATTCACGTTCGCGGGCAAAATCTGGCCGCGCTCGATTCCCCGGGCCTGGCCCGCTACCGCCGCGAAACCGTCGGCATGGTCTTCCAATCCTTCAATCTCCTTCCCCGCATGACCTTGGAAGAAAATGTCGAGCTCCCGCTTCGATTGGCCGAAGTCGATCGCCCGGAACGCAGCCGCCGCGTAGCGCAGGCCCTCGATCGCGTGCGCCTCTCCCCTCGCGCCAAGCATCGCCCCAGCGAACTTTCCGGCGGTGAGCAGCAGCGCGGCGCCTTGGCTCGCGCGCTGGTGAATCAGCCCTCGATTCTCTTCGCCGACGAGCCCACCGGCAATCTTGACTCCGCCACCGGCGAGCAAATCCTGCTGCTTTTGCGCGAAATTCAGGACACTCTGGGCATGACCATGGTCATGGTCACCCACGAGCGGCCGCTCGCCGAGCGCTTCGCCAATCGCATCGCGATGTTGAGCGACGGCCGGCTGATCGACCAAATCGCCTTGCCCGCCGGAGCCCGCGCATGAAGCCTCGCGATCTCGCCGACCTCGCCGTACGCAATCTTCGCGAAGCCATCCTGCGCAACTCCCTCACCACCCTCGGCGTAGCCGTCGGCGTAGCGTCCCTGGTGGCCATGCTATCCCTCGGGGTCGGCCTGCAAGCACTGGCCTCGCAGCGCCTCGCCAAATCCGGATTATTCGACGCCGTCTTCGTCACCTCCCGCCGCGATTTCCGCGGCCCCGGCGACGGCCCTCCGCGCAAAAATCCCGCGCCCCACGGAAACCCCAAGCCGCTCGATGAGGACGCCCGCCAACAATTCGCCAAATTGCCCAACGTGGTCGACGTCTATCCGCAAATCCGCTTCTTCACCGACATCCGCTACAACGGCAACTCCTACTCCACCAACGTCCTCGGCGTCCCCGAATCCCGCACCGCCAGCGCCTTCGAGGGCCTCACCGGCAAATACTTCTCCTCGCCCACCGCCGATGAAGCCATCCTGCAAACCGAATTCGCCAAGGAGCTCTCTCCGCAAACCGCCTCGCTCATCGGCCAGGAACTCGTCCTGCGCTACGCCCAGCGCCGCACCGCCTCCCCCGACGAAATCTCCAAGGAGCAGGACATCGATAAGCAGCTCGACGAAATGATGTCCGGCGGCATCTCCATCGTCTCTCGGGAAAAAAAGTTGCGCATTGCCGGCATCGTGGACTCCGATCCCTCCGCCGGCATCGGCGGATTCGGCGGCGGCCGCGTCTTTCTTCCGTTGCGCATTGCGGAGCAGTTGCACGCCGCGCAACCCAACGATGTGCAGGACTTCGTGCGCGGCGGCGGCTCCGGCAAGCCCACCTACGCCGCGCTAACCGTCCGCGTGAAATCCCCCAAAGAAGTCACCCAGGTGGAAGACGCCATCAAGAGCCAGGGCTTCAGCACTTTTTCCCTGCTGGACGCCAGCAAAAGCCTGCGCCTGATCTTCACCGTCTTCGACCTCTTCCTTGGCCTTTTCGGCAGCCTCGCGCTCACCGTTGCCTCCCTCGGCATCATTAATACGCTGGTGATGGCCATCCTCGAGCGCCGCCGCGAAATCGGCGTACTCAAAGCCCTGGGCGCGACGGACGGCGACGTCCGCAGCTTATTTTTCGCCGAAGCCGGCGCCATGGGCTTCGTCGGCGGCATCCTCGGCGTAACCCTGGGCTGGCTCATCGGCCAAGCCCTGACCTGGGGCACCACCATCTATCTCCGCCGCCAAGACCTCCCCGGCGTGAAAATCTCCTACGTACCCTGGTGGCTGGCGTTGAGCGCCATAGCCTTCGCTGTAGCCGTGAGCCTGATCGCCGGCCTATACCCAGCAGGCCGCGCCGCAAAGCTAAACCCGGTAGAAGCCCTCCGCTACGAATAAACTCCCTTCTCCCTCTTTCCCCAATCTCTGCGCCTGCGCAACTCCGCTGTCATTCCGAACCCGCCGCATTTTGGCGGTGTGAGGAATCTGCTGTCTCGGTTAACAATATGCCCCCCTCCCTCCCCCCCGTTTTTGCATAAGTGTTGATTCTAGAGGGACTTAAAGTCCTTTGTTTTGATACACTTTTGGAAGTGTTGATTCTAAACATAGATACGGATTCGCGGCGGCTCCGCGCGCAGTAAGGGCGCGCCGCCCGGACTTTTTAGAAACGAAATGATCGAAAATGTGGGAAGGAAAGGAGTTAGGGTGCCGGGCGGGTATTTCACGAAGTATTATACCATATAGTTATCGTATGTCAAGAGTTTTTTGGTCCCATTTTGGGAATAGAAAAGCAATCCAACCATGGTTTCAAATCGCTAGGGTTTCGCTCCACTCCTCAGGAGGTGAGGGCTTCAGCCCCCACGTAACGACGCGACGAGACCAAGGCTTCAGCCCCTGAAGAAAGCTTTCCTTCGCCAACCACACCTGACACTCACTTCACGTCCCGCCGCCGCAGCCGTTCCAAGATCGCCATTCCATCCTTGTCATCCCGCTTGTCTCGAGCTTCGAGGGAAGCGCGAGCCGAGAAACCCGCTTTTTCCTTGTAGCCGGCGCAGCATGCTGCGCCAGTCTGCGCCCTTCCCAGAGAGCCCCATCCTCAAAAGAAGTGTCGTATCCGCTCGTCCCCTCCCGCCGTCATCCCGAACCGCTTCGCGCCTTTCGCGAGCGATGTGAGGGACCTGCCTGCCGTCAGGGCACGGTTTCAACCGTGCCGAAAACCAACGAAGAAGCTCCGGCTTTAGCCGCTGAGGGCTGGCGCAGCCTTGAGGCGTGGGGACGTAATTATCTGGAGCGCCCGGCCGACTTTCTCCGCCGTCTCCGGCTGCCGAATCCAACAGCACGACGGCAACTTCCCGTCAGCCCACCCCACCAACTCCGGCGCAATCGACTGCGAAACGCCACAGCTGGTGCAGCAGCCCTACTACACATAGAAACCGCCTCGAGCCAACACCATTTTGGAGGTATCTGAAGTCGTACTCACGGCAATTTCCGCTTGAAGGGGATTTCAGCTAAGTTCATTCGACCGATCCGGATGTTGCCAGCACCCGCCGTCCAGCTGAATCGGTCGAGCTCTCCCGCCCTTCGACGCGCATCTCGAACGCAGCTGACGAACTGGCACCCCAATTTTCTGGTTTGTGGCAGAATATGATCCTCGTGACCGAACAGATTGATCGCATCTGCGCTCTAGATATTCTTCGGAAAAAACTGGGATGCGAGTGGCCATCAATCGAGACCTCTCTAAAAGCTACTGAACAGACGAAGGAGCGACTCGCCATAATTCTTCTCGGCAATGAAAGAAGGCTTCTGAGTGAAGACGCCAACTTCACCGCTTTTGGATCATTGGCTAGAGGAGAGTGGACAACTGGAAGCGATCTGGACTGGACATACCTAATCGACGGTGAATCTAACCCAGAACACTTGCCGATCGCACAGAGAATTACGGAACTGTTAGAAGAAGCCGGATTCTGTAAACCGGGGCCGACCGAAACGTTTGGCAACATGGCTTTCAGCCACGAGATCATTCATCAAATAGGCGGTCAGAATGACACCAACCGGAATATGACACAGAGGATTCTGCTTCTCCTCGAGTCGATTCCAATCGCAAACCGTTCCGCATACAACCGGGTTATCGCAGGTATCCTATATAGATATTTGCAAGAAGACACCAGTTTCATAACCTCTTACGGAAAGGAAACAAAAATACCTCGTTTTCTCCTGAATGACATCGTGAGATTCTGGAGGACGATGGCCGTGGACTTTGCTAGCAAACAACGAGAGCGTGCAGGAGATGGCTGGGCACTGCGGAACTTGAAGCTTCGCATGTCTCGAAAACTCATCTTCGTTTCGGGCCTCCTTACCTGCTTTAGTTGCCTCCATGATTCTTCGGCGACTATCCGCGGCCTTACATTTGACAAGGGCGAAGTCATTGAAAATTTGGTTAATCATCTCAAGCGCTATGTAAATTCGACACCGCTAGAAATTGTTGCCCGCAGCATCGACATTTATGGGGCTTCTGACGCCACGGCCGAGAAGCTTTTCACTTCGTATGATGCTTTTTTACAGAAACTAAACGACCCAGAAGTCCGTGAACATCTGAAAAGGCTGAAGTCTGATGGAGCGGCCGCCTCTCCTGTATTCCAAGGCATGCGCCAAATCAGTCATGTTTTTCAGGATGCGCTCACTGAACTTTTCTTCGGTTCAACAAAGCTTTTCGAGCTTGTTAAGCACTACGGAGTCTTTTGATGAGACCAATCGGATTCTCGACTGGAGCGCTAGCGTATTCAGATTTTCGTAAGGGGCTAATGATTCTGCGTCGTGCGAAAATCACGGTGGTCGAGCTGTCGGCCTTACGTCAGATGGAGCTTCGGCCCCTGGCTGATGCGATCAATTTACTTGATTTCTCTCCCTTTAAATACGTTTCTGTTCATGCCCCAAGTCAGCTTCAGGAGGGTACCGAAGCGGAGACAGTAAATCTTCTAATCACCTTAGCGGAGCGAGGTTTACCAATCGTTGTTCATCCAGATGTTATAAGCAACTTTGCTCTCTGGAGGAAGTTGGGGAGACTTTTATTTATCGAGAATATGGATAAGAGAAAGAAGACAGGCCGCACTGCCATAGAGCTTGCCCAAGCCTTTGAATCGCTTCCAGAAGCTTCACTTTGTTTTGATCTGGGCCACGCCAGACAGGTAGACCCTACGATGAGCGAGGCGGTGTTAATTCTTGAGAGATTTGGCGACCGTTTGGGGCAACTCCATATAAGCGACGTCAACGCCAGGAGCACTCACGACCCTCTCACGGCGGCCGCCATCTTGGCTTTTAGACGTATCTCCCACCTCATTCCAGACCATATTCCTGTCGTTTTGGAGAGTCCTGTCAGCGAGGACCGAGTCGAAATCGAACTTGCCTCTAGCCGTGACGCATTGCCCGCCAAATCGAGCAAAGTTAATAGTAATTATCTGACAGGCAGCGCCTCCTCGGGATAGCTTCCCACGCTGCCCTTTGTCTAAGGTCTTTTTAGCTTCTTTCGCAATTCTTCTAGAAGTCGCTCCGTTTCGATAATTAGGATCTTCTCGTCCTTCCGAGGCATAGTTGCGTAATAGACGCCGACCGCGATCGTGAATAACGCAATTAGAAGTGTCAGACCAAGAACGATCGAATGAATGTCTGAGCTAGCTTTTCCGCTAAGAGCCAATGAGACCACCCGTTGAACGGCGTATATGAGGAAAACGGAAACGAGCCCCGCTAGAAGACTCTGCAGAACAGTTGACGCGTTACCCGAGAAGGACATCGCCTCCTTTGAAAAAGACTCATCCCGATTCGCCCTTCCGCGCAAGGGGCTCAAACTGGCACAATACTCAGCCTGCCGAGCGGAGGATAGGAAACTCGAATCCATAACTTCCTTTATGAGTTCGTCGGCAACCCCGCCAGTGTCCAAAAGTTCCTGGCGTCTTAATCCGTACTTCCTGGCAGTTGCATTTGCCATCGCCTCTAGAATTTCTAGTGTCGGAATATGCCCTTCAGCTATCCCCGGTCTGATCGCATATATCACTTCCCGATTTGCCATTGAGACCCGCTGAACGTATTCCAGCTTTTTGCGCCTGGAGAGAAGGACATATGAGAGCAACGCGAGGGCTCCGCCAGCGAGCAGACTCGTTGCGATCCCTACAACCCAACCGTTAGCTAAAAATTCCCTCACGACCCATCCTAAAACCAAATAGCGATAAGGGAGAATAAACGAACTAGTAGAGCGATTCAAAATAGAACTATCACCATAAAGCTTCGGCAAATGGCACATTGTGTTCGGCTTTGAGGCTGCGGCTCTTGAACTTCCAGCATCGTCAGTCGCAATACAACTCTGGTTCTAGCTGTCACCCATTCCCAAAACGGAACAAAATTCTTCTTGACAATCCTTAACCAACTGGTATAATATCCTATGAAATACCCACTCAGCCCGCTAACTCCTTTCCCTCCCGCATTTGCACAGCACTCGCCCCCAACTGCGCTTCTTACCGTTATTTCCGGCGATGCTACTCCTCCATTTCCATCGCCCCGTAGATTCAATGACTTACGCACTCTTTTGCGTGATGGAGTGACGCTATCTTCCCTGTTTTCAATCGGCTGCGCACTCTTTGCCTGTAGATGGGGGTGGTATCCCCCAACCATCCGAATTCCCCCGGAGCGGTGCGTCAGACGGTTCGAGGCCTCCTCTGCGTCAACTCGGCGAACTCGGCGTCTCCGCGTTATCCGTTCGCCCCAAAGGTACTTGGGGGGACAGGAATGGCGGCTCGGTTACAATAGGGGACGCTCGCTAACCGCATGACCGACGCCTACATCTGCGACGCCATCCGCACTCCCTTCGGCCGCTACGGCGGAGCGCTCGCCTCCGTGCGCGCCGACGATCTCGCCGCCATCCCCATCGCCGCACTGCTTTCGCGCAATCCCAAAGTGGACTGGAGCGCGCTCGACGATGTCCTGCTCGGCTGCGCCAATCAAGCCGGCGAGGACAATCGCAACGTAGCACGCATGGCGCTCCTGCTGGCCGGCCTGCCGAAAGAAGTACCCGGCTCGACGGTGAACCGCCTGTGCGGCTCCAGCATGGACGCGGTGGCCACCGCCGCCCGCGCCATCAAAAGCGGCGAAGCCGATCTGCTCATCGCTGGCGGAGTCGAAAGCATGTCGCGCGCGCCCTATGTCGTTGGCAAGGCCGACGAAGCCTTCTCGCGCTCGATGCGTCTCGAAGACACCACCATCGGCTGGCGCTTCGTCAATCCGCGCATGAAAGGAACGTACGGCACCGACTCCATGCCGGAGACCGGCGAAATCGTGGCCGAAGAATTTCGCATCTCGCGCGCCGACCAGGACGCCTTCGCGCTGCGCAGCCAGCAGCGCGCCGCCGGCGCCATGCGCAGTTGCCGCATGAGCGAGGAAATCGCCGCCGTCCCGATCCCGCAAAGAAAAGGCGACACCTCTTTGGGAAAGACGACTTCACTTTTTTCGGTCGACGAACATCCGCGCCCGGACGCCACGCTGGAAGCGCTGGCCAAGCTGAAACCCATCGTAAAGCCCGGCGGCACCATCACCGCCGGCAACGCCTCCGGCGTAAACGACGGCGCCTGCGCGCTGCTGCTGGCCTCGGAAGCGGCGGCCAAGCGCCACGGCTTGACCCCGAAAGCGCGAGTGGTGGCCGCGGCCGCCGCGGGAGTCGCGCCGCGCATCATGGGCATGGGCCCAGCGCCCGCTACACGCAAAGTTCTGGCCAAAGCAAATCTTGCGCTGGCGCAGATGAACCTCATCGAATTGAACGAAGCGTTCGCTTCGCAAGCCCTCGCGGTATTGCGCGATCTGGGAATTCCGGATGATGCCGCCCACGTCAATCCCAATGGCGGCGCTATCGCTCTCGGTCATCCGCTGGGAGCCAGCGGCGCGCGCCTGGTAACCACCGCCATGTACCAGCTGCTGCGCAGCAAAACGCAATACGCGCTGTGTACCATGTGCATCGGAGTCGGCCAGGGCATCGCGATGATTCTGGAGCGCGTGTAGCCATGCCCATCGCCCACGTCAACGGAGCGCATTTGCACTATGCGGTGGAGGGCCGCGCCGACGCGCCGGCGCTCATGCTCTCCAATTCGCTGGGCACCCATTTCGGTATGTGGGACGCGCAGATGCCGGAGCTGGGCAAACATTTCCGGGTGCTGCGCTACGACACCCGCGGCCACGGACAAAGCGAAGTCACTCCCGGCCCGTACTCGTTCGATCAACTGGGCCGCGACGCCGTGGCGCTGGCGGATGCCGCGGACTTCGGTAAATTTTCCTTCTGCGGATTATCGATGGGCGGCGTGACCGGCATGTGGCTGGGCATTCACGCCGCGCAGCGGCTGCACAAACTGGTGCTGTGCAGCACCGGCGCGAAAATTGGCGACCCGCAAACCTGGGACGCGCGCATGGCCGCCATGCGCAGGGGAGGAGGAAAATCCATCGCGCCGGGAGCCATGGAGCGCTGGTTCACCGCACCCTTTCGCCGGCGCGAGCCGGAAACGGTGGCGCGCGTGCAGCGCATGGTGGAAAGCACCAACGTGGAAGGCTACGTGGCGTGCTGCGCCGCGCTACGCGAAGTGGATTTGCGCGAAGAGATTGCACGCATCACCGCGCCAACCCTGGTGATTTCCGCCACCCACGATCCCGCCACGCCGCCCGCCGATGGCCGATTCGTGGCGCAACACATCACCGGCGCGCGCTACCTGGAACTGGACGCCGCGCACCTTTCCAACGTCGAGCTGCATGATCGTTTCACTCAGGAGGTATGCAACTTCTTGCAGAAGCCGCAAGCGGGCGCAGCGACTTGAGCGATGCCGCGCTGTATCGGCTGCGAAATTATTTTCCCGCCGGCGGCGGCGTCGCACTGGGCTTGGCGGGTTCCTTGATCAAAATCGGCGAACGGGGAAACGCGAAATTCCCGGCCACGTCATCCACCACATTGACCTGGCAAACATAGAAGCCCGGTTTCAGCGCCCGCAGCGGCAGGTCGATCTGAAAAATCACCGCCTTGCGCTCCGGCGCGCCGATTACATTCATGACCATCGGCTTGGATTCGTAAACTTTCGCGCCGCCCTGCAAAAACTCGATGCTGGAGAGCACGCGCACGCTTTCGCGCGGAATCTTGGCCGCCGAAGCTTTCGCGGTTCCATTGGAGGGAGCGGCAGCGCTACTCACCGCACCGTTCGCAACAGGATTCTTCGCGTTAGCGGCGGCGGTTGACGCGGCATCCGCATTGGCAGCGACCGCCGCTGCGGGATTTTTGCCCCGCGCCGCGTCGTACACTTCGTACTGCAGATACAGATGCTGGTCTTGCGTGAACACGTGCGTGATGTTGGGAACTAGTTCGGTCTGGTCCTGCACTAAAGGATGCGGCCCGCTGATCTTCTTCGCGCCGGCCGGCACCCGCTGGCTGCCGAGCACCACCGAACTCATGCGCAACGGCGTCTTGCGCAAATCGGGAATCTGCACGTCTGTCTCGAACGAACCCATCCGCCCAGTCTGATTTTCGCGCACCACAAATTTCAGGTGATAGCTTCCCGGCGCCAGCAGAAAGCCGGTGTTGTACTGCACGTTCTTGCGCCGCACCTGCTGCGCGCTGTCCAGGGCCAGCTTCACGGTGTCGCGCAAATGGCCCACCGCGAATTTTCCGCCGGCGCGAACTTCCCCGATGACATCGATGGTGGCATTGTCCTTATCTTTCGCTTGCACGAAGGGAATCTGCGAGCCGGGAATGACCAGCGAAACCGAAAGATAATAGTGCGAATCGCCTTTGCGGAAATAGGCCGCGCCGGCGTAGACCGCGACATCGGTCTGCGACAGCTCGGAGGCCAGCTCGTCTTGAATCTGCTCCTCGCGGCCGGCGCGGTTCAGGTGCTCGAAATCGCGGCCGGCGTAATAGCCGGAGCGATAATCCAGCTTCACGTCCGGCCGGTTGAGCTGCACCTTGATATGCCGGAACCTGCCGTCCTTGAGCGAATTCGTGCTGGTAAAACCCAGAACGTAGTAGGCGGAACTGTCTTTTTGCACTTGCGAAAAGACGCCGCTGAAATCGTTGGAATCGAAGAACGCCTTGCCTCCGGTATCTTCGGCGAGCGTAGACAGCGTGTCCTGGGTTCCCGCGTTGCTGGTCAGGTCGTTGAGTACCGCGGCGCCGTTGTAAGCGGACTGTCCGTGCAAGCTGGCATTTTGCGCCTCGCCGCCGGGAGGAAAGGCCTGCAAGCCGCGAATGTCGACCGGATAAATGGAGACATTGGCTTTGACCGCGGAGGCGGTGGCCGCGCGCAAAGCGGATTGATTGTCGACACCGTTCTGGCTGATGCCGTTGCTGAAATAAATAATGGATTTTTTCTGGGAGATTTTTCCCAGGGTTTGCATGATGGCTTGCAGCGCGAGCAGTTTGCGATCCGCGTTGAAGGTATTGTAGTCGGTGTCGTCGGCGGTGAATGCGCCGCCAGTTTCCGCGGCTCCTTCGGCGCTGCCGGTGCTCCCGTTGTCGAATCCCTGCCCCTGCCCGGAAGTATAGGACCCCAACACACTGAGCACTCTTGTTTTGTCGCCGGTGAAATCCAGATCGATGCGCATGTTGGCGGCCAGCGAAACCAGCGCAATCATGTCCGCCGGCTGCATGCGGGTCTGCACGAATGTTTTAGCGGCATCCACCGAACGATCGATCTGCTCCGGGTCCATGCCCGAAAAATCGAAGAATAGGAGCATCAGACGGCGATCGCGCGCGTTCAGCGGAGCCGGCTTCCCTGCCGGACCCGCGGCGGCGGCTTCCGGCGCGCTCCCGCTGACGGTGGCTTCGGCCGCGCCTGCGGTGGCCAACTCATCCACGTTTTCGTAGTCGAAAGTGGAGATGGCTTGCTTCTTTCCGTCTTCCAGCAGGGTAAAGTCTTCTCTCTTGAGGCCACGAATGAGGTTGCCCTTTTTATCGCGGGCCACCACGTTCACCAATACCAATTCGGATGTTACGCGCACGCGGTACTGCGGCTGCTGCGGTGGCGCACTCTGCGACGCCGGTGGCGCGTTTTGCGCCAATGCGGGCTGCGACACGTTCAGCAGCAGAAACATCGCAGCGAAAATTGCGCGCATTTTCATAAGGCCGCCATCATCCACCTAGAACCGGAACCGTGCGAGGAGAGTGAGCCTGCGCATGTTTCCCACCGAAGTCACTTCCCCGTAGGTCAGCGAATTCACTATCGCGTTGATCGCCGCGAAATGCGCGGTGTTAAAAACATTGGCCGCCTGCAGGCGCAACTCCAGCGCGCGAGACTCTTTGATCGTGATGATTTTGTTTACGTTCATGTCGAACGTGATCTGCCCCGGTCCTTCGATGGTGTTGCGCCCGGCATCTCCGAACGAGGTTCCGTTGGGGTTCGCGCAGGCGCCGGAAGCGGGAGTGCCGGAACCGAATGACGATGCCGGCGCGCAGAAGGCCGCGGTGTTGAACCACTGCAAAGTAGTCGGATCGCTGAGGGACACTGGCGCGCCGGTTACGTTGGCGCGCAGCGAACCGCTCACCCCGCGATTGATATCCAGCGAATTGCCCAGCACCCGCGGGGTAAAGTACAGCCCCGACCCGATGGTAAAGTCCCCGCTCCATTGCCAGCCATCCAGAAGGTGCGAAAGCGCGCCGTGCTGCGCAAAGCGGTGATTTTCTCCGAATGGCAACTCGTAAATCCAGTTTCCGGTGAATTTATGCCGCTGATCAAAGCTGGAAAGACCGCGGTCCGCGGCGATATCGAAAGGATTCTGTGCCACAACTGTTCCGCCCCCACCGATGGAGGAAGCGTCATCGATCGATTTGGAATAAGTGTAAGAACCGGAGAACCCCACGCCACGAGCAAAACGCTTGCGCAACCGAATGGTTCCGGACTGATAAACGGAGTTCCCCGCCGAAGATTCGTAGATGAAGGGCTGCACGCCGGCAATGGTGATGGCCCGCTCGACGTCCAACCGCGTGCCTTTCGAACCGTTGTAATCGACGTTCAGTACCACGCCGCCGCGCAATTGCCGCTGTATGTCCGCGTTCCAGACTTGCACATAGCCCAGCCGGTAATTGGGATCGACGGCAAAATTGTTGGTCACCGCCGCGTTCGTCGCCGGGAAACCATTTTGCAGCGTAAGCAGATTCGCCGGCGAACTGACGTTGGTGGACGTAATCGCGAATGGCGGCTGAAACGCGAAATTCTGAATGATATTTCCGTACTGCGCGAGATTGTAGTTGATGCCGTACCCGCCGCGCACCACCGTTTGTTTCATCGGCTTCCAGGCGATGCCGATGCGCGGCGCAAAATTATTGCGATCCGGCTGGATCAGGGACGGCGTGGAGGACGTGGCGGCGCCACTCACCGGAGCCGGCAGAACCGCGCCGCTGGGGAGAACGACTTGTGCGCTGGTAAACCCGGTTCCGACGTTCAGGTTGGCGATTTGATTCTGGGACTCGGTGTACGGCCCGTTGTACTCGTAACGCAATCCAAGATTGAAAGAAAGGCTGGGACGGAAGCGGAAATCGTCTTGGGCGTAGACGTCAAAAGCGTTAGCGCGAAAATTGTAGGAGTTCGCACCGGACTGCAGCGTGGTCTGTTGCGGTAATCCCAGCAGGAAATCCGCGAAGTCGCTCCCTGTGTCCGCAACCGGCGCTCCACTGGCCAGTTGCGAAGTCGCGAAGCCGGTGAATACAAAGCTGCCCTCCGCATTTTTCGCCGATCGAAAGCTTTGCAGGATGCGCCGGTAATCTCCGCCAAAGCGCCAGTTGTGCTTGCCCCGGCTCCAGGACAGCGTATCGGAAAACGTATACGTCTGATCGAGTTCCCGGCGCGGCGCCGGGTCGGTGAGGCCGGTAATGGTCGAGAAGCTGATGCCGGGAATGCCCCAATCAAACGGGTTGGTGGAAATACCCCCGATACCCGCATCCCCCGCGACGTTCTGAAAGTTGGAGTACAGGTTCGTGGTGTCCACATGATTGTGGTTGTAGTTCACGCGAAACATGTTGGTCGCGCGTCCGCGCCCGTAGGTCCACCCGGCGCTGGCATTCAGTCCTTGCAGGCTGTTGCCGCCATTCAGCGATGGAAAGGGATCGACCTGGGTGGTTGCGCTGCGCGTCCAATTCATTCCGAAATTAATGTTGTTTTGCGCGCGCCGGCGTCCGCCGCCTCCCCCCGGGCCGCCAAAGTTCATCAGTCCCGGGCCGCCGCCCGCTCCAAAATTGTGAATCAGCCGCAGATTCACCGAATCGCTGCTGCTGCTTCCCGAAGTCACATAATGAAAATTCTGCGTCGGGCTATTCAGGTTGGGCAGCGGAATAAAAGCCAGCAAGGCTTGCGCCGATGAACTAATCAGCGTTGGATCGATTACATTAAGCTGCCCGTTGCTTTGAAATTGCTGCCCGGTCGCGGGATTGAAGATTTGGACGGGACTACCATCTTTGTAGGTGGCACCAGAAAAATCGCCGGCGCGCTCGGCCGGCGTCGGCACCGTGGAAAACGCATCATACGGCGTGCTGCCGCGATTGCCGTTCCAGCCGCCGAAGAAAAACCATTTGTTCCCGCCGTTAAAAATCTTCGGGATACTCAGCGGACCGCCCACAAACATGCCAAAGCGCGGCAGATTATAGCTGGCCTTCGGCGTGGCCAAGCCGGTCAGCGAATACGACTTGGCATCCAGGCCCGCGGTATCGTCGGATGCGTAAATCATGCCGTGCGGCTGATTGATGTTGAGGTTGCGCGGCAGCCTCGAAATCATGATCGGCCCGCCGGCGATGCCGCCGGGACCTCCGCCACCGGGTCCGCCGCCCTGCAAGCCGCCGCCTTCGCGCTGCGCGCGCTCGCGAAATTCCTGGATGCGTTCCTGAATGTCGTCTTCGCTGCCCCCGCCAAAATCCTGCGTCCGCCCTTGCGCCCCGGTGATGCTCACCGATTCCGTCGGGCCTTCGGCTCCGGCGCCGTTGAGCGGCAGCGACGAAAGATCGCCGCCGCCATTTTGTCCGCCGCCCATCATGCCCGCGGCGGCCCCGCCGGCCGGCGCAGAAAGCATATTGTCCAGGGACAGACTCTGAAAGCCGCGGCCCGCCGTGATCAGTTCAGCCAGGTTGCCTATGCCTTGCTCCTGCTGCCGCGAAGCCAGAATCATCTCCGCGTCGAATTTTCCGCTCGGCGTTTCCGGCTTCAGCACCAGTTCCTGCGTTTGCGCCGCGAAGCCCATAAACTCCACGCGCAGCACATAACGTCCGCGCGGCAAACCGGTAAAGGTGTACGTGCCATTGGCGGCGGTGGCCACCGTAAATTTCTTTCCGGTGAGTGAGTTGGAGGCGGTGACGGTGACACCAGGCAGCGGCGTCTTTCCGGCCCGCACCGTCCCGCTGATTTCGAAACTCGCCGGGGGTGGCGAAGCCGGAGCCGGCGGCGTTGCGGTTTCTGCAGGCGCTTGTGCCGGAACAGTTGCCGTATCTTGCGCGCGGAGCAAACTAGCGGGAATCAAGAATAAACAAGATAAAAGCGGCAGGGCGAGCGACTTCAACGCGGCGGCTCCGCGGGTTTCTGCGCAGCAGCGCCAGGCTGCGAGCCTTCCGGGCCACTTAAGCGCGCACCGGGCCCGCGCATGCCGCCCATGTCCTGCACCCGTTTCCATTGCTCGGGTCCAATCACCATAACGAACCTCGGCACGAACACGTTGTCTTGCATCCCGCCGCGCGCCACAAGATGATCACCGACCTGCACGTCCGCCATGGTGATCGCATCGCGGCCTTTGCGCAGCGAAGTGTCTTCGTTCAGCTCAATCGTCTGCGTCACGTTGTCCGAGCGCAAAACCGAAATCTTCGGCGGATCGACGGACTTCACCTCGCCGGCCACGTAATCCTTGCCCAGCGTGCCGGCTTGGATGTTCGGCCCGCGACCTTCGCCATTCGCCGAGCGCGCGCCAATCACCTGCGCCGTCCAGGTGTGATCCGCATTTTCCTGCCCGCGCACGGCAATTACATCACCCACCTTAAAGTCGCTGCGTTTAGCCGCCTGGCGATCCTTGCGAAATTCGGTTTTCGCGGTGAGCTTGACGCTCACCGTCTCTCCATTCGGCGTGGCAATCTCCAAGGACCCGTCGCGAATCGCGGTGATCTTGCCAAACAACGGCATGCGCCTCTCCTCGCCAGCGGCCTGCTGATTGCCAGCGTCCTGCCCCAGCGACACCTCGGAGACCAGGAAGGATTGCGGAAGGGCCATCACAACCGGAATGGCCATCAGGAAAACAGCAACTCCAAACAACCGTAGGTCAAGTTTCATTTTAGTTTTTCGGTACTAACTCTATTTGTTATACGCGCCCACTAACTGCAAGGTTTCTCGATTCCATTGGGTGCGCTGCGGCTCCTACGCGTTACAACTTCAAGTTGATTTCCCCCTGAACGCGCACAAAGTTCCCGTTCACCACCCCTGCGCACTCTTGCGGCATCGTTTGCGTGACCATTTGCCCCTGGCCAACGTCCTATTTCGTGTTCGCTCATGGGACGATTATTCCCATTTTCGGTCAACTTCGCTTGTTTTGCGCGCCGCCGTTTGGGTGTAAACTATTGAATAACCGTAGCTTAGACGGGATACGCGAGGGCAGGCCGCGTGCCATTTTCAAGGTGAACATAGATTATGGATATCCAAAGACCATCCAACGCCCGCGCCAAGAAAATGAAACGTATTCTGTACGTAACCGTTGCCGTGCTGCTCTGCGCCGGCGTGACTCTCGCGTTATCGCGGCTGAAGCCCGCTGCGCCTTCGGTAGACGCCTCGACCATCTGGCCGGACACCGTGAAGCGCGGCCCGATGCTGCGCGAGGTGCGCGGCTTGGGCACTCTGGTTCCCGAGGAGATTCACTGGATTCCCGCGCAGACCGCGGCCCGCGTGGACAAAATCGTCATCCGCCCCGGCCACCTGGTGCAACCCGACACGGTGATCCTGGAAATGAGCAATCCGGAACTGCAACGCGATGTGCTCGATTCCGAATATGCGCTTAAGGCCGCTCAGGCCAATTACGCCAACCTTAAGGTGCAGGTCGATAGCGACCTGATGAGCCAGAAAGCCAACGAGGCGTCTGTGCGCAGCGATTACGAACAGGCCCACCTGCAACATGACGTCGATGAAAAGCTGTTCAAAGAAGGTATCGGGTCGGAGAACACCAAAAACCTCTCCAAAGTAAAGGAAGATCAGCTCGCCATTCGGCTGCAGTTGGAGAGCGAACGTACCAAGATTTCCGAAGAGTCCGCCAAATCGCGATTGCAGGCGCAACAGTCGATGGTCGACCAGGCCAGGGCCACCTACGGATTGCGCATCAGCCAATCGCAGTCCCTGCGCGTTCGCGCCGGCATCACCGGCGTGCTGCAACTGGTTCCGGTGGAGGAAGGCCAAAACGTGGCCGTTGGCACCAACGTGGCGCGCGTGGCCGATCCCAAGAAGCTGAAGGCCGAGATCAAAATCGCGGAAACGCAGGCCAAGGACATTGCCATCGGGCAGAAAGCCACGGTGGATACCCGCAATGGAGTCGTGACCGGCCATGTCTCGCGCGAAGATCCCTCGGTGGTAAACGGCACTGTCACCGTGGATGTGGCTTTCGACGAACCGTTGCCGCCCAGCGCGCGCGCCGACCTCAGCGTGGATGGCACCATCGAGCTGGAAAACCTCAAAGACGTGCTCTATGTTGGCCGCCCAGTTCACGGCCAGGCCGACAGCACCATCAGCCTGTTCAAGATTACGCCGGACGGCTCGGAAGCTTCGCGCGTCAACGTAAAGCTCGGCCGCAGCTCGGTCACCACCATCGAAGTGCTTTCCGGATTGCAGGCGGGCGACAAGGTGATTTTGTCCGACATGTCCCAGTGGGACAATGTTGACCGTATCCGGCTGAAATAATCGGCATTTGCGCGCCGCTGAGAACGATTTCTGAATATTTTCCGTCGTTATCCGCAAGACGGCTAGGCAGGCTGCAACGTCTTAGTCAGCAGGACTGGTATAGGTAAAGGTTGCCATATGACCGCCGCGGCTCGATTCTCGCTCGCCCACCTTTCTCATGGAACAATGTTGCCGGTTCCCCCGTATACCCGAGACATAGACGGCTTCCTGCGGCCTGCCGTGTGGTTATTGGCTGCTTTGCCGGGGAAAGGCTAGATGCGAGCGATGTGGCAGGACATTCGGTTCGGCGCGAGGATGCTGGCCAAGCATCCGGGGTTCACCATGATCGCCGTCCTCACGCTGGCGCTGGGAATCGGCGCCAACACCGCCATCTTCTCGCTGGTTAGCCAAGTGCTCCTCCGCCGCTTGCCGGTGCAAAATCCCAGCGAATTGGTGATCTTGCGTTCTCCGGGTCCCACCACCGGCCACGTCTGGAGCGACGGCGACGAAGCGCAATCTTTCTCCTATCCGATGTACAAGGGCCTTCGCGACACCAACAGCGTCTTCTCCGGAATGCTGGCCCGCTTTGCTTTTCCCGCCACTATCGCCGAGCACGGCCAAACCGAGCGCGGCTCCGGTGAACTCGTCTCTGGAAATTATTTTGACGTCCTCGGCCTGCGTCCGGTTCTCGGCAGGCTTTTCATGGCAGACGACGACCGTATCCCCAGCGCTCAGCCCATCGTCGTCTTGAGCTATGCCTACTGGACGCATCGTTTTGGCGGCAACCCTGATGTCTTGAATCAATCCCTGCTGGTGAACAACACAGAGTTGACCGTGGTCGGCGTCGCGCAGGCCGGCTTCACCGGCATTCAGGTTGGCCAATCCGCCGATATCTTTGTTCCTCTGATGATGAAAGCGCAGATGACGCCGGAGCGTAACGGCCTCGAGGAGTGGAATAACTATTGGCTGGCCGTTCTGGCGCGCCGCAAACCTGGCCTTTCCATGTCCCAGACCGAAGCGGGAATCAACGCCGCTTATCGTCCTTTGCTGCAAGAGCAACTGGCGAAAATTAACGACTGGGGTAAAGAGAAACGACAACGATTTACGGACAAGAAAATTCTGCTGATCTCCGGCGCCAAAGGCCGCACCACGCTGCAAAGCGATTCCGGTCAAGCGCTGACTGCGTTGTTTGTCATGGTCGCCCTGGTATTGCTGATTGCCTGCACCAACGTGGCGAATCTTCTTCTGGCGCAAGGCGCCGCGCGCCAGCGCGAACTGGGCATTCGCTCGGCCATGGGCGCCAGCCGCGGTCGAATGGTCCGGCAGTTGTTGGCCGAGAGCCTGCTGTGTGCGCTGGCCGGCGGCGCGCTGGGCTTGTTGATCGGCGTGTGGCTCATGAATTTGCTGACTCCCATAGTCGCTGCCAATCTCTCGATCAAGGGTTTGAGCACCAGCTTGGACCCCGGCATCCTCAGTTTCGCGGCGGGCGCAACGATTGTCTCGGGCATCTTCTTCGGGCTCATTCCCGCATGGCGGGTGACCCGCACGGCTGTGGCGCAAACTCTGAAAGATCAAGCCACCACCACCTCCGCGGGAACTTCCCACGTTGGCGCGCGCAAAATGCTGGTCGCCGGACAAGTGGCCTTCACTTTGCTGCTGCTCGCCGGCGCCTTCCTTTTTACGCGCACGCTGTCGAATCTGCGCAAACAAAATCTCGGGCTACGCACCGAAAATGTAGTCACGTTTGCCATTTCGCCGATCCTGAACGGCTACGACACTCCGCGCAGCATCGCCTTGCTCGATCAACTGCGCGCTCGTATGGCCGCCATTCCCGGCGTCCGCGCCGTAGGCACATCCGAACTCGGTACGCTGACCGGCAGCGACATGGGCAGCAACATCACCATCGAAGGCAGCAAGGATCTTTCCTCCGAAGACTCCCACGTTAACTTCGATCCAGTTAGTCCGGGTTACTTTTCGACTCTCGGCGTTCCCTTGCTGGCCGGGCGAGAATTCAATGAGGGCGACGGCCCGGGTAAACCGAAAGTAGCGGTCATCAGCGAAGCCATGGCCAAAAAGTATTTTGTGGGGCGCAATCCTATGGGCCTCCATTTTGCATTTGGCTCCGGCAAGGTCCAGCCGGATATCGAGATCGTCGGCGTGGTGAAGGACGTCAAGCAGTCCCACGTGCGGGATGCCGATGTTCCCTACATCTATTTGCCGTACGCACAGCGCCCCACGATTCGAGAAATGACTTTTTACACTTACACGCAACAGGATCCCTTGCTGGCCGTGTCCGCCTTGCGCAGCACCGTTCGCGAATTGGACGCCAATCTCCCGATATTCGACATCAAGACCATGGAGCGGGTGGTCGACCAGGATTTGTTCGGCGAGCGCATTGTCGCCGCTCTCTCCGCCACCTTCGGCACTCTCGCCGCACTGCTCGCGGCCATGGGCATCTATGGAGTGCTGGCGTATCTGGTGGTGCAGCGCACTCGCGAAATAGGCATTCGCATGGCTCTCGGGGCGGAAACCTCGCACGTCCGGTTTCTCATCGTCAAAGAGGTGGGCTCCATGGTTCTGCTCGGCGTCGCGATCGGCTTGCCGCTGGCCTATGGACTGGCGCGCTTCAGCGAATCGCTGCTGTTCGGCGTTCACGCCGGCGATCCGGCCGTTTACGCGCTCGGCTTGGCCCTCATCGCCGTGATTGCCTTAGCGGCATGCTATATTCCGGCGCGCCGCGCCACACGCGTCGATCCGTTGGTCGCGCTGCGGTATGAGTAACGCAAGCCAACGATTTTTGTAGCCCTGGGTGACGCACACGAGTTTCTAGTACACGATTATGGATCCAAAGGAGAGGCCATGGCGGACGCGAACGGCACCTTGATCAAAATGCAAGGCGTGAAGAAAGTTTTCTTCACCGATGAAGTGGAAACCCACGCGCTCGAGGAAATTCATCTCGAGATCAAGAAAGGCACGTACATCTCGATCGCCGGCCCTTCCGGTTGCGGCAAATCGACGCTGCTCTCCATTCTTGGTTTGCTCGATTCTCCCACCGGCGGCGATTATTGGCTCAATGGCCAGCCGGTCGCCAACCTCACCATCAGCGAACGCACGCGCATTCGCAATCGCGAGATTGGCTTCATCTTTCAGGCCTTCAACCTGATCGGCGACCTCACCGTGTACGAAAACGTCGAGCTGCCGCTCACCTATCGCGGCACCAGCTCCAGCGAACGCAAACAAAAAGTGCAGAATGCCCTCGAGCGCGTCGGCATGGCGCACCGCCTCCGCCACTATCCCTCGCAGCTCTCCGGAGGTCAGCAGCAGCGTGTCGCCGTGGCCCGCGCGTTGGTCGGCGATCCGCTCATCCTGATGGCTGACGAGCCCACGGGAAACTTGGACTCCAAGAATGGCGAAGCGGTCATGGAACTGCTGCGCGACTTGCACCGCAATGGCGCCACCATCTGCATGGTCACCCACGACCAGCGCTACGCCAATTTCGCCGAGCGTACCATTCACCTATTCGACGGCCGCATCGTCGAAGAAACCCAGGAAGCCCGCGTCGGCGCGGATTAACCCGCCGAAGCCGTCGTTGGTGCCGTGTGCCACGCCGCTGACGCTCAACGAAACCGTGTTTCGTTGTAGCGGCCCAGCACGCTGCGCCGCGGCAGGTGCTGCTCGGCCCGGTCTTTTAGCCGCATGCTAGCGGCCTGCTCGGCGCGCCCCCACGCTTGAATCCCTTGCAAACCATGCGCTATGAGTAGAGCGCCGCTGGCGGGAAAGGTACACTAGAGCGGGCCAATCGCGCGATAAGGAGAATCCGTGGAATCTTTGATTCAGATGCGCAATCTGGAGAAGACCTTCGAGGCCGGGGGCAGCAAATTTTTCGTCCTGCGCCGCATCACCCTGGATATTCAGCAGGGCGAATTCGTCACCTTCATGGGGCCGTCCGGCGCTGGAAAATCCACGTTGCTCAGCATCATTGGCATGCTCGATAGCGCCTGGAGCGGCGAATACTATTTCCTCGATCAACCGGTCCATAAACTCAACGTCAAAAAACGCAACGAGCTGCACAAAGCCAACATCGGCTTTGTCTTTCAGAGCTACCACTTGATCGACAATCTCACCGTCTTCGAAAATCTGGAAATCCCGCTCTCTTATAAAAACGTCCCGCACAAGGAGCGCGTCAGTTTGGTCTGCGATGTCCTGGACCGCTTCAACATCGTGGGCAAAAAAGATCTGTTTCCCAATCAGCTTTCCGGCGGTCAGCAGCAACTCGTGGGCGTCGCCCGCGCGGTCATCCAGAATCCCAAGCTCATCCTGGCCGACGAGCCCACCGGCAACCTGCACTCCGCGCAGGGCGAAGAAATCATGCAGCTCTTCAAGCGACTCAACGAAGCCGGTACCACCATCATTCAAGTCACCCACTCCGAGCGCAATGCCACCTTTGGCGACCGCATCATCCAGCTAAAGGACGGTTGGGTGGTCAGCGAAGAAAAAGCCAGCGCCCGCGTCGGCTGACCCCCAGCTACAATACATGAAACAATTTTGTCGCTCTCTCCGTTTCTTTATAGACGGAGGTGTCGCTTGACCACCCTGGTGCAGGATCTGCGCTACGCGCTGCGTGTGCTGCTGAAGAATCCCGGCTTCACCCTGATCGCGGTTCTCACCTTGGCCCTCGGCATTGGAGCCAACACCGCCATCTTCAGCGTCGTTAATGGCCTGTTACTCCATCCCTACGGCATTCCCCACCCCGAACGCCTGATCGCCGTTCGCGCACGTTACGAAAAGCTTAATCTCAAAAGCATCGTGATCTCCGCGCCGGACTATACCTTTGTGCGCGACGACCAGCGCACCTTCGCCGCTTCGGCCATCGAGAACCAGATGGACTTCAACTACGCCACTGGTTCCTGGCCGCTCCGCCTTCGCGGCGCAAAGGTTTCCGCGCAATGGTTCGACGTCTTTGAAGCCCGGCCCTTGCTCGGCCGGGTGTTCACTCCAGAAGAAGACCAGCCCAACGCCGACCGTGAGGTGGTGCTGGCCTACCACACCTGGAAATCGATTTTCGGCGGCGACCCTGCCATTGTCGGCCGCTCCGTGCAACTTAATCAGCAGCCCTACCAGATCATCGGCGTCATGGCCGCAAACTTTCAGTGGCCCAGCCAGAGCGATTTGTGGGCTCCGCTCGGTCTTGCTCCCAACGCTTTCGTCATCGACAACATCTTCAACGAAAACTATTTCGCGGTCGCTCGGCTGCAGCCCAACGCCAAGCTGTCCACGGCCAGCACCTCTCTCCACATGGCCTCCCAGCGCGTCATCGACGACCCGCGCGCCAAGGGCTACCCCGCCGCCTCCGGCTGGAGCATCTTCGCAGTTCCCTTCACCGAATTTGTTTATGGCGACGTGCGCACTCCGCTATTCATCCTCCTCGGCGCCGTCAGCTTTGTCCTGCTCATCGCCTGCTCCAATGTCGCCGGTCTGCTACTGGCTCGCGCCTCCGCTCGCGCCAAAGAATTTTCCATACGTACCGCCCTGGGCGGTTCCCCCTGGCGCCTGGCCCGCCAGATGCTCACCGAAAGCGTCGCATTAGCTTTCGCCGGTATGGCCCTCGGCCTGGTAGTTGCCTGGCAAGCGATTCGCGCTTTGCTTTGGCTCGCTCCCGAAAATCTTTCGGAGGGTCTCGATATTCATCTGGACGTTTATGTTTTGGTCTTCACCGCGCTGGTCGCCGGAGCCGCCGCCATTATTTTTGGCGCCGCTCCCGCCTGGCAAATTGCCTTTCTCGATCCGCAGCAAAATCTCAAGCAAGGCCGCGGTACCGATGACGGAGGCAAGGGCCGCCATCGCTTCCGCAGCGCCCTGGTCGTCGCGGAACTGGCCTTGGCCCTGGTTTTGCTCGCCAGCGCTGGCGTGTTCCTGAAGAGCCTCTCTAAGCTAAAAGACGTCGACGTCGGCTTCCGGCCCCACGGCCTGATGACCGCCGCGTTTGCCCTGCCGGATCGGCAATACGACACCCCTGCAAAGCAGATCGCCTTTCTCAACAGCGCGCTCGACAATCTTTCCAACGCTCCGGGAGTTACATCCGCGGCGGCGGCCGTCCCTCTTCCGTTCAGCGGCTTCGGCGGCGCCGCTTCCTTCCAGGTAGAAGGACGGGTGTCTCCTCCTGGTGATCCCGGGCCGCACGGCAACATTCGATCTGTCAGCCCGCGTTACTTTGAGACCATGGGCATTCGGCTGATTCGCGGCCGCGCCTTTACCGATCAGGATCGCCTCGGCACGCAGCCCGTTGCCATCGTCGACGAAAATCTTGCCCGCGATTACTGGCCCGGTCAGGACGTACTTGGCAAGCGCCTCCGCTTTCTAAACAATTCGCCCTGGAAAACCATCGTCGGCCTGGTCGCCCCGGTTCGGCACTCGCAAGTGGTTGGCGAGGAATCCTCTTCGGAAGGCGTCGAGAGTTCCGGCAAGGGCGTCTACTACTTGCCGCTGTATCAGGAAAATTCCAACGCCGCCTTTCTGCTTGCGCGCACCGCTGGCGACCCTGCCGCTCTCGCCGCCACCATTCGCGAAGCGGTCCACCAGGTCGATCCGGCCCAGCCTATTTCCGATGTCAAAACCATGGACCAGCGCATCCTCATCTCCATGGGACCGCGCCGCTCCGCCGTAACCCTGTTGAGCGTCTTCGCCGCCATGGCCTTGACGCTGGCCGCCGTCGGCCTATTTGGCTTGATTCGCTACAACGTCACTCGGCGCACCCAGGAAATCGGCGTGCGCATGGCCCTGGGCGCCTCCCGCCAAGACGTTCTTCGCATGATTCTCGGCGAAAGCCTGCGCCTCGCCGCTTTCGGGGTCGTCGCCGGTCTGATCGCCGCCTTCGCCCTGACCCGCGTCCTATCCAGCCTGCTCTACGGCGTCAGCGCCACCGACCCGCTGACTTTCGCCAGCATGGCCATCCTGTTGACACTAGTCGCCCTGCTGGCCTCCTGGATCCCGGCACATCGCGCCACCCGCGTCGACCCGCTGGTAGCCCTGCGCTACGAGTGACCGGAAACAACCCGCTTTCTTCCTCGTTTGTAAGAGCAAAGAGCATCCTGCGATCGCGCGACACTACGGCTTGCCGGCTCGCGCCTCCAACGGACAGGTGTGCGCTTGTGGTGTTGCTGAAGGCGATAGAATAGACTTTAGATTAAAGACGGAATGAAACCGACCAACTCCCATCCTCATCGCGTCCTGGTGGCCGACGACCAGTCCGATATACGCGACGCCCTGCGCCTGTTGCTGCGGCGCGAAGGCTACGAGATTCACGGCGCCGCCTCGCCCACCGAAGCGCTGGCCGCCGTCGAAGC
>DATGEY010000047.1:0-90067 GCA_035309625.1 Candidatus Acidiferrum sp.
GCCAACAGAATGTAGCCGGTTGTCGCAATCGAAAACAGCAGGTGGCCTTGGGTCATCTTGGGCGTGGCCCAGAAGGCGACGAGGAAGCCGAGGTAGATCGGGTGTCGAACGCTCTGGTAGAGCATCGGCGTCTTGAAGCCAATCGCCTGATATGGCTGACCGCGGAAGTTAAGTGCGACCTGCCGCAAGCCAAAAAGGTCAGCGTGACTCACCATAAAGGTACTTCCCAAAACGGTGAGCCAACCAAGGCAGAAAAGAGCCAGAAGTATCCACTGGCCAGCCGCGTTCTGGACGTTCCAGACAACTCCCGTCATCGGTCGCCACTGCCAATAGAGCAGAATGAGGCACAGGCTGGCGAGCAGGACGTAGGTGCTCCGTTCAACGGAGTGAGGAATAACTTTCGTCCACGCACGCTTGAACCACTGGCGTGCCATCACGCTATGCTGGATGGCGAACAGTCCAAGCAAGAATGCGTCGATCACCAGGGCCTCGATGGAGAAACCTCCCGCACCCGAATCGATGGATTTTGGAACCACGAAGTTACCGACAAAGCCGATGGCGTAGAGAAACGTCACGAAGAAAATTAGGTATGCAATGATTCCGTAGAGGAACGCTGCAATTCTGCCCATGGTGTCTGCCTCCTGAGTCAGAGTCTTCTTGCCTTGAGGGATTAGTTCAGTCGAGGAATTTAAGCGAATGCTATCTCCGCATCATTTTTTCGTCAAGGTAAATACGACCGATGGGAGAGCATCGAGAGACGCCAAGCATGAGGGTGAGGGGGCGCGAGAGTCTTGTTCGAGGCTACGGCGCTGAGTCCCGGGTGGACATTTGAACTCACTGCATCGCGTGGCCGTGTAACGGCCACCCGAGCAGGTGGCAATCCAC
This sequence comes from Candidatus Acidiferrum sp., assembly GCA_035309625.1. GTDB lineage: Bacteria > Acidobacteriota > Terriglobia > Acidiferrales > UBA7541 > Acidiferrum. Next base: position 886 of record DATGEY010000047.1, read on the forward strand.
ACGATTTCGGACGAATGGTCGGCTAACCGGAAGGTATCCGGCTTCCACGGCGGGATTCGTACTGCGAAGCCGGCTTGTTGATAGACGTACGCGGGCGTCGAACATTTTCATGCTTCGTTGAGGCACGAAGGACCATGTCTTACTCGTGGCGCAGAGCGGCCAGGGGATCAATTCGGGACGCTCGCCTGGCCGGCGCATAGCCAGCGAGAATCGCGGCGCTGAGGAGGACGACAGCGGCCAGCGCCAGGGTTCCGGGATCATTGGGCTGGGTCTCGAACAGAAACGATTTGACCAGCCGGGACGCGCTCAACGCGGCAGGCACGCTGATCGCGAGCCCCACGGCCGCCAGTAGTAGAACGCGGCGGAGAACCATCCATAGCACAACGCCGCGGTGGGCGCCCAGCGCCATACGGATTCCGATCTCGCCGATTTGCCGCGCGACGTTGTAGGACACCGTCCCGTAGAGTCCCACGCACGCGGTCAGGAGAGCGAGAACCGCGAAACCCGTGCACAATTTCGCGAACGTGAGTTCCCGGCTGATGGTTCGATCGATTTCCGCAGCCTGTGTGACCACGTTGGTGACGGGTATGCGTGAATCTGCCTCCCGCACGATCTCATGCACACTGTTGACATACCTCAGCGGATCACGCGCAGTGCGCAGCGCGTAGGTCATTCGGTCCGAAGAAAACTGGCTGGCCGCTACGAACACGGTCATTGCACTGTCCTCTTCATTTTTCAGGCCCCCGTACCGCAGGTTAGCCGACACGCCGACGATTTCGAGATCGCGCTTCTCGTCCGGGAGCGTGATGCGTCGGCCGATCGGATTGTCATTCCCGAAGTAGGTCCGCGCCAACCCCTCGCTGATGACTGCAACGGGCGTGGAGCCCGGTTGGTCGCGGTCGTCAATCTCACGCCCGGCCAGGATCGGAATCTGCATCGTCGTGAGGAAACGCGGTCCGGCGGCCAGGACGCGCGCGTCTTCGATGGTAACCGCACCGATCTTCATTGGCCCCCTGATTGCCTGCCCAGCGCGGCCGGCGTTGATAATCGAGGATTGCGAAAGCGTCGCGCTGCTCACTCCAGGAATCGATTCGAAGCGCTTGCGCAGGTCCGCGTAAAAAATGGCGATCTCCGGGTCGCGATGCCCGGCCTGGCGCGCATTCAACGAGAACAGAAGGATGTTCTCGCGGGCATATCCCAGTTGGACGGAGTGCAGGTTGTTGAGTGTCCGGACAAACAGACCGGCGGCGACCAAGATGAGAAAAGAGATCGCGATTTGGGCGACCACCAGAACGTGCTGTGCGCGGCGGCGAGGTCCGCCCCCACGTCCATTCTTTAGCGCGGACATGACGTCCGGACGCGTCGACTGAATCGCTGGAGCGAGTCCAAATAACAGGCCGCAAACCACTGAGAGCGCCGCTGTCACGCCCAGCACGTTCCAGTTCAATTCCGCGTGAAGCGTAAAGTTCTCGTGCCCGTTGGAGAGTAGAAACGTCAGTGCTCGCACACCCCAGATTGCAAACAAGACCCCGAATGCTCCGCCGAAAGACGCCAGCATCACACTCTCGGTAAGCAACTGCCGCACGACGCGGAACCGTCCCGCTCCCAGGCTGAGCCGGACAGCCATTTCGCGGCGTCGCGCGGCGGCCCTTGCCAGCAGCAGATTGGCGATGTTCGCGCAGGTGATCGCCAGGATCAATCCCACCATCGTCAGGAGCACGTACAGAGGCTTGGAATACTTGCGGCGCAAGCTACCCAGACCGGCGGCGCCGGGATTCAGAATCAGGGCGGGCAGTTTGGCGCGCTCACCGTCGGTCGTCGCGGTGATGGTGACCCATTGATGGAAACGAGGAGCCAGCACTGCCTGCGCCTGGGCCATGCTTACGCCGGGACGCAGGCGGCCCATCATTTCGATCCAGTAGTAGTTTCCGTCGTCATACATACGAGCCGCTCGGTCACCGTCCACGAGCAGATTCGTGTGCAACGGAAGGTAGAGGTCCAGCGCCACCGCAGGATCGACTCCGAAGAATTCCGGCGGCGCGACACCAATCACCGTGAAGGGAGTGTTATCGACGAGAATCGACTGTCCAATCGCACCCGGTGGTCCTCCAAAGCGATTTTGGCTTGTAGCAAAACTGATTACGGCGACCGGCGCTGCGCCTGGACGGTCGTCTTCGGAATCGATCAGACGTCCCGCAGCCGGCGATACTGCCAGGGCGCGAAAATACTCGCCGGTGACGTATTCCGTGGTGGCGCTCGTGGCCTGTCTGCGGACGGCCAGGTTATGGTTTAGTCCGTTGAAGTATCCGAAAAGCGTGGAAAAAACGGGATTCTCCTGGCGAAGCGTCTCGAATGCGCGGTATGGGAACATGCCGCTGACCATGGCGCCTTTATCGCCTGGCCACGCCATGCCCTGTACCGCGTGCATGACGTGGACCCATTCCTTGCTGGCGTCCTGGGGCGGCGGACTATACCAATTCAAGACCACCAGCGACTCGGGATCGGCCACTGGCAGCGAGCGCAACAGAATCGACTCCATGAAGCTGTAGATCGCAGTATTGGCTCCGATGCCAAGCGCCAGCGACAAGACCGCGACGGCGCTGAATGCCTTGTTGGCGGTCATGGTGCGACAGCCATAGCGGACATCCTGGGCAAGTTCCGACCAAAACCGTGTGATCCAAATCTCGCGTGACTCTTCGTGCTTCAGTCCGACGTTGCCAAATCGCCGGCGCGCTTCCGCGCGGGCGCGCTCCGCCGTCATACCGTCTGCTTGCAGTTCCGCGGCTTTTTCCGCAAGGTGGAGTTCCATTTCCTCACGCAGCGCCTCGCTGCGCCTGGCGCTCTCCATCCAATACCTCAGCCGTCGTATCAACATGTCAGCTCACTCCGCTCCCATCACACGGGCGATCGCCAGCGTGAGTTTCGCGTACTTCCGATTTTCAACCGCCAGCTGTTTGCGGCCTGCCGCAGTGATCTTGTAGATCCTCGCCCGCCGATTGTTCGAGGTCACGCCCCAGACACCGTCGATCCAGCCGTTTAGCTCGAGCCGCTGGAGAGCGGGGTACAGCGAGCCCTCCTCAACGAGGAGCTCATTGTCGGACGATTGTTGAATGAACTGGACTATGCCGTATCCATGGAGGTCGCGCAGCGACAGGGTCCGCAGAATTAACATGTCCAGAGAACCGGGCAACGAATCGTTCTTTTGGGGCTTGCGTCCCATACCAAGAATTCTTAGCTTACGGCGACGAGATTACGGGAGTCAAGTTCAGATTGGGGAGCGCTCGCGCCGCAAGATGATTTCGGGGTGCTCACGCGCGCCAGGGATCGGCGTTGCGGAAATGGAGCCCAGTAACGCTTGCGGCAAACCTGTACCGGTGCCCAGCTAGTTGTGGGCCGGACGAACGTATAGGTTTGAGACATGAAAGCTGCTTGCAGCCACTGCGGAATGGACCACGTGCTGAAGGACGCGGAAGTGGCTGGGCACGAGAAAGTGCAGTTTCGCTGCTCGAAATGCCGGCAGACGACGATTGTTGAAGTAAAACTGCGGCCGGATCAGACCATGGTCATCTCGCCGCTGCCCTCGTTCGCCCGCGGGAGCGCCAACAGTTCGAAACTGAGCTTGCCGGAGGCCGACGACGGTCTGAAACTCCCGGTTGCGAAAAAAGCGGTGCTCACTGTGGTGTCCGGGCCATCGAAGGGTGCGGTGCACCAGCTGAAAAATGCGCGCGTGGTGCTGGGGCGGGAAGACGCGGGGGTGGTCCTGGAGGACCAGGAAATCTCGCGGCACCATTGCCTGCTGGAGGTGCGCGACGGGTACGCCAACCTGAAGGACCTGGACTCCACCAACGGTACCTTTTACGAGGAGGAGCGGGTACGGGCGGCGATGTTGCAGGATGGAGCGGAGTTCCGGATTGGCAACAGCGTCATCCGCTTTTCGTTCGTCTCCAAGTAGCACGCCGGCATCCAGGCCGTGGTTCCCTCGTTGCGCTGAAAGTCGTGAGATACTGGCGCTGACTCCCTTTGCTCCGTTCTTCCGATGAACCGCCTGTCCGTCTGCATCATCACGCTGAATGAAGAAAACAATCTGGCGCGTGCGCTGGGTTCGCTGAAGCAAATTGCGGACGAAATCGTGGTGGTGGATTCGGGAAGCACGGACCGCACTGCGGAGATTGCGCAGGAACACGGGGCCGCGTGGTTCGAGCGGCCGTGGAGCAATTACGCCGATCAGAAGAACTACGCAGCGGAGTGCGCTTCGAACGATTGGGTCTTTTCCATGGATGCGGACGAAGAGCTGAGCAGTCCGCTGCAAACGTCGCTGCTGGCGTGGAAGAAACACACTCCCGAACATTACGTTTACGAAATCTCGCGAAAAACTTTCTATCTGGGCGCGTGGATCGAGCATTCCGGGTGGTATCCGGATTTTCAGCGGCGGTTATATCGGCGGGATGAAGCGGAATTTTCCGGAATGGTGCACGAGTCGCTGCGGCACGCGGGTAAAATCGGCCGGCTTAGCGGAGACCTGCTGCATTACACGGTGCGCTCGTTCGCCGAACATGAAGAGAACGTGGATCGTTACACCACACTGGCGGCGCAGCAGATGTTCGCGGAAGGCCGGCGAAGCTGGAAGAGTGCGATGTGGCTGGCCACGCCGTGGAGCTGGTTCCAGAATTTTGTGCTGCGCGGCGGATTTATGGATGGATACCGGGGGGCACTGATCGCCAAGATGGCGGCGCGGGCGGTGCGGCTCAAATATGCGAAGCTGGGAAAACTGGTACAAGCCACAGGTGGACGCGGCGACGGGGCCGGGACGTGAAGGTACTGCTGGTCGATCTGGAGACGGAGTGGCGCGGGGGGCAAAACCAGGCATTGCTGTTGCTCAAGGGATTGCTTGAGCGCGGGCACCAGGCAGAATTGGTGGCGGCGGATGGATCGGCGCTGGGTGACCGCGCTTCAACCGCCGGCCTGCGGGTGCATTTTGTTTCGCGCGGGCTGTTGCGGCTGCCGGCGGGGAAGAAAATTCGCGGATTGTTGCTCGATGGGAAATTCGATGTGGTGCATGCCAATGAGGCGCATGCAGTGACAGCCGCATGGCTTGCGCTGCGGGCGGGCGCGGCGGAGACTGCTTTGGTGATTTCGCGACGAGTGGGATATCCCATTGGCAAGAGTGCGGTGGCGCAGAGGCGGTACCGTGCGGCCGCGAGGATTGTGGCTAATTCGAAGTGGGTGGCGGAGCAAGCGGCGGCCTCCGGGGCGCCTCGCGAAAAGATCAGCGTGGTGTATGAGGGCGCGGAGATCCCTGCGCTTTTTACGGCAGAGCAGCGGCAAAAAGCCCGGGCACGCTGGGGAATTGCGCGGGGGACAGCGCTGCTGGGTTGCGTGGGCGTGCTGCTGCCGGACAAGGGGCAAGAATGGCTGATTCGCGCGCTGGCGGAAATTAAAAAAGGATTTGCGGACGCCAAGCTCTTGCTTGCGGGGGACGGGCCATGTCGAGGGCGCCTCGAAGCGCTTGCGCGCGAATTGGGATTGCAGAGCGATGTGATCTTCGCCGGCTTCGTTAAGGATGTCGAGAATGTTTACGCGGCACTGGACGTTTTCCTGCTGCCATCGTTCTTTGAGGCGCTGAACAACTCTCTACTGGCGGCGATGGCGTACGAGATTCCGTCGATCGCCTTCAACAGAGGGGCGCTGGGTGAAATCATCGAGGACGGCAAGAGCGGCCTGGTAGTTTCCGGGCCCGAACCTGTGGAGATATCGACGGCAGCCGGCAGAATCCTGAGCAATCATGAATTCGCAAGGAAGCTGGGGGTGGCCGGGCGGCTTCGCATCGAACGGAATTTTTCAGCGGCAAAAATGGTAACGGGAATGATCGGCGTCTATGAAGAAAGTGCGCGTAAGGCGGGGCAGTAAAAAGGACGAAGCGCCGACCGGCCTTCTCTCCGTGCGGCGCTTCAAATCCTTTGTAACTTGTTTGCGCTAGTTATCTGACTTCTGTTCCGAACGTTTCCCTCCTTCCGCTCAACCGTTGGGCCGAGCTAGCTCTGGGATTCGAATTAAACAACCCATCGTCCCTTGGTTTCGAGGAACTCCACGCCAACCGCATAGCCGTCGCCATGCAGAGGCTGGCAGTAGGCCACTCGAGCCGAGGAGCGAAAGTCTCCGGTGCGCGAAATGAGGGTCAACTTGTCGCCCTTGTTCCAGTTGCGCACGCTGACCACCCGCGCGCCACGCGCACTGACGTTTTCCGTAAAGGTCGATTCCGTGCCGGGTGTCTGGCGATGGCCATTGAGCACCACGGGTATTTCCATGGGGATGCGCTTTTCGGCGCGAAAGAAGGTATAGGTGGTCTTTAGCGGCATGGCGGTTTCGTTCATCCTCACAAGCACGCCGCAATGCGCGCAAGATTTTGCACGCTGCTGCCGCGATTCTTCATGCGATATAAGGCGCGGTCCGCGGCGGCAAGAAGTTTTTCTGGAGTGTCACCATCTTCCGGAAACGCAGCGACGCCGGCGCTAACGGCCAGTGCCGGGGGTTCGGTTTCGGAAGCCAGCCGCTCGCGAACGCGTCCGACAACGCGGGCGGCAATATCGCGGCCGGCCTCCGGCAACACCAGCGCAAATTCATCGCCGCCATAGCGCGCGGCGGTATCAATGGCACGCGAATGGCTGCGTAAGATTTTTCCGAGGCGGACCAGGGCGCGGCTGCCAGTGAGGTGCCCGTATTGATCGTTGATGGTTTTCAAGCCATCCATGTCCAGGAGCACCACGCTAAAGGGGCGCTGAGTGCGGCGGGAGCGATCCAGTTCGGCTTCCAGGACGCTCAGCAGGCGGCGGTAATTGGCGAGACCGGTGAGCGGGTCGCTGACGGCCATGGAGCGGACTTGCTCGAAGAGACGTGCTTGATCGAGCAGAGCGCCGGAGAGCATCACTACGTAACTGATGGTCTTGCTGATTTCGGCGAGGAAAAAGGGACCATCGAAAAGCTGGCGCGAGAAAGCGGCGGCCAGATGGCAAATGAAATTAAGCGCGGCCACTCCGAAGAGGGAATAGTCATACAGGCTGGGCGCGCCTTTGGCGCCGCTGGGCAGCAGGCGCTGGCGAAAACAGATGGCGGAGGCGAGAAACAAGGCTGCCGGGAGCAAGTCCCAGGGACGGGAGAGAATGTGCGAAGCGTGCGCGACCGGAGCAGCGGGGGCGGCTAAGAACGCCGCGCTGGTGAGATAGGCCGCGGTGGCGACAACTAGCAGGGCACCCGCGGTTTCGCGGCTGGGCTGGCGCGCGGTGGGAATGTAACGCTCGATGAGAATAGCGGCCAGCAGCATTACGCCCAAGAGCGTGCGGCTGACCATCCAGCCCATGGGAACGCTAGTCATGGGCACGTGGCCGGACTGGAGTTGATCGTTCAGGCCAAAGTAGCTGACGGTTTCGATAATCCCGGAAAGCACGAAGCCGAAGGATAGAATCAGCGCGGTGCGATCATGGGTGCCGCGGAAGCGCACGAGGGCGTTGGCGGCGTAGCAGAAACTGAGCAGCGTGCCGCCAATTTCAAGATAAAGATAGACCTGCGGATTGCCGAAGATTGCCGCGGAACGCAGATAAAAGATGGAGCCGAGGAAGAGCAGGCCGACGGCCAGGGTGGAGGCCAACAAAATCCGGGAGCGTTCCTGCTTCCAGAACAGGGCCAGGCGCGCCGCAGCTTCGGCAGTGTTTAACTGGCCGTGGCGCAGAAACCCGTCAATTGTCCCCCAACCGCCCACGAAATCCCCCAAATACCTACAAAAACCGACAACTGCCGAAGAGGAGCAAGTTGGTCACCGTTTCCGGGGGGATTTGCAGGGCTCTAAGTCGCTGAATGTAAGGAGCTTATAACGTGGGTGGAGGGAGGGGAAAGCTACGGATACGGGTAGCGAGACGCGGAATTCGGCCGTGTCTCACAGTTATGTGTTTTATAGTCAATCGGTTAACGACAGTTTCGGAGTGCGGATAGCATTTCTCACTATGAGACTGTCTCACTGCTACAGCGCCAGCATTTTGACGGGTTAGATCTTCGGCTTGGGGGGAGCGAGTTCGCGGGCGACCACCGTATCCGCGAAGCCGCAAGTTTTGTGAGAGCCATCACAAAAGGGCTTGTTGGCGGAATGTCCGCAGCGGCAAAGGCCCAGGGTCGTACGTCCAGCGAGACCGAAGGGACGGCCTTCGGGGTCGAGCAACTCGAAATCGCCTTCAATGCGAAGCGAGCCATTGTGGTTCACGGTGATTTTGGTGGCTGCCATGAATTCTCCTGGACGTAAAGTTGCTTCTTTCAACATTCGTGCTTCGGCGGTGGGACCGGGTGTCCCGTGCCCCAACAACCGATGAAGTCAATATTTTGGCACGGAGGGGTCGACTTCGTCGGACCAGGCCAGGATGCCGCCCTTGAGATTGAGGATTTTGCGGAAGCCAGCCTTGCGCAGGAAGTCCACGGCTTCGGCGGAACGCTTGCCGCTGCGGCAGTGGGCAATGATTTCGCGGGAGGAATCGAGCTCATGGACGCGGCGGGGCAACTCGCCTAGCGGGATGAGGTGGCCATTGAGATTGCAGATCTGAAACTCGTGGGGCTCACGGACATCGAGAATGAAGAGGTCGTCGCCGCGATCCAGGCGGGATTTCAAATCGCGCGGAGTAATTTCCGGCACCTGCACGTTCGAATCGGGGGCTTCTTCGCCGCGGACGCCGCAGAATTCGTAGTAGTCGATCAGCTTGTTTATGGTGCGATGCTTGCCGCACATCGGGCAAGTGGGATTTTTGCGCAGCTTCAGCTCGCGGAACTTCATGGCCAAGGCGTCGAACAGGAGCAGACGTCCGGCAAGGCTGTCGCCACGGCCGAGAATCAGCTTAATGGTCTCCATCGCCTGGATGGAGCCGACGATGCCGGGCAGCACGCCAAGCACGCCGCCTTCGGCGCAGGAAGGCACGAGACCCGGCGGGGGCGGTTCGGGATACAGGCAGCGATAGCACGGGCCATCGGGCATGCCGAAGACGGTTGCCTGGCCCTCAAAGCGAAAAATGGAGCCGTATACGTTGGGCTTGCCGAGCAAGATGCAAGCATCGTTGACCAGATAACGAGTGGGAAAATTGTCGGTGCCATCGACGATGACGTCGAAATCCTTGAAGAGGTCGAGGGCGTTGTCGCTGGTCAGCTTGGTTTCAAAGGTGTCGATGCGAATGTCGGTGTTGAGGGTGGAGAGGCGCTGGCGAGCGGCTTCGGTCTTGGGCTTGCCGACGTCGCTGGAGCCGAAGGTAACCTGGCGCTGCAGATTGGTGAAGTCGACGACATCGAAATCGACCAGACCGAGGCGGCCAATGCCGGCGGCGGCGAGGTACAAACCGAGGGGCGCGCCGAGCCCGCCGGTGCCGATCAGCAGGACCTTGGCGTTCTTCAGTTTGAGCTGACCCTCCATGCCGACCTCGGGCATGATGAGGTGCCGGCTGTAACGCAAAATTTCTTCATTGGAGAGGCTGGCCGCGGATTTCGCGGCTTCGGCGGTGCCAGTCATAAGTTGGACCTTGGTGGCCATAAGAATTTCCCCTGAAACAACAGTTTAGTTCAAATCAGATGAAAAAGAACGCCGGACGATGCAAGTTCGAGTTGCGCCTCTGAAGCGAAAAAGCAGATCCCCCTCTTCGTTCGGGACGGCAAGTTGTCCACCAATTCCGAACGGAGAAGAAATTCAGACTTCCAATCGGCGGCAACAGCGGTGCGCGGCAGCGGAGCCGCCGGCAATGGAGGGTACGATGCTGATGGTGTCGCCGTCCTTGGTAGGCGTATCTTCCTTGGCCAGGTAGCGAATGTCTTCATCGTTGACGTAGACATTGACGAAGCTGCGGAGTTTGCCCTCTTCAGTGAAGAGATGCTTGCGCAGATCGCCGAATTCAGTGGTCAGGCGTCCCAGAGCCTCACCGACGGTGGCGGCTTTTATCTCGGTGGAATCGCGCTTGCCGGCGTAGACGCGGAGAGGGGTCGGGATGATGACTTTTACTGGCATTCGTTCTCCTTCAAGGTTAAAGATATGGATATCGGACCTCGTGCCTAGACTATGCGCCGCTTGCTGCCCCCTACATGGCGGCGTGATCGCGGATGGCGATTTCCTCGCAGGCATAATCGGAACGGTCATCGCTTAGGCGCCACGAAGTCATTTCCTGGGGCTTGCCATTGGCCACGCTGACAATCACGTAGCTGTACCAGGGCCAAGCGTGTTCGCGATCATATTGGCTGGGACGCGCAGGATGATCGGGATGCGAATGATACCAGCCGACGACGTCCAGTTTTTGATCGCGGGCGGCCTTCTCGGCGTCGCGCACATCCTCCGAGGTGACGGAAAAGCGATTGTGCGGGGAATCGTCGCGGCGATTGACCAGCGGAAATAGCGCGATAATTTCGCGGACGGGTAGTTGCGCCCCGCCAGCTGAGGTGCGCCCGCTATCGATGGCGTCGCGACCAAGCAAGGCGCCGCAACATTCGTGGGGATAGGTATCCGCGCCGTGCTGGCGAATCTGCTGCGCGATTTCGGCGGTCGTCTTCAATGTCGGCGCGGTAGCCATGTTAGTGCTCATCCCAAAAGCGTTCGCTTAGGTATTTTGCGCCGGAATCGGCGAAAACAGTAACGACTACGGCAGGCTGATCGCTGGGAATGTGACTGGCGACGTCCAAGCAGCCGAGCAGGGCGGCGGCGGCGCTGGGACTGAGCAGCAGACCCTCTTCGCGGGCGATACGCTTGAGAAGATGGTAAGCGCCTTCGGTGCTGACCTCGAGATTCTGATCGGCCAGCGTTTGGTCATAAATGGAGGGGCGAATGGCGGTGGCCATGTGCTTCCACCCTTCGAGGCCGTGAAAGGAAGCGTCCGGCTGCAGGCTGACGCAGCGGATGGAAGGATTCAATTCTTTCAAGCGGCGCGTGACGCCGACGAACGTACCACTGGTACCAAGCGCGGCGACAAAATGGGTGATGCGCCCGGAGGTCTGCTCCCAGATTTCATTAGCGGTGCCGCGAGAGTGGGCTTGCCAGTTGGCCGGGTTGCTGTATTGATCGGGATAAAAGAAATTTTCGGGATTGGCGGCGACGATTTCCTGGACGCGACGGATGGCTCCGTCCGTTCCTTGGTCCCCGGGGGTAATAATGAGTTCCGCGCCAAAGGCGGCGAGGATGCGCTTGCGCTCGTGAGAAGCGCTATCGGGCAAGCACAGGGTCACCGGATAGCCGAGAGCAGCGCAAATCATGGCGTAGGCGATGCCGGTGTTGCCGCTGGTGGCATCGATAAGAGTCTTACCGGGGCGTAACTGCCCGGAGGCCAAACCGGCCTGAATCATGCTCATGGCCGGACGGTCCTTTACGGAGCCGCCGGGATTAAACCATTCGGCCTTAGCCAGAAATTCGATATTGGGGAACTGACGACCGATGCGTTCCAGGCGAAGCAGCGGCGTATCCCCGATGCGGTCCAGAACCGACTGTCCCAATTTCGCAGAAGAAAGCAGCTGATTCACGGCAAACGGTTCCTCACGATCCGATGACGAAGGCACGTTCTTGGCTGTTGCTGATCGCACGTTTGAGTCCCAGGGTTAGACGCCATTCCGGGCGGAAGTGCGCCTCGGGGAGGCGCTATTCTACTTGCTATTGGATGCGGCGGCCAGCGACGAAGGTATGATCGGTTTTCGGCGAGGTTAGAGACCGGCATACCCTCGCGAAAATAAATCCAACGGAACAGGGCCGCGCGAAGCGGCCTTTTTGTCGAAATGCAGATTAAGAATAAGGTTCTAGAAGATAAGGTGTAAAGCCATCTGGATGAAACGCGGGCTGCCAAGGGTTCCCTGAATCATACCCGCGCCAAACGGCGCCTGCCCGTTTCCAAAAGCCGAAGTGGAGGGTGCAACCGCAGGAATGGTGCCTAGCCACTGGCAAGCAAAACCCAACGGAACGAGTGCGGGGCTAGTCTGCGCGTTGGGGCCGAAGCAGGGATTCAGGCTGATGTTGTTGTTCGGGGCGTCAAAGCTGGGATGATTGAAGATGTTAAAAAATTGCGCGTCATAGCGCAGGGAAAAACGTTCGTTGAGCTTAAATGTTTTGAAGATGCTGAAATCGAAACGGGTCTGGAACGGTCCGCGGAACTGGTCTCGCCCGGTATTGGAAAAGCCGGTCTCCGAGAAGTCGCAGGCAGCGTTGGGATTGTTTGGCTCATCCGTGGTCGGGCCACAGGGAGGCACACCGTTGGTTCCCGGCGCATTGACGACGATACCGAACGCACCGGCATTAAGCACCGGATTGTTGGCATTTACGCCAGTAGTGCCCTGAAGCTGGACACTCTGGGAGGTTCCGCCGGGGATACCCAGCAAGGGGTTGGTGATGAAGTCATCTCCGGCGCCAAAGAACTGGCTGGCCACGCTCCCAGAAAAGTCGTAAACGCTGTAGGGCTGGCCGCTCTCGGCAACAGTGATGCCGGTGAAACCCCAACCGTTGACCGCGTATTTGAGGAAGCGGTTTGATTTCACGAGCTCAGGGATCTGGTACATGTAGCTGATGGTGAACACATGGGTGCGATCGAAAGCAGCGTTGCCGTAAGCGCTTCTGGGATCCAGCGGGTTGTTGCCGTTGAAGAAGAGTCCTTCGGAAATTCCGCTGCCCTCATCCAGCGTGTGAGACCAGGTGTAGGAAGCGCTGATCATGAAGCCGTGGCTCATTCGCTTCTTAACGCCGACCTGCAACGCATTGTAATTGGAGATTCCCTCGGCTTCCCAGAAGTCGGAATTGGGGTTATAGCCGATGAAGGGCACGCGAAGAGCGGTATTTCCGTCCGCACCGGTGAACTCGCCGATGGTAGTCGCCACTTGCTCGGTCTGAAGGATTCCGAAACCGCCATCCGCGTCGGTGGCCTGGTATCCATAGGAGAAAATTTGGCCGTTGATGGGCTTGGAGGGTGTGGCAATTCCGGGTTGATTGAAGGGGATGGGGAGCAGTTGGTGCTGTCCGTGATTGCCGACGTAGCCGACGTCGATCAGCAAGGTGTCGCGAGGTTGCCACTGCACATCGAAAGTCCAATTCTCTGAGTAAGGAAGAGTGTTTCTGGGATCGTAACCGCCAAAGAGAAATGCAAAGAGCGGTGTTCCGGTTGGCGTGCACGTGGGGGTAACGGGCTCGGCGCAGCCGCTCAATGCGGACTGGTTATGAACCAGAGCAGCGATTCCGGAAAAGTTGTTGGGGGGCGGTGCGGGAGCAGTGGTGCCGAAGGGATTGTTGCTGAGGCATCCTTGACCGGAGCAGGACGCATTGATCGGGACGGTGAAGGGCTGCTCGGTGGTAACACCAAAGGGGCCGCTAATTCCCAGGCCCGCGCTGGGCGAGAATTCGGTAAAGAATTCGCCGCGATCCGCGTACAAGCCGAAACCGGTGCGAACCACCAGGTTTTTAACAAATTTCGGGCTCCATGCGATGCCAATGCGAGGCTCGAAGATCCACTGGCGTCCGGTCAAGGTGGAGTTGTTGACGCAGAAACTGGACTTTGTGGAGCAAAACTGTTTGTTGTTGCCGGCCACGACCAAGCCAATATTGTTGATCGTGTCGGTACCCAGGTCGTAGGAATAGTTTTGCGGGTAGAAATTCGTCAGCAGTCCATTCTTTTCCCAAAGAGGGCCATCCCAATCCCAACGAAGGCCAGCGGTCACGGTCAGATTCGATTTCACCTTGAAATTGTCCTGAACGAAAAGCCCGGCCTGGTCCGCGCGATAATAGCGATTGGTTTCTCCGTTCAAGAGTTGGCCACCATTGCGGCCGCCGAGTGTCCCGGTCAAGAAATTCCGGAAGTTCGAGAAATTGAAGGTGGCCACCTGGTTTTCGCGATTGATGGCGTTAAGTTGACCGTAGTCCCAATTGAACCCGAAAGAGAGGGTGTGGCGGCCGACGGTCCAGTTGTAGTTGGTAGCGGCTTGATAGTGATTCTGGAAAACGCCCGCGTTGGCAAAATTGTTGGCCGGGCCGATGCGGAGGGCACTGAAGGTTCCGGAACCGGCATTGCTAATGGTGAACCCCGGAAAGAAAGTGCTTCCCAGGAGATTGATGCCAAGACTGGTGGGCGACAACTGCTGAGAGGTAGTGGCATTGGCGAACTGCCGGATAAAGCCAATGCGTTGCTCCCAGGTAGCGTTGGGCGTCAGACTTGTGGTGTTGTCCAGAGAAAGGACCTGGCTGCCGGCGCGAAGGGACTGTGGAAAACCGAGAACCTGGCTGACCGCAAACGGACTGGTGGACGGATCATTCTGGAAATAATATTTCGCCGCCAAGCGATCTTTGGTGCTGAACAAGTAGTCGACGTTGCCATTAACCTGGTCGGCTTTGAAAGTGCTGGGCGGACCGCTCTCAATCGCATTGCCACCCAGGAGCTGAACCTGATTGGGGTCGGTAATGTTCTGGGAGGGAACAATGAGTCTGCCATTGGGGGCTTTCGCCTGCAGGATGGCCAGGGCAGCGTTATCGACGCTGCCAACGGGTACCCCAGCTAGGGCAGCAAGCGTGGCGGCACTACGGTCGTCGGTGAGACCGGTGGGAACATTGGCAACTTCCGTGGAACCATTTGTTGCATCTGTGACTCGCTGGCCCTGGTAAGAGCCGAAGAAAAATATCTTGTTGTGCTTGATGGGCCCGCCGAGGGCGGCGCCGAAAGTGTTGCGGTGGAGGGGCGGGCGCGCAATACCAGCGGCGTTCAGGAAAAACTGATTGGCGTCCCACCCAGACGTCTGGTGGTATTCATAAACTTGTCCGTGAAGATCGTTGGTGCCGGATTTGGTTGCTACTGCAACATGCGCGCCGCTATTGGCCCCCTGTGACGCGTCATACATGGACGTATTCACCTGAATCTCTTCGATGGTCTCCGGGGGTGGAGCGGGCATGCCTTGGCCGATAGCGTCAAACACGGAGGTATTGGTTTGAATTTGCCCCCCAGCCAGGAATTGCTCATTGGTGTTGAGCACAAAGCGGCTCTCGCCGATGGAGCTCGAGGAAAGGCCGTTAAACAAGTTGTTGGCCGCGACCGAATTAAAGGTGAAGCTATTGCTGGTATCGCGCTGGCCATTGGCCCAGATGTTTTGATTTCCCAGTCCCGCATTGGTCCCCGAACCACCGAGAAGGTCGGCGTTGACACCCGGAGCTAAAAGGGCGAGCTGAGTGAAGCTGCCGGTTCCTAGAGGAATGCTTTCGACCAGGTCGCTCCCAAGCGTATAGCCATTGGTGGTATCCGTCTGGTTCAGGAGAGGCGTACCGCTGACGGTGACCTGCGTCGCCACTTCGCCGGGCTGAAGGGAAGCATTTACCGTGGTGGTCCGGTTGCCCTGCACCAAAATTCGGGAATGGACTTCGGTTTTGAAACCGTCGCGCGTGAAAGTGACTTCGTAGGCGCCAATAGGAAGATCAACGACACTATAGGAACCGTCGTCCCTGGTGGTAGCGGTCTGCTCCAGGTTGGTCGCTAAGCTGCGAATCTTTACGGTGGCTTTGGAGACGGTGGCGCCGGAGCTGTCGGCGACTGTGCCGTTGATGGCGCCGAGCGTTTGCTGGGCGTTGCAGGGCACGGTGAGCAGGACGAGCGAACCGAGAAAAACGAACAATGGGCGAAAGATTTTTTGCATCTGAAAGTCCCCTCTTCCCCGACCGATGAATTTTTAAAGCGATATATCACATTTCTTCTATGCAATCGAATACTGCCTGTGGATATCGAGTTCGCGGAGAGCGGCGGCCTACGTTGATAGCGGATGTGAATGAATGGGAGTCTAAGCCATTATTACAGTTGCGTGAATCGAGCCGAAAGCTGCCGATAAAGTTTTTACATGCAGGACATACAAAGAATTCGTCGCCGGATCTTTACAGATGCGCAGGCATTCCATTAGGCTGAGAAGCTATGTGGAACGTCAACGAGCGGTTTGCGCAAAAAGCGATCGAGAGCCTGGCGGCGCTGGGATTTGGGGTGGGCAGCACGCGCGGCGTGGTGCGAGTGGAGAAATACGGGAGCGGCGCGGAATTCCGCAAAGAGGGCGACGGTCGATATCAGATGACCGTGCAGCCGACGATTATGTTGAACGGGAAGTTCACTCGCCTGTGGGACGCGGGCTATCAAAAATTTCTGCTTACGGACGACGGTCACAAGGTTCCGGCACTGGCGGCACACCTGGGCAATCTGCGGAAATTCAACGAGGAGTTGCGCACCGCGCTGGGCGTGCCCACTTTTTACAATGAAGCGCTGGGCTCGGTCAGCCAGGTCAGCGTGTACGACCGGGTCAAAGGGCGGCTGGGCGACGTCCCGGACAAAACCGTTGGAGTACACAACGGCGGCGGTCACTAGACCAGCAAGCGCTTGAGGGCGTTCGCGCCTACTAAACCTCCTCAATGGCGGCCTTCTTTCCGACGGCGTCCACGCTCTTCCTGAAGACCCCCCAGGAATAATGGTCGCGGCGATGTACGCGTCATCGGTAATTCGCATCCTAGACAGCAGGAGGTAAAAGAATGGGTCGAGTGGTGGCTTTGATGGACGATCTTTTTTTCCAGATGAAGCTGGCGGAAACGGCGAAGCATCTGGGAGGCGTGGAAGTGAAAGTGGCCAGGACGGCCGAGGCGCTGCTGCCGTTGCTGGATAGCGAGGCCAAACTGCTGATTGTGGACCTGAATTCGCGAAATCAGCCCATCGCGACAATCGAGCGGGTGCGAGCGGAAAAGAATGGAGTGCGGGTGGTGGGCTTTTTGTCGCACGTGCAGCGGGAGTTGGCGGAGCAGGCGCGCGCCGCCGGCTGCGATGAAGTGATGCCGCGCTCGGCATTCACACAGAGTCTGGCGGCAATCCTGGCCGTCGCGAAGGATTGACGTGGCGCGACGCGCTGCTTTGAAGCGGTTGGCGATGGCGCACGCCTTTTTGCTGTGGGGATCGACAGCAGCGGCGCAGGAGAGCAGTTCGGCTGGGCCGGCCAGCAGCGCCACCGCGGTGGCAAAGGCGCCAGATGCCCCGACCGAAGCCTTGCGCGATGTATTGTTCGCGGCTTGCTCACAGAGCGAACTTTCCTTTTCGAAATATCTCACCGCGCGAAACGCGGATACCTTCGCCCACCTTACGCCATCGGCTCGGGTGGCGTTGATGAAGCGATTCGTGCTTTTGAACGAGCCCGGCAAGCCATCCGTACTGCCGAGCGCGTCCGGCCGCCCGCTGGTCCATTGCGAAACGCCGGGAGGGGCGGCGGAACTGCAGATTGGGGGTGCTGAGATTTCCGACAACCTCGCTTTCCTTCCAGTGGAAGAGCGGGAGGCCGCCGACACAACCGGTGCGAGCACGATACGGGTGCAGATGGGGCTGGTGCGAGAGAAGAGCGAATGGAAATTGCTCTCGGTTGGACTGGTGTTGCTGGATCTACCGACGCTGGCTTTCGAGTGGGATGCCGCGGAGATGGAAAGCACGGAGCACGCGGCCGTCGATGGGTTGAAGAGGATCGCAGACGCCGTTGAAGCATACCGGCTCAAATACGCGCGACTGCCGGAATCACTGGCCAAGCTAGGGCCGCCGTCGCGCGGTGCGGCGGCGGGACCTGAGGCCGCGGGACTGCTGGAGCCGGCACTGGCCGCGGGACTGCGCAGTGGATATAAGTTCCGCCTGGTGATCGCGGGCGGTAGCAGCCTTGGCGCTCCCGCAAAATATGAAGTGGCAGCGACGCCCGAAACCTATGGGCGAACGGGACGGCGCTCCTTTTTCCGAGACACAGGCGGTGTGATACACGGCGCGGACCGGCAAGGGGCGGTGGGCAGCGAAGCGGACCCCCATGTAGAGTGAAGGGCCGGCGGAGTTGGCGCTTTGAAACAAAGCGCGGCTTCCTTGTTGTGAGCTAGGGCGTTGCATCCTAGCGGATGTGAGCTCACAGCGGCCGAGTGCCCTTGGTAAGCGCTTTTCTCAGATGCCAATCCTCATTTGTGCGCCGGGACGGTTGGCGCTACCATCAGGCACTTCACGATGCTTCGCTTGATGCCCATGCGCGTTTTGGCAGTGCTGCTGGTATTCCCGCTGCTGGTTCCCGACGGGTTGTCAGCCGAGAGGCAGATCGACGCGGCCTACGGCCCGCTGCCGGTTTTCGAGTTGCACAGCGGATTCTGGATCAACCTACATCACCGTTTATATGAGGAGGCGCGGCGGCAGCGAAGCGGAAGCCCGGCGCCCAGCGGGCGAGCGGGAAAGGCAGGCAAACCCATTCTGCAAGTCGCGCCCGGTGCGCGGCCGGCGCTGAGCGCCGCTGAGCAACGCGTGTGGGACGCCGCGGTGGCCTACTACGCTATCAATTATGCCGACAAAGACCTGCTGTTCAGCACGGAACTGGCGCTGTTGAAGAACCAACTGGGCGATTTCGAGACGTGCGATGAACTTTCCGGCACAAAGAAAAAAACGTGCGATGCGGGACTGCCGCCGAAACTGACGCAAGCGCTGGAGAGTGCCGGCGCGATATACCGTGCGCACCGCTGGGCTGCGGATGACCGGGCGAACCGCGCGTGGATAGCGCGGGCGGCTCCGCTGGTGCGGGAGCAAGGCGTGGGATTGTCGCACCGGCTGGCGGACATTTATCAAACGCAGTGGCCCAGCGAAAAAATTCGGGTGGACGTCAGCGCGGTGGCCAACGCTACCGGCGCATATACCACGCTGGACCCACTGCGGGTGACCATTGCCAGCACCGACGCGCGCAACCAGGGCGCCGATGCGCTGGAAGTGCTGTTTCATGAAGCCTCGCACGGAATCGCCCTACCGGTGGAACAAGCCATCGAGCGCGAATGCCGCCAGCGCGAGAAGCCGATTCCGCGGGACTTGTGGCACGCGCTTATTTTTTACACTACCGGCGAAGTGATTAAGCCGTTGACCGAGGCGGAAGGAAATGCCTCAGGCGACGGAACCACCAACGACGGAGGCGAGGCGGCCCGCGGCGGACCAAGAGGCGGGGGAAATGGTTCTTACGCCAGCCGCAATGGGTTGTACCAGCGCGGTTGGGAAAATTACGTTGATATGCTGGTGCGCTACTGGCAACCGTACCTGGATGGAAAAGTCACATTTGACGACGCCATCGCGCATATGGTGTCGGCGCTCTGAGCGGTTAGCGGCGCGGTTGTGCTATTTGTTTGTTGTATAGCAAGGAGTGGAAATTCAAATCCAGAGTGATATACTTCGCGTGAATACCTACCCCTTGCCTGTCCACCTCTAGTCCTCGGGGCAGACACCGCGGCACGGTTCCAACGGAGGTTGCGATGGAAGCGACGCTAACGGGGCCCATCTATTTTCTTTTGATCGTCTGGGCAATCATTACGGGAACGTTTCTGGCCTTGCTACTGTGGCGGAGCATTCTTACGACGCATGAGGATGATCAGTTGTGCATCGATGCGTCGGGAGAACATGTTGCGCGAGAGCAGCGCGAATTGATCGCGAAAATTACTCGCCTCTCCAAGCCAATCACGACAAGCGGGATCGCGGCGGGAGCGTTGTTGCTGCTGATCGCGGGCATGTGGCTGTACCAAGGACTTAAGAGCTTCTAGCTTGCCGCATGGCCGGCGGAGCTGGCTGAGCGTCACGAAGCTGGTGGCTTGCTCGGCTGCGGGGTCGCTGTGTTCGCCGGAGAGTTTTGCGGTTGTGTAGCGGGGGGCGCCGGTTGGGCCACAGACGTGTGGTTGTGAACGATTAACCAGCGGTCGCCGCGCTTTTCAAAAATGAGGGTGGTTTGTCCGCGGGCGGCCATCGACTGGCCGTCCACCGTTCCGCTAAAATCCCACTGATAACAGGCCCAGCCAAAAGATCCGGCAACCTTGATGAAGGTATTGACGCGGTCCATGCGGACCTGCTGCATGCGTGCGCGCTGCTGCTGGAATAGGGGCAGAAAGCTGGACCAGCCGAAGACCGGTGGGACCCACTGGCCGCTGACGAAAACGGCATCATCGGAGTAAGCCTTGTGGAGGCGCTCGACGTCGCCCACCTGCCAGGAGCCGAGCATTTCCGAAATGTTGTAGTCGATCTGCTGCTCGTCAGGCATGGGTATAGTGGTGTGGGTAGCGGCGTCGGCGGCGGCGTCCTTTTTTTTCTTTTTGTCCTTCTGAGCGAGGGCCGGACAAGTCATTGACACAAAAAGAGCGGCGCAAACGATCAGTGCAAACAACACGCGCACGCCGCTGGTAGCCGCGGGGACGGGCTTTGCAGCCATATTGGTGCTCTCCCTGAAATTTGAAGTTGCACGGGAAGAATAGCACGCTGGCGAAGGCGAGAGTTCCGCAGGTGCGGGTGAGTTACGGTGTGTCCAAGTAAGAATCTGATTTGCGCGAAAGTGCCCGGCGTCAGCGTGGCGGACGCGAAGCGCTCAAGAGATTGACGAAGAGGCGATAGGCGCCGGGAACGCCTTCGGGGAGCTGACGGAAAAAGGCGATGCCGGTGTAGATGTACGTGCCCTTGCCGTAGCGGGTGTAAACGAGAGCGCCTTTCAGATCCGGCTCGCCGGGATCGTTCATGGCCAGCAGCGGCGTGTATTTGGCATCGAATTGGGTCAAAAAATAAAGACCGCGTTCCTGCACCCAGCCCTTGAAGTCGCTTGGTGAGATTTTGTTGGGATGATTGAGAAGCGGGTCATGGGGTTTGAGAAATTTCACGGGAGAATTTTCATCGGTGATGCGCGGTAAGGGTCGCGCTACTGGCGCACTACCTTCCTTGGCAGGCGTCGCGGGCGGGGAAATCAACGCGGGATAGGGGGCATACGATGATCGGTCCCAAGCGAAATCGCGCTGGTATTGGACCAGGAGGGTCCCGCCCTTGGAGGCGTACTCGAGGAGCCGCTGGTTGGCGCCGGGGAGATCGGGCCGCAGTTCATAGGCGCGCACGCCGACCACGATGGCGTCAAATTTAGAGAGATCGCGGAAGGCCAGGGCCTGGGCGTCCAGAAGGTCGACCTGAATGCCCAGCATGCGCAAAGCGTCGGGGACTGGCTCGCTTTCGGCGGTGATGTAGCCGACGCGCAGATCTTTCGGCACATTGATGGCGAAGGCGCGTACGAGGCATTCGGCAGGCTCGGCCCAGAGAATGGTGGGCATGGTAGGAAGGGGTTCGAGAGACAAACTAAACTTAGGATCTTTGGCGACAGGGTTGTGCTCGGTGCTGTCAAAAACGTGGGCGGAAATCTTGTAGCTTCCGGGTGCGAGATTGGACGGCGGAGTCACCTGGAAGCGAGCGTATTGGTCGCCCGTGCCGGTGAAATTCAGCGAAATGGGCGGAGTACCGCTCCACCGACGGGGCGCGTCCAGACCCGCAATGACTTTAGCCCGCTGAGTGGCGTAAGAATGGACGCGCAGCAGCACTTGAAATGGTTTGCGCGGCGCGGGCTTGCCGAGAATATTGATGACCTGCTGAGGTTCGACGGCTATGGTGAAGGCCGGCACCAAGCGGGGAGGGATGCGGTCCGCGCGAGTGGACGTGGCATGCACGCTGGTGACCGGAGCGGCGTCAGTAAAAGAATATCCGTTGAGCATAACCTCTTGCGTAGCGGTAATCAGCGGCGGCGGCTCTGCAAGTAAGGCGGGAGACGCATGAGCGGAATTACCTCCGGGGAGCCGCTGAGACCACAGAAACCATTCGGAACTATTTTGGGGAAGGCGCGAAGCTGGCGGGATGGAAACGGTGAAGCGAATTGCGCCGCTCGGCTCGGGCTCTTCTTTAGGAATGCTCCAGTCCTGCGGAACGATCAGGCTGATTTTTCCAAAATCGCCGCCGATGGATTCGCGGTGGCGGGGCTCGACGCGGACAGTGAAGGATTCGCCGGGGACCAGATCACTGCGATCGGCAATGGCGTTGAGCCGCAAACCGCAAACCAGCGCTAGCGCGGCGTTTATCTTTTCACGCTTGAGATGAACACTCCGAAAAAGAGACTGCACCGGGGGAGGCGTCTGGCTGGAGAGAGCGGGCAGCGGAATTTGGTCTAACTTTTCGGCTGCGGCGATGAGGGCATCGGCTGCGGACTTCCAGTCCAAACGCAGGGCGGCCTCGCGCGCCGCAAGGAGGGAAGCATCCACGGAACGCATCAGCGGGTCAACGCCGCGGTTGCCGACTTCAAAGTCTTCGTCTAACGGACCGAGAGGTTCATTCAAGGAAGCGGGGGCCAAATCAGCGCCATCTTCACGCTTAAGCGTTACCGGGCGCCGCAGAAAAGGGGAGTTCAAGAAGCCGGTGATGCCCTGAGTATGATGGCTGGCAAAGGCGTCCAGACCGATCTCGCGCCAGGATTTTCCGTAAAGAGGCGAGACGTCGTCGAGCGGCAGAGAATAACCTTGCGGCTTTTCGCCGCGGTCCACATCGAGCAACAGGATCGGGCGGCGATCGCCCCACGGAGCGGTGTCCTGCGAAGCGGATGAGAAAGCGCGCACTTTGAAATTGGGATCGGCAGCGAGCTGCACGGCCTTGGGGGTGAGCAGACCAGCGGCTTGATGGTGACCGTGACCGGAGTGAACGCCACCCCATCCGTTGATGACTACCGTGGGACGAAAGGTGCGGATAATTTCCACCATGTCCTGCAGGACATCGTTGCCCCAGACTTTCTCGGTCTCCTCCGGAGTCTTGGAATAACCAAAATCCTTGGCGCGAGTGAAAAACAGCTTGACGCCGTAGCCACGGGTGGCAGCCAGAAGCTCTTGCGAACGGATGAGGCCGAGCTGGGGGGCCTGTTCCGGTCCGAGATCATTTTGGCCGCCTTCACCGCGGGTGAGCGAAAGAAGCGCGACATCGGCATGGAGGCCGCGAGCCAGGTAGGTGAGCACGGCGGCCGATTCATCGTCAGGGTGAGCGGTGATATAGAGGATGCGGGTGGTTACACGGGCGTCCTCAATAGCCTCGATGGTCTCAGGAAGACCGGTGCCGGTGCCCGGGGCGGGCGGAAATTGAGCGTTAGCCGGAAGGGCGAAAGCGAGAAAAGATAAAAAACAGATGACGGAACGGCGAGTCGATCGGGCGAGCGCCAGACGGCAGAATTTCATTGCGCGGCCTCGGGCCGAGCCGTGGCGAACGGCCACTCGTTGCGCAAACACGACTGTACGAGAAAAACAGCGAGACCCAAGAGAATCACGAATAACCCCCACCAGATCGCTTTTCCGGTTCGCAGGAATAGCCAGATCCACCCCGCAATAGTGAGTAATGCAGGAAGCGGATACAACCACATTTTAAACGGCAGACGCTCCGCAGGCCAGCGGCGCCGCAACAACATGACCCCCACAGCCTGACCGATGAACTGAATAATGAGGCGCATGGCCAGAACCGCGGCGATCACGGTCCTGAGCTTGAAGAGTAGCGCGAAGACAAAAGTCAGTGTGCCCAGAAAGAGGAGCGAGATGTGCGGAAATTTCTTCTGTGGATGCACGCGCGCGAAGACGCGGAAGAAATTGCCGTCCAGCGCGGCGGAGTAAGGCACACGGGAATAGCCGAGGAGCGAAGAGAAGACCGAGGCAAAAGCGATCCACAGGACCATCGCGGTGGCGAAGCGCGCGGCGGCCGAGCCATAAAGCTTTTCGACGAAGGCGCTGACGATGAATGGGGAGTCCTGCGCCTGTTGCCAAGGCAAGACGCCAAGAATGCTAGTCTGCATGGCGAGGTAAAGGACAGCGATGCCAATGATGGAGATGAAGATGCCGCGAGGGATATTGCGCGAGGGGTCGCGAATTTCTCCACCAAGATGACAAATGTTGTAGTAGCCCCAGTAGGTGTAGATGGTGTTGACGGTGGCCGAGCCGAGAGTGGCAAAGAAGAGCCAGGAGAAATCCCAGGAGCCGGGAGCATAGGTGAAGACTAACTTGGGGTGGAAATGCGTCGCGCCGCCCCAGATGAGCCAGAGGATGGTGCCTATTACACCCACCCAAAGAAAAAGTGAAATCTTGCCAATGGAGGCAATGCGGCGGTAAAGCAGTACCACCAGGAGAATCACCAGGGTGCCGGAAACGGCCTTCTGCCCATACTTGCCGAGCGGATATAGGTAAGAAGCGTACTGCGAGAAACCAATGGCTCCGGAAGCCAAGCTTAACGGAGCTTGGATCAAAGTCTGCCAAACAAATAGAAAGGACATCAAGCGGCCCATGCGGCCGGGGCCATAAGCTTCGCGAAGAAAGACATAACTGCCGCCGGCAAGCGGCATGGCGGCGCCCAACTCCGACCAAACAAAGCCATCGAGCAACGCCAGCGCGGCGCCCGCGGCCCAGGCCAGCAAGCACTGCGGGCCACCCATCGCCTTGATAACCAGTGGGATGACCACAAAGGGCCCGATGCCCACCATCTCAATCATGTTCAGGGCTACGGCTTCCTTGAGGCCGAGGGCGCGTTCGAGATCGTTGGTGGTTGCCGTACGTTGACCCACGTTTTCGCCAGGTTTCATGCGCGCCGAGAATAGCAAATGTAGAGGGGAGGTGCGAATGGCCGCGGGAACGTCAGAAAACGGCCGCTGGAGAAACAAAAGTCGTGGTTATCCATTGCGGCACAGAGGGAAATGTCGTCGCGGGAAGCGGATTACACTAGGAGCGTTGGCGCGCGTGCGCCGCTACTCCTCTCGATAACCGCGCAAGTCCAAAGTGGCCCGTGATTCACTGGCAAGGGCCAGGCGCTGCAAATAGTTTCCCCTCCCAAGAGCGAACAAGAATCGTTGCGTCTTGTGTGTGTTCGCACGGCGCGACGATGGAAAGGCTGCGCTCGCATGCCAGCCAGCACTCCGGTCGGGACGCCATCGGGCGTGGACTTCACACCGCGCGCCGCAAGATTCGCATTGAACGGACTGACCTGCGGAACTGCCGCCATAGGGTTCGGCTCCCGCGCCTTACTATCGACAGATTTTCTGCTGCATTGGTACTGCTTCGTAGCCAACCAACGACTGCTGCGGACCACGGTGATCGCGGATTTGCTGATCGGGTTGTCCTACTTGGCCATTTCTACGACGCTCGTAAGGCTGATTCGCCGCGCGCGCAGGGATCTGCCCTATTCCGGGTTCTTCTGGGCCTTTGGAGTATTCATCGTAAGCTGCGGAATAACGCATTTTCTTGAAGTTTTGACGGTGTGGAAGCCGATGTACTGGCTTTCTGCCGCGGCTAAAGCGTTCACGGCCGTGGCTTCGGTAGGCACGGCCGTCGTTCTGATCATCGCCGCCGAGGACATCGTGGATTTTGTGCGCACCGCGCGAGAAGCCGGCTCGCAGCGCGGCAACGAACGCTTCCGTGCCTTGATCCGAGCGACACCGATGCCGGTGGTCAGTTCGGACCTGGAGGGGCGAGTGACCGCGTGGAATCCGGCGGCGGAGCGCGTATTTGGCTGGAGCGCCCGCGAGGTGCTCGGCAAGCTCCCGGAGATTGTGCCCAAAGATAAGACGCGTGAACGCTGGGAACTGGAGAGCAAGACATCGTCCGGCGAAGTAACCACGGGATTTGAGACCGAGCGGACCAATCGCCAGGGCTTACGATTGCCGGTCAGCATCTCCACGGCGCCGGTGCGTGACGAAAATGGAAATATCAATGGCGTGATAGGAGTGTTCGAGGACATCAGCGAGCGAAAGAAAACGGAAACGGAGTTATACGAGAAGAGCGCGGTGCTGACGGCGGTGACACAGGCGTTAACGGATTTTCTGGAGTCCGGAGATTGGAGCGCAGCAAGCCGTCACCTGTTGAGGTTCGCCGTCCGACAAACGCAGAGCCAGTACGGTTTCCTGGGCGTGATTCTGGAGGGGCCGGTGCTGCGGGTGCTGGCGCATGAGGGAGTCACCTGGGACGCTATGCTGAACCGCACGATGCACGAAGAGAAGATGAAGCAGTACGCGGAAGAGGGATCCTTTGAGATCGCGCATGTTAATAACTTGCTCGGGGAGGTGATCAGCAAGGGCGCACCGGTGATTTGTAATTCACCGGAGAGCGATCCTCGCTCCAGCGGTCTGCCCGGCCATCCTTCGATGAGCGCGTTTCTGGGAGTGCCTATTTTCAAGGGGCAGCACGCGGTGGGCCTGATCGGAGTAGCCAATCGCGTAGGGGGTTATACCGGTCAGGAGCTGAGCTACTTGAACACCATGTCGCAGGCAACGGGCGTGCTTTTCGATAACTACCGGCAAAACTTGAAGCACACCGCCCTCGAATCGCAGCAGGCCAACCTGGAGGCGCAAATACGGCGGGCGCAAAAGATGGAGGTGTTGGGCCGCCTGGCGGGCGGAGTGGCGCACGACTTCAACAACTTGCTGATGGTGATAGGCGGCTGTTCCGAATTGCTGGAGCGTTCCCTTCCGAAGGAGTCTACCGCCCGCGTATATCTGGACCAGATCCAGCGCACCACGGAAAAGGCCGCGGCAATAACGAAACAGTTGCTGGCGTTCAGCCGGAAGCAGGTATTGGAGATCCGTGCGATGGACCTGCATGCCGCGCTAAAAGCTTCGGAGTTCATGCTGCCAAGGTTGCTGGGCAGCGATATCGAATTGACCTTCCAGCATGAAGCGGAGGATTCCTGGCTGATGTCAGATCCCGCGCAAATCGAGCAAGTGATCATGAACCTAGCAATCAATTCGCGGGACGCAATGCCCGAAGGCGGGCGGCTTTCGGTCTCAACCCGCAATGAGCGGGGCCCGGACGAGGAGGGCGACCGGACCGAGAGTAAGAACTGGGTCGTGCTGGAAGTTACGGATACCGGAATAGGCATGGACGAATCGACGCGATTGCGAATATTTGAGCCTTTTTTCACTACTAAGCCCGATGGCAAAGGAACGGGACTGGGGCTGGCGACCGTCTACGGAATTGTGAAGCAAAGCGGAGGGTATATCCGCGTGGAGTCTCAGCTGGGGGTGGGCACGCGATTCGAGATCTATTTTCCGCAGACCGCCGCACAAGAGGCCGGCGAAGCAGCGGAGTTCCCCGCCGCGATCGCGACGGACAACGGAGACGATGCGACGATATTGGTGGCCGACGATGAATCGGGACTACGGCACGTCTTGGTCGAGATTTTGCGCACCAACGGTTATCGCGTGCTGGAAGCCGAAAGTTCGACGCAGGCATGGGAGCTGGCCCGACAACACTCCGGAACACTGGACATTTTGTTGACCGACATCGTTATGCCCGGCCTGCGCGGCCCGGAGCTGGCTCGGCGAGTGGCCAAGGTTCATCCCGAAACGCAAATCGTATATATGTCCGGCTATGCGGAGGGTCTCCCGGAAGCGCAACTGCCGGCCAAGGCGCTGTTTTTGCAAAAGCCATTCCGGTTTGCAACCCTGCTGGAACAGCTTAAACTCGTCCGGCGCAGAGCTTGAATCGCGCCGGACCAGTTTATTGTGCAACGAGTGCGAATCCATTCCCACGCCCGGATATGGGCAATTTCCTTCTGCTTGGCGATACTTTTCTGCGCGCCCGTGCGCGCCGACAAATTGCGCATGGCGCCCGAGGCATTGGCGGCTGCCGATCAAATTTATTCCGGCAACCTGGAAGAAGGCCGCAAAGCGGCCTTGCGTTTGCAACAAGAACAGCCCGACCATCCGATTGGATATCTGCTGGAAGCGGAAGCTCTGTGGTGGAGTATCTGGTGCACATCCGCGGAATTCAAGTTCAGGATGACCTTCCCGCGGCACCGGGCGAAGCTGAACGCCGACCGAAATTATCTCGAACTGGCGGCGAAAGCCTCCTCGCTGGCCGAAGAGAAGATTGCGCAGCACGATTCAGCGGAGATGGAATTCTACGCGGGCATGGGAGACGCGTTGGCCGCGCGGCTGTATGGTTTGCGCGGCGAAGGGCACAACACGGCGAGGGTGGGCGTGCGCGCCCGCGAACACCTGTTGCGGGCGGACGCGCTGAACGAGGACCTGGCGGACGCGGATCTGGGTCTCGGTCTATACAACTATTACATCGATACGTTATCGGCGGCGGCGCGGGTTTTGCGTTTTTTCATGGGCGTTCCCGGGGGAAGCAAAAAAGAAGGGATCCGGCAATTGGAACATGCGATCGCGGAAGGCGTGCTGGTGTCGCCGGAAGCGCGTTTTTATCTGGCCATCAACCTTCACAATTACGACCAGCAATATGAGCGCGCGTTGGAAGTAATCAGCCCACTGGCGGAAAAATACCCATCCAACGCGCTATTCCAGCTTGCGCGAGGCGATCTTTTCTCCAAGTTGGGCCGCAAAGGGCAAGCCCGCGCGAGTTACCGGGCGGCAAGGGAGGCCGCTTTCCCCGATGAGCCGTGCCGCCGTCACATCCAGGAACTGGTGCGGGCTTCGCTGGGGGCCCTGGGCGACGACTGAGATTGCCGCGACTCGCCGGGGCGCATTGACTGGTCCGGCCCGCAATGGTAAGCATGTAGGGTTGCGCGTGGCCTGTTTTTACGGACAGCGGCGCGCAGAATGCCGGGAGGGGTGAGTCCGGCTCGGCGGGTCAACTTATCGAGCGATTTCCGCATCACACCCCGACAGCGCCGAGCCACGCGGCTTGCGCCGAATGCCCGGAACGGTGGTGCCTGGGGACCACCAAGCGAGGCCGCCTTCGCGGCCACACGTACGATGAAGGAGTTTTCATGAAGCGGTTTTGGACAGCGCCGGCTGTCGCACTGGCAGCGATGTTTGCTGCGATAGGTTGCAATGATTATGGCAATACCTTTCAGGTGCCCACCGGGGCATCCATAAGCTCTCTATCTCCCGCGAACGTTACCGCAGGAAGCCCGCAGTTCACGCTGACCGTGAACGGTTTTGGATTCGTGGCCCAGACGGTGGTGCAGTGGAACGGGCAAACCATCGCGACCCAACTACAAAGCGACGCCTCGGGCAACGTGCTGGGCATTACCGCGACGGTACCAGCGTCTTTAATAGCTAAGCCAGGAACGGCGTTCGTCAACACGCTAAGTCCGCACTCCGGCGCCGGGACGAACGGACTCTCGAATCCCATAGCATTTATTATCAACGCGCCAGGAAATCCGCAGCCTTCGGTTTCCACGGTATCGCCGAGTTGCGCGGTGGCGGGTGGCGCGGCGTTCACCTTGACGGTTACCGGAAGCAATTTTCTGTCGACCTCGGATCCGTCGGGCGGCTCCCAAGTGCTGTGGGGTATGGGCGGAACGCAGACCACGCTGGCTGCAGTCGGCACGGGAAGCGCGACCCAATTGCAGGCCACCGTGACCGGTTCTCAGCTTGCCACGCAGGGAACAGCGAACGTAAGTGTATTCAATCCCCCGGCGCCACAATCGGGAAGCGGAAATGGGGGCGGTGGCGCGAGCCAGACCAGCTTGCCATTCACCATCGCCGCCACTTCGTGTCCCGCGGGAAGCGAGCGGTCCGCTGCGGCGGTCCGGAACGCGGCGGCGGAAACTCCTGCGGTGAGCGCCGATGGACGGTTCGTTGCATACACCGCGATGCAGGGCCAGCATGCGCAGATTTTTGTGCGAGACACGTGCCGGGGAACCACTTCGGCATGCCAGCCTCGCATACTACTGGTTTCTTCCTCGCCAAATGGAGCCGAGGGAAACGATGATAGTGAATCGCCTTCAATAACCTCCTCCGGGCGCTACATCGCATTCAGTTCCGCAGCTACAAATTTACTCGCTGACGCGCCGGTGGGATATCAGATTTATTTGCGCGATACCTGCTTGAATGTAACCGCGCCGTGCGCTCCCTCGACGCAGCTTGTTTCCACCGATTCGCAAGGCGCGCTGGCGGGAACCGAGGCGATTCAGCCTTCGGTGAGCTCTTCTGGGAGATTTGTCACCTTTGTTGCGGTCACTGCTAGCCACACAAGCGTCAAAACAACGACCTCCGCGAAGAATGCCGCTGACAGCGACACCGGGTTTCGCCAGGTTTTCGTTCGCGACACCTGTCTTACGGCCAGCAACTGCACGCCACGCACGATGAGCAGGCCATAGCGGCAATCCAGCTAGTAGAAACGTACCTTTACATCGGGACGCTTCTCCAAGTGCACAGAATCAATGAAGCGCACCTGGCGATCGTCTAATGTGAGGATCATCGAGGTGGTGCGCACGCCCTCGCCAAAGAACCGGACGCCCTTTAAAAGATTCCCATCGGTGACCCCGCAGCACGCAAAAATGATTTTCTTGCCGGGCGCCAAATCTTCTGTGTCATAAATGCGTTTGTGGTCTTTGACGCCCATCTTGGCCAAGCGTTCCGCGTCCTGGGGCTTGGCCACGACCAGGCGGGCAAGAATCTGCCCGTTCAAACAGCGTAGAGCGGCGGCGGTGATAACACCCTCCGGAGCGCCGCCAGTGCCCATCACCGCATGGATGCTGGTGCCGACTACGGCTGCCGTGATGCCGGCGGATAAGTCGCCATCTCCGATCAAGCGAATGCGCGCGCCGGCCTTGCGAATATCCGCGATTAATTGGGCGTGACGCGGGCGATCTAGCACAATGATGACCAGATCCTCCACGTCGCGATCCAGCCGCTTGGCGATCGATTTCAGATTGTCGGAAACCGGTGCATCCAGCTCGACCGCCCCCTTGCAGGATGGACCCACGACAATTTTTTCCATGTACAAGTCGGGCGCATGCAACAAGCCGCCCTTTTCGCTGGCGGCCAATACCGCGATGGCCCCGGCCGCGCCGGTGGCGCAGAGATTTGTGCCTTCCAGCGGATCTACGGCAATGTCCACCTCGGGAAACAGCGCTTTCGGCGCGTGAGTGGCCAAGCCGACTTTTTCCCCGATGTACAGCATGGGGGCCTCGTCGCGTTCACCTTCGCCGATGACGATGGTGCCATCCATCTGCACCGCGTCCATGGTTTTGCGCATGGCTTCCACGGCCACTTCGTCGGCCTTGTGGCGGTCGCCAAAACCCATGGTGCGCGCGGCGGCGATGGCTCCGTTTTCAACCACGCGCAGAAATTCCAGGCTGAGCTGCTCTTCCATTCTTCCCTCCGATTACGCTTTTCGTGAATATTGTGCCCGGCTTGCCGTTGAATGCGAACGTTCCCGCCGCGGTCTTTCGATGTTGCGAGGCACCGCCAGGACGGCAGGCTATGCTAGACCAAAGCCGGTGGCCACGTCGACTAAGCAAAGGTTTTTCGTCCAGGCCCCCGAAGCGGATGGTTTTGCTTGTAGAGTATGATGCCGCGATGAAAACATTCCTTTGCTTTCTGGCGATCTGTGCGGTCCTGCTACCCACCTTGGCGCGCCCACAAAGCAAGAATGCAGGGGTGCCGGGCGATTGGCCGGTGTGGGGCGGCAATCCTGAAAATACGCACTACTCGGCTTTGACCCAGATCAACCGAAGCAATGTGAAAAGGCTCGCCGAGGCCTGGGAATTCGATACCGGAGAGAAGGGCGGTTTGCAGACCAGCCCGCTCATCATTGGCAATGTGCTTTACGGAGTTACTCCAACGCAGAAGATTTTTGCACTGGATGCGGCCACCGGAAAACCGTTTTGGAAGTTCGATTCCGGGATCAATGGCACACAGCCCAACCGCGGATTGGCCTATTGGCAGAGCGGAACGGATAAGCGAATTCTCGTTGGCATCATGAACTTCCTCTACGCTCTGGACGCCAACACCGGGAAACCCATTTCGACTTTTGGTCAGGATGGACGCGTTGACCTGCGCAGGGATCTTGGCCGCGATCCGGAGCAGCAATCGATCGCATTGACCAGTCCCGGAGTCGTGTATAAGGACTTGATCATCGTAGGTGGAAGAAATCCCGAAACGCTGCCCGCTCCGCCCGGTGACGTGCGCGCTTATGACGTGCGGTCCGGCAAATTGCGCTGGTCTTTTCACACCATTCCGCATGCGGGCGAGTTCGGCCACGACACCTGGCCGGCGGACGCCTGGAAACATAGCGGTGCGGCTAACAATTGGGCCGGCATGACCGTGGATCTCCAACGGGGAATCGTCTTCGCGCCCACTGGCTCAGCAGCGTTTGATTTTTATGGCGCGGATCGCATTGGCGACGATCTGTTTGCCAATTGTCTTATCGCGCTGAACGCGGAAACCGGCGAAAGGATTTGGCATTTCCAAGCGGTTAAGCACGATCTTTGGGACCGCGATTTTCCGTCGGCGCCGGTGTTGGTCAGCGTGAAGCGAGACGACAAAGTTGTACAAGCCGTGGCGCAGACCACCAAGCAAGGCTTTGTGTATCTTTTCGAGCGCGCGACAGGCCAGCCCCTGTTTCCCATCGAGTATCACAACTACTCGGCCAGCACGATTCCGGGGGAAGTTGCGGCAACCGAGCAACCTCTGCCCACCAAGCCCGCGCCTTATGCCCGCCAACTGCTTACCGAGGATTTGCTAACCAATAGAACGCCCGAAGTGCACCGATGGGCCGTGCAACAGTTGCGAAAAGCGCGCAGCGAAGGACAATTTGTTCCCTTCAATGTAGGCCCGGACACAATTATTTTTCCCGGCTTCGATGGCGGCGCGGAGTGGGGTGGCCCGGCGGTCGATCCGAAGACAGCGACGATCTACATTAACTCCAACGAAATGGCGTGGCTGGCCGCACTTGGCGAGAATACCGGCGCTAGCGGTCCCAAAGGGATCTACATGAGTCAATGCAGCGTCTGCCACGGCGACAACATGAGCGGCGCTCCCCCGGCGATTCCGTCGCTTATCGGAGTTGGCGGAAGGCTCGCGCCCGAACAAATTACGTCGACCATAAAATCCGGAAAAGGACGAATGCCCGGTTTCCCGACTCTTTCGCAAGAACAATTGATAGCGCTGGTCGATTTTCTGACCAACGGCGAGCGCAAAGAACTCGGGAGTATCGGGCCCGAACTGCTCGGAATGAAATACCGATTCACGGGCTACCGCAGATTCCTGGACCCCGACGGCTACCCGGCCATCGCCCCGCCCTGGGGCACCCTGAACGCGATCAATCTGAACACCGGCGAGTACGCCTGGAGAATCAACCTGGGCGAATTTCCAGAATTGGCTGCTGAGGGGATGAAAAATACCGGTACGGAGAATTATGGCGGCCCGATAGTGACCGCCGGCGGGCTCCTGTTCATCGGCGCCACCAGCTTCGACAAAAAGTTCCGCGCGTTCGATAAGTCCAACGGGGAGCTGTTGTGGGAGACGACGCTCCCGTTTGCAGGCAACGCCACGCCGGCAACGTATGAGGTGAACGCGCGTCAATTTGTAGTCATTGCAGCGGGAGGTGGGAAGGATCCGAAATCCGCCTCCGGCGGAGTTTATGTCGCCTTTGCTTTGCCGAAACAATAGTCACGCCGGCAGTGAGCCCGGAACGAGCACGCGAATCGCCCGAGGCAGCACCTCAAGTTCGACCGGAGCCGGACCAAGTATCTCCCCGTCACCATGGAAGAGGCATTCGCGGTCGGCGGTTAGTCGCACGCGCGCGGCGCTGGCGCTTAGCACATACTTACCCGGGAGACTGCCGCTGGCGATCAAGTTAGGCAAAACCGCAAGGATCTGCGCAGCGCTTAGATCTCGGACGAAGGAAGTCGTCAGCAAGCCGTCGTCGATTCGCGAACCCGGCGCGAGCCGCAGCCCCGCGCCATACGTCGATGTGTTCAGTGCCCCAACGAGCAGCGCCTGCTCCTCGATGGCAGGCAATGCACTCCCCGGGAATTCCGCTTTCACACGCAACGGCTTGAATTCGTGGAGCGCGCGTAACGCCGCGGCGATGTAGCGCAAACGCGCCGGAAGCCATGTATACGATGCGGAGTAATTTGCAGCGTCGGCGTCCAGCCCCAAACCCCCTCCGCCGACGTACAGCCGTCGTTTTCCGTCCGCGGTTCGCGCCGAAATCACATCACTCCATTGGGGTCTTGCCGACAACAAGGCGGCAAGAGCGGCGGCCGGATTTTTCGGGATGCGCAGCGCCGCGGCAAAATCATTGCCGCCGCCAGCAGGTAAAATGCCAATCACTACTTCGCTGCCATGCGCTGCGTTTACCAGCGCCTGCAATGTGCCGTCGCCTCCCAGCGCGAACAGCAGGCGTCGGCCCGAATCAATCGCAGTTCGCGCCTTCACTTCCAACGACTCTGCTGTCTCCGTCCATACGAACTCGGCCGGAAGGGATCGTGCCGCGAAAATCCGCTGAATAGCTGGCAAATATTTGCGGGCGCGCCCGCCGCCGGCATGAGGATTGACGAAAACAACCGCGGGCAGCTCGCGTGATGCGGCGTAAAGTTCGGACACAGGGTGTCTAATGCTGCCCGCCGAACCGCGCGATGTCAACGCAGGCGGAGAAGCCGTAGTCCCCGCACTTCTCAGCGTAACGCGCCCACCCTGCGACCCGATCACTTTCCCGCTGACAATGATTTCCACACGCCGATCTTTCTACCGCCCCTCGGCAGTTGTGCCGTGTAGCCTCCCTAGAATGAAGTTGGATGACGATAACGCACGAGGCTTTAGGATTTAGAGGATTTGGCCGTGCTGGCGCGAATGATGAATTCGGGTTCGACGGTGATAGATTTGGGGTAGGGCGACCTAGCCGGCGCGTTGATGCGTCGCAGCAGAGTTTCCGCGGCGATGATCCCCATTTCGCGAAGCGGCTGCCGGACGGTGGTTAGCGGCGGATTTTGGAACGCCGCGCTCTGGATGTCGTCAAACCCGAGCACCGAAACGTCTTCCGGCACCCGGCGGCCCGCTTCGCGCAACGCATGAATCGCCCCCATCGCGGAAATGTCGTTGAAGGCCAACAGCGCCGTAAAGGGGCTTCCGGCGGCCAGCAATTTTTTCGTCACCTCATAGCCCAGTTGCGGCGATGAAGATTCGCCTACCAACTGCCCAACCAAACGCGGATTCACCGCCAGATGGAGACTGTCGGCGGTTCGCCGCACCGCGTTCCAGCGGATTTCCGTATCCGAGCTGAAGGCCTGCCCCTTGATGAATGCGATTTTTTGATGCTTTAGCGTCACCAGGTGTTCCAGCGCTAGCCGCGCCGCGCTGTCGTGGTTCAGCACGATGTTAGTCACGCCCGGCAATTCGCGGTGGCCCGACACCGCGACCACCGGGATCGGCACGCCTTTCTGGCACACGGTGTCCACCGCGATCAGGCCTTCAACCGCTCGCTCTTGCAGCAACCGCGGATATTCCTCCACCAAATCGTTGCGGTGCCGGTGGCTCACCACAAAATAAAAATAGCCCTCCTGTAGCAGATGATCTTCGATGCCCGACAAAACCAGCGCCGCATACCCTTCGCTGATCTCCGGCACCACCACACCGATGG
This sequence comes from Candidatus Acidiferrum sp., assembly GCA_035309625.1. Lineage (GTDB taxonomy): Bacteria > Acidobacteriota > Terriglobia > Acidiferrales > UBA7541 > Acidiferrum. Next base: position 36,050 of record DATGEY010000047.1, read on the forward strand.
TGAAGCTGCGCTGCGCCCGCAGAGAACGCGCCACAAAGTTGGGCCGGTAATTGAGTTCGCGCGCCATGACGCGGATGCGCTCCTGCGTGCGCTGCGGAATGGATTTGGCGGCGGGCGATCGATTAATAACCAGCGAAACGGTAGCCGGGGAAAGCTGCAAATGGGCAGCCAGGGTCTTCAGGCTTACCGCCCGCGAAGGCACATCGGCGCGCAAGCGGTTCCGCACGGAGGATGCTTTTGGACCAGGCATGGGTAATTTTGCGGCTTAGTCTGGCACAGCGGGGACTTCGGAGCAAGGGCCTTGCACTCATACAAACCTGCCTGTAGTCCGCCTCGTATTATCCTGTAGCTTTCCTACGCGGACAAGCTAAAACGATTTTGTAAAGGATTTATTGATACCACCGAAGCAGGCAAAGTACATAATTTACTTGACAAGTTTCTCTCCCTCCGCGTGTTGTTTCTGCTCAGTACCGGGGCAAATCGATTTATCCAAATCTGTTTTTTGGACAGGTGTCAATAATCCTTCAATTTGCGACGGCTACGTCGGGTCTTGCCGGACGCGTCATCGAATTCCAGGCGCGCTTTGCTTTTTTGCTCTTAATCGATTACATAAGGGGCGCGGTTCGCGCCCCTTTTTCTTTTACGGCTTAAGAGGCAACCACTTTATGCGCATACATTTGTCTTACCGCATGGGCACGTTTCTAGCCATGTTTGCGCTCCTTGGCGCGTCCGCTCTCCCGCAAACATCGATCCCTGTCGTCGAGATCGACGGGGATGCCGCGGCGCATCCTTTTCCGCATTTTTGGGAACGCATGTTCGGCTCCGGCCGCGCCATCCTCTCGCTGCGTGAAAGTTACCGCCACGATCTGGCCGAAACCAAACATATCACCGGCTTCCAATACGTCCGCTTTCACGCCATTTTTCATGACGAAGTCGGCCTCTACGACGAGGACCCGTCCGGCAAACCCATCTATAACTTCTCCTACGTCGACCAAATCTACGACGGCTTGCTGGAAAACAAAGTACGACCCTTCGTGGAGCTGAGCTTCATGCCCAAAAAGCTCACCTCCGATCCCAACGCGCTGCATCCGTTCTGGTATAAGCAAAACGTGGCGCCGCCCAAAGACTGGACTAAGTGGGACGCACTCATCTCTGCATTCACTCGCCATCTAATCGATCGCTACGGAGAAGACGAAGTCGCTAACTGGTATTTCGAAGTCTGGAACGAGCCCAATATCGATTTCTGGGCCGGCCACCCCAAGGAATCCACCTATTACGATCTGTACGACCACACCGCCCGCACCATCAAGCAGGTCAGCGCCCGTCTGCGTGTCGGCGGCCCGTCCACCGCGCAAGCCGCCTGGGCCGACCGTTTCCTCGCGCACTGCAAAGAAAAAAATGTCCCGGTGGATTTTGTCTCCTCGCACGTCTACGGAAATGACAAGGCCGAAGACGTCTTCGGCACTCACGAAAATATCTCGCGCAACGAAATGGTCTGCCGCGCGGTTAAAAAGGTGCACCAGCAAATCGCGGCTTCCGCCTATCCGCACATTCCACTCATCTGGACCGAATACAATGCCGATTACAGCAATCAGACCCAGGTAACCGACAGCGCCTACATGGGCCCCTTCCTCGCCAACACCATTCGCGAATGCGACGGCCTCACCGAAATGATGAGCTACTGGGCTTTTTCCGATGTCTTTGAAGAGCAGGGCGTGGTGCAAACGCCTTTCCACGGCGGCTTCGGCATACTTGCCGAACGCAGCATTCCCAAACCGGCTTTCAACGATTTCGCACTATTGCATCGCCTTGGTGAAAAGCGCCTGGACGTCGATTCCGATTCCGTGCTGGTCACCCTCCGCAACGACGGCTCCTTCGCGATCGCCGCTTGGAATCTGTGGTTGCCCGAAGAAACCGGCGCTCCCAAGACCCTCACTCTTCATTTCAAGGGCTTATCCCAGGCACGCTCCGCGCGCATCACCATAGTGGACCCGGAACATGGCTCACCCCTGCCCATCGACGTCCAATTGGGCCAGCCCTCGTCCCCCACACCTGCGCAAATCGAGCAAATGCGAAAAGCAGCAGCGCTGCCGTCACCACAGTCACAGACCATTAAAAATGGAACGCTAACGCTGACCCTTCAACCACACGCCCTGGCTCTGATCGAGGTGAGCAAGTAACTTCCCCGCCCCCGATCACCGGAGGATCAGGATGGGATAGCCATTCGGCACCGGCAACTTAGGCGGCGCCTGGGCTTCCGCTGGCGACACCGCGTGGAATCCGGCCCGCGCCATTCCATTGCGCGCTATGTCGTTCTTCATGAATTGCTCCCACACAAAGCCGCTTCTGGCGTTTTCCGCCATCAACAACGTGATGCCCACGTCGATACCGATCACGTCTTGGCTGTACCAGTTCGTCAGCGGATTGAACGCGTCCACAAACCCGTACCGCCTCCACACCCGCTGTTCATATTTTCCACGGATGTTTTTGAGCACTCGCACCGTTTCTTCCGGAAGAAACGGCAGCGAGCCGCCCGCCGCGCACGGTACGATGCTCCCGTCAATGCGTCCCATGGCCGGAGGCCCGCCCCACACCGCGTAGCCCCGCGCGGAATCCGAAGAGGTGATGCCCCACAAATCTTCGCTATAGTCCGGAAATTCCCGGGCTAATTCCAGACACCACAATTTGTGCACCTTGGTGGCAATCACCGAATTGGTGAAATAGTCCGCATACTTGTCGCGTTTGCCGCGAAAATCAAACCACGCATGCGAATACTGATGCACAAACAACGGTGCATGCGATCCGATATATCGCACTCCATTAAATTCAAAGTACGGCCGGGTCCACGCATCCCAGCTTTGTTTTGACATCCCCGTGGCTGACGATCCCATCCCCAGCAGGTACACCATCATCAGTTCACTGTAACTGTCCCACCGGCTGCGAATGAATCCCCGTTCCGGGGTCCACCCCATGGTCAGCGTTTTGTCTCCGTGCAACAGCCAATTCCAATCCATTCGTCCGTAGATTCGCCTGGCTAGAGCGCTTATTTCGCGATCCTCGAAGTAGGCCCCGCAAGTCAATACCCCGCAAATGAATATCGCCGTGTCGATCGAAGACACTTCCGACTGCAGCACCCGTTCGCCATTCTGGATATTGAGAAAGTGACAAAAAAATCCATGGGCCTGCGGCACTCGCGACTCCACAAACCGCAACGTCGTTGCCACCCGCTCGCGTAACTTGTCCCCATCCTGCCAACCGCGATGATCGGCGATACACAGCGCCGTCAATCCAAATCCGGTAGCCGCGATGCTGGCCACGTTGCGGGAGTCCGGGCCCCCGGCCTGGCTGCGATCCTTCACCAGGCCGGTCGCTGGATTTGCTTCGTCCCAGAAGAACTGGAAGCAGGCCCGCTCCAGCTCATCCAAAAAACCGTCCTCCTCTGGGGTGAACCGATATCGCGTGGGATCTCCGCCGTTAAACAGCGCGGCCAGCCCCTCGGCGGGCGGCGGAGTTATCTGTGGAGCAGGGGCAACTTGCGAGGACTGTGCCGCTTGCAGTCGGGAAAACGCGCTGACACCCAGCGGCGCACCCGCGGCGGCCCGCGAGGCCAGCCACAGCCATTCGCGGCGTGAAATCCTTGGAGCGTTCACCCGCATCTCTCAGACGGAGCAGGCTCGCGCCACCCGACCGGAGCAGGCAGGGTCGTCCACGGCATAAGCCGCCATTCTACAGAACTTCGGGTATGGGAAAAAATCGAATTACAGCCCCGGGCCACAAGTAGTAAATCGATTTAGTTATGGGCTACCTGCGGTTTGCAAACGCGGATCTCTCCGGGAGATGGTGCCGGCGGGGGGAATCGAACCCACGGCCTAGGGATTATGAGACCCTCGCTCTACCACTGAGCTACGCCGGCCAAGGCAATTTTCCATGCTACGGATTAGCCCGCGGCAGTGTCAAGAGCACCATCCAGGCAAACCTTACCTCACCGTGGAGACGCCAGAACTCGACTGAGCTCTAGTACTACCGTACCGTTGACCCAACAAGTCCTAAAACCTACTATGCCCCTGCACGGCCTCCACCGTGGCTCCGCCCCAGGCAAAAGCCTGGCGAAGGACCAACACGGTGAGAGGTGTACCTTTACGCAACAGGCTCGTCAGGTGATCTACTTGACATTGGTGTAATCCGATATACAGTGCTTCCCAGGTTTTTCTACCTGGAGGCACTCGATGTCGCATAAGCTCACTGCCGTACTCCTGGCCATGCTTATTCTGGCAGGAGCGATGGGACTGAAGACCGTTGTAGCGGCCCACAGCACCGGTTCCGTTATGATGGCCAATGGCGGGGCGCCATTTCCGCCGCCTTCGGCCAACGGTGGAGCCCCGTTTCCGCCGCCCAGTGCCCGATAGTAGCTCGCACATCTGAAACGGCGAGCCGGGCACAAGAAAGGCAATAGTGCCAGGCTCTTTGGAATACACGATTTGGTGCCTAGCGACTCTGCTAGAAGTTGCAGTGGTGGTGTCTGCGATCGGACGGCGCTGCTTCGGCCGCTATCTCTGCCTCAACCTTTACATGCTGTCGTCGCTCGTCGTGAGTATTGCCCGGTACTGGGCGCTTAGCCACTATGGCCTGCGCTCCAGCGAGTATAAGTATTGTTATTTCTACTCTGACGCCATCCTCACCATCTTCCTGTATTTGGCCCTGATTACCCTCTACCTCCGTGTTTTCGACGAAATGAATGTCGATAAATACGTTCGCCTGGCCGCTGTGGCTCTCCTGGCTGGAACCGCCTTGTTCTCCTACGGGGTCGTGCAGCAATCGTCCAATAAAATGTTGACGGGCTTCTTCTTCGAACTCTCTCAAAACCTATACTTCGTTGGCCTCGTCCTGACCTACGTTCTGTGGGGTGCCATACTCAAATTACGCGAGACGCGCACCCAGCTGATCCAGCTGGTTCTCTCTTTGGGCATCTACTTTAGCGCCTTCGCCGCTACCTTCGCGCTCGGGAACATGTTCCCCAATTTCCAGTTCTTCGGTTATGTTGTCCCGGTCTTCGGTTGCTTGCTGCCGCTCGCCTGGGCCTTCGCCTTCTGGCGCCTGGCTCCCGACGCCCGCATTGCGCCAGCTCGCCTGGCCGTGGTGCCACGCTGATGGCCACCCTCATATTTCTGCTTTCCTCCGCGGCCTTGCTGCAGTTTTTCGTGTCCTATTGCCGCTCGCTGATTGCCGCCTGCATCAAACAACCGCTCTCCGCCGAGGTTCGCGACGTCACCGGCATTCCCAGCACCGCTTCGGCCGCCGATTTCGCACGCGTAATTCAACTCCTCGATCTTTGTCCCGAGCGCCCTGAGGAACGCGGAAGAATACGCGCCATCAATACTTATTTCTGGCTGCTTAACGTCGTGCGTGCCACCCTCGCCCGCGCCATCCCCTCTCTGGTGGCCTGGACGGACATGGAACGCGGGCAATGTACCTACTTTGCCGCTGTAACGCTCGACCGGCGAATTGCGTTCAGCCGCGACATGCTCGCGCAACAAATCGACGTCTGACCAATCCCCCTTATCACGCCGCCAATCGGATCCTGCTGCCCGTTTCTAGCTTCTCTCTACTACCTTCTACCGGCTTCTCCCTACTAATCGATACGCCACATTCGCCCGCAAATCCGCGTCTTCCTCTTCCCTTCTTCGTGCTACTCTCCTCAAGTTCACTCCTCACCGGAGTGGGAGCGTCCGCAGCGCAAAACGCACCGGTGACAAAAACATGCTTGCAGTGTGGCGCAGTGCTGCCGTCCAGCGTTCGCACCTGCAGTTTCTGCGATTCTTCCTTGGCCCGGGGGATCTCTTCCTACCGGAGCGCTCTTGCTCCTGACTCTGCCCCTCCAGACTGGTTTGACTCGCAGCCGTCCGCGCCAGCGCATGCCGCCCCCGCTGGCGATAACCAACCGCTTGTCGCGGCGCAAACCGGCCCGGCTCCCGCTTGGCGCGGTGAAGTCAGTCTGCGCATGGAGGCATACCGCGCCCGCAAACGTCGGCGGCCAGTCGATTCGTCGCAATCACAACTCCCCTTTGAGCGCGGTCCCGCTCCCACTACCGCAACCGCTGTCGTTCAGGACCCGTCCCCCAATATTGCACCCGGCGATTTTTCCTTCACCATCGCCATCGGCCGAAACGCGGCCAGCCGCGAAAAGTCAGACGGTCGTATGGAAATCGACGTCTCGGTTCCTCCTTCGACTCGAGTCGACAGCGCCGCAAGCGATCGCCATGCCCCGGCCAACGAAACCTATGGCCTTTACCCTGTAGCCTCGTTGGAAGAACGACGCTTCGCCGCCGCTATCGATATAGTGTGCTTGCTCTTCGCCTACGGCGGCTTTCTTGCCCTATTCGGTTCTCTGGGGGGACAGTTCACTCTCAGCAAACTGAGCGCCGCGGTCTATGGCGTGGCGTTCGCTATTGTGTACCTGCAATACTTTGCGTTGTTTACCATCTTCGGCGGCACTACGCCGGGCATGATGTTCCGCGGCCTTCAGGTTGCCAGTTTCAATGGCGATCCGCCGAGTCCCCGCCAAATGCTGCTGCGCAGTGGCGGCTACATTCTTTCCGCGGGCACTTTCTTTCTCGGATTCTTCTGGGCCTGGTGGGACGAAGACGCCCTGACCTGGCACGATCGTCTCTCCCGCACCTATCTAAGCGTGCAGCAATCCCACGCCGATTTCCAATCTTCCACCGCAACTCCCGCCCAGTAGCACAGGCACTCTAGCCTGTGCTCGTACCACCCCGGCACTCGGTAGCACAGGCACTCTTGCCTGTGCTCGTACGATCAGCGCGACGCATTCGCGTGCGTCAACGCCACGCGCGCTCCGGCGTGTAGGGGCACGGGACACCCGTGCCCGTCTTAAGAATTTTGCCAGCCTCATCGCGGTTCGTCCCCTCTGTTCCGGACGTAGACCTGCCCACTGGCAGCCAAGTGCCAAATGACCCCAACCCGGCCCCACTTCGATCACATGTGGAGGACCTCTGTGGCAGCGCGGATTCATCCGGAACGCGACCGATTCCTCTGATGGAGAGCTTCCGATTGCTCCGCCGCCTCCTTCACTAAAAAGCCCATCTTGGGGTGGGAAGCCTCCAGATCGATGGAAAGTCCGTAGCTTCGCAAAACTGCGGACGTCGTGGGCCCAATCGAAGCCTTCACCACATTCTCTAAGCCGGCCTTGAGTGCGTCCTTCGTTCCAACTTGTTCGGCCATCTGGAACAGATGATCGACTTGGACGCTCGTGGTAAAGAGGGCCACGTCGATCTGGCGCGCGATGATTGAGTTCACCGCGGCCCGCAGGGGAGCTCTATCCTCTGGAAAATCCCACCGGTAGACGGACACCAGCGTGACTACAGCCCCTCGATCGCGCAAGCCTTCGAGAAGCTCCGGGTTGGAGACGCCGTATTCCTGTACCGCGACATGTTTATCCCGCAAATCCAATTTGTTGTCGTCAATCGCCTGGAGCATTTCGCGCCACGTATTTGGTTCCGGCGCGGTCAGCGTGACCGGCACGTTCCATTCGCGCAGGACAGCTACCGGTTTCGGTCCGCGCGCGACAACAGAAACCTTTCGCAATGCCTCGAAAAACTTCTCCGCGGGATGCACGCCTTCCAGCATTTTTGAGAGCGCCCGCGCGCCGACACCGGTCAAGAAGATCACCACGTCGAATTTTCCATCGAACAAGGCGTCACCGAACTTCAAGGCTTCTGGATTTGAGGAGAGCGGCACCTCGCGCATCGCCGGCGCATGAAGCGGCCTGCCGCCGTACTTTTCAATCAACCGGCTCATTTCCTGGCCGCGCCGGCTTTCCAGAATCAGGACGATCCGTCCTTGAAAATTGGTCACAGGCATTGCAATAGATTCCCCTCTTTACCATACCTCTGACCTGGCGCAAATGGGAGCACGGAACGTTCAAGGGCGTTGCGGGCGAACAAGGCAAATTGTCTTCAACCGGCGCTGGGTGAAGACGCGAAGGAGCCAGCGGACTGCCATGAGGCGAGTCCCGCCGTCGCAGCGGCTGTGAAGAACGGATCAATCGCTGATGCGTGCTGAGTGTCTTCGTATTCAGCGCGGGACGACTGTATGACGCCGGCAATCACATCCGGAAACGATTCATCGCACCGCACCGTTGCCAGAATCTCCTGGCCGGCAACCGCGTGAGGGCCCGTCCGGCCACCTGCGTAGACCGCCACTGCGTCGACCAGCTTTCCGTCAATTTTTGTTTTGAACCCGCGAAGACCTACATCCGCAACTTCATGGTTGCCACAACCAGCGGGGCAGCCGGACCAATGGATTGTAAGAGGATTCACGCCTGCGCCCATTTTTTCGTGGAGCGCCTGGGAAAGCGCGACAGCGCGGCTCTTCGTTTCGATGAGCGCCAGGTTGCAATAATCGGTGCCAACGCAGGCAACCAGGCCGCGCAAAAAGGGTGAGGGGCGAGGCGAAAATTGCTTGAGGAACGGTTCTTTGAGGAGTTTTGCCACCCGATCGGCAGGAACGCGGGGAATAACTGCATTCTGTCCGGTGGTCAGGCGCATCTCGCCGTTGCCATACACGTCGGCAAGACGCGCGAGTTCGTCCAACTGTTCGGGATCGACTCTGCCGGTTGGAACGCAAAGACCCACGGCCACCAGCCCGGCCTGTTTCTGCGAAGTCAGTCCGATGTGGTCGGCATGATGAGAACCCCGCATATCTCTTCCTTGGAATGCGAGTTCATAGCCCATACGCGAGGTAAGTTCCGCCCGCAGTCTGGGGATTCCCCATTTTTCAATCAGGAACGCGAAGCGGCATTTGGAACGGGCCTCGCGCGGGCCGTGATCGCGAAAAATCTTGATCAGCTTCACTACCACCGCAGCCGCCTGGTAGATTTCGACAAAGACATTCAGGTGCGAAGCGATGGTGAACCCTCCGGAGCCCATTTTTCCGCCTACCAGAACATTAAACCCCACCCGTCCGCCCTTTTTCGCGGGAACCAGCGCGATATCCTGCGATTCATTATGCGTGCAGTTGTCCATACAGCCGGTGACCGTGATGTTGAATTTGCGCGGCAAGTTCGTGAACTCCGGGTTGCCCTTGCGCCCGACGATGATGCGATCCAAGTCGTGCACAACAGGCGAGGCATCGAACAACTCATGCGGCGTCAACCCCGCCAGGGCGCACCCATTGATGTTTCGTACGTTGTCAATGCCGGTCTGCAGCGTGCGAAGGTCGACCCCTTGGAGCTTTTCCCAGATTGCGGGCAGGCTGTCCAGAGTGAATCCGCGCAGCTCAATTTGCTGCCGTGTCGTAATGTCCAGGACGCTATTGCCAAGACGCCGCGAAAGCTCGGCGATGGTGCGCAGTTGATCGCTCCTCACGAACCCGTTGGGCATGCGGATGCGCATCATGAACTTACCGGGAGTCGGCCGACGGTAGAAAATACCGAGCCACTTCAACAATTCCTTTTCCGCCGGCGTGAGAGAGGCCACACCTCGTTCGATGATCTGCGGCAAATGGTCGAGGATGCGCAGGCCGTCGCCATCCATGGAGGCCTTATAGCCTTCAATGGCGTTGGCAGGTGCGCTGACCTGGCTGCCTTCCATTCGCGCGGCCGTAACCAAAAGGGACTGAGAATCGCGTGTCATGACGCTCCCGGCGAAGACGGCCAGCAAGCGTTCGTGAGCCGAGAGTCTCGCAACGCTTGCGTGGTCAACGGAGTTATGGACTCCAAGAGCTTTGCCATCCCTTCCTCATTCGTTCTAGTGGGCTTCGGCCGCTTGTCCTTCCACAGCGGCGGCGGTTTCGTCAGTGCGCAAAGGAATTACGATGGCCACGGCTTTTTTGGGCGTGTTTGTTACATACAGCGCGAGTCCAGTGAGCAAAGCGCCGGAAACCAGGTTGCCCAATGTCACGGGAATCTGGTTCCAGACCCACCACTGGCTTAGCGAGACCGGGGCGCCGAACAACATGCCCTCGGGGATCAAGAACATGTTCACGATCGAATGCTCGTAGCCGTGCGCAAAAAACGTCATGATGGGCAACCACATCGCCACCACTTTGCCAATCGTCGAGCGTGAAGCCATGGCCAGCACCGCGCCTAGCGTGACCATCCAGTTGCATAAGATTCCTTTGATGAAGGCGGTTTCCCATCCGCGCAATCCGATACCCATGTACGCGATGGTCTTTTTCTGCGCCGCCGCTTTCATCAATTCGCCGACCGCGCCACTGCCACTAGTGCCGCAGTTCGTCACCGCCAAGTAGAACAGCAAGGCGTAAAACAAGCTCCCCGCCAAGTTCCCCAGATAGACCCAGCCCAAATTACGGAGCATTCCGGGGAAGGAAACTTCGCCGGCGGCCCATCCAATCGGCAGCAGCGCAAAATTCCCGGTTGCCAGTTCGAGGCCAAGCAACACCAGGATTACGAAACCCACTGGAAAAAGAATTGCTCCCACAATGGGAGCGAGATTTTGGGAGAGCACCATGAAAACGAGCGACGTGGCATAAGCGAGCAGCCCGCCTGCAAGAAAACTTCGGATCAAGAGATCGCGAACGGAGAGAGAAGCTTTTCTCGACGCCGCCTTGGTTGCATCGTTCAAGAGGTCTACCGGATAAACGTAGTCCAAAACCCGCCTCCTTCTGCTGAGCGCTGGAGAATGCCCGAAGTCAATGTTGGATATATCTTGAGTCTCGAGGAGGGTTGCAGCAAACGCATCTTTTTCATTGGCCGTATTGAAAATTGTGCGGCGTGGAGAACTCTTTAAGGGAGATGGTTAGTCAGTGAAAGTAATGGCGCGCATCGAGTCTACTAATTATTTCCGGCTTGCGCGTCAAACGGGAGTAATCGCTAGACGGTCAGAGAAAATCTTGATGACGGGCTCCGGGAGTCCTTCCACTTTGACGATTCGCCGGCTTGCGGGAAACTTGGGCGCGCCGGGCTAATCATTCCGAGCGAAGCGCTTGTATGACGTCGACGCGGGCGGCGCGTGCCGCCGGGAGCATCGAAGCAACGACCGCCGCGCCTAACAGCACAAACGCAGAAACGGTCGCGGGCAATGCGCCCGGCATTTTTAAGTCGCCGAAATAACTGCCTGCCACCCGCGCAACGACCAGCCCGAACGCCGCGCCCGCCAGAACGCCAACGCCAGCCATCATGACCCCTTCCGCGACAACACCTCTGAGGAGATTTTCCGGCTGTGACCCGAGCGCCAAGCGGATGCCGAACTCGCGTGTCCGCGCGCTCACAGAAAACGCCAATACGCCCGCGACGCCAACGACAGCAATCAGCAACGCGACCCCTGCGAATACCCCAAAGACTAGGGAGTTCAAGCGGTCTGGCGCGAGCACTTTTGCACGGATGTCTTCAAGAGTGGCGGCGTGCTCAACCGGTTCATCGGCGGACATCTGTCGAATAATTTTTGTTACCGGCGTTACAAGCGAATAAGGATTTGCGGTGGTGTGGATGAAGAGGTGCCCACCGAACATTGGAGAGTCTGCAAAGGTGTAATAGATGGTGGAGGTAGGCGCAGGAACGATATGTTCGTCGTCCACATCGGCGGCCACCCCAATAATCCGGTGTGGCGACCTGAATCGCGCTTTTTCGCTCTCAGTGCCGGGAAGGAACTCGAGCACGGGATCGGTCCAATAGACATGCCGATTGATCGCATCCTGACCGGGAAACATGCGTTGTGCGAGAGTCTCGCTGACGATCACGACCGGCTCTCGATTCTGGTCATCGAGCGCGTTGAAATCGCGGCCGGCAATAATGGGAACGCCAAGCGCGGTGAAAAAGCCGGGAGAGATGGTACGCCACAGCCCGCGAGGATCGTCTTTGCCATGGACGTGACCATCGCCAGAGAATTGCAAACCTACACCGACGCTGTCGGCATCACGCCAGGGAGCGACCATACCGATAGCCGTCTCGGTGACGCCGGGTAGAGCATCGATGCGACGCATCGATTCCTTGTAAAAATCGAGGACTTGCTGAGGCGTTTTTCCGTAGGACAGCGCCGGAACGTCGATGACCAGGACGTGACGCGTATCGACACCGGTCTGCATAGTTTGCAATGCGATTAGCGTAGCGATCAACATACTTGCACCCGCCAACAGCACGAAAGACGCGGCGATTTGCGTGACGGCAAATATGCGCTGGCGGCGGCTGGTACTGCTGGTGATGCGGACGCTGCCGCTTACGAGGTTCATGCCATTCGACGCGTTAGCCGAGGGCAGGCGCGGCACAAATGCCAAGATCACCGCGGCGACTACTGCCAGTGCCACTCCCACCCAAAGCAGGCTGGAATCGACCGTCAAATCCAGCGCGCGGGCAGAGAAACGCGAGGCATACCGAGCCAGGATAGTGACCAACGGCTGCGCGCTCATCACGCCGAGTGCCGCTCCAGCGCAGCAGAGCAAAAGGCTTTCAGCTAACAACATCCGGCGCAGCGCTCCAGTGCTTGCCCCGAGCGCGGCGCGGATCGAGAGTTCACCCTCGCGGCGAACCGTCCGCGCCAGAATCAGGTTGGCAACGTTCGAGCAGGCTATGATGAAGACGAGGCCCGAGGCGGCGAGCAGGACGAGGAGAACAGTCCGCGCGCCGGAAGTAATCTGGTCCCGGAGCATCCTGGCATCAATGCGGTAGCCGCCGTTGTCGGGATACGCTTCGGCATGGTTCTTTTGCATGGAGGCATAGACGGTGCACAACTCGGTGCGAGCCTGGTCGAGAGTGGCGCCGGGAGCAAGCTTACCGAAGAGTTCGGTCATGCGATGGACGCGGCCCGTGACCATGGTGGCGGAAAGATGATGCGGGCTCGTGACCACGTTGCCGATAATCTCTGTATCCGCGGGATATGGCACACACGGTTCAAGGACGCCGATGACCGTGGCGGAACGATCGCCAATGCTGCTGAGGCGAACCGTTTTGCCGATCACATCAGGATCTTTTTTCAGAACGGTGGACCAGAAACGATACGTCAGCACGATGACCCCAGCCGCGTTGGGACCGTCGTCTTGAGGTCCGATGAGGCGGCCGAGAACGGGACGCAAACCCATGACTTCAAAGTAGGTGCCGCCCACCACGCCGCCTTGAACTCCGCGAGGTTCACCGAGTCCGATCATCGTAAAGCCCATCGTCGAGAAATCGCCGAACTCGCTCACGGAGTGGACGCTGGCTTCGATGTCCTTGATTTCGGGCACGGAGAACGTTGTGTTGTCGTCTCCCATGCTGGGGGCGCTCTGGCGGATGTACATGAGCCGGTTCTCGTCACGGTTGACGAGCGGCTTGAGCAGCACTCCCCGCACGAGCGTGAAGATGGCCGCGTTGGCCCCGATGCCAAGCGCCAGCGTGAGGGTCACAATGGTCGCAAGCCCTTTGCTGCGCATCAGCAAGTGGAACGCAACTCTTAGGTCGCGGAAAAATGACATGTTTCTTGCCCCCTCGGCGGTTTATCAGCACCACGGGTGCCAATAGAAATACCCACATTGTAAATCACTTACCAGGGGCAGAGTCCTAGGGGATGGTCGTTTTCGGCAGCCAATGTCCCAAATTCGGACACCGACTCGGTTGTGAAGTCCCGCGGCACGTGGCGTGTGCTTCAGAATCGGCCGTTTCCACTGCCCGTGTTCCCCAGACCACTATTTTCGCGAACATGCCGACCCAGAGGGCCTAACCCGTTGGCCAGTGCCGGCAACCCGGAAGCTATACGCGGACCGGATTTGACCGCTGCTCGTTGCGTCCGGGGCTCCCCCGGTCGTGCAAGTGCACGCAGGCTACATTTGGGTAGCCGCACTCACCCACCGCAGGCGCGCGCGATTCGCACCATCGCTTTTAGACTCCGGTCCACATCTTCCTTCGTAGTCGCCCACGACGACACGCTGATTCGCATCGCGGTCTTCCCTTGCCATTCGGTGATCCCGCACCAGCACGTCCCCTCTTCCTGGATCCGCCGTATCACTTCCCGCGTCCGCTCCGCTGTTCCAAACGAAACCAGCACCTGATTGATCGCCACCTCGTTCAGAACTGCAAAGCCGGCCCCGCGCATTCCCGCCTCGAATCGTTTTGCCAGCGCACAAGTGCGCTCGATCAAATCGCGCAATCCCGAGCGCCCCAGGGACTTCAGCGCCGCCCACACCTCCACGCCCCTCGCTCGCCGCGAAGCATCCGGCGTATGGTGCATCGGTTCCCGCCGCGTCCCCGACGCCAGGTACGCCGCGCTCACGGTCATGGCGGCGCGCAACGCGTTGCCCTCCCTTACCAGCACAATCCCGCTGTCGTAATTCACATTCGGCCACTTATGCGCGTCCGTAGCCCACGAGTCCGCCAGTTTAAACCCTTGCGTCAGATGCCGGTATTTCGGCGAAACGCCGGCCCACAATCCAAACGCTCCGTCCACATGCACCCACGCGCCCTGTTCTTTCGCTCGCGCGCAGATCTCGGCTGCAGGATCGAAAGCGCCCGTATTCACATTTCCCGCTTGGATGCACACAATCGTCCGCTCACTTAACTTCGGCAATTTGTCCGCCCGCATCCGCCCTTGTCCGTCGGCTTCCACCATCGTCACGCGCCGCTTGCCGAATCCCGCCAGGCTCAGCGCCTTCAAAACCGACGCGTGTACCTCCGCTCCTACCACTACTTCGAGCGGCGGCGCACCAAACATCCCGTCATCCACCACATTCCAACCGGCCTTTTGCAGCAGTGCGTAACGCGCTGTAGCCAGTGCCGTAAAATTTGCCGTGGTCGCGCAGGTCACCAGGCCCCCGTCGCAATCTTCCGGCAGCCCCAGCGCCTCGCACACCCAGCGCAGCACCACCTCCTCCAGTTCCGCCGCGATCGGCGACATCACCCGCAACGCCGCATCCTGGTCCCAGGCTCCCGCCAGCCAATTCGCGCCCAGCGCCGCCGGCAAAGCTCCGCCAATAACAAATCCGAAGTATCTTCCTCCCGCGCTTGCCACCGTCGCCGGCGACCCGAATTCATCCAGTAGCGCCACCACCCTCTCCGGCTCGCACGGGCCTTCGGGAAGCGCTTCTCGGAACTTCGCCAACGCCTGAACGTCTTCAGCGCCCGGCGCTACCCTCCGCTGCCGAACCCCGCGCACATACTGTTGCGCGCGCTCGGCCGCCAGGCTCAATGCGTCCATTCCACCTTGCACTTGGTCGCCGGTAGCTTCCATATCTCTTTTTCCCTCATTAGATTTCAATATTTACAATTTCTTACTTGACAAACAAACTTGGTTTGCTAGAATGTGGCCGTACAGCTTTCCGTCCTGCCGCTCCGAATTTTCCTCGGTGGGATTCCGCATTACCTGCATCGGGTGATCGCCCCTCGCAAGTTCTTTATTTTCAATTTCTATGCGCAAAATGCGTTAGTTGCGGTCTCCACAAACGATCACAACCCCTTTAGAATCTGCAGTTAACAACCAAATCTCGATGTAAGCCCTTTAGAATGTGCACTTACAAGAAACCCGGGGGGAGGGGGGCCCCCCCCCAAAAAAACACTACATCTCCTTTTTCCCAAGGAAAGAGCCGAATTGTCTTTTATTCAATAAAAAGGAGGAAATCGGACCACTTCATTTGCGGGGGAAATGGCCAGGCGCGGGCCCTGCGCCGAAGAATTGCACCTACTTCTTAACCACCTGGTCGGAAGCGATCTTCCCGTCTCGAATAAAAATGATGCGGTGCGCATGCTGCGCAATGTCGTTTTCGTGAGTCACCAAAATGATGGTGTTGCCTTGACGATGCAGATTCTCGAACAGCGCCATGATCTCGTCGCCGGTCTTCGAGTCCAGGTTTCCGGTCGGTTCATCCGCCAGCACGATCGACGGTGAATTCACCAGCGCTCGCGCAATCGCCACTCGCTGCCGCTGACCCCCGGAAAGCTCGTTGGGCTTGTGGTTCATGCGATCGATCAGATCCACCCGTTCCAGTGCCTTCTTGGCTCGTTCCAGCCGCTCTTCTGCTGGAGTGCCGTTATAAATCAGCGGCAGTTCCACGTTATGCAGCGCCGTGGCCCGCGGCAGCAAGTTAAACGTCTGAAACACGAAACCAATTTCTTTATTTCGGATGTACGCCAGTTCGTCGTCATCCAGGTCGCTGACCAGCCGTCCCGCCAGCCAGTACTTGCCGGAACTGGGCGAATCCAGGCAGCCGATCAAATTCATCAGCGTGGATTTTCCGGACCCCGAAGGCCCCATAATGGCCACGTACTCGCCCTTGTGGATCTCGACATCCACACCGCGCAGCGCGTGTACTTGCTCCGCGCCCATCTCGTAGACTTTGGCCAACTCTTCCGTCTTGATTACGATTCCGGAGCCGACCAAGTCCTCGCGATAGGAATCCGCTGATGTTGTCTCCACCGGCATGCTACTTCTCCTTGGTGTCCGCCTGCGTCAGCTCTGGTTCTCTTCCGGCTTTTTCGGCGCGGAATTGTCGATTTTCACTTTGGATTCGGGCTTCAATGTCCGCAGCGCCTTGTAGCTTCCCACTACAATCTCATCGCCCTTCTCTAGTCCCTTGGTCACTTCGATATCCGTGATGCCCGTGATACCCGTGTCCACCGGCCGGAAAATCGCTTTCTTCCCATTCACCACAAATACGCCTTGGACTTCGTCCTTCTTCGGGTCTCCCGCGGCCGGCGGCGGAGGCGCTGCCAAAGTCACTCCGGATTCCTTTTTGGCGTTCTTGGCCGCCTCTTCCAAATCCTTCCGCGTTCTCACCGCCAGGGCTTGAATCGGAATGGCCAAAACGTTCTTGCGCTCCGCGGTCTTGATCTTCGCCGTGGTCGAAAGCCCCGGCCGCACGTTTTCCGGTGGATTCGATATCGTCACCACCACTTTGAAGTCCTTGGCTTCCTGGTTGCTTGCGGTCGACTGCGTGGTCGCCAATCCCGAAGTCCGCAAAACCGCTTGCGAACCGATCTCGGTTACCTTGCCCTTGAACACTTTCCCGGGTACGGCATCGATCATGACGTCCGCGTCCTGACCCATCTTCACCGCCACGATGTCCGTCTCGTCCACCTTGACTTCCGCGGTCACCACCGACATATCCGACAGGGTCATCAGGAAACTGCCGTTAGAGTTTTGAATTCCCGGCACCACGTAATCGCCCACGCGCTCCGGAAGATAACTCACGATCCCGTTGATGGGTGAAGTGTAGATCGTCTTGTGCAGGATATCCTGCGTGTGCACCAGCACCGCGCGCCCCTGGGCCACTTGTGCGCGCATTTGATCCAAAGTAGCCTGCAGCGACAGTACCCGCGCTTTTGACGAATCCACCTGCGCGGCGGCAGCGTCATAGCCGGTCTTCCGCTGGTCGAAGTCCTGCTTCGGAATCAGTCCGTCCTTGAACAATCCTTGGCCTCGCTCCCAGTCCAGCTTGGCCTTTTCCAGATTGGCTTGCTGCAATAAAAGATCCGCCTGTGCTGCCCGGTAACTGGCTTCCGCCGCCTGTACTCCAGACTCCGCCGAGTTGATGCTGGCCGCTTGCGCTTGTACGTCGGCGTTGGCTTGAACGTTTTCTTGCAGCAGCAGGCGATCCCCAATCTTCACGTGATCGCCTTCTTTAACTAAGATATCCGTAATGCGCCCAAACCCTTGCGCGGTGACATTGGTATACGTCGTCGGTTTGATTTCCCCTGATGCGGTCACCTGCGAAATCAGCGTTTCCTGCGGCGCGACCTTTGCGGTCTGCACGGTCACCACGCCCTTATTGGCTTGATTCACGCTGAACAGCACAATGCCGCCCAGCACAACTGCCGCACCCACTCCGATCCCCGCCTTCTGCCACGTCTTCATAGCAATCCTCTTTGCTTATTGTGTCAGACCAACCACACCGCCACCCGCAAACCCTTGCATCCCCGCGCTACCTTTACATACGCCCGAATAACCCAAAATGTTTCGCGAGCGAGCTAAATCACGCGCAGTCTGACGCTTGGCCGCAGTCCCAGGCTACGCTGCCACCATCGGGGGGAACTCGAATGCCTTCTCTGCGCGAACGTCAACTTCCTCTGGGCGTCTATAGTTTAGTTTCAAATGAGATCAAAAGGAAGATTCCTCCTGGCCTCCAAGCGATGTCGGGCCCTTCCTGTTCGCTTTAGACGCAGCACGGGGCGGATGGTCGGTATTCATTGCTCAATGTTTCGGATTCCGCGGCCTGACGGTGCGCCTTAGTGCTATACTTTTCATCCCGGCGAGAAACTGCCGGCTGCGCCGCGGAGAGGTGGCCGAGAGGCTGAAGGCGGCGGTTTGCTAAACCGTTGTAGGGGCTAAAACCTCTACCGGGGGTTCGAATCCCCCCCTCTCCGCCAGATTTCCCACAACCAATTAGCATCGAGACTTGCCCACTGCGCTTGGCAAGAACTGAGACATTACGGGCGAATTTCCGACTCTCCCTGGTTGCACACTAGCTGTACTCAAGGGTTCGAGGGGCTCTCATCGCTTTTGCCGCGTGCGGCCAAAGCCCGACTGGAGAACCACGCTCGGGAAGTTTGGGGTTGCGCCGCGAGAAATGCGCATTCGGCGCGAGCGCTGATTGTTTGTCGTTGCCACAACCGCCTCTCGGCTCTCGGAGGGGCCCGCCGGAGGTCAGCCCGCAGCTGAGCTGGGCTCAGGCGGGCTTGGAAAGATAATAGGGAGAGCTGACCGTGAAGATGCGGGCATTGCCGCGGACCAGGAGCGACCACTCGAGCAAGCGAGCGCGCTGGTTGTGCAGAAAGTATTCGTACCAGCGATCTTCCACCAATTCGGGAATGACCACGACAATGCGCCGGTCAGGATGCTTCTCAGAAAGTTCGAGAATGTATTGGACGATGGGGACGATGATGAAGCGATAAGGAGACGGCAGAGCGATGAGCTTGGGCAGTTCGACGCCGGCGGCGCGGAAGGGCTGCTCGACGTAGCGATTCCAATCCTGTTGCAAGAGTTCGGAATGCCCGCTGGGCTCGACATGAATGGCGATGATTTCCGGTGAGAGCCGCGAGGCAAATTCGAGCGCTTGCTTGGCAATAAGGCTCCAGTGCTCGATGGGGACGACGACAATGGGTCGCGCGCCGTGGTTGGCGGGCACGGCCGGCACGGCGCAGCTCGTGGACACACTGACCATGTGATAGTGACGCCGAACCAGGCGGAAGAGAAAGATCAACAGAGGGATGAAGATGACGGTGATCCAAGCGCCTTCGGCAAATTTAGCGACCAGCACGACAATCACGGTGACACCGGTGACGAAACCTCCGAGGCCATTGACGACAGCGCTCTTCAGCCAATGCGGGCCGCGGTTCTTCCGCCAGTGTACGACCATGCCGAATTGCGAGAGGGTGAACGCGAGAAAGGCGCCGACAGCATAAAGCGGGATCAGCTTGTCGGTGACCCCATCGAAAAGGACAAGCAAGAGGCCGGTGAGAGCCGCAAGGACGACGATGCCGTAGGTGTAGACCAGACGGCGACCGCGGTAGCCGAAGGCATGGGGCAGGTAATTGTTCTGGGCGATGGAGCGGCAGAGTCGCGGGAAATCGGCGAAGGCGGTGTTTGCGGAAAGGGACAAAACAAAGAGAATTGATGCGATGGTGAGGTAATAAAAAACTCCTTTGCCGAAAACGGCAGCGATCAGCATGGACAGAAGGCTCTGATAGCCGGGCCGGCCTGGGTCGGTGGCCACGATGCCGTAGACTTTGACCAGATAAGAAATTCCTGCCAGCAAGACGGCCAGGAGAAAAATAATGACGGTGAGGGTGCGCTGGGCGTTTTTAACGCCCGGTTCGCGAAAGGCTTTCACTCCATTGCTGACAGCTTCCACGCCGGTGATGGCGGTGCAACCGCTGGCGAAAACTCTGAGCAGGAGCCAGAAGGTGACGGCTTCGGTCATGGCCGGAGAAGGCGGCAACGGCGTGACAGGCATGGGATGCCCGCCACTGAAGATGACGCGAACGATTCCACCGACAATTGTAATCAGCAGCGTGCCAACGAAAAGATAGGTTGGCAGCAAGAAAGCCATACCGGCATCGCGCAGGCCGCGCAGATTGAGGATGGTGATGACGACCAGAATGCCGACACAGAAAATGACGATGTGGGGCTGCAAGGACGGAACGGCAGAGACCAGCGCACCGACACCTGCGGAAATGCCCACTGCAGCGGTGAGAATGTAGTCCGTCAGCAAAGCAGCGGCAGCGAGAAGAGCCGGGAAGGCGCCGAGGTTAAATCGGGCGACGGTATAGGATCCACCGCCACCAGGATAAGCGGCGATCGTTTGCCGATAGGAGAAGTAGACAATGACCAGGAGCGTGATGACGGCCACACTGACGGGAACGATGTACTGCACACCGAGAAGGCCGAGTGGGATTAAGAGGCTGAGAGCGGCTTCCGGGCCGTAGGCCGCGGAGCTGAGCGCGTCCAGCCCAAAGATGGGAATGCCCTCCCGGATGCCGATCTGTTCGGCGCGTTCGTCGCTGGTTTTGATGGGCTTGCCAACAATGACGTCGAGAATGTTCATACGTGATCCGGTTCCGAGACCTGCTCTCTTTCGGAATGTCCATTTGCGACGAGTTACGAAAGAATGTCAACACTCTGGAAGGGGAAGTGAAAGGATTCGACTCCTAAGGTCAGGGCTCAATGAATTGGCTGCGGGCGGTTTTTACGAAGTTTAGGAATCGGCGCGCCAGTTCACGAATTCGCCCTTCCTGTCTTTGTTGCAGGGCCTCCTTTGGGATCAGCTCACGGCCTATGCCGAGTGCAACCGCCCCGGCGAGAATGAAATTACCCGCGGTTTGTTGATTGACACCGCCAGCCGCGATCAGGGGAACCTGTGGCAGTGGTCCTCTCAGCGCCCGAATGTATCTATCACCTCCTACTTGCGCGCAGGGAAATACTTTGACGAAATCAGAACCAGCCTTCCACGCTGTGATGACCTCGGTCGGCGTAAGCGCACCAGCCATCATTGTCAGTTTTTGCCTTGCGGCGAACTCCACGATCTCCAGGTCGAGGCCAGGACTGGTCAGGAATCGAACACCAACATCCACACAGCGGCGCGCTGTATTCAGGTCTAGTAAGGTCCCAGCGCCGACAATTACATCGGGCAGGTTTTTCACCAGATAGGAAATTACTTCTATCGCGCCCGGGACGGTCATGGTCATTTCCACTATGGGAATGCCACTCTTGGCCACTACTTCGGAGGCAAAACGAGCTTCATCAGCCGAAGACGTGCGAACGGCAGGAACTATGCCGACCTCCTGAATCTTGGCGCAGACTTCTTCCTTTTCCATGGAACTCACTCCTCACGATGCGCCTCCAAAATACAGGAAAGTCGGCGCAGAAGCGGACCTTTTCAAGCGGGCGCATCGTCATCAGACCCGATTGATGGGAATACAGCGCCGAGAATCTAGGAAGGTTGTGCGCTCCTGACGTGGATGGTATCCTGCCGACGTTGGCTGCGAAAACGTTCTGATCATTTACGATTGAAGGCGGCTCATCGTCTTGAGACAGTAATGCCCGGGCTCATGAAAATATTGCATCAGTTGAATCGTTCCTGGCTTAGAGCCATGAGTTTGGCATTTGCATTCTCGTGCGTCATCCTGGGCTTCGTAGCCTGCGGAAATGCTGCGTCTACTGGCACACAGAGTTGGCCGGTTTCCTCTACCCAAGCCACATCACAAACTGCCATCGCCGATTTCGATGGTGACGATCGGCCCGACCTCGCGACCATCCAGGTCGGACGTGATAGCTCCCCGAATACGCAGTATTGGATCGCCTTCCAACTTAGCCGCGGATCGCGACAAATCCTGGGCATCACAGCGCCAACGGGTGGACTTCAGGTCACATCACTAGATGTAAATGGCGACAGCTTTCTCGATGTAGTCGTTACGACAGCCTGGACGAACCGGCCAGTCGCTGTCCTGCTGAACGATGGTCAGGGAAACTTTAGGGCTTCCAACCCATCTTCGTTTCCGGGAGCCTTTACCACTTCTGAAAAATCTTGGGATTGCATTCCTGATGAGGTTAAGGAGGCTACCGCCGCCCTTCTTTCGCGTTATCCGGCGGGGAGCTACCCAGACAGCAGCAGGTTTCCGTCACCTCGAAACGTGGTGGGGCTTCTTGTTCTGCGGACTTCTCGTAATTCGCTGTCGTCTGCAGTCGTTTCTTTCCTCGGTCGAGCTCCGCCTTCCTTCGTTCTTTACATCTAAACCCACTACTACGGAATAGGAAGCCTGGCGCGCTCGCGCGCATCAGCGCAGCATTAACAAAGCGCCGGAAACACCTCGCCAATCAGGCTCTCAAGCCACGCGTAGCAGCTAACAGCGCGCCATCGCCGGCGTGCGTAAACAAAGGGTTTCAGTCACTGCCAAGAAGGTCCGCGGAGGTTTCATGCAAGGTTTCTGGATTCGCCTGTGGATGGGGTTGTTTGCGAACGTAGGCTTGGCGGAAAGCGGTTTCGCCCACGGAGCACCCACCTGGCATGAGGTTCGAGACAAATTCGAATTGGCGAATCCCTCTCTGCAATTGAATCTCGCGGTGGGACGTGAGGTCATCCAATGAGACGCGCGGGCGTCGGAACGATGACCCTATTTTTCGCAGTAGCTCGGTTCCTCGCGGGCTGCAGCGGAGGCAAAGGGGATCCAGGGGCAGAGGCCCCACCGGCTGCACGGGTGGAGCGAGAGGAAGACGTCAACGTCGTGCAAGTGGATCATCCCGAGCGGTTTCCCCTGGCCGCAGCAGTTGAGCATGCTGCGACGTCACAGTTGACTGCGACCGGGACAGTCAACCCCGACATTTCCAGGACCGTTCCCGTCATTTCTATTGCCACTGGCCGCGTAGTGGAGATTCATGCGCGCCTCGGCGATACGGTCAAGAAAGGTCAGCTCCTGCTGAGGGTGCAGAGCGCTGATATGTCCGGTGCTTTTTCCGACTATCGAAAGGCCGTGGCCGACGAGCAGCTCGCGCGCACGCAACTGGAGCGATCAAAGCTCTTGTACGACAAGGGCGCGATCTCGTTGAACGACCTACAAGTTTCTCAAGACACGGAGGACAAAGCCAAAGTCGACGTTGAGAACACCACGGAGCGACTTCGCGTCCTTGGCGGCAATCCCGATCATCCGGCGGCAATTGTCGATATTCGCGCTCCAACTTCCGGAGTCATCACTGACCAGCAGGTCACGACCGCGGGGGGCGTGGCGGGCCTGACGTCGGCCAATCCCTTCACCATCTCCGACCTGTCCAATGTCTGGATTCTCTGCGATGTTTACGAAAATGATCTTGCCGATGTCCACGTCGGCGAAACCGCAGAGGTCCGCCTGAATGCATATCCCGACAAGGTATTCACCGGACGCATTAGCAACGTGGGTCCGGTACTCGACCCGAGTCTTCGTACGGCTAAGGTTCGCATCGAAATTCGCAATCCCGGACTGATGCGCGTGGGCATGTTTGTGACCGCTACATTTCACGGGAAGAAAAAAGAAAAGCGTGCCGTTGTTCCGGCAACCGCCATCTTGCATTTGCACGACCGCGACTGGGTCTACGTTCCGGCGGGCGACAAGAAGTTCAGGCGCGTGGAAGTGCTAGAAGGGAAAATACTCCCGGGAAACATGCAAGAAGTGATCTCCGGGATCAAACCCGGCGTACAAGTCGTTCAAAATGCCCTTGTATTCCAGAATACGGTGGAGCAGTAGATGATTCGCAGACTTGTAGATTTTTCCTTGGACAACAGATTTTTTGTCCTTGCAGCGGCTGTTCTCCTGCTTGGCTGGGGAGCGATATCGTTTCACCGACTTCCCGTGGAAGCTTATCCGGACGTTGCCAACAACTACGTCGACATCATCACCCAGTGGCCCGGAATCTCAGCAGAACAAATCGAACAGCAGGTCAGTATCCCTCTGGAAGTCGCGATGAACGGCATCCCTCACGTAGTCCACTTGCGCTCGTTCTCTCTTTTCGGGCTCTCGGACCTAAAGCTGATTTTCGACGATGAAGAGGAGAATGCGTGGAACCGGGAGAGGGTTCTGGAGCGGCTCTCGCAGGTTACCCTGCCGCAGGGTGTCGTGCCACAGATGGGCAGCGACTGGAGCCCTGTCGGCCAAATCTACTTCTTCACATTGAAAAGCACGAACCCGAACTACGACGTGATGGAACTGAAATCGATCGAAGACTGGGTGGTCGAAAAGAACCTCAAGGCCGTCCCCGACATCGTCGATGTCGCTAGTTTCGGTGGTCCTACCCGCGAATATCAGGTCCGCATTGATCCCACTAAACTGATCGCGTACGGCTTGAGCCTCGCCCAGGTAGAGCAGCAGCTGACAAACAACAATGCCAACGCAGGCGGCAGCTTTATCGAAGCCGGTCTGCAGCAGATCAATATTCGAGAAGTGGGCCTAGTCCAAAATGTCCAGGACATCGCGAACACGGTCATCATGACCAAAAGTGGAACTCCGCTGCGGGTGAAGGATATCGCCGTCGTTTCGCAAGGCCCTAAGATCCGGCTAGGCCAGTTCGCCCGGGCGATTCATCGCGAAGACGGAAGGATAATCGACAGCGATG
Source organism: Candidatus Acidiferrum sp. (assembly GCA_035309625.1). GTDB lineage: Bacteria > Acidobacteriota > Terriglobia > Acidiferrales > UBA7541 > Acidiferrum. Next base: position 60,562 of record DATGEY010000047.1, read on the forward strand.
ACGTAGTTTCGGGCATCGCGCTGTTACGTAAAGGCGCAAACGCAGACGATGCACTGGCCGGAATTCATGCAAAGGTCAAAGAGCTTAACGAACACATTTTACCTCCTGGAGTAAAGGTCGTTCCGTTCATCGACCGCAGTGATCTGGTCCGCTACACCACGCATACGGTGCTGCACAATCTCACGGAAGGCATCATTTTGGTGGTGGTCATTCTGTTTCTGTTTCTCGGGAATGTTCGTGGAGCATTCGTCGTCGCTTTGACGATCCCCTTTGCGTTGTTGTTTGCCGCGACGTGTCTCAAGTTGAAGGGCATTCCCGCAAACCTACTGTCTCTTGGGGCGCTAGATTTCGGGATGGTCGTGGACGGCGCGGTCGTCATGGTGGAGAACATCGTGCGCCACATGAGCCACGGCGGGAACAGCCACAAGACGCCGATGCAGCGCATCCGTGAAGCGGCGCACGAAGTCCAGCGTCCCGTCTTCTACGCGATCGCAATCATCATTACCGCGTACCTGCCAATCTTCACTCTGCAACGTGTCGAGGGACGCCTGTTCCATCCGATGGCCTGGACTGTGGCCTTTGCGCTGCTGGGTGCGCTTCTATTTTCCATGCTGGTCGCGCCCGTTCTGTCCGGTGCGTTATTCAGACAGGGTGTGAGCGAATGGCGCAACCCAGTAATGGAATTCTTGAAAACGAGGTACCGCGATGCGGCGCGATGGGCGATTGAGCATCGGTCTGTGACGGCGGGAGGGGCGGTTTTAGGCTTGGTGATGGCCATTTACCTCACCGTAGGTGGAGTCATCGGCTCTGAGTTCCTTCCTCATTTGGACGAAGGCGCTCTCTGGGTTCGCGGCACTCTCGCTCCCAGCACCGGACCTAGTGAAGGCACCCGGCTGGCGAACCAGGCCCGCATTGTCCTGTGCTCCTTCCCGGAGGTCACTCAGTGCACTAGCCAGGTGGGTCGCCCGGATGACGGAACCGACACCACAGGCTTTTTCAATACGGAATACTTCGTGGATTTGAAACCGAAGGAACAATGGCGACCTGTCTTCCACGAAGACAAGGAAAGAGTGATTGCGGCCATGAACCGCGAGGTGGAAAAAATTCCTGGCGTTCTTTGGAATTTCTCGCAGCCTATTTCGGACAATATGGAGGAAGCGGTCAGCGGGGTAAAGGGTGAACTCGCCGTGAAGATTTATGGGTACGATCTCAAGCTGCTCGAGGCGAAGGCCGAGCAGATCGCCGGAATCATGCGCAACATCCGGGGAGTCGAGGACCTCGGGGTGCTTCGGGTGCTGGGTCAACCGAACATCGAACTGCAAGTGGACCGCATGCAAGCCGCGCGCCACCAAATCAATGTCTCCGATGTCCAAGATGCTGTCGAGACGGCCGTCGGTGGGACCGCTCTCACTCAGGTGCTGCAGGGCGAACAGCGCTACGACTTGGTGATGCGCTACCTCCCGCAGTATCGCGACACGAAGGAGGCCATCGAGAACATTCGTTTATTGTCTCCGTCCGGTGAACGGGTCTCGCTCGCCCAGCTCTGCAAAATCGAAGAACGGGACGGTGGGTCCGAAATTTACCGGGAGGGTAACCAGCGATATGTTGCTATCAAATACAGTGTGCGGGGCCGCGACCTTGGCGGAGCTGTGGAGGAGGCGATTCAAAAGGTAAACGCACAGCTCCAGCTACCGCGAGGGTACCACATCGACTGGGCAGGCGAATATGAAAGCGAGAAGCGCGCCGAAGCGCGGCTGTTCGTCATCGTGCCGCTAACCATCCTTCTTATCTTCGGCATTCTTTACACGATGTTCCGCTCGTTCAAATGGGCGACGCTCATTCTTGCCAACGTGGCCATGGCGCCCATTGGCGGATTGCTTGCGCTTCTGTTCACCGGTACACACTTCAGCGTTTCCTCGGGCGTCGGCTTCCTCGCGCTTTTCGGCGTTTCGGTTCAGACCGGCGTCATCCTGCTGGAATACATCAACCAACTGCGGGTGCGCGGTCACACGATTGAGCAAGCCGCTATCGACGGAGCTGTCCTAAGACTTCGCCCCATCATGATGACCATGCTTGTCGCCACCCTCGGCCTGCTGCCCGCTGCACTCTCCCGTGGCATCGGGTCGGACTCTCAGCGGCCCTTCGCCATCGTGATCGTTGGGGGGCTCGTCGGGGCTCTGCTCCTCAGTATCTTCTTGCTACCGACTTTGTATGTATGGGTTGCCCGAGATGGCGACACGCTGCCAGAACCAGAGTCAGATTTTGGAGAGAACACTTAGCACAGTTTAGATCTCAGAATATTTATCTCAAATGCGAGAACGCGACTTCGGCAGCTTGAAGACCCTTCACCAGTTCATTGGGGGTAGAGACTGACAAGCGGAATGAAACTGTTCCCTACGTCGGTTTGACTAGAGGCTACGGAAAAATCAGGTGTCCGTGCCTGAACTGGGTTATTTGACAAAAAGACGGCTGGAAAAAAAATCAATAAGCGGTCTCCTTTGATGCCGTATTTTCTAGAGAGTGTCCACATCGGTTGTTTCCGAACCTGGTGAAGACCGCGGGGGAACTTGCGAGGGGCAGTTGATTTGACAATACGCTTCGAAGAAATTCTTTCCCGCAATCCGTGCCGCTAGCGGGGATGTGCGATACGTGCCTGCGCAGTGATCTTCGCGGCGTTCGTCGCCCGCCTGGCGGCAATGCGGCTTCCGCTCCACACCAACTGCAATCCGGCAGAGATCGCGACCAGGGCGACCGCCGTCTTCAGCTTATTGGCAGGGATCTTGCGCGCGAGGAGACATCCCGCAACGACTCCGGGAACGCCTCCCACGAGCAGTTCGACAAGCACTGGACTGTTGATGGAGCCGAAAGTCCAGTGGAACGCGCTGCCGATGACCGCCAGGACCAATCCGAAGAGCAAGTCTGTTCCCACAACTTGTGCTGGCGTCATTTCCGAATAGTTCAGCAACAGAACCGTGCCCAGCGCGCCGGCTCCCGCGGACGAAAATCCCGACTCCACACCGATGGGGAGAGCGAGCCAGGGAAGCCAGCGATGGTTTCTCCCGGCGAAGCCGGGATTCTGCACGCGCCGAATAAAAGTCAGGCTGGATGACGCCGCCAAGAGAACTCCCAGCACCACGATTACTAATGGGTTCCCCGCGTCGCGATTCAGCACACGAAGAGCCCAAATGCCGACCAGAAGGCCGGGAACTGCTCCTTGTAGCAGAAGCCGCAGGTAAAACAAATGAATCTGCTTCCCGAGCAGGTAGAAAGGAGCGGCGATCAAGCGCAGCACTCCAGCAAACAAAAAAGCCGTTCCAACAGCTTCCCCGGCGGTGAGTCCCACGATGAGCACCAGGGCGGGAACGGTAAAGCTGCCACCCCCGATCCCGGTGAGCCCGACCGCAGCGGCAATCAGGAATCCAATCAGGGAGTTCATCTTTCCGCTCGCGTCGAGAAGGTGTGAATTCCGCACTCCAGCTTCGCCCCACCCCACCGGCCGGATCTGGAATTATTCGGATCGGACGGTAGGGCGGTGCACGGCTGGCATCCGATGCTCAAATACCCTTCGTTGTACTGGGGCAGAGAAGGAATTCCGTTCGCATTTACGTACCGCAATACCCGCTCCCAGGTCCAGTCAGCAAGCAGACTTACTTTCCACAAAGTTTTCCCGGTCGGTAAACGATGTAGTTCGACCTTCTTGAGGTTTTGTCGTGTCGGCGACTGCTCCCGCCGCAATCCCGTAAACCAGATATGAAACGGTTCAAGTGCGCGCATCAGCGGTTCGACTTTGCGTAATTGGCAGCAGCGCGTGGGCTCGCTGCGGTACAAAATGCCGAATGCCGATTCCTGCTCGGCAACCGTTTGAACGGGAAGCACGTTTACAAGGTTGAGCGACCACTGCCGGGTCATTCGATCGCGATACTCGTAGGTCTGCGGAAAGTGATATCCGGTATCGAGAAACAACACCGGCAACTCCTGCACTCGTTTTCTGAGGATATGCGCCACTACCATGTCTTCCGCTTGAAAGCTGCTGGTCAGGCACAGCTCTGTGCTCTGGTTCGCGGTGAGCACCCTATCGAGCGCTTGCTCGGGCGCCAAGCTTTCCAATTCCTCAGCGAGGTGATGCACTTCCATTTAGTCGACCCTTTCCTGACTCTCTTCCGGCTGTGCAAGCCGCAGGGAGTTCGCCAACGACAAAGCGCGCCGGAACAGCTCTTCCTCGTTGAAGTCTTCTCTTTTCGGAGAGAGGTCCAGCAACCGGAACCTCACCTCGGAAGCGAACTGCTGTTTCGTCTCGGTATCGAGGGCATCTCCTGAGTAAATAAGGACAGCTCCGAGCCTGTGCGCCGCGCGGACCGCGTCCAGGAGCACGTAGGAAGACGCTTCCGGATCATCTAAATGCAGAACTTCGAAACCTTGCTCGAAGAGGGCGCGCTCCAATCGCGAAGCAAGAGCGGGCTGATCCTCCAACAAGAAGGTGGCGGGGTAATGCCCATGTCGTTCGTAGCGCTCTTGGGTACTCACGCCTTCCCGCGGGATCTCCAGCGGAAGTTCCGGCACGTCTAATCGTTGTGCGTCACGCACAGCTTCCTCGATCATTCCGGCTCCGACGGTGGCATTGGAGATGGCATCGATCAAAATGAAACTGCCCGTTGCCCGATTGCGGGCATACGGATCAAAGAAAAGCGGAACGTAAGCTTCAAATTCGACGGAGGCAATATCGTTCATGCTCAACTGCGTGGCCTGCTCCTGTTCAAGCGTATTGACATTCACGCGATGGCGAATTCGTAGCGGGCGAATTCTTGTCTGGCGGGCCGTATGTTTCACAAGATAGGTCCTGCCCACTTCCAACGGATTCTCGTGCAGCCAGACCACCATGGCGCGAAATCTTCTCGCTACTCGAGGGCCATTCTTGGGCGATACCAGCATGTCTCCGCGGCTGAGGTCGATCTCATCTTCGAGACGCAAGGTCACCGACATCGGAGCAAACGCCTCGGGCAGGTCGCCGTCGTAGCTTACGATCGAGCGCACTCGCGTTCTCTGTCCGGACGGCAAGGCCAGCACGTCGTCACCGGGGCGAATCACTCCACTGGCGACACGGCCGGCAAACCCCCGGAAGTCGGCATGAGGGCGAATCACTATTTGCACCGGGAATCGCAGACTTTCGAGGGTATCGCTGGCGCTGAGAGGAACCGTCTGCAAGTGTTCGAGCAGCGTCGGTCCTTGATACCAAAACATGCGCTGGCTTCGCTCTACAACGTTATCTCCCTCCAGCGCGCTGATTGGCACGCACCGGACATGGGCGACGCCAAGTTGCTCTGCCAACTGCAGAAAATCCCGCTCGATATCCAAAAACACATCTTCTCTGTAATCCACGAGGTCCATTTTGTTCACTGCCGCAAGAACACTGCGTATCCCGAGAAGCGAAGCGATGAACGCATGGCGCCGAGTTTGTGAAAGGATTCCCTTGGTGGCATCGATAAGAATTACCGCCAGGTCCGCGGTGGAGGCACCAGTGGCCATGTTGCGCGTGTACTGCTCGTGGCCTGGCGTATCTGCAATGATGAATTTGCGCCGCGGGGTCGCGAAATAACGGTAGGCGACATCGATCGTGATACCTTGCTCTCGTTCCGCGCGCAGGCCGTCGGTCAGCAGGGAAAAGTCGATTGGCCCCGAGGAACGGTTGATACGGCTCTTTTTCACCGAAGCGAGTTGGTCTTCATAGATCGCCTTCGAGTCATGTAGCAGTCGTCCGATGAGCGTCGATTTACCGTCATCGACGCTTCCCGCCGTCGTGAAACGAAGAAGCTCCATCTCCAGACTCTGTTCGAGAAACTCCCCAGAGCTTCGCGGACTTCGCTCCTGCGTCCTGGAGATCATTAGAAATACCCTTCCCGCTTTTTGAGCTCCATTGATCCTTCTTCATCGTGATCGATCGCACGGTTTTCGCGCTCCGAACGGCGGAACGCAACCATCTCTTCCACAATTTTCGCCACCGAGTCCGCTTCCGAACGGATTGCCCCGGTACAGGGAACGCATCCAAGCGAACGCATCCGGCAGTTCAGCTTTTGCGTCGTTTCGCCGGCCAAAAGCTCGTTTGCATGGTGAATCAAGACAATCGATCCGTTTCGCAGCACCACTTCGCGTTCTCTCGCGAAATAGAGGGGCACGATGGGAATATTTTCAGCTTGGATATAGAGCCAGATGTCGAGCTCCGTCCAATTGGACAAGGGAAAGACCCGGATGCTTTCGCCCTTATCAATCCGGGAATTAAAGATATTCCAGAGCTCCGGCCGCTGATTTCTTGGATCCCATTGACCCAACGGGTCGCGGAACGAGTAGATCCTTTCTTTAGCTCGCGATTTTTCCTCGTCCCGGCGCGCTCCTCCAAACGCCGCGTCGAAAGCCCCTTCCGCAAGGGCGTCCAGAAGCGACCTGGTTTTCAGCAGCCCGCAGCACTTCTGTGTTCCAAGCGAGAAAGGATTCGCTCGTGCGTCCAGCGCCGCCTGATTCTTGTGAACGATGAGTTCAGCCCCAATTTGCCGCGCGTAGGTGTCACGAAACTCGATCATCTCGGGAAATTTGTAACTGGTGTCGATATGCAGCAGGGGGAAGGGAATCTTGCCCGGGAAAAACGCCTTCTGCGCCAGACGCAGCATCACCGAGGAGTCTTTGCCGATGGAATACAGCATCACCGGGCGCGCGAATTCGGCCGTGGCCTCGCGCAGAATGTGGATACTCTCCGCCTCCAGCGTCCTCAGATGGTTTAATCGTCGAGGGACAAGCGCAGCTCGACTTTCGCCGTCGGAAAAGGCTGCGGCCGGTTCAGAGAACGAGACTTGAGATGGATGCGCCAATGGACCTCAATCTAAAATAAAAAACCCACCTGCCAGGGTTCCCGGCGGTGGGTGAGCTACCGTCTTGCAGTAAAAAGGCTTGTTACAAAGCTAGCTTTTCACTCCTACAAGACACAGCGGCCCTCGCCGTCATTTGCTGACGACAACAACAGGCAGCGGTCGTTGGGATATAGCCGATCACAACAAAGAATGATACCCAATACGCTTAGACGTAGCAAATCACCTTTTCGCTTTGCAAGTATCAGGATTTCCGATAGCTGAAAAGGCAGCCTTCAACCGACTACCGCAGCCGCTCCTTGTACAGGGCCATGCCTACCGCGGCGTCCATGCCCATTCGTTCGAGAGTAACGATTTCACGTTGTGTTTTAATGCCACCCGCAGCAATGATCGGATGCAAAGTGGCAGTCCGCAAATGTTCGAACCACTCGAGATTCGCGCCCCTCATGGTTCCCTCGCGATCCACGTCGGTGCAGAGAAACGCAGCGCAGAACGGCTTAAGCTGCTCCATCACCTGTTCCGCGCGAACCTGCAGTCTTTCACGCCAGCCCTTAATCACAACGTGGCCGTTGGCAGTGTCCAGCGCCACGACGATTGCCGAACGGCCCACTCGCGCGCGGAGCTGCCGCAGAAATGGTGCGTTGGTCTTGCCATGCTTGAATGCGGCGCTCCCGATAATGACTTGATGCGCGCCCCACTTCGTAATCTCCCGCGCGCGATGAGTGGTGCGAATTCCACCGCCCACGCGAACCATCATTCCAAAGCGGTTGGCGGCTTCGCGGCACAGTTTGCGCGCCAGTTCACTGTTATTGCCTTTCCCCGTGGCAGCATCCAAATCGATAACGTGCAGCCACTTATAGGTCTTGAATTTCACCAGCAGTGACATGACGTCGGCAATGGCCAGCTCGCGCTTTCTACCGTGCACAAGTTGCACGGCCTGGCCTTGCTGCAAGTCGATACAAGGAATCAGCACGGCAACCTCACGGGGATGCCGTGCGCGGAGAGAAATTCTTTGAGATCGCGAATGGACTGAACATCATCGTGGAAGATCGAAGCTGCCAATGCCGCGTCGGCGAGCCCGGCAGTAAAGACGTCAGCGAAGTGAGCGGGCAGCTTCGCGCCACCGGAGGCAATGACAGGAACGGAAACCGCCGATGAGATGGCCGCGGTGAGAGCAGTATCGAATCCGCTTTTGGTTCCGTCGCGGTCCATCGAGGTCACTAGAATCTCCCCGGCACCGAGTGCAACCGCTTCTTTCGCCCACGCGATGGCATCGCGGTTTGCGGGCTCGCGGCCGCCGCGGACCATCACCATCCATTGGTCTCCGATTCTCTTCGCATCGATGGCGAGCACGACGGCTTGAGCGCCAAACTCGAGAGAGGTTTCCGAGATCAAGGCCGGGCGCGCCACGGCCGCAGTGTTGAGGGTAATTTTGTCCGCGCCGGCTCGAAGAACGGAGCGAGCGTCTTGCGCGCTTCGAATGCCACCTCCCGCGGTCAAGGGAATCGCGAGCTCCGCGGCCACACGGCGGATGGTTGCAAGAAATGTGGGCCGGTGGTCGCGCGAGGCAGCGATATCGAGGGCGACAAGTTCGTCCGCGCCTTCCGAATTGTATCGCGCGGCCAATTGCGCGGGATCGCCGGCGTCTCGAAGCCCGACAAAGTTCACGCCCTTGACGACGCGGGCACCATCGACGTCAAGACAAGGAATGATGCGTCGCGCCAGAGTCATGCGCATAGGCCTAAAAAGTTGCGCAAGACTTGCGCGCCGGCTGCGCCGCTTTTTTCTGGGTGAAATTGAACGGCGCAGATATTTTCCTTTTCGAGCACGGCGATAAAGTCCGCTCCGTAACTGCAGGTAGCGACGGTTTCCGGGCAGTCATCGATCGCGGCGTACGTGTGGGCGAAATAGAAATAGGCGCCGGCCTCGACGCCAGTGAGCAGCCGGGACTGGCGTTTGACGAGCAGGCGATTCCAGCCCATATGAGGCAGCTTGACGGAAGACGGCAGCGAACGCACTCGTCCCAGCAACAACTGTAAACCGGCCAGGTCGGGCGCTTCGTCGCTCGCGAGATACAGCGCGTGCAATCCGAGACAAATGCCGAGAAACGGAACGCCGCGACCGAGGGCGTCCAACAGCGGAGCGCGGAGGCCGCGCTCGTCGAGGGCACGCATTAACGTTTCAAAATGGCCGACGCCCGGGAGCACAAGCGCGTCTGCGTTTGCGATGCATTCAGGAGTGATGGCGCGTTGCGATTCTGCTCCTAACCGCTGCAAGGCTCGCTCAACGGAAGGAACGTTACCCGCGCCGTAATCCAACAGTGTAATTTTCACAGAAGACCCTTGGTGCTTGGCAGCACACGGCGCAGTCGCTTGTCGCGGGCCACGGCGAAACGCAAAGCACGAGCAAAGGCCTTGAACATGGCCTCAACCTGGTGATGCGAGGATCTTCCGTACAAGACGCGGAGATGCACATTGGCGCGAGCGGCTTGCGCAAAGGCTTGAAAGAAATCCTCGGTGAGCTCGGTCTGGAAATCGCCGACGTGCGCGTTGGCAATTTTGGCGTTCACGACACAAAAAGGGCGGCCACCTAGATCCACCGCGCTGGCGGCGAGCGTTTCGTCCATAGGCATCAGAAAATATCCGGCGCGCAAAATGCCGCGTTTCGAGCGAAGGGCTTTGGCGACCGCTTGACCCAGGGCAATGCCAATATCTTCAATCGTGTGGTGCTGGTCTACATCCAAATCACCGCGCGCGGTGAGGTCCAAGTCGAACGCGCCATGGCGGGCCACGAGCTCCAACATGTGATCGAAAAAACGTATCCCCGTGGCGATGCGCGCTTTACCGCGGCCGTCTAGATTGAGACGGAGAGTGATATCGGTCTCGTTGGTCTTACGATGAATTGTTGAGGTTCTCGGCATGGCGAACCCTATTCACCCCTAGTTGCCGGTACGCCAAAATGATTTTGCTCACGCACAAGACATCTCATCTCGTGGGAAGGTCGATTTCATCCGCGCACCGCTACAGCGTTTTCATGTGCGAACAGATTTTCAGCTCGCGCGAGAGCGCGCACATCGGCCGCCAGGCGCCGAAAACCCTTGCGGTCAATGGTTTGCACGCTGATGCACTTCACAAAGTCCGCCGCGGACAAGCCTCCTCGCCGGTTGGCCCACCCGCCGGTGGGCAAAACGTGATTGCTGCCGCTGGCGTAGTCGCCCAGCGGCTGCGCGGCCCAGGGACCGATAAAGACGGTTCCGGCCGCAGAGATTTTTTCAAGAGTTGCAGCACCGGACTGCGGAAGGCTGAGATGCTCCGGCGCAAAGCGGTTCATGAAACTGAACGCCGCATCGACAGAGGCGGCGAGCAAAATCGCTCCGGTGTTTTTCAAGGAAGTCCTTGCCGGGTTTCCTTCGGGCAGTTTCTTCAACTGTTCGGCCACTTCACGCCCCACATCCCGCGCGAGTTGCGCTGAGGTGGTCACCAAGATACTTCCGGCGTCGGGAGCATGCTCGGCCTGCGCCAACAAATCGGCGGCGATCCAGCTCGCGTTGCCCTGCGAAGCCATCACAATGGCCTCGGTGGGTCCCGCGGGAAGATCGATGGCGCAATCACGGCTTACGAGTTGCTTTGCTGCGGTCACAAAACGATTACCTGGTCCACAAATTTTGGCGACGCGCGGAATCGCTTTAGTTCCGTAGGCCAGGGCGGAGATTGCCTGGGCACCGCCGATGCGCGCCACTTCGCTTACACCGAGAAGGCCCGCCGTCGCGAGCAACTCGTTGTTCGGCCTGGAGCATACGGCCACGATCCTGGTTGCGCCGGCAACCTGCGCAGGCACGGCGGTCATTACCAGCGTTGAAAGCAAAGTAGACGTGCCGCCCGGAATATAGCATCCGACCGATTCGATGGCCCTGACCATCTGCCCGATACGTACGCCCGGTTCGACTTCCATTGACCACTCTCGCGGCAATTGTTTCTCGGCCACCTTTCGGACGTTGGCCATTGAGTGTTTCACTGCGCGTAGGAAATCTGGACTGACATTTTCTCGTGCTTTCTCGATCTCACGGTGCGATATCCAGACTCCGCGGCGCGCCAAATCGATGCTATCGAGCTTTCTGGTCCAGGAAAACAGGGCGGCATCGCCGCGCCTTCGGACATCGGCGATAATCCTAGCCGCAACTCTCTCGGCGTGAATGTCCCGACGTGCGCGCATGGCGAGGAGCCTGCTCTCCACCGCGCCGGTTAGTTTCAAGATGCGCATCACAGCACGACTTTGTTGAGGGGATACTCAGCAATCCCCTGCGCATTCGCGGCCTTGAGCTTTGGCAAAATTTGCCGAACCACAGATTCCTCGACAATAGTATTCACGGCTACCCACTCTGGATCACTGAGCATCGAAATCGTGGGTTTCTTCAGCGCCGGCAGGATGGCGACCACGCGGTCCAGGTCCACGCGGCGCACATTGAGAATCAATCCGACCTTGCTGGCTGCTGCAATGGCCCCCTGCAGCATCAGGATCAGGCTTTCCGCTTTTTCCTTCTTCCAAGCGGCTGCGGCTGCGCCGCGATTCATTATAAAGACGGTAGCCGATTCCAGAACGGTATCGACGACACGCAGACGGTTGGCGCGCAGCGAAGAACCGGTTTCGGTGACCTCGACGATGGCGTCAGCAAGCTGCGGGACTTTCACCTCGGTGGCGCCCCACGAAAAATCCACACGCGCGCTCACTCCGTGGCGCTGTAGATATTGCCCGGTGATGCGCACGATTTCCGTGGCGATCACTTTGCCTTGTAAGTCGCGCGCCTCGCGAATCGTGGAATCTTCGTGCACAGCCAGCACCCATCTCACCCGCGACAGTCTCTGCTTGGCGTAAACGAACTCAGCGAGTTCTTCGACGTCCGAGCCGGTTTCAACCACCCAATCGTGTCCGGTAATACCGGCATCGAGCGCGCCGGTTTCCACATAACGCGACATTTCCTGCGCACGCACCAGCAGGCACTCGATCTCCGCATCATCAACGGTGGGCACATAGCTCCGCGAGCTTATGGCGATCTTCCAACCGGCGCGAGAGAAAAGTTCCAAGGTCGCTTCTTGCAAGCTGCCCTTGGGGATTCCCAGCTTCAGGCGATTCATCGGGGGGTCCCCGGCGCGTACACTTTGGCTGGATCAAACGACTGCTTCGCCGCGGTACGAACGCACCCGCTTCCCTCGAGCTGTCGAAAAAAGCAACTGCGATAGCCTTCGTGGCACACCCCGGGTCCCAACGGCACGACACGCAAAAGCAAGGCATCGGCGTCGCAGTCGATGCGAATCTCAAGTACACGCAAAACGTGACCGCTCGATTCGCCTTTTTTCCACAGACGGTTGCGGGATCGGCTGAAGAAGACCACTTCGCGGGTTCGTTGCGTCTCGGCGAGCGCCTCAGCGTTCATGAAGCCCAGCATCAACACTTCACCCGTGCGGCTGTCCTGAATAATGGCGGGCACCAGCCCGCCGCTCTTTTCGAATGCGATCCCCACGTGCATCCTCCCAAATCGCTACGCCAAAAACAAAAAACCCGCTGCGCTTAGCGCCAGCGGGCCGATGAGTGCGTTTTCTAGCGATTGCTAGGTACAACTCAACGGGCGCGGCATGTGGCCGCGATGATGATGCCGATGCGCCCGGAGATGATTCGAAACGCTCATTTGCTGAACCCGAGTTTAAACAAACTGGCATTCCGCGTCAATGCAGATGAGATGCCGAAAAACAGATACGTCCAGAGCATTTTTTGGATGCATGCAAGGATTGACTTTCCCAAGTGAGTCCGGTAGTTTCGGTTGGTACTTGGTAGAGGTGCGGATCCCATTAGTAACCGGGCGTGCTTTCCCGATCAGCTTCGGGCGCTCGAGTGAAAGGGGCAGCAAGTATAGTTGATCCGCCGAAGCCGCCATGGGAGCTGATGCCCGGGCGGTTGGGGGCCAGGTTTAAGACCTGTCCACTGTCATCCGTTACGAAGTTATGCGGATGGAGCGCTATCGAGGAGTGACAGCCCCGAATTTCCTTCGGTTCTTCCCTTCTCTTCCGTTCCATTCCATTACAGAAAGCAACCATGGATCTGTTTGAGTTCACGCGTGCACTCGTAGACATCGAGTCGGTGACGAACAACGAAGCGGGGGTCGGCGAATTCCTGTTTCGCCATCTTTCTCCGCTCGCCGCGAAATATGGCGGCCGTGTCGAACGCATGGAGGTTGAAGGGCAACGCTTTAACGTCTTTGCGAGCTGGGGCACGCCGATCGTCACGCTCTCGACGCATATGGACACGGTGCCTCCTTTTTTTCCTTCGCACGAGGATGAGGAGTATTTGTGGGGACGTGGGGCATGCGACGCCAAGGGCATCATCGCCGCCATGATTTGCGCCGTGGAGGAACTCCTCTCGGAAGGCAGTTCGGGCCTTGGCCTTCTGTTGGTGGTCGGCGAAGAACGAAACAGCGCAGGCGCGCGGGTTGCGGTGAAGACCGCGCGCGGCTCCCAATATTTGATCAATGGCGAACCGACGGAGAACAAGTTGTGCGTGGGATCCAAGGGCGCTCTACGCTTTGAGCTGCAGGCAAGGGGCCGGCTGGCGCATTCGGGCTATCCAGAACTTGGATGCTCGGCAATCGATGCGCTGTTGGATGTGCTGGAGGACATCCGGCGTCTACCTTTATCCGAGGATCCACTGCTAGGAAAAAGTACGTTGAACGTCGGCACAATTTCCGGCGGGCGGGCGCCGAACGTGGTTGCTGATGAGGCGCGGGCTGAACTTATGTTTCGGCTGGTGGGCGATGCCGCTCCGGTGCGAGAAGCGGTTCAAAGAGCGGTGGCCGGCCGCGTGGAACTCCGTGAAGTTTTGTATACGCCGGTATTTCACTTTTCCGCATTCAATGGGTTGCCCACAACCGTGGTGGCGTTCACAACGGACGTCCCGACGCTGCAATCGACGTGGGGCACGCCGTTTTTGATTGGTCCGGGCAGCATTCACGTGGCGCATACGGCTGAGGAGCGCATTGCCAAGCGAGAGTTGAGGGCCGCAGTGCCGATCTATACCAGCATGGTCAAGCGGCTGCTCGCGTCGCGCGTCGAAGCACCTGGGAAATTCCAATGACACACGGACTCGCGATTGTGGGGTACGGAAAGATGGGGCGGCTGATCGAACAGCTGGCCCCGGAATACGACTTCGATGTACGCCTGGCGCTAAACAGCGGCACAAATACATGCGGCTCACGGCTCACGCGAGAAAATCTTCGTGGAGTCGATGCAGCCGTGGAATTTTCCACACCTTCTGCGGCGACCCAGAATATTCGGCAGCTCGCTGCGCTGGGCGTTCCCGTAGTTGCGGGGACGACTGGATGGCTGCAGGAGTTGGCTAGTGTGCGCGAGGCCGTGCAATCGAGCGGCGGCGCTCTGGTGTGGAGCCCGAACTTCTCGGTTGGTGTCTATCGCTTTCGGCAGATCATCGCCCAGGCGGCCAAGGCTTTTGCCGCGGAGGACGAGTACCAAGCATGGGGCTGGGAGATCCATCACGCCGCGAAAAGAGATGCGCCGTCGGGCACCTTATTGGCGGTCGCCGAAGAAATGAAGCGAGCCGGTTTTGATCGCGCGATCAACCTAACCGCCAATCGCGCGGGCGCTCATCCTGGAACGCACGAGATCGGATTCGATTCAAGCTCCGACACCATCACGATTCGCCATACTTCAAGAAGCCGTGAGGGATTTGCCCGCGGCGCTCTGCGGGCGACGCGCTGGATTATGGGAAAAAAAGGAGTGTTCGAATTTCGCGAGATCGTAAACGAATTGGGTTGAGCGCGCGAGGCCTGAGATTACGGGTTAGGAATGCACAAAGGATCGACAAGGAGACAACATCATGTTCACGGGATGCGGTACGGCATTGGTCACTCCATTTCAGAATGACTTCTCGCTGGATGAGGCTGCTTTACGCAGACTGGTGCGGCGGCAGGTCGAGGCCGGAGTCCACTTTTTGGTGCCCTGCGGAACGACGGGAGAGAGTCCGACGCTGACCCACGTCGAGCGCAGGCGCGTGATGGAAATCACGTTAGAGGAAGCGCATGGGAAAGTGCCGGTCGTAGCGGGCGCGGGAGGTTACGACACTGCTGAAGTGGCGCGTGCGGCGCGTGAGTATCAAGCGATGGGAGTGGACGGCATTCTTTCCGTCGCGCCTTACTACAACAAGCCCACGCAGGAAGGGCTGTACCAGCATTTTCGTTTTATTGCCAGCGCGGTTTCCGTGCCAATCTTGCTTTACAACGTACCCGGCCGCACGGGTGTGAATATCGAGCCCGCCACGGTGAAGCGCCTCTCGGCGATTGATACGATTGTGGGCGTCAAAGAGGCTTCCGGAAACATTTCGCAAATGGCCTCCATCGCCGCGCTAGTGCCGGACGATTTCGTGATTCTCTCCGGCGATGACGCCATCACTTTGCCGCTTTTCGCGTTGGGCGGTCGGGGCGTGATTTCGGTGGCCTCCAACGAAATTCCTGCGGAAATGGCAAAGCTGTGCGATTTGGCACTGCAAAATGATTTTTCGGCCGCGCGACAAATTCACGCGCAGTATCTTCCGCTGATGGAGGTGAATTTCGTGGAATCCAATCCGATCCCAGTGAAGGCGGCGATGGCGAAGATGGAATTGCTGCAAGCGGTCTGGCGGCTGCCCCTGGTGGGGCCGGGTGCTGGTTCCCTGGGACGAATCCAGGCCGTACTGGAGACGCTCGGCCTGATCGAGAAAACTTATGCTGCCGTCGGAGATTGAGCAATTGTTTGACTTCCCTCCGGCGCAGTATACGGAAGAGCACCGGCGCACGTTCGAGGCCCTCAAAGTCGCACTGAATCGCGGCGAAGCACGCGCGGCCGAGCCCGACACCGCATCCAAAACAGGGTGGCGCATAAATGCGTGGGTGAAGAAAGGCATCCTGCTCGGATTTCGGATGGGGGAGGTAGTCGATATGTCGGTCGACCGCGAGCGACAACCGTTTTTCGATAAGGACACCTACCCCGTTAAAGCTGTCAACCTCGCCAGCCAGTTGCGAATCGTTCCAGGTGGATCCAGCATTCGCGACGGTGCGTACGTCGGACGCGGTGTCACGTGCATGCCGCCGATCTTCATCAATGCCGGTGCGTACGTCGACCACGGCACGATGGTTGACTCGCATGCCTTGATCGGAAGTTGCGCGCAAGTCGGGCGGAATTGCCACATCTCCGCAGGCGCGCAAATTGGCGGTGTCCTCGAGCCTATCGGCGCCCTGCCAGTGATTATTGAAGATGAGGTGATGGTAGGAGGGAATTGCGGCGTGTACGAGGGCGTTGTCGTGAAGCGCCGCGCGGTGCTCGGCAGCGGCGTAATACTGAATGGCTCAACCGCAGTATATGATCTGGTGCGCGAACAAATCCATACAGCGACGGATGGTAGCCCGCTCACGATTCCGGAAGAAGCCGTTGTCGTTCCCGGCGCCCGCGCGATTTCGCAACCTGCCGGGCAACGTTGGAACCTATCTCTGTACACTCCAATCATCGTCAAGTATCGCGACGCGAGAACCAATGAGCGCGTCCAGTTGGAGAACCTCTTCCGTTAGCTCGCCCTTGCGCTACTCCGTTAAACATTACATGGCTTCGTCGCAGAGAATGGGCTGCTTTATCCTTTGCGTTCCGACGTCGTCCATCCAAAAAAAGACTCCGTCACTCGAAACGGCTAAGGCTCTTCCGTCCATCGCGCCGGGGCGGTACTATCTCCCTTCCTTTTTCATCCTGGAGGACCGTGTGGAATCGCGTCGACTGGCCATCGTTCCTTTCCTTCTCGCCGCAGTGTTCGTATTTGCCTTTGTACTCAACAGCTCCGCGCAACAGATCGATTCCAAGATTTATAGCGGCATGAAGTGGCGGCTCATCGGACCTTTCCGCGGCGGACGGGCGCTCGCGGTCACCGGAGTGCCCAGCCAGCCCCATACGTATTACTTTGGAGCGACCGGCGGCGGCGTGTGGAAAACAACCGATGGCGGCCTTACCTGGAATCCACTTTTCGATCAGCAGGACGTTTCTTCCATCGGTGGACTTGCCGTTGCGGATTCGGATCCAAACATCATCTACGTGGGAACCGGCGAAGCGTGCATTCGCGGCAATATCTCGTTCGGCGATGGAGTCTATAAATCGTTGGACGCGGGAAAAACCTGGACCAACATTGGTCTGAAGGAAACTCGCCACATCGGCGCAGTAATCGTTCATCCGAATAACCCTGAGGTGTTGTTCGTGGCCGCGCTGGGCCACGCCTACGGCCCCAACCCCGAACGCGGCGTTTTTCGCACCCGTGATGGAGGCAAGACGTGGGAAAAAGTCCTCTATCTGGGGGACCGCACCGGAGCCATCGACATCGTTTTCGATCCCCACAACCCGCACGTCTTGTTTGCTTCCATGTGGGAGGGTTACCGCACTCCGTGGTCGCTCAACAGCGGGGGCGACAAAGATGGGCTATATCGTTCCAGCGATGACGGCAGCACATGGAAGCGCGTCGAGGGTAATGGCATGCCTGAAGGGCCGCTTGGCCGGATCGGCGTCGCGGTCTCCGGTGCTGATTCCAACGTGGTCTATGCGCTCATTGAAGCCAAGAAGGGCGGGCTGTATCGCAGTGACGACGCAGGGACCAACTGGTCGCTGATCAACGACGATCACCGCTTTCGGCAGCGCGCGTGGTATTTCACGCACGTCTGGGCGGATCCCAAAAATGCGGCGGGCGTGTATATCGCCAACACCGGTCTGTTTCGCTCCATCGATGGCGGCAAGTCTTTCGATCTGCTACCGGCGCCGCACGGCGACCACCATGCGCTGTGGATCGACCCCAACAATCCCAGCCGCATGATCAACGGCAACGATGGGGGCGCCACGATTTCCGTGGACGGCGGACAAAACTGGTCGACCCAGAATAACCAGCCGACCGCGCAGTTTTATCACGTTGCCACCGACAACGATTTTCAATATCGAGTTTACGGTTCGCAGCAGGACAATTCTTCCATCGGCATCCGCACGCGGAGCGACCGCGGCTTCATTGACCGCGGCGACTGGGATCCCGTCGGTGGAGGCGAGAGCGGCTACATTGTGGCCGATCCGCGCGATTCCAATATCATTTACGCCGACGATGAAGGACCGATATTCACCCGCTTCGATCGACGCACCAATCAGGCGCAAAGCATCCAGGAATGGCCGGAAGATCCCAACGGCCATCCCGCGGCCGAACAAAAATTCCGGTACACCTGGACCATGCCGATTGTGATTTCTTCCCACAATCCGGACGTCATCTACCACACTTCACAGTTTGTCTTTCGCTCGACAGATTCGGGCCGCACCTGGACCGCCATCAGCCCCGATTTGACCCGCAATGACAAAACTAAACAACAAGATTCAGGCGGTCCCATCACCAAAGATCAATACACCGTCGAATATTACGACGTCATTTTCGCGCTGGCGGAATCCCCCAGGCAGGAAGGAGTGTTGTGGGCCGGGACCGACGATGGCCTGGTGCAGGTGACGCGCGACGAAGGCAAAACCTGGAACAATGTTACGCCCAAGGGCATGCCCGAATGGGCCATGGTGAGCCTGATTGAAGCGTCTCCGTTCGACGCCGCGACCGCTTACGTGGCGGTCGACGCGCACAAACTTGATAATTTCAAGCCGTACATTTTCAAGACCACCGATTTCGGCAAGACCTGGACGTCCCTTGCGGCTGGGTTGCCGGATAACTCCTACGTCCACGCGGTGCACGAAGATCCGAAGCGCAAAGGGCTGCTGTATGCAGGAACGGAAACGGGGCTGTGGGTTTCTTTCGACGATGGCTCGCATTGGCAGTCGTTGCAACTGAATCTGCCGCCCACGCCCATTCACGATATGGTCGTTCACAATGACGATCTGACCGCAGCCACACATGGCCGATCGTTTTGGGTGCTTGACGACCTCAGCCCGTTGCGGCAAGCCAGCGCGAACATCGCTACCGAAGAGGCGCATTTATTCACGCCGCGAAGCGCAAACCGAACCAGAGAGGGCCACGTGGACCCGCGGCATTACCCTATCGGCGAAAATCCGCCGCCAGGCGCAATCCTTTATTATTTTTTGAAAGAGAAACCGAAGGAGCCAGCCAAGTTGGAAATTCTCGACGAGCAAGGCAAGATTATTCGCGCATTCTCCAGCGAGGAAAAGAAAAAAGAAGAAGCGGCGCAGGAAGGCGAACGCGACGAGACCGTGGATCACATCCCGGCAAAAGCGGGATTAAATCGATTCGCGTGGGATCTGCGCTACGAGCTACCGGCGAAAATTCCGCTTGCCGTCTACGACGGAGGCGAGCCATTGGGACCGCTGGCGCTGCCGGGAAAATACCAGGTACGCCTGACCGTTGCGGGCAAGCCGCAGGCTGCGCCGCTGGAGGTGAAAATGGATCCGCGGGTGCAGGCGTCCCCCGAGGATCTACGCAAGCAATTCGATCTCATGCTGAAGATCCGTGACCGCGAGGATGAAATGAATAAAGCCATTCTCGGGATGCGGGACCTTCGCGCGCAATTGCTGGCGCTGGAGAAGCGCGTCGGCACGGGTGACAATGCGAAGGCCGGCGCTTCGGCTTCCGCCGATTTGCGGAAGAAGGTTGGTGTCGTGGAAGAAGAACTGATCCAGGTGAATGCCAAGTCGAGTGAAGACGAGGCCAACTATCCGACGCGACTGAACAGCAAATTCGGGGCGTTGCAAAATCTCGTCGACTCCGCGGACGCCGCGCCCACCGCCGCGGAGGCCGCGGTTTTCGCCGATCTTGAGCAACGCCTGGAAACACAACTTGCCAAGTGGCGCGATGTTCTGGCCAAAGACGTTCCCGCCTTGAACGACACGATGCGCAAGAACAATGTGGCGCTCATCGCCGTTTCCGGAAAATAGCGCGGCAAAGAGGTCTCTTTTGCCCGGCGCAAGCTTGCCGTTCACTATCAGCAGCCTGAATGCGGAGTGCGGCTAGATATCGAGGTTAATAGGCCTTCTTCGGTTGCGAGCCCCAGTAGGAATACATTGCGATGATCAGGTAGGCGAGCAATGGCACGGAATAAGCGAGCGCAAGGCTGTGTGCTCTTTCGGAGATAAAGCCCATGGCCGGTGTGAGCACGGCGCCGCCGACGATCGCCATCACCAGCAGCGAACCGCCCAGCTTGGTGTTGGGTCCCAGCTCCTTTAATCCCATAGCGAAAATGGTTGGGAACATCAGGGACATGAAGAAACTGGTCAGAAACACACACCAAAGCCCGGTCCAACCAGGATTCAGCACTGCAACTCCGACCAATAGGATGTTTGCGATGCAATAGCCGCCCATGAGCTTGCCCGGATGGATGTAACGCATTAGCCAGGCGGACGCAAACCGGCCTACCCCGAAGGCCACAAGCGTGCCAGTCAGAAAATAGCCAGCTACCTTTTCGGACTGGTGGGCATATTCCTGAACGTAGGAAATGAGATAGCTCCACGTGCCGACTTGCGCACCCACGTAGAAAAACTGCGCCACCACAGCGAAAAGGAAGTGGGGATAGCGCAACAGGTCACGCAAATGACCGCGATTCCCCGCCTCATTCTCATGTTCGCTCTGGATCGCGGGGAATTTGGTTTGCCAGATCAGTATGGCCCAAAGCAGCGCAATCGTGCCGATGACCAGATACGGCTTTACCACGCGAAGGGTTTCTGATTGCAGATAGGACCGGTACGTATGGCGCGCTTGCTGGAGCGCGATTTCCTGTGGGGTCAGCTCCACCCCGGAAAAGATGAAAACGGTTCCAATCAATGCCCCGCTAATGGCGCCTAACGGGTTAAAGGCCTGAGCGAAATTCAGCCTTCGCTCCGAACTCTGCGGGTCGCCCAACTGCGCGATAAAAGGATTGGACGCGGTCTCCAGAAACGAAAGCCCGCTGGCAATCACGAACAGGGCGAATAAAAAAAATCCGTAACTTCCCGCTAAGGCCGCCGGCCAGAACAGGAAAGCGCCCGCGCCAAACAAAACCAGGCCGGTGACGAAGCCGATCTTGTATCCGGCGCGACGCATGAGAAACGCCGCGGGCATGGCCAGGAGGAAATAGCCCATATAGAACGCCGATTGCACCAACCCGGCTTGAAAGCGCGAGATGGCGAAGGATTTCATGAAATGGCGAATCAGCACATCGTTGAGATTGTTGGGAATGCCCCAGAGGAAGAACAGGACGGTGACCAGAATGAACGGAACCAGCTGACCGGCCGGGAATAAATGCGAGCCTGGGCGTACCTCCCGCCGGGGGAACACATCCTCTGCGGTCGCCGGCAATGTCATAGATTCTTTGCTTTTGGAATTCATCTCCGCGCTCTCGTCCAATCGCAACTCAATCCAGGCTCACCATAATCTTTGCAAAGCGATGCGGCTCCTCGCTCCATTCCCGAAGAATGACTGGCGCTTGTTCCAGGGAAATAATTGTTCCCACCGCTTGTTCTACCGGAAAGCGGCCGGTCTCCAGCATGGCAATGACCCGCGCAAAGTCGGCGGGCTGCGCATTGCGGGATCCTAAAATGTCCAGTTCCTTTTGCACAAAGAGCCGGGTCTCATAGGCCACTGGCTCTTTGGCATAGCCGATATACACCACGCGACCCGTAAAAGCGACCTCCTCGACTGCCGCGCGAAAGGTTTCCGGCGACCCGATCGCTTCGATCGCGACGTCTGGGCCACGATTCCCAGTCATCGCCCGTAGACGATCATGCAGGCTTTCGCGTGCCGTGTTTAGCGTATCCGTCGCCCCGGCACTCCTGGCGATCTCCAATTTGCGATCATCCAGGTCGATG
Organism: Candidatus Acidiferrum sp.; assembly: GCA_035309625.1. Lineage (GTDB taxonomy): Bacteria > Acidobacteriota > Terriglobia > Acidiferrales > UBA7541 > Acidiferrum. Next base: position 82,256 of record DATGEY010000047.1, read on the forward strand.
GCAATGGTGCGCGCTCCCGCAAAGCGCGATGCGGCTATCGCGCCCAGCCCCACGCCACCGCAGCCGAAGACCATCACGGTGTCGTCGGGTTGAACACGTCCACGCGCCACCGCATGAAAGCCCACGGTGAGCGGTTCGACCAGACACAACTCTTTGATGCCGAGATTCGCCGTGTACAGCCTTTCCGCCGGAATCCAGATTCGTTCCCGCAACGCTCCGTCCCGCTGCACTCCCAATGTTTCGTTAAACTGACAAGCATTCGCGCGTCCGCGCAAACAGGAAGCGCATTTGCCGCAACTGGTATACGGTGAGAGCGTAACATTCGCCCCAGCTTTCAGGTCTGCCTGCAAGTTATTGGCGTTTACTATCGTGGCGGCGATCTCGTGACCCGGGATTCGTGGGAAGGTTACCAGCGGATTCTTGCCTCGATAGGAATTCAGGTCGCTTCCGCACAACCCGACCATGCGCACGCGCAGCAAAGCCTGCCCGGCCTGCGGCTCGGGCTCCGGGACATTCTCGATCAGCGCTTCTCCAGGCCTTCGGATGACCAGCGCCCTCATACGTCAGCGCCGGGCCCCGTGTGCCGATTGCAGCCGATACAGTACGCACCCATGGGCGGGCAATCGCGCCTCAAGCGCCTCGGAATCGTGCAGGTCCTGGTGTGACCACAAATCGCGAACCGCATACTCACCTTTCGTCAAACCCAGCTGCTGCCAGGCAAAATGAAGGTCTTGCGGCGAAGCGGTGAGATTGAACGCCGCCACATAAAACGAAGTTTTGGCGTCCCCTTGGGCCACCCACACGGTTGCCTGGTCGCTGGCGAACGCTAACCGATTCCCGCTCGAGCCCTGATCCACCGCGAGCACCTCTCGATTCGTGAGCAAGGCTATTGTCCATGCATCGGCGGACGGCAACTCGCCTCCGATCATTAGCGGCGAAGGGAAAATGGACCACAAGGTCATGAGCGTGCGCTGCTCGTCGTGCGTCAGCTGCGTGGTTCTCGGTTTCCCCCAGCCCGGTGCTGGACCCAGATAACCTAGCGGGAGCATGTCGGCATCCGGCCAATGGCCCGGCTGCGCCATTCCGGCCCATTTCGCAACGTTCGCGAACTGGTCGCCCAGTCCTTGCGGATACTCGACCGTGCTGTGCCACGAATCCCAAATGTCGTTCGAAATGCGCCACATCTGCGCGTACTTGCGCATTTCGTCAATCTTTTCTACAGGGGCCGGCCCTGGCGAAAGGCTCAGCGCAATAGTACGCCCCGACTTTGCCAGCGCCGTACTCAACATGCGAATCTCTTCGCCGCGATACGGGCGGCTGCTGATGCAGTCCACCTTGATCAAATCCACACCCCAGCTCGCATACAGCGTCGCGATCGAATCGTAGTACGCCTGCGCGCCGGGCTTGCTGGCGTCAACTCCAAAATTGTCCGGATTCCAGGGACACGTTTCGTCCGTTTCCACCGCGTCCGCGGCGTGGTACTGCGAGCCTGCGATTGGCAAATTCTTCTCCACTGCCTTCTTCGGAATCCCGCGAAGAATATGGATTCCAAATTTCAAGCCCAGCGCATGCAGATAATCTCCTAATGGCCTAAATCCCTGGTCCGGCACAGAAGACGGAAAGCGTTTCGGAGCTGGCGTGTACCGGCCAAACTGGTCTATGGAATACTCCGAAAGCTTCGAGTTGCCCTCCGGCGTCGGATTCGTAACGAACCATTCCATATCGACCACCACATATTCCCAGCCGAAGGGCTTCAGATTTTTCGCGAACCAATCCGCATTCGCCTTCACCTGCTTTTCATTCACGGTCGTCCCGTACCCGTCCCAACTATTCCATCCGAGCGGGGGCCGCGTGGCCAGTGTCGTGGCTTCGTGCGCGCCTCGAATTCTCGTTACTCCGCAAATCAACGGCCCGAGTAGCAGCACTCCCAAAATCCGGCGGCGCATCCTCATTAGTGGCCTACCTTTCGGCAGGCAGCATACACCGGTCGGCCGACCATCCAGTATGGCTATCAGGCTTGCTAAACTGCCTACGTGACCGCCAACCCGATGCCTGCCGCGCCCATGCTAGAAACGCAGCGCTTGCTGCTGCATCCCTTGGCCCTCGCCGATGCCCCGCAGATCAAAGTCCTTTTTCCGCACTGGGAAGTCGTACGTTACCTCGCCGCGCAAGTTCCGTGGCCGTATCCGTCCGACGGTGCGCTCCGCCACATTCGCGACATGGCTCTTCCGGCCATGGAGCGCGGGGAAGCCTGGCAATGGACTTTGCGGCTGAAATCTGATCCCGGTCAAATCATCGGCAGCATCGATTTACGCGCCAAAGAAAACGAAAATCGCGGATTTTGGATCGGTCTTCCCTGGCAACGGCTGGGGCTGATGACTGAGGCCTGCGACGCCGTTACCGATTTCTGGTTCAACACGCTTCAATTCCCTGTCCTCCGTGCCCCGAAAGCGGTGGCCAACGCCGCTTCCCGGCGCATCTCCGAAAAGCAGGGCATGCGTCTGGTGGCCACGGAAGAGCGCGACTACGTTTCCGGCCGCTTTCCCTCCGAAATATGGGAAATCACAGCGGAAGAGTGGCATAGCCGCAGCCGAGGAAGGTCTCCGTAGCCGATAAATTCCTGACGCTTTCCTCGTTTTGCTTTCATCTAATGTTCGCGTATCATTAAAGATTGCTTCGCGACCTAGCGACGCGGCGGCAGTGGCCGGGCCTGCCTGTGCAGACAGGCTTTATCCGGATTAGCCGTGCAGATCGGCGCGACCCAAGGAGCACCATGAAACCCGGCATCCACCCCGATTATCACCAAGTTACCGTGCATTGCGCCTGCGGCAACGCGTTTCAAACTCGCTCGACGATCAAGGGCGAGATGCTGCGCGTCGAAATCTGCTCGAGCTGCCATCCGTTCTTCACTGGCAAGCAAAAACTCGTGGACACCGCCGGACGTGTCGAGCGTTTCCAAAAGAAATATGCAGACGCGGCCGCCAAATCCGCCACCACAAAGAAGTAACTTCCCAGTAGGGGCGCAGCACTGCTGCGCCTCAGCTACCCAGGCGTCAACTCAACTAAACTTCCCCTCTTCTCCGCGCTCTCGTGTGTTAAATTCTCTGCATAGTGGCCGCACAATCCCGCATGTTCGAAAATCCGCTCCCGGGTGAATTGGTCGAAACCGCTCCGCCCCGCGTCACGCTGCGCAATGCCTGGGCCCATCCCTTCGATTCCGCCATCGCTGCCGCCCGCACCTGCTACGCCACGCATCTGATCGGCCCCGAGGAAATCACCGACAAGCAGCGCCTCAACATCGGTGCCGCCACGTTCTACAGCGGTCATCACACCGTCTTTCAGCACGCTCATTTCGAATTCGGCCTGGAGAATATTTCCCGCCAATTCGTATGGTCCTTCCTTCACGCGCATCCTTTTTACAATTCCGAGCAGCAAAGCCAGCGATATGTCCGCCTCGATCGCGCCCAAGCCTACATCCCGCCGCAATCCCTGTTCTTCGACGCCGCCACTTGCACGATCTACGAACAAGCCATCGTCCGCGCCTGGCAACACTATCGCGAACTCTCCGCTGTTCTCGTCACCGACGCCCGCGAAATCCTCCGTGACATTTGGCACATCAGTCCCATGTCCCACCCCAAGCGCATTCAGAAAATTGAGCGCTCCGCGGAGAAGCGCGCCATCGAAATCGCCCGTTACGTCCTTCCGCTAGCTGCTTTCACAACGATGGTGCATACCGTTTCCGGCATCGTGCTCCATCGACTCTGGCGCATGAGCGCCGCTTCCGACACCCCCAGCGAAGCCCGGGCCATCATCGGCGAAATGGTGGCGCAAGTATGCGCCATCGACCCGCAATTTTTCGATCGCTTTGGAACTCAGCCGCTCGAAGAAATGCCCGAATGGGCCGACCGTCCCGCCGCCGCGCAAAATGGCGACCCCAGTATCTCTGCCGGCCAACAGTTCGCAAAAGAATTCGACGCCAAGCTCGAAGGGAAAACCTCCAAGCTGGTCGACTATTCACCCCACGCCCCGCGCGTAATGGCCGAAGCCTACCGCGCCGTCCTTGGCCAAACCGAATCGCAGTGCAGCGACGCCGAAGCCATCGACCGCCTGCTCAATCCCGCCCGCAATCTCTATCGTCTCGAAACGCTCAACGTGGGCGTCCACGCTCCCGCCATGCGCGCCCTCCAGCACGCCAATTACACGTTCGCAAAAAAAATCAGTCACACCGCCGACAGCCAGGACCAGCGTCATCGCACGGTCCCTGGCTCGCGTCCTCTTCTCACTCTCGCCGACACCCGCGAGCCCGACTACATCACGCCCGTGCTCCTGGAAAATAATCCCCGCGCCCGCGACCTCTACGACCGCGCTATGCAAGAAGCCTGGTGCGCCAAAAACGAACTGCTCGACCGTGGTGTCCCGGCGGAAATCGCTCTCTACGTTCTCCCCAACGCCAAATCCATCCGCCTGGTCGAATCCGGCTCCCTGCTCCATCTTCTCCACAAATGGACCATGCGGACCTGCTTCAACGCGCAGGAAGAAATCTACCGCGCCTCCCTGGACGAAGTATCCCAACTCCGCGAAGTCCATCCGCAGCTAGCCCGTTACATCGGCCCCCCGTGCCATCTACGCGCCGGCATCACGACTCCAATCTGCACCGAGGGCTCCCACTTCTGCGGAGTAAAAGTTTGGCTGGATTTCCCAAATATCCAGCGCCGCATCTGACCTGTAGGGACACAGCACCGCTGCGTCCCAGTCAGGCAAAGCTGTAACCGCAAAATCCGCCGTTGAGAGTTGTCGACCCAGGAAGGAATCACCGCACTGCGGTCAAATTAAAATCCACCCAAACTTCCGGCCCTTGCGGCGGACTCACCCGCACCGTGGCCGAATCAGAGTCAAACGCGCTCGCCGGAAACTCCAACCGAATCGTCGCACCGGTCAACTGGCAGCCTCCATCACTGCACATATAATTCGGCTCTCCGCCAGAATGCGAGGGCTTCACGGTGTCGTCCCCCACCGTGACCTGCACCTCTATATCCCTCCAGAAATCCGGTGAGCGAAACTCATACCCGATCGGCGACCCTGAACGCTCGCTGGTAGGCCGCGCAACCAGCGGCCCATAAGAATCCGTGAGCAACACCTCGATATTAATCGCCACCAGCTCTTCTTTCCCGCGGTGCGCCGCCTCCGCTTGCTGCGCGCTGTATCCCATGGTTTGCTGGCTCGACAGCGACACCTCCAGCGCAAACGGTGTCAGCAACTCCACCGAAGCGATGTACGGCCCAGTTTTCGGCACAGCCAAATGCTGTTTGTACTTAGCCAGAAATCGCGCCGTAGTTTCGTCGCGCCTCTGCCCCAAAAAATAAGCCTCCCGCACGGCCTCATCGGAGAGCGGCAGGCTAAACGCAAACAATGCAGGAGAAGTAAGAAGGAAGGAGAGCAGCACGGCAAGAAAGGAGCGGAACGAGTTCGGCATGGGCTGAGCTCCCCTATTCGTTAGACGCCCCTCAACCCCCACCGAGTTTCCCGGCATTTCTTCAAGTGGGACAGCCACTTCTGGCTGTCCGCCAAAACCTTCCTGAACCGACACGGATAACTCAAATGCCAGCAATACAAGCCCTTTAACGTTTACCGTTGCACTCTTGAACTCATCCTCAAGACCTCCACCGCAAAGTCACCGACCCCGTTATCGGATGCACCATCTCCCCGCCAGTCCGCCGCGCCTCCAACAAATTTGCCTTCAGCCCGAAATACCATTTCGCCGGCCGGTCCGCATCGTCAATCAGCATCAACTTCGGATCGTGTTTCAAGCCCTCCGCCTGCTTGATCATGGTCTCCTGATCCTGCCGCAAAAATGTCTTCCCAAACATGCGAAACAAACTCACCGGCAAAAACGGCAGATTCCACGCCGCCACAAAATCAATCCGGCACAAGTCCCACCGCACCGGCGTCACCGTAGCCCGGCTGGAAAACCACATCTTCCCGCTGTGTATCTCTTCCAGCCGCATGTTCGGTAAAACAAAATCAATCGTAGTCGTCACACCTTCGCCGGTAATCTTCTTCAACAATTGATAAGGCGCGCTGTTCGAGCTCGGCGAATGGGGGCTCATGCGAAACCCATAAGGGATCGGTTCAAACTGTTTTTGCTTTTCGTGAATGCTATGCTTGCTCCGCCAAAACCACGATTGATGCACAAAAGGCCCGTGCGCCGGGTCCATCAACCCGATAATTCCCTGGTCCACATGCGAAGGCAGCTCGCACTCCAGTTGCGTAATCTTGTATCTCTTGCTGAAAACCGGCAGAGCCGGCGCGCACGGTACTTTTTCGGGCGGTCGCGTTCCCGGCGACGTCATGTACACCCAAACATACCCGTCCTTTTCTTCGCAGGGATAATGCCCCGCAAAAATCCGTTCCACCTTCAACTTATCCTGCGAACTAAGCGAAGGAATCTCCACGCACCGCGCCGTGCAAGCATCAAATCGCCAACCGTGATAACTGCACTCCACCGTAGTCCCATCAAAGTGTCCGTAGGACAGCGGTATCCCCCGGTGCGGACAGGAATCCCGCATGGCAAACGCCTTCCCCTCCGCAGTCCGCCCCAAAACCAGCGGCACCTCCAACAACATCGCCGTGACCAACCTGGTGCCGTGTATCTCCGAACTCAGCACCGCCGGATACCAAAAATCCCACAGAAAACCAGCATCTGCATCCCGCGTCGGCCCCTTCGCCGCTGCGTCATCAGCGTGCAATATTGTCGGCACCGCTTCGCTCATACTCAACCCTAAGCACCTACTCCAAACCCTTGTCATCCCGAAGGGCGGTTTTTGCCCGAGGGACCTGCTGTTTTCTTGGCGGCGGCCAGCCGAATCGTAGTATAGCCCTTTGCACAACGGCAACGATTCTTACACCCAAACAGGAGGCCTCTTTTGCACCTGGTCAACTCGTTGGGACCGCCTCCTTATGGAATATGAATTAACATGAGCTTGCACCGCCGCCCCTACTCCGGTCCGAAAGACGCAAGGACTTATGGTCGAAATTGATCTCAATCTCCCACACTTTTATGAAATCCAGGAAATCGGCGATTTTCCGGGAACTGCAAAGTTTCGTGATCCCATAATCTATTTTCCCTGCCCCCAAGAAGGAAGGGAGGGCGCTGGCCTATGGTTGAAGGTGAGGGCCGCAAGCGGCAAATCTTGGGTCGGAGTCTTCGCATTCGGCTATTCATCGCCTCCTGCCTTCTCTCGCGTTGTTAGCTCGCCCGACCCGGACCGCGTGTGCGTCATCGCAAATGGTGCTGCTTACATCGTGAAGTCAGATAATCCCGAGCATTGGCTCAAAATCCCAGTAATTCCCGTGCTGGACGTCCGTTTACTTCCGGAGCTGGGATTAATGATCTTATCGGATTTCACCCGTTTGACGGCATATCGCAACAACACCCTAGCTTGGCAAAGTCCTCGGGTCTGCTGGGATGACCTGAAGATAGTCAGAATCACTAGCGAGGCTATTGAAGGCGTGGGGTATGACCCCACAAATTCGATCACTCACGAGCGCCCTTTCTCAGTTGACCTAGAAACCGGTCGCACATTGCTTGGGGGTCCTTCTTCTATCGACGGAAACCAATTTGGTAACACTAACTCCGTCGATAGACACGTCGACGGAAACTGGCCACCGACGCCGATCCGCGTCAAGCCGTTTAAGAATGTAACCATAGGTTGTGTAGTCGGGACATTTGAAATGTAACCGAAGGTTTGTTGTTGTTGCGGCTGTGGGAAAGTGGAAATCGGGTTTTGATTTCCAAGGGCGGTTTCTGCCCGT
>DATGEY010000048.1:0-17188 GCA_035309625.1 Candidatus Acidiferrum sp.
TCCAGCGTGGCGTCGCCTACCGCGACGGCCAGGCCCACCCGGCGCATAAGCGGCAAATCCGGGAGGTCGTCGCCCAGGTACGCCACGGCGGATTCCGGAACCCCCGTCTTCTTCAGGATTTCCTCGTAAGCTTTAACTTTATGGGCTTGTTTCTCGTATACAAATTCGATGTCCAGTTCGCGAGCGCGGTGCCGCATCGCGGCGCTCTCGCGCCCGGTGATAACGCCAGTGCGTAGTCCCGCCGTGCGCGCCAGCGAAAGCCCCTGCCCATCGTGCGCGTCGAAGGTCTTGATTTCCAGCGCCGTGCCATCGGGCTGCGAAAGCAGCATCACCGTGCCCGGTGTTATCGTTCCGTCGACGTCCATCAGCAAAACCTCGATCTGTTTCGCCCTTTTTCGCACCGCCGCCGAAATCTTGTGCCCCGTCTTCAGCAAGTCCGCTCCTCCGTTGTCCGGTTTTCCCGCACAGCCAGAATGGCTATGGCCCTAAATCAGTTCCAGGCCCCACAGATCGTGCAGATGCACCACGCCCAGCACCCCACCCGCTTCGTCCACCACCACAATCGACGTGATTTTGCGTTTCTCCATCAGGTTCAGGGCTTCGCTGGCCAGCAATTGCGGGCTGATCGTTTGCGGATTGCGCGTCATGCACGCCCCGGCGGTCATTTCCAGCGTGGCGCCGCGATGCTTCTCCATCAGCCGGCGTAAATCGCCATCGGTGATAATTCCCGCCAGCCGGCCGTCGCCTTGCAGCACGGTGGTCATGCCTAAGCCCTTTTCGCTCATCTCGTGAAAGGTATCGGGCATGGAGGTTTTCTCGCTTACGTGGGGAAGTGCCGCTCCCGCGTGCATTACGTGTTCCACGCGCAGCAGTTTTTTCCCCAGGCGCCCCGCCGGGTGCAGCGCCGCAAAATCATCGTGACGGAATCCGCGCTTCTCAAGCAGTGCCACAGCCAACGCATCGCCGACAGCCATGGCCACCGTGGTGCTCGCCGTGGGCGCCAGGTTCAGCGAGCAAGCCTCTTCGCGCACGCTTACGTCCAGCGCAACGTCGCTCGCTGCGCCCAGCGTTGACGTAACGCAGCCGGTCAGCGTGACCAGCGGCATGGCCAAGCGCTTCAGCGCCTCCAGCAGCCGGATAATTTCCTCCGTCTCTCCGCCATAGGAGACGCCCAGCATGGCGTCCCCGCGCGCCAGCATTCCCAGGTCGCCGTGCAGCGCCTCCGCCGGATGCAGAAAGAAGGACGGCGTGCCGGTGCTGGAAAGCGTCGCCGAGATCTTGCGGCCTATGAGTCCGGATTTCCCCATCCCGGTAACCGCCACCCGGCCCTTGCAAGCGAAGAGCACGTCCACCGCTTTGGTGAAGCTGGCGTCCAGCCGCGCCTTCACCTCTTGCAGCGCGCGCGCTTCAATCTCCAGCACCCTCCGCGCGGTTTCCAGGCTCACTGCAATCTCCACGTAGGGGCGCAGCACCGCTGCGCCCCAGTCGAGTAAACGTCGTGTCCAAGCAAATTCAAGTCTTTTCCCATCTCCGCACCAACCCGGCCAGCTCCTTTAGCCGTCCCAGCAATCCTGCCAATTGCGGGAGCGGCAGGGCATTGGCGCCATCCGAAAGCGCCGCACTCGGATTGTCGTGCGTTTCCAGGAAGATGCCATCGACGCCGGCGGCCACTCCGGCCCGCGCCAATGGCTCGATGAATTCGGGTTGGCCGCCGCTCGCATGCCCTTGCCCGCCCGGCAGTTGCACCGAATGCGTCACATCAAAGACCACCGGATAGCCCAGCTTGCGCAAAATCGGGAACGCCCGCACATCGACAACTAGATTCTGATAACCGAACGACGCGCCCCGCTCCGTCACCACGATATTGGCGTTGCCGGCGCTGGCGATTTTCTCGACTACATTGCTCATGTCCCACGGCGACAGGAACTGGCCCTTCTTTACGTTCACCACGCGCCCGGTTTTCGCCGCGGCCACCAGCAAATCCGTCTGTCGCGAAAGAAACGCCGGAATCTGCAGCACATCGCACACCTCCGCCGCTTCCGCCGCCTGCGCCGCTTCGTGAATATCCGTCAGGATCGGCAACTTCAGCTCCGTTTTGATCTTAGCCAGAATGCGCAGCCCTTCTTTCAGCCCGGGCCCGCGAAAGCCTTTTCCCGACGAGCGATTGGCCTTGTCGTAGGAGGCCTTGAAAATAAAAGGCATGCCGGCGCTGGCGGCAATTTGCCCCACCTGCTCGGCCATTTTGCGCGCGTGCGCTTCGCTTTCGATGACGCAAGGCCCGGCAATCAGAAACAGCGGGTTCGCGCCGCCCAGGCGCAACGAGCCCACAGCAATCTCACGTGTCCTATCCATGCGGAGCAATGAAGATAGCACGAAGCCGGGCCGACGGTAGCAAAGTGTCCGAGCCGCAAACCAACCACTACCGAAATCAAACTACCCATCAACCCTTGAAAGCCTTTTCCATCCGGCCCGCGTCACTAACCGCACTTTTCGCTTGACTTCTGTTACAATGTATGTATACTAGTTGCCGGGTAAACCCGCGTCTTCTTCGCGTTCTTAAACCGAATCCAACCTAAGTCCTTCAAAACTCTGTGGTTCCAGGGTCGTTGCAGCGCCTTCAAGTTTTGAATCAACGAGCGACCTTCTGCTCCGCTATCGCCCCAAATTTCCTGCAAGTCTTGCAGAATGAACAGATCCACGGGAAAGTGGTCGTAAGTCCCGTAGAATGAACAGTTCCAAGAAACCCCGGGGGGAGGGGGTGCCCCTGCGGCTCCGCCTTTTTGCGGGATGCCCCTAAGCCTCCTGAGAACTAGGCGGGAACGTGGGTGGCTACGGCTTGGGCGTGGGCTGGCTCCAGGGTTGCGCGCAATTTGCTGCGCTTGTTTTCCAGGGACGCGCCGATGAAGGCGGCGAAAAGCGGGTGCGGCTCGAGCGGCTTGGATTTGAATTCGGGGTGAAACTGGCAGCCCAGGAACCAGGGGTGCTCCGGGGCTTCGATGATCTCGACGTAGTTTTCGTCCGGGGTGCGGCCGGTGATTAGCAGGCCCGCGCCGGTCAAAATCTTTTCGTAATCGCGATTGAATTCGTAGCGGTGGCGGTGGCGCTCGCTGATTTCCAGTTTGCCGTAGGCGCGATGGGCGAAAGAGCCGGGCGTGAGCTTGCACTGCCAGGCGCCGAGGCGCATGGTGCCGCCCATTTCGTCGACGCCTAGGAGTTCGCGCAATTTGTAAATGACGCGATGCGGCGTTTGCGGATCGAATTCGGTGCTATCGGCGGTTTTGAGCGCGGCGACGTCGCGGGCGTATTCGATGGTGGCGCACTGCATGCCGAGGCAAATCCCGAAGAAGGGCACTTTGTGCTCGCGGGCGTACTGAATGGTATGCACCATGCCTTGAATGCCGCGCTTACCGAATCCGCCGGGGACCAGGATGCCGTCATAGCCGCGCAGACGGGCTGCGGCGGTTTCCGCGGTGTCGATTTCTTCGGCTTCGATCCATTCGAGAACGGTCTTGTGGCCGTGCGCCAGGCCGCCGTGCAGCAAAGCTTCGCGCAGGCTTTTGTAGGCGTCCTCGAGCTGGACATATTTTCCGACGACCGCGACGCGCACCTCGCCGGCGGGGTGATGCAGGCGGTGCACCAGATCGGCCCAGGGCTTCAGGTCCTGCGGATGATGCTCGAGTTTCAGCGAACGCAAAATCTGCGCGTCCAGACCTTCGCGGCCCAGCTCCACCGGCACAGCGTAAATGGTGTCCACGTCTTCCATGGAAATGACGCAGGATTCGGCGACGTTGCAGAACAGGGCGATTTTCTTTTTCAGGTCGGCGGGAATGTGGCGGTCGCTGCGGCAAAGAAGAATGTCGGGCTGGATGCCGATGCCGAGCATTTCCTTGACGCTGTGCTGGGTCGGCTTCGTTTTCAGCTCGCCGGCCGCGGCGATAAAGGGGACCAGGGTGACGTGAACGAAAAGAGTGTTTTCCGCGCCGAGTTCGAGGCGCATCTGGCGGATGGCTTCGAGGAAGGGAAGGGATTCGATGTCGCCGACGGTGCCGCCGATTTCGACGATGACCACGTCGACGCCTTCGGAAACTTTCTTGATGGTGGCCTTGATTTCGTCGGTGACGTGGGGAATGACCTGCACCGTTTTGCCCAGGAAATCGCCGCGGCGTTCTTTGGTCAGGATGGTCTCGTAGATGCGGCCGGTGGTCCAGTTATTGTCGCGGGAAAGCTTGGCGTGGGTGAAGCGTTCGTAGTGGCCGAGGTCGAGATCGGTTTCCGCGCCGTCTTCGGTGACGAAGACTTCGCCGTGCTGGAAGGGGCTCATGGTGCCGGGATCGACGTTAAGGTAGGGATCGCACTTTTGCAGGGTGACTTTGAAACCGCGACTTTCGAGGAGACAACCGATTGAGGAGGCCGCTACGCCTTTTCCGAGGGAGGAAACAACACCGCCAGTTACAAAAATATATTTTGGCGCCATCCTTAAAAGCCCGCACTGCGCAGATTCGCGGGCTTGTCAGCCCTCCGTAGGAGTGACGTACAAGCAATTATGGGCGCAACGTGGGGAAGTGTCAAATCGCTTTCAGAGATCGGATAAAACAAGAAAATTCCTGGTAAAGCGCGGAGCATGCGCCGGAATGGCGCGGACATTGGCGTGTGTTGGCAGGGCGAGCGCCAGGATGGAGCGTAGACTCGCCACTACAGTGCGATGTGCGTGTTTCCCTTCGAGCCCCAGGGCGCGGCGGAAAACTTTTTTACCGGATTGGTGTTCTTACTGGTGGGTGGGAGTTTGCTGCCTGTGTCGATGTTTACGTTTTGGAACAACGGCAAGTTGCGGTGTACACGCCCGAGAGGGCCGGCTCATCCAAGGAAATAGAAGGAAAAATGGAAATGCGGAGCGATGGGATTAGCCGTTCGCCCGAAAACATACTCGAGGCAGAGTTGGGGTTCTTTTGCCTGAGGAAGGGACCAATGATACGACTGCTTCCAAGGCGGGCTGGCATAACTTGGCTCGCCGGTGCTTTTCTCCTTGCTACTACGGCCAGCGCACAACAAAAGGGTCCGATTGCGCAGGCGAGTTTGCGCTACGACGCGAGCCGCGAAGTTTCGGTGCAGGGCACGGTGATGAGTTACGCGGAGAATTCTTCATCTGCTCCGTTCGGGCCGCATGTGACGCTGCAGACCAGTTCCGGCGTGCTTGATGTGCACCTGGGCAGTGCGCAACTGCTGCAGAGCAATCAGTTCACATTGGCCGCGGGGGACGAGATTCGCGTGATTGGCGAAAACGTGACGCTCCGAACGGGCCCGCAATTCCTGGCGCGCCTGGTGCAAAAAGGCAATCAGGCTCTGGCGTTGCGCAGCGCCAGCGGGTTTCCACTACGACCCGCGGGCAAATCCAGCGGAAAGGGTGCGCTATGAAGGGCCTACTGCTCGCAGCGGTGGCGTCGGCGGCCGTGTTCATGGCGTCTTGCGGAGGGAGTGGTTCATCTTTTCCCACGCCACCGCCGGCAACCGGCAACTTTTCGAACGCCAGCCTGAAGGGTACCTACGCCTTTTCCATGGGTGGCACGGATGCCAGCAATAACCCTGGCGCATTTCTTACCCGCGTGGGTAGTTTTGTGGCCGACGGCAGCGGCAGCATCTCGATGGCCATGGAAGATATCAGCGACGGCGGCATTCAAAATACGGTGCAATTCAATGGCGGAAGCTACGCGGTGCAGGCTAACGGCAAGGGCACGTTGGCGCTGAACTCCACCACTGGCACCGGCCTGCAACTGACCATTGTGCTGAACTCGCCAACCGAGGGGGTGATGATTCAGACTGATTTGAACGCCACGTCCAGCGGCACTTTTATCTTGCAATCGCCGAACGCTTTTAGCCTGGCAACGATCAATGGTCCGTACGTTTTCGACGTTTCCGGGACGAACGTGAACCAGGCTCCTGTGTCCATCGTGGGGCAGATCACGACCAACTCCAGCGGATCCATCACCGGGGGAATTTTTGATTCCAATGATGGCGGTGTAAATCCTCCGTTACTTAGCGCGCAGACTTTTGGAGCGGGCGGGACGTATACGCTGGACCCCACCAATGGGTCCACTTTCGGCCGCGGAACGATGACTTTTGCGGGCTCGTCCTTTGCTTTCTACCTTGTCGATAGCACCCGGTTCCGGTTAATCGAGACGGATGGGCAAAACTTTACTTTTGGCGACGCCTTGCAGCAAACAGCGGCTCCGACGCAAGCCACGGCCGCGAGCTATGCGTTCCTGATTGGCGGTTCGGCGGTACTGGGCACGGCCGGCCCAATCGCCCGCGGGGGCCGATTCACGACGGATGCCAGCGGAAACGTGACGAACATCCAGCTCGATGACAACAACAACGGCAGCATTACGTCGGTCAACACCGGGACGGCGATTTCCGGGGCCAAATTTGCGATTGACACGGTTAATGCGGGCACTGGCCGGGCAACATTGACGTTTGACGCCACTGGGAGCCCGAACGCCGGGACCTTCACATTTGTCATTTATTTTGCTTCGGCAACGCAAGCGGTTATCCAAGACACCAGCAACGGAGTTGTTGGCGATGGGACCATGCTGGCGCAGAGTGGGACCGTTTCCGCCGCGTCGTTGGCTGGTAATTACGTTTTCAACCTCAGCGGAATCAATTTGGCTCTGGGATTTGAAGAGGATTTCGCGGGGCAATATGCGTTGTCAAGTTCCGGCGCGATCAGCGGAGTAGTCGATTTCGTCGAATTGGCCTCGCCAAGCAATCGCAATCCGGCCTTCCTGGACATACCGATCACCGGAAGTCTTACGATCAACGGGGATGGAACCGGGGCGAACAAATACACGATTACTACGGGCAATTCGCCGTCTACCACGTTGAACTACCACCTTTACGTGGGTGGCTCTAACACACTGCTGCTCGTCGGTGTCGATACCAATCGGGTCAGCGAGGGAAGCGCCACGGTTCAGCCGTAAGGCAACGGAGGATTCGGCGGCGTCGACCAAGACGGGCGCGGGTGTCCCGTGTCCCGACGGGATGCGCCGCGTGGGCGTCGTTTCCTTCCGGTTCACTCGGGCGCCAGCAGTTTTTCTACCCGCGCGACATCGTCGGGAACATCGACGCTGATCGCGTCGTGTGCCACTTCTGCTACTCGGATCTTCCAACCATTTTCCAGCCAACGGAGCTGCTCGAGTTGCTCGACGCGCTCGAGGTCTCCCTGCGGCAAGGTGGGGTACTCCAAGAGGGCATCGCGGCGGAAAACGTATAAACCCAGGTGTTTCAGGTGGCGGGCCTGAATGGCGCTCCCGGTGTCGCGGACCCAGGGGATCGGTGCGCGGGAGAAATAAAGGGCGTTGTCGTCAAAATCCAAGACTACTTTGCACACATTGGGATCCATGATGTCGCCGGGGATCCGGATGGGGGTCGCAACGGTGGCAATGGCCGCCTGCGGTTCCTCAAGCAGGGCACCGACAGCGGCGTCTACGGTCGTGGGGTCCAGCAAGGGCTCGTCGCCCTGCACGTTCACAAAAACGTCGGCGCTCTCATGGGCGGCCACCTCGGCTACGCGTTCGGTTCCGGTGCGATGGTCCGGGCGGGTCATGCGGGCTTCTCCGCCGAATTCCTGGACGGCCGTTACGATGCGCGCATCGTCCGTGGCCACAATCACGCGGGACGGCAGGTGTGCCAGCTTGGCACGTTCGTAGACCCGCTGGATCATCGATTTGCCGGCCAGCGAAACCAGAGGCTTACCGGGTAGCCGGCTGGAGCCGTAGCGGGCCGGAATTACCACAATCACTTGCGCCGAACTCATGAGTTTTGCCTTCCTACATTGTTACCGGGCAATTTCTACTGTAACTCCCCGTCGCTGGCAAGTCCGGGTTATTTCATCCAACCAGAGTTAATGCTGCGTGGCCTGCCGTGACAAAAGATTGACAAAATTTCTGTGTTGCATTTATCGATTGCGCTTGTCTTGTATATTGCCGGTGATAGAATTCCTGTCAGTCCCACCGCGCGGCCTTTCCGGAAGATCCGGATGGAGTGAGGGAGCCGTGAAGCGCGAACCACGTCAGTTTTGCTCTCCGAGTCATTCCGTTAGTTTGTTGTGTGCCTGCCTGCTCGTGCTACTCAGCACAGTACCCGCGGTTGCGCAAGAGCCTGCTCCAGGTTCGGACGACAGTCTGGCGGTCAAGGGCGATAAGGCCAAAGAAGAAGGCAAGGAACTGAGCGCGGCTAAAACGAAGGATGACGTGAAGCGCGACACGCCGGGATTCGCGGTCAAGCCATCCATCGGTTTGCACATGGATGTGGACCTGGCGCTGATTAATGTGACGGTCACGGATCCTTACAATCGCCTGGTCACCGGGCTGGACCCGGATAATTTCCGCGTTTACGAGGACAACATCGAACAGGAAGTGGTGACGTTTTCCTCCGAAGATGTGCCCATTTCGATTGGCGTGATTTTCGATTTCAGCGGCAGCATGGCCAATAAAATCGGCAAGGCGCGCGAGGCCGCGCTGCAGTTCTTCAAGACCGCCAACCCGCAGGATGAATTTTTTCTGGTCAGCTTCAATGAGCGCGCGGAACTTACCAGCGCTTTTACGAATAGCATAGAGGATTTGCAGAGCCGCATGATGCTTACGGCGCCCAAGGGCCGCACGGCGCTGCTGGACGCCATTTATCTCGGATTGAGCCAGATGAGGGGTGCACGCAACGGCAAGCGTGCCTTGCTCATCCTATCCGATGGAGGCGATAATCATAGTAGGTACAACGAAAGCGATATCAAGCGCCTGGTAAGGGAAGCCGACACCCAGCTCTATGCCATCGGCATCTTCGACCCGCTGGGGTATCGCAACCGGACGCCCGAGGAACTGAACGGCCCATCGCTGTTGGGCGAAGTTACTGAAATGACCGGCGGCCGCGTGTTTGCGGTTGAGAACCTCAACGAGTTGCCGGACATTGCATCTAAGATCGGCATGGAGCTGCGAAACCAATATGTACTGGGATATCGGCCGAGCAATAAGGCGCATGATGCGCGGTGGAGAAAGATCAAGATCAAGCTCCGCGCGCCCAAGGGGCTTCCGCCCCTCAATGTGTATTCGAAGACGGGCTATTACGCTCCCAGCCACTGATTTCGCATTGCTCTCCTCGCGTCGCGGTTTATTACCCCTGCTGGTTTCCTTGGCTCTCTTGTGCTGTGTAGGAATTGCGCTAGCGCAAATTCCCGCCGTTCCGGTGGCACCGCCGCCCCCACCGGGCGCAGGAGGCGGGCAAGAATCCAAGATTCGAGTGGATGTGAACCTGGTGGTGTTGCACACCACGGTGATCGATGATCGCGGGCGGTTTGCCGATGGATTGAAGCAGGACAATTTTCGTGTTCTGGAAGACAAGGTCGAACAGAAGCTATCGGTTTTCAAGCGGGAAGATATTCCGGTAAGCATGGGCCTGGTGATCGACAACAGCGGCAGCATGCGGGACAAGCGGCCGCGGGTGAACCAGGCGGCCATTACGCTGGTGGAAGCGAGCAATCCGCAGGACGAAGCGTTCGTGGTCAATTTCAATGACGATTTTTATCTGGACCTGGACAAGGATTTCACCAATAGCGTCCCGGAATTGAAGGAAGCCCTGGAGCGAATCGATTCGCGCGGCAGCACCGCGCTGTATGACGCCATCATCGGCTCGCTGGACCACGTCAAAAAGGGCCGCAAGGACAAGAAGGTTCTGCTGATCGTTACCGACGGGGAAGACAATACCAGCCACAACTCGCTGGAGAAAACCGTTCGCGAGATCCAGAAAACCGACACCGTGATTTACACCATCGGTTTGCTAAGCGAAGAGAGCAAGAAGAGCGCCAAGCGCGCGAAACGGGCGCTGGAAGAGATTGCCAAAGCTTCCGGCGGCCTGGCCTATTTCCCGGAAAACGTCGAGGACGTGCACAACATTTGCGAACAGGTAGCCCACGACATCCGGAACCAGTACACGCTGGCCTACTATCCGACCAACAGCAAGCGCGACGGCACGTTCCGCGCCGTGCAAGTGGAAGTCATCCCGCCGCGCGGCCGCGGCCGGCTGGTAGCGCGCACCCGCAACGGCTATTACGCACCGGGCGGCCCCAACTCCAACGCGTCCGGCAACTGAACTAAATAGCCGAGTCCGCGTGGCCTGCTGACGTCCCGCTTTGCCGATCTTTCATCGCACTCAGAAAACTTTCGCCGCGAGGAAGCGCGCCGCCGAAATTTTCGGCGACGGTCTGACCCATGTCCGCGAGTGTTTTGCGGATGCCCAGGTTCACGCCCGGTCTTATGGAAGGTGAGTACGCCAGGATTGGCACGTATTCGCGGGAATGATCGGTGGTTTTCCAGCGCGGATCGGGATCGCAGCCGTGATCGGCGGTGATCATCAGCAGGTCCGCGGCGCCCAGTCGCGGCAAGAAAGCTACCAGCCAGCGGTCGAATTCTTCCAGGGATTTGGCAAAGCCTTCCACGTCTTTGCGATGCCCGTACAACATGTCGAAATCCACCAGGTTGCAGAAGATGAGGCCGCTTTTGCGTTGGCCAAGCGCGGCAGTCAATTTCTCCATGCCGTCGGGATTGCTTTTGGTGCCGACATAGTCGCGCACACCGCGGCCGTTGTAGATATCGTGAATTTTTCCGATGCCGAAGACCGGCACGCGGCGCTGCTCCAGAACATCCAGCAACATCGGCTTGGGCGGATCGACGGCATAATCGTGGCGCCGCGACGTGCGCGCGAAATGGCCGGGCGGCCCGGCGAACGGCCGCGCAATCACCCGGCCGACGCGATGCGGGCCGTCCAGCAGCTTGCGGGCGATTTCACACATGCGATATAGATCCGCGATGGGAATTACGTCTTCATGGGCGGCGATCTGAAATACGCTGTCGCCGGAGGTGTACACGATGGGCTTGCCGGTGCGCACGTGCTCTTGGCCCAATTCCTTGATGATTTCGGTGCCGGACGCGGGTTTATTGCCGATGGTCTGGCGGCCAATCGAGCGCTCAAATTCGGCCATCAGCTCGCGCGGAAATCCATTCTTGTAGACAGGGAAGGCCTGGTCCAGCCAGATTCCCGCCATTTCCCAGTGCCCGGTGGTGGTGTCTTTTCCGGGAGAATGCGTCGCGCCTTTGCCGTAGGCGGCGAGCGGCGCTGCGGCGGGTTGGAGGTTTTTCAGCGGTGCGATGTTGCCCAGGCCCAAGCGCGATAAATTTGGGATGGCCAGTGGCCGCGATTCCGCGATGTGTCCCAGCGTATTGCGGCCCACATCACCATAGTCCGCGGCGTCCGGCAATTCTCCGATTCCTACGCTGTCCAGCACGATCCAGAAAATTCTTTCCCACGCGGCCATGCCGTACTCCCATGTTTTGATGCGCCGTTGCGACTGTAGCACAGGCCCGCAAACTTCTGAGGTTGGGGCTCCGTGCTTTTGGCGGTATGCTGCTGCTGCGCTTTCGAGAGGGAATGCCGAACTTTTTGGGATGCGGTTGCGTAGTACAGGACGGAGGGGTGTGCCATGGCTGACGGTGCGTTTCCCCGGCGAACTTCCCTGGTGCTGCCCATTTTGCTCATCACCCTGGGCGCCATGTTTCTGTATGCGAACTGGCGGCCGGCATTTGATCCCTGGCCCATACTGCGGACGTATTGGCCATTGATCCTGGTGTGCATCGGCCTGGGCAAAATGTGGGACGCTACGCGCGCGCGGCAGAATCCGGACGCCGCTGGACGATCCGGTGGCTCGGTTGGCGGAACGATTGGAGCGTTGGCCTTTGTGCTGGTGTTGTTCGTGCTGTTCTGGCATGGCCGGGCTTTTACCCGCGATCACCGGTACTCCAGCAACTTGCAGCACGAGTCTCGAACGGTGGAGCGGCAGGGCGCGAAGTCCGTCAATGTGTCGCTGGAAACGACTTCGGGGGAATTCCTCATTGGCGGCGGTTCCAGCCATCTGGTGGATGCCGACTTCAATTACAGCGATTCCTACGAGACACCGCGCGTGGAATACAACGTTGCGGATGGCGTCGGGCACCTCAGCATTTCCCAGGATAATCCGGGCACGCACTTCGGTTCTTCCGTTTCGCACAATCAATGGAATTTACGCTTCAGCAATGACGTGCCGCTGGAGCTGAAAGTCGAGATGGGTGCGGGCCGGGGGCAGTTGCGGCTTCGCGATTTACCGGTGACCCGCCTGGAAATGTCGATGGGCGCCGGTCAAGCGGATGTGGACCTTACCGGGGACCGAAAGAGGGATCTGGTCGCCGATCTGGAGGGCGGAGTCGGACAGGTAACCATTCGCTTGCCGCGAAAAATCGGTGTGGTGGTGCGGGCTTCGGGCGGCATCGGCGCGGTGGACGCGCATGGATTGCGCCACGACGGCGACGAATACACCAATGAAGCCTACGGCAAGACGCCAGTCACGATTCGACTGACGGTGCAAGGCGGGGTAGGCCAAATCAGGCTGATCGAAGAGCCGTAAACGGCCAGTTTGCCCCGTGGTGGCCAACGCTTTATAATTGAGAGTTTGGACAGCAGCCGCGGAACGCGCTGTCTCGGCTTCCCATTGGCGACTAACGAACTCATCCCGGTAGAGACCAGCCAGGACACGATTTCCATCCGTGGCGCGCGCGTCCACAATCTGAAGAATATCAGCCTGGAAGTGCCGCACAACGCCATCACCGTGGTCACCGGTGTCAGCGGCTCGGGCAAGTCCTCGCTGGCTTTTGACACCATTTACGCGGAGGGCCAGCGCCGCTATGTGGAGTCGCTCTCGGCCTACGCGCGGCAATTTCTGGAGCGCATGGAAAAGCCCGATGTGGACGAGATTTCCGGGATCGCGCCGGCGGTAGCCATACGTCAGAAAAATTCCACACGCAACCCGCGCTCCACGGTGGCCACCGCCACGGAAATTTACGATTACCTGCGGCTGCTGTTTGCGCGCTGCGGGCAAACGTTTTGCATCAAGTGCGGCACGGAAGTGCAGCGCGATAACCCGGAGGCCATCGCGAACAAGATACTGTCGCTTGCTCCGGGCCGGCGCTTTTATGTGGTTTATGAGCTGCGCATTGCCGCGGGTCAGGTTAGCGCGACGCGCCGTGGCGCGAAAAAAAAGGCGGCGTCCCCTTCGCAAGAAACTTTGCGCAATGCCTTGAGCGATATCCAGAAGCGCGGCTTCAACCGGTTGTATCAGGACGGACGGTTGCACGAGTTCTCCTCTCCGGAAACTTTGCTGGACGTGGACTTCACGCGTCCGGTGTATGTGGTGGTGGACCGGCTGGCGGTCAGCGCGGAGTCGCGGGCGCGGCTGGTGGACTCCATCGAGATTTGCTACCGCGAGGCCGGCGGGGAAGCGATTTTGGAATTTGTGCCGGATGCCGCGGGAAATGCGGCGGAGCGTTTGGTCTTTAACGAACGATTTGAATGCAAGAAGGATGGGACGCTGTACCAGGAGCCGGAGCCGCGGCTTTTTTCCTTCAACAATCCTTATGGAGCGTGCCCGCGCTGCCAGGGTTTCGGCAATACCATCGATTTTGATTTGAACCTGGTGGTGCCCGATTCGAGCAAATCCCTGGATGAAGGCGCGGTCGAGCCGTGGACCAAGCCGCGCTACCGGGCGTTGCTGCAGGACCTGAGGAAGTGGGCGAGGGTGCAGGATATTCCTACCAATATCGCCTGGCGGCATCTGACCGCGGAGCAGCGGAAGCTGATCCTGGAAGGCGATCCGGCGAACGATTATGAAGGTGTGAAGGGGTTCTTCAACCATCTGGAGCGCAAGAAGTACAAGCTCCACGTGCGCGTGTTTCTGAGCAGGTATCGCGGCTATGCGACTTGCCCGGACTGCGGCGGGACGCGGTTGCGAGCGGAGGCACGGGCGGTGCGGGTGGCGGGAAAGTCCATTACGGAGATTTGCGCTCTCACGGTCAAGGAGGCGCGCGCGTTTTTTGCGGGTCTACAGCTCACCGAAGCGCAAACGAAGATTGCGGACAAAATTCTGGAAGAGGTCAGGTCACGTCTGCAATTTCTGGATGAAGTGGGGCTGGACTATCTTTCGCTGGAGCGCTTGACCTCCACGCTGTCGGGAGGCGAATCGCAGCGCATTCAACTGGCGACGTCGCTGGGATCGCACCTGGTGGGCGCGCTGTACGTGCTGGACGAGCCGTCCATCGGGCTGCACCCGCGAGACACGCAGCGGCTGATCGACATTCTGAAATCGCTGCGCGACCTGGGCAACACCGTGCTGGTGGTGGAACATGATCCAGACACGATTCAAGCCGCGGATCACGTCATCGATCTTGGGCCGGGGGCCGGGGAGCTGGGCGGGAAGCTCTTGTTTGCGGGCACCTACGAAGCGATGCTGGCCGAGCCCAAGTCGCTGACTGGGCGTTATCTGAGCGGCGAGCTGCGCATTCCGGTGCCGAACAACCGGCACCGTCCGAGCGGGAAATTCCTGCGCATCTTCGGTGCGACGCTGCACAACCTGCAGAATGTGGACCTGATGATTCCGCTGGGGACGCTGACGGTGGTAACCGGGGTGAGCGGCTCGGGAAAATCGACGCTGGTGCACGATGTGCTGTATCGGGCGCTGGGCGCCAAGCGCAACGGCGGCAGCGTGAAAGAGTTCTGTGATCGGATGGAGGGTGATGCGCAGATCACCGAAGTGGTGATTGTGGATCAATCGCCCATTGGGCGCACACCGCGCTCCAATCCCGCGACCTATTTGAAGGCGTTCGACGCCATCCGCGAAGTTTTCGCCGATACCCCGGATGCCAAGCGGCGCGGCTATTCGGCGGGGCATTTCTCTTTCAATGTGCCGGGGGGACGCTGCGAGACGTGCCAGGGTGACGGCACGGTGACGGTGGAGATGCAGTTTCTTGCGGATGTCGAATTGATCTGCGAGGAGTGCCGCGGTACGCGCTTCAAGAGCGCGGTGCTGGATGTGCGCTACCATAGCAAAAACATTCATGATGTGCTGGGGCTTACCGTGCGTGAAGCGCTGGTGTTTTTCGGGAATGTTCCCAAGATCGTGTCCAAGCTGAAGGTGCTGAACGAGATTGGCTTGGGGTATCTCCGGCTGGGGCAATCGGCGACCACGCTTTCCGGCGGCGAGGCCCAGCGGTTGAAGCTGGCGGCGCATCTGACGCACCCGGAAAATCGCGGCATTCTGTACATTCTCGATGAGCCCACCACTGGATTGCATTTCGACGACATTGCCAAACTCCTGGCGGCATTTCGCAAATTGTTGGAGTCGGGCTCCTCGCTGCTGGTGATCGAACACAATGTGGATGTGATCAAATCCGCGGACTGGCTGATCGATATGGGACCGGAAGGCGGCGACCTGGGTGGCAAGGTGATCGCGACGGGGACGCCGGAGCAGGTGGCGCGCAATCCGCAATCGCACACCGGACGATTCTTATCGCGCGCGCTGCACGCTAACGGGCAGGCAAAACGCGGCGGTAATGGCGCATCTAAATCGGCGGGCCGCCCTGCGCTCGCCGGCAATTCTGCCGGTACTCCTGGCAGCGAGCCATGAAGCAAGATCTATCGGAAAGTGTGAGACCGGTCCGGTGCGCCGCGTTATGGCTGTTTTTCGCCGCGCTGGCCACTCTGGTTGCTTTCGCGTACGTCCCAGATTCTCTTCGCGCGCAGTCGGCCGGCAAACAGCGTTCGGCGACGGGGCAGCAGAAAATTGCGAACCCGCTCAACGATCTGCTGGACGAAGCGCAGCGGAATATCGATGCCAACCAGTTTGAAGCGGCCATCGCGCCGCTCCAGAAATTCATTGCGGAAAAGCCAGAGGTGGCGTTCGCCCACTTCCAATTGGGGTACGTGTACACGGCGATGAAGCGGCCCGATGAAGCGCGGCCAGAGTACGAGCGCGCCATCGCCCTTGATCCGAAGATGCCGGAAGCTTATCTGAACCTGGGTATTCTTCTTCTGGACCAGCGGGGATTTGCCGCCGCCGTGCCGCCACTCAGCAAAGCGGTGGAGCTGTTGCCGGCGCAAAGCCGGCCGCGCTCGCTGTTAGCCATTGCGCAGGACCGCTCAGGAGACACCGAAGCAGCGGCGCGATCCTTTGAAGGCGTGTTGCATTTGGAACCCAACGATGCGATGGCCAACCAATACCTTGGGGAGCTGGACCTGCGCAGGAATAGGCCCGCGGAGGCAGAGGCCCGATTCCGCCACGAACTGGAGATTCGACCGAATGTCCCGGAAGCGCTGCGCGGGCTGGCGCAGAGCCTGGACGCGCAGAAAAAACCGGAGGCCGCAGAGGCCTATCGCAAGTACCTAGCGGCGGCGGCTGGGGATTCCGCGGCGCAAATCCGGTTGATCCATTTGCTGGTAAACAATCAGGAGTACGACGCGGCGCTGGCCGAACTCGATCGCGCCGACGCGGGAAAGCCGCCATCGCTGGATTCGCTGCGGCAGCGCGCGGACATTGAGATTACGCAAAAGAATTGGGCGGCCGCCATCGCAACGCTGCAGCATGCCATCGCTTTGGCGCCCGGTGACGCCCAGTTGATCGGCGGCCTCGGCCGGGTGTACTTGCAGAAGCGCGATTTTGCGTCGGCGGAGAAAACGCTAAAGGCCGCGTTGCAGATTGACTCCAAGAATTTGACGTACTGGAAGGATCTCAGCTCCACCTACTATCTTTCCGGAAATTGTCCCGCGACGCTGGCGACCCTGGACGTGGTTGCGAAAGCGGAACCGCCTGCTTCCGGCACGTGGTTTATCCGTGCGCTCTGCTACGATAAGTTGCACCAGTTCAAGCCTGCGCTGGAGGCGTATCAGAAGTATTTGGCGCTGGAGCAAGGCCAAACTTCGGATCAGGTTTGGCAAGCGCAAGAACGCAGCAAAGTCCTGAAACACATGCTGGAGGAGAGACGATAAGCATGAGGTGCTGGGCACGCCCGCTGATCATACTGGCGGTTACCGTTGCAATTGCGAGTGTGCGTGCGGCTACCGAGGATGTGAACGCGCTGCAGGCGCGCTTCGACCACGAAGCAAATTCGGTGCATAAAGCCAAATTGTTTGAGAAATTGGGGGACGCGCAGTTGGAACTGACCCGCCGCGCCTCGCGCTCCGACGATTACCGGACCATCGGACTGGTGATGGAAAAATACCGGGACAACGCGCGCACCGCCATGGATGCGCTGAAGAAAGACCACCGGGATGCCGAGCATCACACCAACGG
>DATGEY010000049.1:0-50522 GCA_035309625.1 Candidatus Acidiferrum sp.
CCACTTCCGTGCTCTGGTCCACTAGCGCGCGAATTCCGAGCGCCGCGGCGTGCGCCGCCGCCAAAGTGGTGATGCACGGAATATTGTACCGAATCGCCGCGCGCCGAATCGACTTCTCGTCATAAAACGACTCGCGGCCCAGCGGCGTGTTGATCACCAGATCGATTTTCGCGGTCTTCACCAGGTCCACAATGTTAGGCCGGCCTTCGTTCACCTTGAACACTGCTTCAGACTCCACGCCCGCGGCCGCCAGCGCCGCGGAAGTTCCTCGGGTGGCCAGCAACGTGAACCCTAGCGCGTGCAGATCTTTGCCAAGCGCACCCACGTGCCGTTTATCGCGATCGTTCACGCTGAGAAAAACCGTTCCCTTGCGCGGTAAACGCTGCCCGGCAGCAAGCTGTGCTTTCGCGAACGCCTGCCCGTACGAACTGGAAATGCCCATCACTTCTCCGGTGGAACGCATCTCCGGACCGAGAATGGTATCCACGCCGCGGAATTTGTTGAACGGAAACACCGGAGACTTCACCGAGTAAAATTCGTGCACCGCAACCTCGGCAACGCCGTTGTGCTGCACCAGCGGCAAATTCATATCCGCTAATTTTTTCCCGGCCATCAAACGCGCGGCCACTTTCGCCAGCGGCACGCCCGTGGCTTTGCTGACAAACGGCACGGTGCGCGAAGCTCGCGGATTCACTTCCAGCACGTATACCGTGTCGCGCTGAATGGCGTACT
Organism: Candidatus Acidiferrum sp.; assembly: GCA_035309625.1. GTDB lineage: Bacteria > Acidobacteriota > Terriglobia > Acidiferrales > UBA7541 > Acidiferrum. The sequence continues at coordinate 733 of DATGEY010000049.1, forward strand.
GCACGTTCATCAGCCCGACCACCTTCAGCGCCAGCGCCAATCGCCTGGTGTATTCGCGAATCGATTCCAGCATCGCGGGCGTCAAACTCACCGGCGGCAGCACACACGACGAATCACCGGAATGCACGCCGGCTTCTTCGATGTGTTCCATGATTCCACCGATGACTACGTCGGTGCCGTCGGCCAGCGCATCAACATCGACTTCCGTGGCTTCTTCCAGGAATTGGTCGATCAGCACCGGCCGCGCCGGCCCCATCATCGCGGCCTGTGCCACATATTCCTGCACCGTGTTGACGTCATAGGCGATCACCATGGCGCGGCCGCCCAGCACGTAACTGGGCCGCACCAGAACCGGCAAGCCGATTTCTCCGGCCACGCGTGCCGCCTCTTCCGGAATCAGCGCGGTGGCGTTGCGGGGCTGCGGAATTTTCAGCTCGTCGAGCAAACGGCCAAAGCGCCGCCGGTCTTCCGCCAGGTCGATCGATTCTGGGGTGGTACCGATGATGGGCACGCCGTTGCGCTTCAGTTCGAGCGCGAGGTTGAGTGGCGTCTGCCCGCCGAATTGCACGATCACGCCTTGCGGCTTTTCGCGCTCGACGATGGCGAGAACGTCTTCGAGGGTGAGCGGCTCGAAGTACAAGCGGTCGGAAGTGTCGTAGTCCGTGGAAACGGTTTCCGGATTGCAATTCACCATGATGGTTTCGTGGCCGTCTTCCCGCAGCGCAAATGCAGCGTGGCAGCAGCAGTAATCGAACTCGATGCCCTGCCCAATGCGGTTCGGCCCGCTGCCCAGAATCATGATCTTGGGTCGGGCCTGCGCGTCGGACTCGTCCTCATCTTCATACGTCGAGTACATATACGGAGTGAAGGATTCAAATTCCGCGGCGCAAGTGTCCACGCGTTTGAAAACAGGCGCAACGCCATAGCGCGCGCGTTGCAAACGCACGGCCGCGGGGGTCGTCTTCCAAATCTGCGCCAGATATTCGTCGCTGGTTCCGTGGCGCTTCACTTCACGGAGCAATTCCTTCGACGCGGTCTCGACCGTGACGCCCGCGGCGCGCCGGTTCATGGCGTTCAGCTCTTCCAACTGGTGAATGAACCAGGGGTCGATTCCGGTGAGCTCGCAAATCTCTTCCGCGTGCAACCCACGCTCGACGGCGGTCAACAGCCAGTGGATGCGGTCGGGCCGGGGGGTCGACAATTTTTCTCGCAGCAACGAATCCGGCGTTTCGGCAGGGGCGCGCCAGGGAGTATGCGGCTCGAGCGAGCGAATGCCCTTCTGCAACGCCTCTTTGAACGTGCGGCCGATGGCCATGACTTCGCCGACCGATTTCATCTGCGTGCCCAGGGTGGTGTCCGCGCCGGGGAATTTCTCGAACTGCCATTTAGGAATTTTCACCACCACGTAATCGATGGTGGGCTCGAAGCAAGCGGGAGTTTTCTTGGTGATATCGTTGGGAATTTCGTCCAGGGCCATGCCGACGGCCAGGCGCGCGGCAATCTTGGCAATCGGGAATCCGGTGGCTTTGCTGGCCAGCGCGGAGCTGCGCGAAACGCGCGGGTTCATTTCGATCACCACCATGCGGCCATTTTCCGGATTGATGGCGAACTGCACGTTGGAGCCGCCGGTTTCGACGCCCACCTCGCGAATGATGGCGGCGGCGGCATCGCGCATGCGCTGATATTCCTTGTCGGTGAGCGTCTGCGCGGGGGCCACGGTGATGGAATCTCCGGTGTGAACGCCCATGGGGTCGAAATTCTCAATGGTGCAGATGACCACGAAGTTGTCGCGAAAATCGCGCATGACCTCGAGTTCGTACTCTTTCCAGCCCAACACCGACTCCTCGACCAGCGCCTCATGCACCGGGCTCATGTCCAGCGCGTGCGCGATGGCCTCGGCAAACTCTTCGCGATTGTAGGCAATCGAGCCGCCGGTGCCGCCGAGGGTGAACGACGGCCGGATCACCAAGGGAAATCCGAGTTGCTCACAAAGGCGCAGCGCGTCCTGCGCGTTGTTCACCAGCGCCGACGCCGGCACTTCCAGCCCAATCTTGCGGCAAGCGTCCTTGAACCACAGGCGGTCTTCCGCCACTTTGATGGCGCGCAACGACGCGCCAATCATTTCTACTTTGTATTTTTCGAGAATTCCGCCTTCGCTCAATTCCACGGCCAGGTTCAGCGCGGTCTGTCCGCCCACGGTAGGCAGCAGCGCGTCCGGCTTTTCCTTGGCAATAATTTCCTCGAGATATTCCCTGGTCAGCGGCTCGATGTAGGTGCGGTTGGCCAGCTCCGGATCGGTCATGATTGTCGCCGGATTCGAGTTCACCAGGATGACCTTGTAGCCCTCGGCTCGCAGGGACTTGCAAGCCTGGGCCCCGGAATAATCGAACTCGCAAGCCTGCCCGATAACGATCGGCCCGGACCCGATGATCAGGATTTTCTTGATGTCTTTACGTTTCGGCATAGGGTTTTCGTTCGTTCCTGTTGGACATCACCAGCTACGATTGTCATCCCGAGCGAAGCCGAGGGACCTGCTCTCTTTGGATATGGGGAAAACCAATCGGCGGCGAGGTCAACCCACGTCGGATTGCTCGCTTGAATCAACGCCACTCTTTTCTCCCGGGTCCACGATTTGATTTGCTTTTCGCGCGCAATCGCGGACCGGATGTCCTCGAAAGACTCTTCATACACGAGACGATGGATACGGTATAAAGCCGTAAAGCCAGATGCCGATCCGTCCCGGTGCTGTGCAATTCGCCCAATCAAATCGCCGGTTACTCCTGTGTACAAAACCCGCGAGCGGCTCGACAGGATGTAAATGTGGTGGAGCTTCGCCATGCTTACACCGTCAAAGCAGGTCCCTCGGCTTCGCTCGGGATGACAATTTTAGCTGACCGCTCCAAGACCGGCCACCCGCGCCCTACCCTGCCGTTCTGTGCGCGGCCCCCGGTCCGATCCTGTGCGCTCGTCCCTTTCATTTGCGGGAGCTGCCGGGTTGCTGAAACTCTTTCATTAAATCGGTGAACTGGGTAAACAGGTAGTGGGAATCGTGGGGGCCGGGGCTGGCTTCGGGATGATATTGGACGCTGAAGAGCGGCTCCGATTTGTGGCGCATGCCTTCGTTGGTTTGGTCATTCAGGTTGATGTGCGTAATTTCCACGTCTTTGGAAGGAAGCGAATCGGGGTCCACGCAAAAGCCGTGATTTTGGGCGGTGATTTCCACTTGCTGGGTGAGCAGGTTTTTCACCGGATGATTGGAGCCGTGATGGCCGAATTTCAGCTTAAAGGTTTTTCCGCCGAGAGCCAGGCCGCAGAGTTGGTGGCCCAGGCAGATTCCGAAGATGGGGATGCGTCCGATTAACTTGCGAATATTCTCGACGGCGTACTCGACCGGCTCGGGATCGCCGGGGCCGTTGGAGAGGAACACGCCGTCGGCGCCCATGCCAAGTACTTCCTCGGCGGTGGTTTGCGCGGGCACCACGCCCACTTCGCAGTGATGATCGACCAGCAAGCGCAAGATATTCTGCTTGATACCGAAATCGTAGGCAACCACGCGAAAATTGCGGGCTTCACCGCTTGTTCCGGCTTCGCCCATCTGCTCGGCCCAAGGCGAGGTGGCCAGATCGATGGAGCCAGTGTTCCACATGTACGTTTTCGCGCAGCTAACGCGGCTGGCCAATTCCTGTCCGGCCATGGTGGGGATTTGCTTGGCCTCGTGAATCAACTGATCCGCGGACGTTCCGTCGGTGGCCACTACGCCGCGCAGCGCGCCGACCTTGCGGATGTGGCGCACCAGGGCGCGGGTATCGATATCCCAGATGGCGGGGATGTGGTGGCGATTGAGATAAAGCTGCGCGGTTTCCACGGAACGCCAGTTGGAGCTGATCTGTGAAAACTCGCGGACAATCAGGGACTCGATATAAGGCTTTTTGGCTTCTTCGTCATCGAGATTGGCGCCGACGTTTCCGATATGCGGATAGGTGAGGCAGACAATCTGCCCGGCGTAACTAGGGTCGGTGAAAACTTCCTGATATCCGGTGAGGCTGGTGTTGAAAACGACTTCGCCGCCGCGGCGCGTGATGGCGCCGGCCGCGCGGCCGTTAAATACGCGCCCGTCTTCGAGGGCGAGAATGGCGGGTCGGTGCAGAACTTCCGTCAGTGTATCCTCCCGAGGTGGTACCAAGAAATTGCGCGCTCATTTCGTTTTCGCTTCGGTGGTGGCGGTCATGGAAAGCGAACCGAAATGATCCACCGGCCAGTAGGCGAACACCGCGCGGCCGTAAATAAAACGGCTGGGCACCGCCCCGAATACGCGCGAATCATTGGAGCTGATGCGGTGATCGCCCATTACAAAATAATTCTCGCGCGGCACGCGGACCGGACCGAAATCGCTGAGGTCCTCGTACTGCGCCGGCACGTACGGCTCAGCCAGCGGCGCGCCATCAACATACACGATTCCCTGGCGAATCTCGACCACCTCGCCGGGCAGACCCACCACGCGCTTGATGAAAGATTTGGTGCGGTCGAGGGGATACCAGAAAACGACTACATCGCCGCGTTCGATGGGCTCAAAGCGATAGACGAATTTATTGATGAAGATGCGCTCCTGGTCGGAGAGCAGCGGGGCCATGCTGGTGCCCTCGACTTTCACCGGCTGGTACAGGAAGACGATGATGACCAGCGCCAAGCCGATGGCGATAAGCAAGTCGCGAGTCCAAACGCGAATTTCGTTGCGCAAGGAATGCGCGGTGGAGGGACCGGGAGGCGGGGCAATAACGGCGGACGAACCCGGGCCGGAACTTTCCGGTATCGCCGAGGTGGGAGGTAGTTTCTCTTCCGGGCTATCCATTTTGGGCTGCCATGTATTTATAGCACGGGGATTACACGCCGCGCCAGATTTGGTTTCCGGGTGCCGACCTCGACTACACCAGCGGAAGGGATGTGGTGGATTGGATTCGGCTGGGGCGGGAGATGTTGCTTGGACATTTGGGTGCGGTGCAGGCTTTGCTCAGGTACAAGGAAAAGAGAACCTCCAGCAAAACTCCCCGGCCGCCGGCTCGCTAGGTCGCGATCTTCGTTCGTCAGGGTAAATTAGCGCGCGGCCCCAACAACTTTTTTGTGAATTTCATTCGGTTAGGGCGTAGTTCAGGGCGGCCAGAGCGGCGATTACGGCGGTTTCCGTGCGCAGGATTAGCCGGCCCAGGGAGGCCTCGCGGAAACCGCCGGATTTTGCGGCGGCGAGCTCGTCGTCGGTCCAGCCGCCTTCGGGGCCGATGGCGAGGGCGGCCTGTTGGCGGGCTGGCTGGCCCTCGAAAATTTGGCGCAGCGGCGGAGCCCCGGGCCGCTCGGAGAGCATGATCTTTACGACGTCGGCTTGCGCGGCGAATGCTTCCGCTGGCTGCGCAATGCCGCGCAAAATCGGCACGCGGAGGCGGCGCGATTGCTGCGCGGCTTCGACCAGAATTTTCTTCCAACGTTCGGCGCGCTTGTTTGCGGCGGCGAGCAAGGCCTTTTCGCTGCGGGCGGCGGCAAGAGGAACGATGGCGGTGACGCCGAGTTCGGTGGCTTTCTCGAGGGCCCACTCGAAGGCATCGAATTTCACGATGGAGAGGAGGAGGGTGATGTCGAGAGTTGGCGCGAGCGCAGGAATTTCGTCGAGCAGGGTGAAATCAACGCGGTCACGTGAGACTTTTTCGACGCGGGCCAGACGGACCTGCCGGCCGTCGCTCAGTTCGTAGAGTTGGCCGGGCTGGGCGCGCAGGACGCGGCCGAGGTGGTGGGCGGCTTCGCCTCCCATGGTGGCGGAGTTGGCGGTGAATTGTTGTTGAACGAAAAAGCGGCGGCGCACGGTTGCAGTTTAGCTGTGGATCGCGGAAAAAGATAACCCAGAGCCGCCAAAGGCGCCGAGTCTATGCAGAGAACTCACCCGAAAATGTCTTTTACTTTGTCGAATAGAGAGGAGCCGCGCTCGGCGGGCTTGTTTTCGACTTTGAGGGTGGCGCCGAGCTGCTCCATCAGTTTGCGCTGCTCGCGAGTCAGCTTGGTGGGCGTCAGCACGCGCACGTGATAGTACAAGTCGCCTTTGCCGCCGCCGTGGGGATCGGCCAGACCCTTGCCGCGCAGGCGAAACACCGCGCCGCTTTGGGTGCCTTCGGGGATTTTCAGTTTTTCGTCGCCACCCAAACCGGGCACCTGCAGCTCCACGCCGATGCTGGCTTGCGCGATGCTGATGGGAATGGTGCAGTAAAGATCGGCGCCGCGGCGCTCGAAGAAGGGATGCTCCTTTACGTCGAGAACAACGTAGAGGTCGCCGGTGGGACCGTTATTGGGGCCAGGCTCGCCTTCGCCTTGCACGCGCAGGCGTGTTCCGGTGTCGACGCCGGGAGGAATGCGCAGCTCGATGGTTCTTTCTTTTTCGACGCGACCCTGGCCGCGGCACTCGAGGCAGCGCTCCTTGATAATTTGGCCAGCGCCCTGGCAGGCGGGGCAGGTGCGCGTGATGGTGAAAAATCCTTGTTGATAGGCTAGCTGACCGCGGCCGGCGCAGGTCTGGCAAGCGACCACGCCGGTTCCCGCTTTCGCGCCGGTGCCATTGCAGGCGGCGCAAAATTCCTGGCGCGGAATTGTGATCTTGGTGTTGACGCCGGTGGCGGCTTCTTCAAAGGTCAGCGTCATGTCGTAGCGCAAGTCGGAGCCGCGCTGGGCGCGGCGGCCGCGGCGTCCGCCGCCGGAGAAAAGATCCTCGAAGCCGAAAAAGTCGCCGAAGATGTCGTGGAAGTCCTGGAAGATGGTGCCGCTGAAATCCACACCGCCGCCGGCTCCGGAAAGCCCGGCATGGCCGTAGGTGTCGTAGACCTGCCGCTTTTGGGCGTCGCTGAGGACGCTATAGGCTTCGGTGCTTTCGCGGAACTTTACCTCGGCTTCGGCTTTGTCTTCGGGATGGCGGTCGGGGTGCCATTTGAGGGCGCACTTGCGGTAAGCGGCCTTGATTTCCTCGACGGAGGCCGTGCGGGTGACGCCGAGCACTTCGTAATAGTCACGTTGATTGGTCTTTGCCATTTTCCTGTGGTTCGTTCCTGGTTTTTTCTGGCTACAAACTTTTTAATTCGCACCACGTTTGGATGCGGCGGCACTGTGCACCGCTACACGCACCATGGCCGGACGCAGCACGCGTCCGTGAAAAAGGTAACCGGGCTGATAGACCTGCAAGATGGTGCCGTCCTCGGCTTCGCCGGTTTCGGTGCGATCCACCGCCTGATGCAGGTGGGGATCGAAATGCTGGCCCACGGGCTCGACGCGCTCGACGCCGAGCTTGGCGAGATTATCGAGGAATTGCTTGTAGATCAGCTCGAAACCTTTGCGATAATTTTCGTAGGCCGCTTCGCGATGGGCGGCCAAAGCAACCTCGAAGCCATCGACGATGGGGATAAGGGCTTCGATCACGCGAGCGGTGTGGCGCTTGGAATCTTCGGCGCGTTCTTTCTCGATGCGCTTGCGGTAGTTGTCGAAATCGGCCTGGCGGCGCAGCAGGGTCTGCCGCAAATCCGCCAAGTCCGCGGCCAGCTTGCCGACTTCGGCGTCGGCCATGGCCGAATCCGCGGTGACGCTCTGGGCCTCGGGCGTTTGGTCGAGATCGCCGAGGTCGTCGCGATCGATGTTGAGATCCTTGTCCAGCACGGTGTTCCTCTTTCCGCAGGGGATAAAATCAAATTTTGTTCAACGCTTCACTGAAGAGCTGGGCCACGTAGGCGACCGCGGTCATGGCCCGCTCGTAATGCATGCGCGTGGGGCCGAGCACGCCCAGCGAGCCTTGCACCATATCGTTCCTGCTGTAGGGCGCGCTGATGAGCGCGAGATTTTCGCCGCGTTCGGAAATTTCCTTCACGCCGATCTGCACATGCACCGGCTCGGGAGTTTCGATGCAGGCGTTCAGCACGGTGACCAGGCGATGCTTTTCCTCGATGGCTTCGAGCAGGTCGCGTAACTGCTGCTGGCTGGTGAAATCGACCGCGCCGACCATTTGCGCGGTACCTTCGACGTGCACCTGGCGAGCCAGATCGTCGCCGAAGACGGCGGGGTCGCACAAGGTCAGGGCGCTCTGCACCAGGCCTTCGTAGCGCTCGCGTTCGTTAGCCAGTTTCTGCAACAAGTCCTCGCGAATGGTTTCCAGGGTCCAGCCGGAATAATGGCCATTCAAAAAATCCGCGGTGGCGTCCAGCTCCGATTGGGAGAAGCGGCGGCTGGGGCGCAGAACCTTGTCGCGAGTGTTGCCGCCGGAAGAGATCAGCACGACGACGACGCGGCCGTCGGGCAAGAGCCACATGCGCGCATGCTCGAGGACGGTCTTGCCCATGGGCGGAGAGACGATGATACCCAGGCCGTTGGAGACTTCGGCCAGCACGTGGCCGGCGCGCTCGGTGATTTCCGCGGCGCTGGTAGCGGTGCCCATTTCACGGCGAATCCAGTCTTTGTCGACCGCGGTGATGGTGGCCTGGGAGGCGATCTCCTGGGCGAAAAATCGGTAGGCGGCGGCGGTGGGAACGCGGCCGGCGGAGGTGTGCGGTTGATACAAGTAACCGCCCTCCTCCAAATCGGCCATGATGTTGCGAATGGTGGCGGTGCTCAGGGTTTCCTCAAAACGGGCGGAGATGGCCCGGGACGACACGGGCTCGCCGCTTTCGATATATGTGCGCACGATATCGGCCAGAATCTGGCGGTTACGGCGCTCCTGTAGCGCAGCAGTCCTCATGAGGCAAAGAGACTCCCTGGTGCCACCTAACATTGTAGGAACGCTGTCAAGCAGCGTCAACGTGCGGTCCGGTGCCTGTGCCGCAAAATTGGCATGCACGTTCGGCACCTCAAATGAGTTACTCGGCGTTGTCGATTTGGGCGCGCTGGAGCTTGTCGGAATAGTCGATGTACAGGGTCTTCCACTCGGTGTAGAAATCGATGGCGGCGATGGCCGCTTCGCGGTGGCCGTTGCCGGTTTTCTTGGTGCCGCCGAAGGGCAAGTGGGTTTCCGCGCCGATAGTGGGGGCGTTGACATAGACGATGCCGGTGAATAAATCGCGGATGGCATGGAAGGCGCGGTTGACATTGCGCGTGTAGATCGACGCGGAAAGGCCGTAGGGCACGCCGTTGGCTACAGCGATGGCTTCTTCCAGGCTGCCGATGGGGATCACCGATACTACCGGGCCGAAAATTTCTTCCTGAGCGATGCGCATCTTCGGATTGCAATCGCCGAAAACGGTTGGTTCGTGGAACCAGCCTTTGGCGTGCGGACCATCGCTTAAGCGGTGGCCGCCGGTGAGCAGCTTGGCGCCTTCGTTCTGGCCGATTTGCACGTAGTCCATGACGGTCTTGAGCTGCTGCTCGTTGATGCAGGGGCCCATGTCGACGCCAGCGTCGAGGCCATTGCCGACTTTTAGCTGCTTGGCGCGGGCGACGAAGCGGGAAGTAAATTCGTTGTACACCGACTTGTGCACGGCGATGCGGCTGGCGGCGGTGCAGCGCTGGCCGGTGGTGCCGAAACCGCCCCAGATAGCGCCGTCGACCGCCAGGTCCAGGTTGGCATCCTCCATCACCAGAATTATGTTCTTGCCGCCCATCTCCAGGCTGCAATGCTTGAATTCAGGAGCGCAGGCTTGTGCGATGAGCCGGCCGACAGCGGTTGAACCGGTGAAACTGACCACGGGAACTTCAACATGCTCGGCCAACGGCGCACCGGCATTGGGTCCGTCTCCGCTGACCAGATTCACCACGCCGGCCGGAACTCCGGCCTCGGTGAGGATCTGGACCAAATTGTAAGACGAGAGCGGCGTGTCTTCCGCCGGCTTCAGCACCACGGTGTTGCCGCTGATGAGGGCCGGCATCATCTTCCACGAAGGAATGGCCATGGGAAAATTCCACGGCGTAATCATCCCGCAGGCGCCGATGGACTGGCGAACGCTCATGGCGAACTTATCGGGCAGCTCGGAAGGGGTGGTTTGCCCGAAAAGGCGGCGCCCTTCCCCGGCCATGTAGTAGGTCATGTCGATGGCTTCTTGCACGTCGCCGCGGGTTTCTGCGAGGACCTTGCCCATCTCGCGGGTCATGTCCTTGGAGAATTCTTCCTTGCGTTGCAGCAGCATTTCCGCGGCGCGAAACAAAATTTCGGCGCGCTTGGGAGCGGGCACCCGGCGCCACTTGGGATAAGCGGCATTGGCGGCATCAACGGCCGCGTCCACGTCCTCGGAGGTCGAGGAAACGAACATGCCGATCAATTCCTCGGTATTGGCGGGATTGCGATTTTCGTAGGCGCTGCCGCTGCGCGAATCCACCCATTCGCCGGCGATGAAATTCTTGTAAACGCGTGGTGCCGCTGCCGTGGCCATGCTGCCTCCTGGAATGCTACGCCAGAACTGTGGTGCTTTTTGCGGGCTTGAACACAGGCAAGATCCGCTGGAAAGAAAATTGTACAGGCGCTCGGATTCGCTCGTCAAACTAAGCCAAAGACCGTGCCCACACCGAACCTGGGCCAAGCTCGCTTGCGAACGGCTTGGTGTATGATCTAGCGCGGTCCAAACACGCGGAATCTGGTAATTGCTTGAGGAGAGGAAATGTGACGAAAACACTGGCAATCTGTTTGGCATTCTTATTGGGCGCCACAGCCCTGGTAGCGCAAGCGGTGATAACCGCCGTACAAGGAACGGTCAAGAAGGTCGATTCGGCCACCAAAACGATCGTCGTGAAGGCGGCGGACGGAGTCGAGCATACCTTCCATTTCGTCGGGCGGACCACAGTCCATGGCGCGGAAGCGACGGGGGAAGCCGCCAAGGACGCCTTGAAGGGGGTAAAGGAAGGCTCCGAGGTGGTAGTGCATTACAGCAAAAAAGGCACGGAGGAAACCGCCGAGGAAGTAGATCACGTGGGGAAAGATGGCCTTAAGGCTACCGAGGGCACAGTCTCGAAGATCGATCGCGGAGGTAAGACTCTGGTCGTCAAGGCAGCAGATGGCACCGAGGAAACTTTCCGCTTAACGGACAGTGCGGCAAAGGATGCCGGGAAAGACATTGCCAAGGGCTCCGAGAAATCAGCGAAGGTAACTGTCTATTACACGGAGCACGCGGGCCGCAAAGTCGCCCACTTTTTCAAAACCCTTTAACAGCAACGCGGCCGTGGGGTTCCGCTACCGCTGAATTGAATCCGAAAAATCTGCGGTTGCGGGAATATTTCGCGGCGACCAACAGTCCATGCTGACAAAGTGATTCTCCCTGGACACCGGGCCGGAAGATGCTCCCCGCATCTTCCAGCCCACTTCTACTAGCCGAATGTGCCGATTACTTGACGCCCGGGTTCCGGTGGTCGACCACTACAGCCCCGTCCTTCATCACCCACTTTATGCTATTCAAAACTGCGTTGATGTCGACGAGCGGGTCGCCTTCGACGGCGACCAGATCGGCGAGATAACCGGGCGCCACCGCTCCTAATTCCTTTTCTTTACCCAGGAGTTCGGCGGCATTGGCGGTGGCCGTGCGCAGGGCTTGCTCCGGGGTCAGGCCTGCTTTTACGAACCAGCCTAGCTCGCGGGTGTTTTCGCCGAACATGGTGTAGATGGCGTCGGAGCCCATGGCCAATTTCACTCCGGCTTTATTGGCTTTGCGGGCAGTTTCGAGATTGCGGGAGATGAAGGCTTGCAGGCGCTCCTTGTATCCCGGGGCGTAGCCGATTTTGTCGCCGTTGTCGATGTAGTAGCGGTTGTGGTCGACGGTGGGAACGTAGAAGGTGCCGCGCCGGGCCATTTCCTGGATGGTGGCATCGTCCATGTCGGTGGCGTGCTCGATCGAATCGGCGCCAGCGCGCACCGCGTCGCGTGCGCCATCCGGTCCATAGGAGTGGATGGCGATTTTCTTACCGAATTGGTGGGCCATGTCGACGGCGGCTTTCATCTCCTCGAAGGTGTAAGTCTCGAAGCCGGTGACATCGTCGTCCGTTCCGGTCGAGCCGTACATCTTGATCACGTCGGCGCCTGCAGCGATCTGCTGGCGCACGACGCGCAGCACCTCGGGGACGCCATCGGCGATGCCTCCGGCCGGCGGATTTACACCGGGCTTGTACGGAGTGTTGGTGATGTATAGACCGTACCCGCAGACAAACATGCGCGGGCCAACCATTTCGCCGCGATTGATGAGGTCGCGCATGGCGATGTCCATGTATTGGTCGGATCCGAGATCGCGCACCGTGGTTACCCCGGCTTCCAGGGTATGCAGCGCGCCCTTGCGGGCCAGGAAAACTTCGACAGCAGGAACAGGATTGGCCATTTGCTTGAGCAGAGGAATGCCGGGCGTTTCGTCGGTGTAAAACGTCATGTGGGTGTGTACATCGATGAGGCCGGGAAGCCCGGTGTATTTGCCAAGGTCGATGGTTTCCGCGCCATCCGGAATGGCAGACGCGTCGGACGTCACGGTGCGAATCTTGCCGCCGTCCACAACAACGATAACGTGGGTCCACACTTTGCCTTTGCCGTCCCATAACTTGCCGAAGCGCAGGGCCTTGACGGATTTCGCTGGCTTTTCCTGAGCGCTTACCTGCGTCGACACCAAAGCCAGCAACGCTGCAATCGCAATCCGAGACAGTCGCATCAACAGGCACCTCCGGCGCACGAGCGGCAATGCTCGAGGCTGGCCAGCGTTCTAATTCAGTTTGGGATGGAATGCAAACAAGATTCAGGTGCAGGTTCAGCGGCCACTATGGTTCTAACGTCCATTTCCGATTTGAGTCTGACGAATTAGGTTTATGATGCCCTTGGAAGCCTTGATTTATGCGGGTTCTAGCATGTCTGAGGCGCTGTGGAAGTGCACACCCGATGGGTGAGAAACAAAACCAGCCATTTCAGCTCTCGTTCAATGCTTCCCTGAGGGTCGATTTCCAGGGATCGCGAGTGACTTCCGATGGTGGCCTGATTCTGATTCGCGAGTTGGATGAGCGACTGGGTTTGGACAAGCTCATCGAGAAACAATTGAGTGATTCACGACAGGGATTGAACAAGCAGTTCACGCTGGCCGATCTACTGCGGCAGTCGGTCTACAGCCGCTTGGCGGCTACGAGGACCTCAACGACGCCGAACGACTGGCAGCCGACCCGATGTTCCGATTGATCCGTTCGCAGCGGATCTGGGACCGAGCACGGCGCTGACCTCGACCTTGCACTGGTTCGAGACGGAGCTGCTGACCAAGGAAGAGAATCTGTTCGGGCTGATGGCGTTGAACCGGGAGACGCTGGGCCAAGCCGAGTGTTTCAACAGCTCTGACCGCGTTGTGCTACGGCCGTCCTCCCGTCTTCACCAACCGAGGGACACCTGCACCGGCGGCTGTTTGGCCAGATGCTCCGGCGAATCTGGGCGCTGCCGGTGCCGAGCGAGTAGCACCGCGATTGCGGTTGCAAATTCTGGGGCTGAGGAAAGTGGTGGGGCAGTGTCCGAGAAAATGATTGCAAGCAGCCAGCGGGATTTGTCAGACAGCGAAAACCAGCCGACGAAACACCGCCGAACACTTTGGGGCCCACCCTGATGGCAGATTCGTTGTTGTCAAGGACAGGAGAAGCGTATGATGCGCGAGTCAGAGGTCCAAATCGGAAATTCCGGTTTAGACCCTTTCAGACGATTCGAATTTCGGAGGCACCATGGCAACTGCCGCGACAGGAACCAGCGTAACCAAAAAGCTATCGGCAAAGGCGCGACCAGCGGGAGCAAGCCGGCCTTTCGAGCATTTCTTTTTTGCAGGCATGGCGCTGGTGATCCTGGCGGTGGTGTTCCGCGGATTCGCGCGCACCTATTTTCTGGCGGGCGTATTTCGCGCGCCCCTGCCGAACCTGCTGATTCATATCCACGGCGCGGCGTTCACCTGCTGGATTCTGCTTTTGGTCACGCAAACTTCGCTCGTTTCGGCGGGGCGCGTGGACATACATCGCCGCTTGGGGATTGCGGGTTTTCTGCTGGCGTGCGCGATGGTTGTGCTGGGACTGATGGCGGCCACCAACACCCTGGCGCGGGGCCTCCCGCTTCAGATGGATCCCAAGACTTTCTACGCCGTGCCGATGTTGGCCATGGTGCTGTTTGCCACGCTGATTTTCTTTGCGTTTCGCGAGCGCCGCGATCCAAGCACACACAAGCGGCTGATTCTGATTGCTACAATGGGGCTGACGACCGCCGCCTTCGGGCGCTGGCCCATGTTCAGAGGGCATCTACCGGAAGCCCTACTAATGCCCGACGTGCTGCTCGCGATGCTGGTGACCTACGATCTGTGGTCCGCGCGCAAAATTCATCGCGCCACGCTCTGGGCCGGGGTTTTCCTGACCTTGGTCGATCAGTTGAGCTTACCCATCGGCCGAACAGTCGCATGGCATGCGTTCGCCACATGGGCGCAACCGTTCGGCCGCATTTTCTCCTGATGCCAGCCGGCGCAGTGCGCAAACCGTCGCTGGGCGCAGTTCTCTTCGTAGTGATTCCTTTTATCGCGATGTGCTTCACCGTGTCGCTGTGGAACCGCGTGTATCCGATGGCGCTCGGACTGCCGTTCAATATTTTCTGGCTGATTTTGTAGATCCTGCTCCTCTTCTGACGCTGCATCCTTCTTTTGCTCTTGACGCTACATACTAAGGACACGTCTCTAAATGGCTTACGGTACCCAGACGCCCCGCCCTACAACAATACCCAGGTTCTTGAACATCGGACGTGGGAGGGAAGACTACTGGCGCTGCGCAGTCTGGGCGGGCTTGGCGGTGACGGAAGAAGTAGTGATGGGCGGTATGGGAGCGGCTACGCCTGCGGTCTGCGAGCCTAAGCCGAGCTTCTGCAGCGAGAGGGCATCGAGTTTACCGGTAGGATTCAGGCCGTGGCTGGCTTGAAACTTTTTCATGGCGTTGACGGTGGAATCATCCCATTTGCCATTGGGTGTGCCGTTGAAAGAGCCGTCTTTGGCGAGGGCCTGCTGAATTTCGGAGATGCGTTCGGGGGCAGGAGCTTTTTGCCCGCGCTGCCGGCGGCTGGAATGCCTGCTGGACTTCTTGACGCGCGATTTGCCTACTACCGGGGACTTGGGCTTGGCCGCTCGGGCGGGCTTACTGGGCGTCGAGGCAGACCATGCCGCTCCTGCTGTTAGCAGCAGCGCCAGGCCCGCAGCAATCGACGTCCGAAGTCTCATCACGCAGCCTCAACTTCCCTGTCGCGACCATCTATACCGCGGAAAGGCACGATTGGGCAATAGAACTATTGTTGGTTGTCCGCTGGTACGACACCGGGCAAGAACACGGTGAAGGTGCGGTCGCCATCGCCGCGGCGAAGGACCTTGAACACCACGTCGTTTCCGGGCTTGAGCTTGGCCACCGCGCGCTTGTAGTCGTCCACGGAGCTGATGGTTTCGCGGTTGATTTCGGTGATGACGTCGCCACGGCTGAAACCGAGATCATCGGCAAAACTGGCCGGATCCACATCGGTGACCAGCACGCCGCGCTGGCCTTCCATGCCGACGCGGGAGGCGCGCTCCGGGGTGAGGCTATCCACGCGCAGGCCGAACTCGGCCGGCGCGGTCTCCCCCTGCTGGTCGCTCAGGCGGCCGGCTTGGGTCGGAAAGACGTGAGTGCGGTCTTCGACCACGGCAGTGGTTTCTTTTTGCGCGCGGTCGCGGACATAATTGAGCTTGACCTTGCTGCCGATGGGAGCTTGCGCGATCGGATTCACCAGGTCATTGCCGGTCTTTACCGGAGCGCCGTTGACGCTGGTGATGACGTCGCCGCCCTTGAGTCCGGCCTTTTCGGCGGGGCTGCCGGGCTCAACGTTCATGATGACCACGCCGTACGGAGCGCCCAATTCCTTCAAGGTAATCGCGTTGGTGCCCAAATCTTCCTGGAAGCTTACGCCGATGGAACCGCGCGTGACGCGTCCTTGCGAAATAATCTGGTTGTAGACGCTGATGGCGGTGGTGGACGGCAAGGCGAAGCCGACTCCTTCATAGCCACGGCTGCCGGTGATGATGGCGGTGTTGATGCCAACCACTTCCCCGGCCAAGTCGACCAGCGGGCCGCCGGAATTGCCGGGATTGATGGCCGCGTCGGTCTGAATAAATCTCTGGAACTGATGCCCGGCGCCGCCAATGCCGGAGCGGTCCTTGGCGCTGATGATGCCGGCGGTGACCGTTGCTTGCAACCCAAAGGGGCTGCCAATGGCCAATACCCAGTCGCCGACCTGCACGCCGTCGGAATTGCCGAGCTTGGCGGTGGGCAGTTCCTTGTTGGCCTCAATTTTTACAACTGCCAAGTCGGTATCTTCATCGACGCCAACGACTTTGGCGATGTACTTCTGCGTATTGCCGCTCAACTGGACCTGAATCTTGGTGGCTTGTTCGACGACGTGATTATTGGTGAGGATGTAGCCGCGCTTGTCCACGATCACGCCGGAACCGAGGCTGCGCTCAGCTTGCGGCGGCCCGTCCTGGCGGCCGTCAAAGAAACGGTCGAAAAAATCCTGCATTGGATCATCTTGGTCAAACTGCTGTTGCGGACGGCGCTTCTTGGTGGTCTTGCGCTCCAGAACCTGGGTGGTGGCAATGTTGACCACGGCGGGCTCGACACGGTTCACGATGCCGGAGAAAGAGGCCGCGGAAGGAATGGGATCAGGCACCGTGAGCGGAGTGGCGTTGGTCCCCGCGAAGGTGAAGGTCTTCATGGCCGAGACCCGGCCGGAAACTACCGAGCCGATCATAATGCCCACGACCAGCGTCAACACCACGAATGCGGAGGCCAAAATTTTGCGCCGGCGCGCCCAGTCATATAATTCTTTTACTTGCTGACCCATTTCTGTTGCTCCTCTATCCTCAATAAACCAGCTGGCCCCTAATAAACGTCACGGCGCAAATTACAGTATAGCATCTCGGTTCCCGCCCCAAAGGTAGCACGTTGCGAATGCGCTATGTGTATCACTGCCCGAAGGGCCGGGTTCCTGCGGGGCCACTCCAGGCTCCCCGGCGATAACGGTTTGCTATCCCCTACATTGGACGCAGCACAGGGGCAATATGTTGGCCTGAATTTTGCGTCGAGAGCTTGGGTATTGACATCCCCTCCGTTTTCAAGCATAAAGAAAGAAGCCGCAATTGCGGTAACACGTGGCGATTTAGGGCAACTTGCTCCACGTAAAAAACTGCTAAAGAGCGAGAAGAGTTCCCAGAAAGTTTCTGAGACCCTCCAAGCACTTTGGCAAGGAGGGTTTTTCATTTCCCTCCCTGCTGCCCTAAACGCCCATAACTTTGGCACCGAAAGGCGTGCTTTGGCGCTGCCGTGCCAGCCGGAAGGCAGCAAATGTCCGACCTCTACCAACTGCGCTGCAAGGAATGTGGGAAGACCTGGGGCAATGCTCCACGGTCATTTTGTGAAGATTGTTTTTCTCCCCTGGAAGTTTCTTTTGACTACGATTCTTTGAGGAAAACCGTGCGCCGCGAGGATCTGGCCGGCCGGGCGTTCAGTATGTGGCGGTATGCGGAATTTCTGCCGCTGCCGGAGGGATACGTTGCGGCGTCGGCGGTTGGCGGCACGCCGCTGGTGGCCGGGCGAAAACTTGCGGAGCAGTGGGGTGTGAAGAATCTGTTCCTTAAGAACGATGCGGTGTGCTTCCCTTCTCTTTCATTCAAGGATCGCGTGGTGGCCACTGCGCTGGTGGCCGCACGGCGCTTTGGCTTTCAGACCGTAGGGTGCAGTTCGACCGGGAATCTGGCGAACGCAGTGGCGGCGCAAGCCGCGCAGCAAGGCCTGGATGCTTGCGTGTTTATCCCGGCCGATCTGGAGCCGGCCAAGGTATTGAACACCGCGGTTTACGGCGCGCGCATCGTGCGGATCCATGGAAACTATGACCAGGTGAATCGGCTTTGCGCGCAGATTGCGGACCGTTTTCAGTGGGGATTGGTGAACGTCAATTTGCGGCCGTATTACTCGGAAGGCTCAAAGACGCACGGCTTTGAGATAGCGGAGCAACTCGGATGGCGACTGCCAGACAATGTGGTGGTGCCCATGGCCGGAGGGTCGCTGATTGGAAAGATCGCCAAGGCATTCCGCGAGTTGGTTGTGCTGGGCTGGGTGCAGGAAAGGCCGGTGCGATTCTTCGGCGCGCAAGCCACCGGCTGCTCGCCGATTTCCAGCGCGGTGAAGCGCGGCTTGGCACGATTTGAGCCGCAAAAGCCCAATACCATTGCGCGCTCGCTGGCCATTGGCAATCCCGCGGATGGCAATTACGCCAGCAAACTCATTCTCGAGAGCGGCGGCTGGGCTGAGGATGTTTCCGATCCGGAAATTGTGGCGGCCATCAAACTCCTGGCCGAGACGGAAGGCATCTTTACGGAGACGGCGGGCGGCGTAACAGCAGGCGTGACGCAAAAGCTGATCCGCGAAGGCCGCATTCATCCCGATGAAACCACAGTGGTCTGCATCACCGGCAATGGCCTAAAGACCACCGATGCCATTGCCGCGGACTTCCCGGCGGCGGCAGCGATTGCGCCGCGCCTGGATGCCTTTGAGGCTTATCTGGAAGCACAGTTGCCGGCAACGGCGGCGGCCGGCGCCTAGTTTTTGGAATTGCGCAACGGAAGCAACAAAAGAGGAGATATAAGCACATGCCAGTCACAATCGAAATCCCCACGGCCTTCCGGCGCTTCACCGATGGCGCACCGAAAGTCGACTGTAGCGCCAGTACCGTTGCCGAAGCCCTTAGCGTACTCACTTCGCGGTTTCCGGATCTCTCGAAGCATGTGCGCGACGAGAGCGGCCAGATTCGCCAATTCCTGAATGTCTATCTCAATGAAGAGGACATACGCTTCCTGGGAGGCGAAGCCTGCTGCGTCAAGGAAGGCGACCGCGTCCTGCTGGTTCCCTCCATCGCGGGCGGCGCAATCTAGGTGCGAGTGTTCCGGGAGTGCATCCCGAGGATTCAGGGAGAGTGCGATGCCCTATTACGCGTTGTTCTATGAAGTCCGGAGCGATTTCATCGCGCGGCGAGTTCCTTACCGCGACGAGCATTTGGGGCTCGCGCGGGATGCGCATGCGCGCGGAGAACTGGTGCTGGCCGGGGCGCTGGCCGACCCGGCGGATGGTGCGCTGCTGATTTTTCAAGGCGAGAGTCCGGCCGTGGCGGAGGCGTTTGCGCAGCGAGATCCTTACGTGAACAATGGCCTGATCACGAAATGGAAAGTACGCAACTGGAACGTGGTGGTCGGCAACACGCCGCATGCGAAACCCGCGGAGTCCGCCTGAAATGATCGCACGCTTATGGACGGCGAAAACAACGCCTGCGCTGGCGGACTCTTATTTGCAGCACTTCGAGCAGGGGGTGCAGCCGCAACTGAAGAGTGTCGGCGGCTTTCTCGGTGCCACGGTCTACCAGCGTCCGATTCCTGGCGCCGTGGAAGTGCTCGTCACCACGTATTGGAAATCGTTGGCCGCCATCGACGCTTTCGCGGGAGCTGACCGCGAGGCCGCCGTCGTCGCTGCCGAAGCGGCCGCGCTGCTGACCGATTTCGACAAACGGGTGCGCCATTACGAAGTGGCGCTCGCCGACTTTCCAGAACCTGCCGGTCAATAGTCCCGACTACGAAATCTCCTCAAAAAAGGGCTTGCCAGGCCGGCCGGCAGCGCCAGGTGTTAGCCGCCGTGACCATTGTTTTTGTCGCTTCCTGGCGCAGTTCCCTTGTGAATTCCCGCATTCTAGCTGCTATAATTCGGCATTATTCGGACACCCCTAGCGGCTACCGGTGCACGGTAATGATTTGTGCGCACTGCCACACCCCTAATCCCACCAATGCGGAAGTCTGCGCGCGCTGTGGCAGTGGTCTGGACATAAACGCCGCCGATGTAGGGTTGGGCGCGACGATAGAGGTTTCGCAGTCCGCGTCCATCAACACCGGAACCGATTTTGGACCGCGCTACCATGTGGAGTCGCTGCTCGGCTCCGGCGGCATGGGCAAAGTCTACAAAGCCCGCGACCGCGAGCTGGACCGCATCGTGGCCATCAAGGTACTGCGGCCCGATTTGATGACCGACCCCATGGCGCTGCAGCGCTTCAAGCATGAGTTGCTGCTGGCCAGCAGCATTTCTCATCCCAACATCCTGCGCATTCACGATCTGGGCGAATACAACGGCGTGAAGTTCATCTCCATGGCGTATGTCGATGGAGGCGACCTGACGCAAGTGCTGCGGAAAGAAGGCCGGCTGCCGCGGGAACGGATGCTGAACATTATGCGGCAGCTGGCGGCGGCGTTAGCCGCAGCGCATGCGGTCAACGTGGTGCATCGGGATCTGAAGCCGCAGAACATTCTGCTGGGCCAAGGCGACCACGTGTACGTTACCGACTTTGGCATCGCGAAAACGCTGGAGTCCGATCGCACCAGCGTCACCCGCACCGGGGCGGTGCTGGGCACGCCGCTTTACATGTCGCCCGAGCAGGTGGAGGGCAAGCCGGTCGACCATCGCAGCGATATCTACACGCTGGGCCTCATCTTTTACGAGATGCTTACCGGCATCCTGCCTTTTTCCGGCGACTCCACCTTTCAACTGATGTACCAGCGGGTGCACCAGCTTCCCAAGCGCCCCGAGCTGGTCATCCCCGACCTGCCGGCCTATCTTTCGCGTATCTGCCTGAAATGCCTGGAGAAAGAGCCGGCCGAGCGCTATCAGAGCGCCGCCGAGATCCTGACCGACCTCGAGTTTAAGAACGCGCCGACCCATACGCGCACGGTGCAAATCACCCTCCCGGTCATCTCCAAGAAGATCTCGGTTTTTGCGGCAAGCGCCCTCGTTCTTCTTGTCGCCGGTCTCTTGGCCCTGCCGCCGGTGCGCGATTTCGTCTTCCGTCACAAACCATCGGAGCAGACCTCCGGCATCCCTTCGCTGAAGCAAGGCAAGTTTGTGGCCGTGCTGCCGATGCGCGTTTTGGGCGATCAAGCTTCTCTCAATTACGTGGCCGACGGCTTGACGGAAGCCCTCTCCGCGAAACTATTCCAGCTCCATGATATGCACACGGCCTCGGCATCCGAGGTGCAAAAAGCGCGGCCCGCCAATTCGTTGAACGATGTGGCGCGGCAGTTGGGTGTGAACCTGGTGGTCTCTGGCACGATCCAGGGCAGTGCCGACAAGTTGCGTATTATAACTTCTCTCGATGATGTAGCCGGCGGCCACCGCGTGTGGACACAGGAATTCTCTGGCGTTCAGCAAGATCTGCTGACCCTGGAAGACCAGATTTACGCCGGACTAGTGGAAGCTTTGGCTCTCAACCCGACTAGTGAGGAATCCGCTCGGGCCACGCCGCACCCAACAGAGAATATTGAGGCCTATGATCTGTACCTTAAGGGCCGCAGCGCAATGCGCGGCCAGCAGGACGTGAAGAACGTCCAAACTGCGATAGGTTATTACGAAGAGGCACTGAAGAAGGATCCGTCCTTCGCACTGGCATACGCCGGTGTAGCCGATGCTAGCCTTGTCATGTACCACGAGAAGAAGGACGGCTTTTGGTCCCAAAAGGCCCTTGCGGCGGCCCAACAGGCTGAGCGGCTGAACGACAATTTGTCTGAAGTTCATTTTTCGTTGGGCAATGTCTACACCGCTTCGGGAAAAGGAGCACAGGCTGTCGCAGAGTTGAAACGCGCCCTGCAACTGGCAGCCAACTCGGATGATGGGTACCGAGGCCTTGGAAAGGCCTATCTGATGCTGGGACAAAAGGACTTAGGGCTTCAAGCGTATCAAAAGGCGATTGGAATCAATCCTTACTACTGGGTGAATTACAATTCCATCGGCCAAGCTTATTTCGGGTTGGGAGAGTACGACAAAGCGCTAGAAGCTTTTCAGCGGATGATTGAACTTGAACCCTCCAATTCGTTCGGCTACTTGAACGCTGGCGCCGTCTACTTTCAACAGGGCAAATATGAGCAGTGCATCCCGTTCTTTCAAAAGGCGCTCCAGATCCAGCCTCACTACATGACCTATTCCAACCTCGGCACCGCTTTTTTTTACTTGAAACGTTATTCCGACTCCGTTCCGATGTTTCAGAAGGCCGTAGAGATGAATCCGAATGACGGGATGGTCATGGGCAATCTCGCGGATTCGTATCGGTGGTCCGATCGCAAGCAGGACGCGATGGATACGTATGACAAAGCCATCGCGCTGGCCTACAAAGAGTTACAGGTGAACCCACGCGATGCCAGCGCTATGGGGAGCCTTGCGTTGTATTATGCGAAAAAGAGCGACACTGCGCACGCCGCGGAATTCATTCAGCACGCCCTTTCGATAGAACCTGAGAACGTCGCGCTAGTGTACATTCAAGCCGTCGTGTATTGTTTGGCTGACAGGAAAACAGAATCCTTGCGGGTTTTGCGCGAGGCTCTGCAGAAAGGCTATTCAGTCGAGGAAACAAAAAGCGACCCGGAATTGGGTAGTCTCCAAGTTAGTCCAGAGTTTGCGAAGCTGATGGCAGAGTTTGATAAACGAAAGAAATCACACTAAATGCTTGACGGCCTTGCGCCTCTTCCTGTTCGCAATCAGAGCCGCAACGCCAGTCCCAAACAAAAGTATTGTTCCCGGCTCAGGAACGGGGGCAACCACGGTTTGAGCAAGAACAATGTCGACGGTCGAACCGAAGTTTGGGTCGAAAGTCAGGCCGTAAGTTAGGCCGGGCGTGATACTTGCGAGTTCCGTAGGAGGGTCGGAAAAGGTGCAGGAAGTGGGGGACGACACGACTGGGGTCCCCGAGAGCGGACTGCCCGCAAGGTTGACGCAAGAAAGCCCGCCGCTGAAAGGGCTCATTACATTCACCACAAGAGTATGGAGCGTGACACTTGCGTCGCCCGAGGTAATTAGGTTCGTGAAGTCGACGATGCATCCCGTCAGCACGGTGAAGGATTGCGTTAAGGAGGTTTGTGCGAAGGCCTCGCAGCTTCCGCTGCCACCCAACCCAATCTGGGGATCAATGCCGTCCGCTTTGGCTATGCTTCCTGCCGAGAGGAAAAGCAAGGCAACCGCAAGAAAACCTGGAATACAGCTCAACTGTCTCATTTTGACCGCCTCCGGGCACATCCTGCTCCTTTTACCCCCTGCATGTTATGCACCAAAACTCATATCGTTAAGCGCTTCTGATTTATTCATTCGCTTGATGTTAGCGAGCTGTTGAAGAGAAGGGCGTGTCTGCGGGAGAATCCTTTGCACACTTTCGGCCGCCCGGCGCCGAAACGTGCACATCAGTGGTCCCAAGTGACTCACCCAAATACCAAGGCCGACGTCTGGCGTCGTCATGGGCTCCTGGGGCCGACCCTGCTGCTAAAATTCATCAACGCTCGTCACTATCCCAGTTGCGCACAGTATGCTGGGAGGACGCTGTCCGTCGAGTCATAAACGGCACAAATCGCGGTTTGCCTTGGCTCGCTGGACCACGTATAACCGTGAACAATGGCAACCCCAACCACGCTTGTGCTCCTTGCGTTGCCCTTCACACGCTCGCAATTGGGTTGGCAACTCGCCGGTGTAGCCATAGGTTTCGTCCTGCTGGCCATCGGGTTGGCGGCATTGTCGCTGTTTATGTTTCGCCGCAAGAGCCGCGACTTCACCCTGGTTTATTTTGCCGCCTTCGCCATTCTCTATGCGCTTCGCCTGCTGGCACGCGAAGAGATCGCACGGTCACTGTTCCTGAACGCCGATTCGACCCTAAATGATTTCATCCTGTTCGTGGATTGCCTGATCGCGGTGCCGTTCACGCTCTTCTTGATTCAGGTCGTGGAGCCGGGCTGGCAAAGGGTGCTCCGTTGGCTGCTGGCCTTTCAGATCGCCTTTGGCATCGTCCGCTTGTTATCGGCAACCCTGCATATCGCCGAGCGTCCCACAAAAACCGGCAACAACGTCTTCGTAATCTCCTGGTGCATCCTGCTGATCGTCTATTATTTTTCGGCCGGGGCGGCCCGGATTCGGTCGCGGGAAATTACCATCGTATTTCTGGGATTGGCCGTCTTTGCGCTTTTCGTAATTGAGGGCAATCTTGCCGATCTTCGCGTGCTTCCCGATCACCCCAATGTCGAGGCCATCGGCTTCTTCATTTTTGTTTGCTGTCTGGCGTATGTCACGGCGCAGCGAACACTGGCGCGCGAGGAGCGCCTGCTGGAGATCAATAAAGAACTTCAGATCGCCAACCAGATTCAAGCGTCGATCCTGCCCCGAGAGGTGCCCCGGCTGACCGGCCTGGAAATTGTGGCGCGCTACTTGCCGATGAGCGCGGTGGCCGGGGACTTTTATGATTTCCTGGTGCTGGATGATCGCCACATCGGCATTCTGGTTGCCGATGTCACCGGCCACGGCGTCCCTGCGGCACTGATCGCGGCCATGCTCAAGGTGGCTTTTGCGGGGCAGATTGCCCATGCCGACGATCCCGCTCGCGTGCTCGCCGGGTTGAATCGCGCACTGTGCGGCAAATTTGAAGAGCATTTCGTCACCGCGGCTTACATTTTTGTGGACCTGGAAAAACGGGTATTACGCTATTGCGGCGCTGGTCATCCGCCGCTGCTGGTAGCCGGAGGCGGCAATGGGCAGCCGCGCGATTCCGAAAGCCGCGAAATTGAGGCCAACGGCTTGATGCTGGGGCTGTTTCCGGATGCAGCCTACTCGGCGGTGGAAATACCGCTCAGTGCCGGCGATCGCGTTTTGCTGTATACCGACGGAATTCTGGAGGCTATCAATGCGGCCCGCGAAGAGTTTGGTAAGTTGCGGCTAAAGAAACTATTCGAGGCTTCTTCCAAGTCCGGCGCCCAGTTCGCCGACGCTCTGTTGCTTGAGCTTCGCACGTGGTCCAGTGCGGGGCATGCGCGCCCACAGGACGACGACATCACACTGCTGGTGCTTGAACTTCAATGAGCCCGGCAATGACCGAACGTGTGGACGCACTCGCCGTCGCGGAGATTGGCTGGGTCCGAATCGCCGAACGCGATCAGGAAGCGCTCGCGCGATGAATTCGCCGAGCAGCGTCTTGTCCGTCGTTAAGCCTGCACCACGGCTTTCCCCGGATCTTTTCCGCATTGCCGCGCTGCTGGCGCTTTCCGCATTTCTCAATTATGTGGACCGCGGCAACCTGGCGCTGGCAGCGCCGCTGATTCAGCAGGATCTCGGTCTCAGCGTATACCAGCTCGGCATCCTGTTCTCTTCCTTTTTCTGGACTTATGCGTTTTTCCAAATCCTGTCGGGCTGGCTGGTCGACCACCTGGATGTGAGCTGGGTCCTGGCCCTCGGCGTCCTTCTATGGTCGGTGGCCACACTCGCCACCGGACTGGTGCACGGCTTTCTACTCCTTCTGCTGATGCGCCTGATTCTCGGTGTTGGCGAGTCCGTTTCTTACCCTTCCTACAGCAAAATCATCGCCCGGCACTTCAGCGAATTGCGCCGCGGACGCGCCAATTCCCTGATTTCCGCTGGACAAGCTTGCGGTCCGGCCTTCGGCACGCTGTTCGGCGGGCTGCTCATGGCGCGGGTCGGATGGCGATGGTTTTTTCTCGCGCTCGGAGTGGTCAGCTCGTTTTGGCTGATTCCCTGGCTGCGGGCCATGCCGCGCGCGGCGGATTCGGTGGAGTCCCAGGCCATTGATACCCCGGACTTGCTCGAAATACTCGAGCATCGCGCTGCCTGGGGCACGTTCCTGGGCCTGTTTGCTTACAATTATCTCTCCTACTTTCTGATTACCTGGCTGCCGTTCTATCTGGTGCACGAGCGCCACTTCTCGATTTCCACTATGTCGGTGGTCAGCGGCGTGGCCTTCCTGGGGACCGCAGTATCCGCGGCGATTTCCGGATGGGCTTCGGATCGCTGGATTGCCGCCGGCGCTTCGGTTACGCGCGTACGCAAAACGTTTACGGGCGCAGGCCCGCTCTTTTCCTGCTCCATCGTGCTGGTGTCGGTGATTCGCGACCCGCGCGGCGCCATGGCTTTGCTGTTCCTGGTTTGCGTGTCGATGGGGATTTGCTCTTCAAATCTATGGGCCGTGACCCAGACGCTGGCCGGCGCGCGTGTGGCGGGCAAGTGGACCGGCTTGCAGAATTTCGTCGGCAATTTCGCGGGAATCGTCGCGCCTGCACTGACCGGTTTCGTGGTGGGGCGCACCGGCCAATTCTTCTGGGCCTTCGCCATAACGGCGGCGGTCAGCGTGCTGGGGGCCATCGGATGGATCTATGTGGTAGGGCCCCTGAAACCGGTCAACTGGAGAGCGCAGCCCCAGTAGGGGCGCAGGATTCCTGCGCCCGATCTCGGCAACATACTGTCCGCGCGTGCCGCGCTCGAGTTGCTTTCTTTGCTCAGGTAATCGTCTCGCTAGGCGTCCGCCGCAACGGCATAAGGACTGCGCGCCCGATATCTCTTCTCAAATTCCTCGCGGGTACACATCGTGCGCATATCGGCAATGCGGTCGATGGCCAGAATTCCATCGAGATGATCGATCTCATGCTGCAATAGTTCCGAGAGGTTGCGCTCCTCGCCGGCATGAATCTCTTGCCGCTCACCGCGCAAATTTTGATAGCGCACGGTGACCTCGCGATTCCGCTCGACCTGCATAAAGATCGAAAGGAAGCTGAGGCACGCGTCCCATACCACAATCTTCTCTTCGCTACGCCAGGTGATCTCCGGATTCACC
This sequence comes from Candidatus Acidiferrum sp., assembly GCA_035309625.1. Classification (GTDB taxonomy): domain Bacteria; phylum Acidobacteriota; class Terriglobia; order Acidiferrales; family UBA7541; genus Acidiferrum. The sequence continues at coordinate 27,395 of DATGEY010000049.1, forward strand.
AATGGCCACGCGAGCTCCCCTGGAAGCTGCAAGAAAATCAGGCGCACTCCGGCGCCGATTTGGGGGGCGACAATTCCCCGGCCGTATCCGGTCTCGACCCGCCAATGCGCCAGCGTGTCGGCCAAATCCTGCACCAGCGCTTTTATGTCGGCGGAAGTGGGATCCGCAACGCGCACGGCAACCTCCCGCAACCGTGGGTCGCCCAGCTGCAACACAGTTTGTACGGCCATCTCTCTCGCTCTCCGCGATCTTGCTTTTCCGTCTCTGCGATCTCGGTGTTAAATCTTCTCCGGTCGTTCCCACTTTCCAGACTCGGCCGCGCAGAAAATCGCCTCAATGACCGCCATATTGGCCAGGGCATCCTCGAGCGGGACAGGCACGTCACGCTCGCCGCGTATGGCTCGCGAAAACTCGTCGCCCTGGATAGTGTATTGGTCCACCGCCGGAAATTCCTCCACCTTCGGCGCTCCGCCCGTAACATCGCCAATGAAAATCCGCGTAGGCCGGTCATTGGGCGCGTTCCACGGGATTTCGATCTCGACTCGCCCCGAGGTGCCGAGAAAATTCATGCGCTGGAAGTAGGCCGTCTGCGTGCCGCAGGCGAAGATCGACTGCCCGGAAGGAAACTCCATCATCACGGAAGCTAATCGGTCCGTACCGAAATCGGGATCGCGCTCCAACACCCCTGCAACCCGCGTAGGTTCCTCGCCAAAAATAAAGCGCGACATAGTGACTGGGTAACACCCGATGTCCAGCAAGCCGCCTCCGCCCCATTCCACTTTGTGCCGTACATTCGCGGGATCGCGATTGAAATAGCTGAACACCCCGGCAATGCACCGCAATGCGCCGATACCGCCGCTGCGAACAATCTCCCGGGTGCGCAACCATTGTGGATGTGTTTTCACCATGAACGCTTCGCCGATCTTAACGCCAGTGCGATCGCGAGCTGCCAGCAACGTCCTCGCTTCGGCCACGGTCAGGCTGATGGGCTTCTCGCACAGGACGTGCTTTCCCGCTTCCGCCGCTTTGATGGACCAGGGCACATGCAGATGATTGGGCAGCGGATTGTAGATAGCCTCGATCTCGCCATCCTGCAGCAACTCTTCATAGGAGCCATGCGCTTTGGGAATCCCGAGCCTGCGCGCCGCTTCCTCCGCCTTTTTCCTGGAGCGCGAAGCAATCGCGGTAATCTCGCTGCCCGCGCCTTTCTGCATGCCGGGGATCACTTTGCGAACCGCGATGGAAGCGGCCCCCAGCACTCCCCATTTCACTTTCTTCATGTTTTCGCTCGCGCCCAAACGTTCGAGTATCCGTGCTTTTTCTGCGACTCCCTTTTCCGTGATCGAAAGCCAACTCTAGCCCACAAGCTGCGCATTGGACTACAATCTACCAACACACCCTGGAGGAATCTATGACTGCCGACCGAGTGGAAATCTCCTGGGACCCCGCAAAATCCAAGTGGCTGGTGCGCCTACAAAGCGGCGACGAAGTGATTCGCCGACATTGTGATGTGCCGCGCAACGCAGACGAGCAATCCCTGCGCACCGCCGCGGAAACTACCGTGCACGACGAAGGCTATGAGCTGGGCGCCGCCGGGGTAACCATCCGTCGCGAGTCCACTGCCAGTTCTTAGCCTCTGGTCCCTTTTGAAGCACCACATCCCGCAAAGTTTAGGCGAAGTTCCTGCGTTTGGCCGCGCGAAGGGCGCTCCACGCCCTTGAAACGCTGATGGAAATCTCGAAGGAAGCTCGCGTGGTCCTAGCGCAATTGCGGAGAGAAATCGGTCAGGGCCATGAACGTGGAGTCCACTTTCTCCACCAGCTTTCCATTCTCTTCGGATTTCTTCTGCACGCTCTTCCATTCCGGATCGTCCTGGAAGGCTTTCCAGTTGGCCGCCGCCGCTTCGCGACTGGGATGCGCAAGGATATAGATAAGTGTGCCGCTTTTGGCGGGCTCGTCGAGCGGCGTCCAGTACGCCACGCTTTTCATGTTGTGGCGGTCGAAAATCTGAATGGTGTGCTCGCGAAAGCGTTTGAGCAGATCGTTGAGCTTGCCTTCATAGGTGTGATAGACACGCAGCTCATACACCGTGGCGGAGGTGGAATCCGCGCTGGGCTGAGAAGCAGCCCACGCGGCGTTTGGCAGAACGGCCAAAGCCGGAAGCGATTGCAGCAGTGTTCGTCGGTTCATGCCGCGAATTGTACCAGCTTATGAACACCGTATCATCCAGTTGCGGATCAAAGACTCTGTCGAAAGCGAGCGCGGGCTGCCGCAAGGTTATAGGATGGCGTGGAATTCTGGAGCCCTTGCCAGGGGGCCGAGCAGATCCATGGGCGCGCGGTATTCTTCCTGCTGCTGAAGTGTGGTGAGCACTTCCAGCGCTCTTCCGTACGCGACAATTGCAGGCTCTGCAGTGAGAAAAATCGGAGACCCTGGCGCAGTAGTGCGCCGTTGGATTTGCAGATCGGCGGAGAGATCGAGGATTCTTGCGATGGCCTTATCGGCGAATGAGGATGGCATCATGATCGGGGCCTCCTGGTATGAAAGCCTACGCCGGCGCGTAAATCTGGCAATCAGGTGAACCCTCGCTTTCAGGCGCGGATTTATCCGGCCCTGCGCGCAAGTCCTTCCCCTGCAAGACTTAGCGCACAAATCTACGACAATCCCTCGCCGACGATAGGCACTTTACCGGATAGCGCAGCACTCCCTCGGCGGATTATTTTTCTCGCGCACCATTTGAGGATCGCTAATCCCAGGGAGGCGAAATCGGTGGAAAATTCATTCGACATCATAAGAGTGGAAAGCGACGACAGCCTGGCGTGGCTGGAAGCTGCTAGAGAACTGAGCGCCGCACGTCTTCGCGTTAGGGAATTGCTTGCCGATGCACCCGGCGAATATATCGTGTTCAATCAGGAGAGCAAGACGCTGGTCGCACACTTCTCCAGTTACTCTGCTCCGCAGGTTCCGGAGTGGTGGCGCCATGAAGAGGAGTGCGAGCCGGAGGCGCAGCCCGCCACGGCAGCCGCGCCCGTTGATGATTTTTCGCTCGAGGATGAGGCTGACGACTTCTTCCGGGTGCTGCAGCCAGCCGTGGCCTGATTCAACGTTGACCGGGCCGAGCCTTCCGGCCTCATTTGCGCGAGGCGCTACATTCAACCGACGCTCTACGCTTTGGCAGCCGCCTGCATCTGCGCCAGGCGCTCGTTGAACTGCCGGGTGATGTGAGGAACGATTCCCAATTGCCGCTCGATGAGCATGAGTTGCGCCCGATGGTGCATTTCGTGCTCTTTCGCGCTCAGCAGTCTTTCGAATCGTGTCTTCTGCGTCTTTCCGTCTGGCTCGGTCACCATTTCATTGAGAAAGTCGGGCGTCAGGGTCTCCAGCCAACCCGCGAAATCGCCCCCCTGTTTACGCAGCAGGTCGATAATTTCCGTCTTCGTTCGAGTCTTGGACTCTTCGGCGCTGAAGCGGTCCCGCATGGCTAGAAAATTCAGCCCCACCATGGTGGTGAGCCGTTGCTTACGGTGGATTTCGTCCCAGATGCCGGTGGCGATGGCAATGTGTGCCAGCATCTCCGCCACTGACTTGCATCCCGGCGCCGCCACATACCCGTACTGCGACTCCGGAATGTCTTCTGCCACTTGAATGGTGTTCCTGCGCACCGTGCGAAAAGCTTCGGCCAGTTCTTTTCCGCCGTAAGAACTCATGCTCTTTCACCTCATTGGGATTTCCGCCCTACCCCGGGCAGATGCCCACTCAGATGCGCGGGGTTCTTTCCCCGTCACATCCTTTCCACGTTCGGGACCCGAGCCGACACCTTTTGCGTCTGTCCCTTTTAGTACAGACCCGCGCAATAGCTATCTGCGATCCTCTAATCCCGGCACAATAGCGACAATTTCCTCGGGGAGGTCCGACCTCGCGACGTCCTCCCTGATTCTGCAACGCCAAGAGGTCCCAGACATCGTTCCACATCACGGAAAGGCGCGCCATGGAAACCACGCAGTTCGTTATCTTGAGAAGAGAGGAACACACCGCGATTTGGCTTGAGACATCGTCGGATTTGCATTCCGCAAAGCACAGAATCAAGCAGATTGCCTCCTTCTGGCCAGGCAGATACGAAGTGGTCGAGCACCACTCGCAAAGGACCGTGGCAACCCTCGCCCCCTCGCGCCTGCGCACCCCACTCCATCGTATTCGCCAACTGGCTGGCAGATCGTTGCGCACAAGCTATGCATGGCTCCTGGCACCCGCTCCCCAAACGCGTGCGCTGGCTTCCTTCGCCGGCGTACGACGAACCTTCTATCAGGCGGGCTGGGCATGGCTCTGTTCCCCCGCGTCTCGCCTCCAGGTGTATCGAATCCGGTAGACGACTTTGGCGCATTTCGCCGAAACCAGGTGCCCATGTCAACGGTTATACGAACATTTCACAACGCCAACAAAGAAGAAGTTGGCCGTCTTACTTTCGACGAGAAAGATGCGCGCTTGCACATCCAGTGCTCCGCCCCTCCCGGAATCGATCGCCGCTTTCGCACCGAAAAAGGGGCCGCAGCCTGGTGGCAAAGCAACGTCGATCCAGAAACTGGAAGGATTCGAAGATAAGATGCCCAAACCATCCGCCGCCGCGGCTCGTGGCACAGGAGACTAGCAGTGTCCGACTGGTCTAAAGACGCCGCGCTGCGATTCGCCGCACAGCAAAAAGTAAAGCAGAGCCAGGACGCCAAAGTCATTCGCGATCAGAATGATCTCGCCGCCAATACCGCGAAATCGTGGACCGATCTTTGCGAACTTTTCCGGGCCCGTTGCGCGGAATTTAACGCCGAACCAGGTATCGACGGCATCCTTTCTTGCGACACCAAGCGCACGCAGGAGCTGAAAATTACCAGATCCGATAACGCCGCCATGCTCCGCGGCGCATTCGACGTCAAGCGCCGCAGCATTCACTTCATGGGTCCTAATATCGGCAAGGAAAAGGCCGAAATAAAGATCGAGCTAATTGCCGGCAGTGCCAAAATGCGCTTCGTCGATAACATGCAAAGACCGCTCGATCCCCAGGATATCGTGGACATCTCGTTGATCGACCTGCTACAGCTAAATTAAGCCCATCGGCACGCCTACAAAAACTTCGCCAGCGCCTCCGTGGTCTCAAAAATCCGGCTCGGCCCGCCCGCACAGCTCAGGTAAGGCCTATCCCGCGTTGCCGTCGGATCCTGCGACTTGCGTGCGCTATGCCGCGCTGCGCGCCTGATTTCCCGTCCCGCCTGGATTCACCGGTAGGTCGGCATGGACCAGTGCCACCCGGACTCGCAGCGTCGTGCCCTGTGAACCCGACTCCATCTCTAACACCCCATTTACGTCGTCTAGGCGCTCCCGCATGCCGGCCAAACCAACCCCCGTGTCCATGCTCGTTTTCCGCAGGCGCTCGAGCAACTCCGGGGCGATGCCGTGCCCGTTATCACGCACCTCGAGCAGGACCTCTCCGGCGGCAGTCTGCTCCAGCCTGATCTTCACCATGGATGCACCGGAATGGCGGTGCACATTGGTCAGACATTCTTGAAGCACGCGGAAAAGAGCCATCTCCACAGGACTGGGCAACCGTTCCCCATCGAGGGGAAAATCAAGGCTCACCCGTACGCCGCTGCGCTTGGAGAATCCGTCCACATACCAGCGAGCCGCTGCCGCCAGACCTGCTTGATCCAAAAGCGGCGGATGCAATAGATACGAGGATGTGCGAATCTCCTGCAAGGCATGACCGGCCATGCCAGAAATCTCGGCAAGGGTGCCGTAGGTTGATTCTTTTTCTCCGAATTGCTTCTGGAGCGACGCAATACTCATCATCAGCCCGGCAAGAATCTGGCTGGTACTGTCGTGCAAATCCCTCGCAATTCGGCGCCTCTCATCCTCCTGGATTTTGAGCAAGCGATGGGAAACGCTGCGCAGCGCTGCGGTGCGTTCCACTACCAGGGATTCCAGTACGCTTTGGGAATCCCTCAGCTTTTCGCCGGCCGCATCAAGCAATATTGCGTCCTCTTTTAATCTTGCTAGATGCTGCCAATTCTGGATGGCGATCGCTGCGTGTGTCGCGAATCGTGACGCAATCTCTACATCTTGATGGCAGTAGACGTGCTCGTCGCTGCCGAAGCTCACCACTCCCAGTACTTTACGGTTGGCCTCCAGACTCACGCTTAGGACCGACCGCAACGAGCCCCCCTCAAGACTCTCATCGGCGATACCTTCTTTCTTAAAGGGCTCGGCTCGAGGTTTGAAGCAGTGGCACGCCTCGCCGCTTCGCAGCATTTCTCCAACGATGCCCTTGGTCAGCGGGAGAGCAGCCTCCGAAGCCAGCGCCATCGGCCGCAGCTCGAATACCGTTTGCAGGCTGTAGGTTTGACCGTCGGGATTGAGCAGCGCTACATCCACGCGCGTGAAATCCAGAATCCACTTGAGTCGCGCGATCGCGTCGCTCCAGAAATTCTGCGGATCTTGGCATTTGGCGACGATTGATAGCGTCTCCAGAAGAAGCGCGTCGCGCCCGAAACCGTAAAAGCCGTTCATAACGCCGCCGCCCGCTGCGGCGCGATTATGTTGAGGGCCTCGTGATCTATATCCAGCCGGAGTACATCAGCAACGGTCGTCGCGTACATCGCAAAACCACACATCGCGACGGTCTCGATAATCTCGCTGTCCGCTAACCCGTGCTGCCGCAGTTTTGCGTAGTCGGCCCGCTCGATATTGCGCGGTTCCAATGCGCATTTGACGGAGAAGCGAAGAATGTCTCTGGTGCGCTCCGGCCGCACGGCATCGATGTTTTCGGTCAGCGCCGCAAGATCACCGGGCTCGACGCTCAACAGGTTGCAGAAAGCCAGGTGCGCCGCCTCGCAGTACTTGCAGTTCCGCGCCACGGAAACAGCCACGAATATCATTTCCTTGAGAGCTTCCGGCAACGCACCACGCGTCGTGATTCCCCGGTACGCCATCCACGTCGCGTCGAGCGATTCTGGGGCATGCGCCAGGGTCTTGAAAAAGTTGGGAACAAACGGAAGGCGCTTCTCCCGCCGTATCTCTCCGTACACCCGTTGCACATCGGGCGCCTCGCTACCCTGCGCGATGACAGGAAAATGCGCCATCATTCACCTCCAAACAATCGTCTCTAGGTGAGGCTGGTGAAAGAAAGCGGGCGCTGCGCGCTGCGGTTCTCCAATTGGCATTTTTTAATGCTGCCCGCGCCCGTTCCATTCGACTTTCAACGGAAGCCGCTTGACAGGGCGGTCGCTCGGCACGCTCGTTTTCGCCACCTTTACCGCGTTAAACCACGAACGGTAGCACGCGCGCAAAATGGAAACTGTCCAAAATTGACCACATTGGATAAGAGCCAGTTCCGTCTTTGCGCCATTCGGAGGCACTTCACACGGCGGAGAAGAATGGGTAGAATCGCCAAATCGAGATCTGCGAGTGTCCAAGAATACCCGCGAGTTTGACCTCAAGAAATTTCTTGCCACCATCGGTAAGGGCAGAACCGTCGTGTCCGTTCGAAAGAAAGGAACCATTTATTCTCAAGGCGCTACTTGCGATGCGGTGTTTTACGTCCAAAAGGGCAAGGTAAGACTTACCGTCGTATCTAAGCATGGCAAGGAAGCTACTATAGGCATACTTAATGCCGGTGATTTCTTTGGCGAAGGCGGACTTGCGGGACAGCCTCGTCGCATGGGCTCGGCCACCGCTATGACCGATTGCGAACTCATGCGCATTGAAAAGCCCGCCATGTTGCAGGCGCTCCATCGCGAACACGCATTTTCGGACCTCTTTGTGGCCTATCTGTTGCAGCGCAATATTCGCTACGAAGCCGATCTGGTTGACCAACTCTTCAACTCCAGCGAAAAGCGCCTGGCTCGCATACTCCTGCTGCTGGCCCATTTCGGCAAGGAAGGCAAACCCGAAAAGGTGATTCCGAAATTGAGCCAGAAAACTTTGGCCGAAATGGTGGGCACCACTCGACCGCGGGTCAGTTTTTTCATGAACAAATTCCGGAAGTTGGGTTTCATTGAGTACAACGGCGGCTTGGAGGTCCACAGTTCCCTTCTCAATGTCGTTCTCCACGATTTGCCTGACTAGCGCGAAGTGCGGAACTCCAGCCCTACAGGCGCGGACAAATTGCTTTTACCAGGTAAGACCGGCAACCCCAGCATCCTGCAAACCCCGCCTCACACCTTGCTTTGCTCCGCACTGCCCGCCGGTTCCTACTCGCGCTTGACACCTGCAAAACTCGGCGGATACTGAGCAAGGGGGCAGGAGGATTGCCCATGAACGTCGCGAAACCAACTTTGGCCACTCAGCTTGGCCCACTACGGGGTCTGGAAGAATGGGACGACTTCGTCAAGACTCGCTACGCCGAGGGGAAACAAGCCGACGAATTCCGCGATTACAGCGAGGCCACTCCGCCCCGCGTTCGCGAGTTTTATCGTCAAAATCACGCCTGCCAAACTCGCGATTTCGTTCTAGATAAGAAAAAGCAATTCCTGGCCAGGAACCGGGCACAGATGGGAATTTGGGAGGCCATGGAATTTCTCAACACCTTGATCGACGAAAGCGATCCGGACACCGAGCTAACGCAAATCGAGCATTTGTTGCAAACCTCGGAGGCCATCCGGCGCGACGCTAAACCGGATTGGTTCATCCTCACCGGGCTCATCCACGACCTCGGCAAGATTCTTTGCCTGTGGGGCGAACCGCAATGGGCTGTGGTCGGTGACACTTTTCCGGTCGGCTGCGCCTGGTCGCCCAAGATCGTCTTGCACGAATACTTTGCGCTCAATCCCGATGCCCAAATCCCCGGCTATCAGACCCGCATGGGCGTTTATGCAGAGCATGGCGGGCTTAATCGGGTGGACATGTCCTGGGGACACGACGAATATCTCTATCACGTGGTCAAAGACTATCTTCCGCAGGAAGCGCTGTACATGGTGCGCTACCACTCATTCTATGCGGCGCACCGGGAGGGCGAATATGAATATCTCATGGATGATGCCGACCACCGGATGTTCCGCTGGGTGCGCGAATTCAATCCCTATGACCTGTACTCCAAGAGTAAGGAGCGGCCGAACGTCGAGGAGCTGCGTCCCTATTACGAAGGCTTGATCGCAAAATACTTCCCCGCGAAATTGCAGTGGTAGTCTGCAAGGCAATGGTCACCGGTTTACAGTAGTGCTAAAATTCATCCTGAACCGACATGACTACCGCTAAGACTCTTTATCAAAAGATTTGGGATAATCATCTGGTCTATGAAGAGCCGGGGCAGCCCGCTCTGATTTACATCGATCGCCACCTCATTCACGAAGGAACTTCTCCGCAAGCCTTCTCCGGGCTGCGTGCCGAAGGGCGCAAGGTTCGCCGGCCCGACCTCACTTTCGCGGTGATGGACCACTCCGTACCCACCACCGACCGCACCCTGCCCATCATCGACACCGACGCGCGGCTGCAGTTTGAAGCGCTGGAGAAGAACTGCCGCGAATCCGGCGTCCGCCTCTTTGATATGCACAGCAAGCAGCAAGGCATCGTGCACATCATCGGGCCGGAGCTGGGCATCACCCAGCCGGGGCAGACTATCGTCTGCGGCGACAGTCACACCTCCACGCACGGCGCGTTCGGAACACTCGCCTTCGGCATCGGCACCAGCGAAGTGGAGCATGTGCTGGCCACGCAATGCCTGGTGCAGTCGCGCTCCAAGACATTGCACATTGTAGTCAACGGCAAACGCCCTGCCGGCGTCACCGCCAAGGACATCATTCTCGCCATCATCGGCAAGATCGGCATCAGCGGCGGAACCGGGCACGTCGCCGAATACGGCGGCGAAGCCATTCGCGGCCTCTCCATGGACGGCCGCATGACCGTCTGCAACATGACCATTGAAGGCGGCGCACGCGCCGGCACGGTCGCGCCCGACGAAACCACCTTCGCCTATCTCGAGGGCCGCCCATTCGTTCCTCGCGGCAAAGCGTTCCAGGAGGCGGTTGAGCGCTGGAAACAGCTGCGCAGCGATGACGGCGCCAAGTTCGATATGACCGTCGAGCTGAACGCCAAGGACATCGCGCCGCAAGTGACCTGGGGCACCAATCCCGGCATGGTCACCGGCGTGACCGCGCGTGTCCCCGACCCGCATTCCTTCAGCGACCTCAACGATCAGAAAGCCACCGAGCGCGCCCTGATCTATATGGGTCTGAAAGCCGGCACACCCATCGTTGATATTCCCATCGATCGCGTGTTCATCGGCTCCTGCACCAATTCGCGCATTGACGATCTGCGCGCTGCCGCCCAGTTTGTGGCCGGCAAGCACGTCTCGCGCACGATCAAGCAGGCGCTGGTCGTTCCGGGCTCTCGCGGCATCAAGGCCCAGGCGGAAAAAGAAGGCCTGGACAAGATCTTCACCGCCGCCGGTTTCGAGTGGCGCGACGCCGGATGCAGCATGTGCATCGGCATGAACGCGGACGTCCTGCCGCCGCATGAACGCAGCGCCAGCACCTCCAATCGCAACTTCGAGGGCCGCCAGGGCAAAGACAGCCGCACCCACCTGGTAAGCCCGCTAATGGCCGCCGCCGCCGCCATAGCCGGCCATTTCGTAGACGTCCGCGACTTCAACGTCGCCCCGGTGGAGTAAGTTTTGTACGGGCGCCGGTCCGATTTTGTAAGGCTCTCCTTCTGAGGCGGGCGCATTTGAATTTTGTAGGGGCGCAGCAGTGCTGCGCCCCAGCTTGGCACGCTGTCAGAAATGTTGAGGCCGGCTTTCAGCCCGGCGCCGTAGAAGCGAGTTCATCTCGCCATCTTGCTTTTAGTTTGATGCTAGGCACAGCGAGGCACTTATAAAATGCAACCGTTCTCAACGCATACCGGCAAGGTCATCCCGCTCGATCGTGTCAATGTCGACACCGACCAGATGGTGCCCAAGCAATTCTTGAAGGCGCTGACCCGCGAAGGCTTCGGCCGAGTTCTCTTTTACGACTGGCGCTATCTGCCCGGCGAAAAACCGAACCCGCAATTCGTGCTGAACTATCCGCGCTACAAAGGCGCATCGATTCTGCTGACGCGCGCCAACTTCGGCTGCGGCTCCAGCCGCGAACACGCCCCCTGGGGCGTAAAGGACTACGGCTTCCGCGTAATCCTATCGCCCAGCTACGCCGACATCTTCTACAACAACTGCTTCAAGAACGGAATCCTTCCCGCGGAACTCAGCGAAGAGCAAATCGGGGAATTGTTTCAGCGCACCGAAAAAGAAGAAGGCTATTCGCTGACCGTCGATTTGCCGAACCAGACGGTGACCGACAATCACGGCCTGAAATACAAATTCGAGATCGCCCCGTCCCGCAAAGAAGTCCTGCTAAAGGGCCTCGACGACATCGGCACCACCCTGCAACACGAACCCCAAATCACCGCCTACGAAAAAGCTCACGCTGCCTCCGCCACCATGTACGACGCCGTCGACATAAAGAACTACAGTAACGGTCGCTAAAGCAGGTGTCAGTTTTCGAGTCAATCAGGCTCGCGAATTTTGACTACCTGATTGCTTTTAACATTGTAGATCTCCTGAACCTGCCCGCTGGGCCAACGAATCTGGATCCGCTTGGCAAGCGCTTCTCCACCCAGCCCAAAGCGCACCAGCGGTTCGCTTGACGAAGCGTAGCCCACGCTGGTGGTGCAATGATTGTAGAGCTTACGGCCGCTCGGGAGGGTAACCGCGAGATTTGCTCCGATGCCATCGCGATTGCTGCGACTACCGGTCAGCTTCACCGCCAACCAGTGCCCGCCATTCGGCGTGATGTTGTGGAACAGCCGCGCCGCACCATTCACATTGGAAACAACCGCATCAAGCCGACCGTCGTTGTCGAAATCGGCGAAGGCGACGCCGCGATACTGGCCCGCAAGCTGAAAATCGGCGCCGGCCGTTTTGGAAACGTCTTCGAAGCGTCCATCACCTTGATTGCGAAACAGGGAATTTGGCAGCGCCGCCTCCCTGCCCAAGTATTGATCGAGTGCCGGAAAATGCGCGTTCGCCGTAAACACGTCTTTGGAGCCGTCGTTATCGAAGTCATACAAACCAATGCCCCACCCGGTCAGCATCCGGGTCGCCAGCGCGAGCCCTGAGTGCGCGGTGTCGTCCTCGAAGGCGGGTGATCTGCCGGTATTCCGAAACAGGTTGTAGGTTTCGGTGCGCATGGCGGTGAAGATCAAGTCAGGGCGGCCGTCATTGTCGAAATCCCGAAAATCCGCCCCCATGCTGGCTACGGGCCGCCCATTGTCGTCGAGCGCCACGCCAGCCAGCATTCCGACTTCTTCGAATTTTCCGTGACCCAGATTGTGGAATAGGAAATTCGGGACGGAATCGTTAGCCACGAAGATATCCATCAGGCCGTCGCCGTCATAATCGGCGATCGCCACTCCCATGCCTTTGCCGAGCTGCGCGCCAAGACCGGAAGGTTCGGTGATATCCGTAAATGTTCCGTCGTGGTTATTGCGGAAGAGCTGGACCGGCGTGCCATGATACGCGCGGGGGTCGCAGTAGAGCGGCTGCTGCGGCGAGCCGCACCTGGGCTCGAGCTTCGGGTCCCATTGCACGTAATTGGCGACGACTAAGTCGAGCCAGCCGTCATTATCCACGTCAACCCAAGCCGCCGAAACCGACCACAGCTTGCCGTAGTGTGGATCGACTCCACTGAGGTGCGCCTTCGCCGTAAAGTCCTCAAAAGTGCCGTCACCACGGTTGTGATAGAGGATATTCCGGTTCACGCCAGCAACGAAGATGTCCGGATACCCGTCATTGTCGTAATCGCCGACGGTCGCACCCATGGAATAGCCATCGCCCGGCAGGCCGGCCTTTAGCGTGACATCCGTAAATGTACCGTCGCAGTTATTACGAAACAGCCGGTTCGTATACTCGGGGCCGGTCTTCTGGAGCGATGGCATGGCCGCGCCGTTGGTGAAGAAGATGTCCATGCAGCCGTCGTTGTTGTAATCAAGGACGGCCACGCCGCCGAGCATAAGCTCCGGCTGATGAAACTCACCCATAGCGCCATTGCGCAGCTCGAATTTCACGCCAGCTTTTGCGGCGACGTCTTCGAAGCGAATCTGCGCTCGTGCGCCGCTAGATGCAGCCAGCAAGAAGAGGAGCATCATTCCTTGCGTCGTTCGTAGTCGCGAAGCCATTGCACCTGTTCCGCCGCCTCTTTGGGGCGGCCTTGCATCTGGTAAATCCTGATTAGCAGGTTGTGAGCAAGGGGAAGCTCCGGCTGCAAGCGAATGGATTCTTCCGCCGCGCTTGCCGCTTCGTCACTGCGGTGGAGCTGAAGCAGCACCCTGGCTCGCCAAAAATAGGCCATCGGAGCCTGCGGAACAGCGGCGATGACCTCGTCAATCCGTTTCAGGGCTTCCTCCATACGCCCGGTTTCGTAGAGTAACTCGGCAAATGCAAGCTGCAGGTCAAGGTCGCCTCGGACCGCAGCATTTCCGGAAAGCGCTTGCATGGCGGCTTCGGCTTCCTGCGTGCGTGCGAGCTTCTCCAGGCAAATGGCCCGATAGATTTGCGCCTTCGTCGCCCACGGCGCCTCGGGCGCGAGGCGCAGAGCTACTTCCAACTGCTTCAGCGCAGCGCCATAATTTTCTTTCTGATACAAGAGTTGGCCGTCGAAAAACGCGGCTTCGCTTTCGCTGCCGCCCTGGGTGGTCGTGCTCTTCACCGGCGCGTCGCCATGATCGACATCATTCAGTTCAACTTCGGCGAGCAATCGCTGCGCCGAGGCATATTGCGGGTCATTAGGCGGGATGGTTTTCAGTACCTGGCGCGCCAATGGGAAGTCGCGCTTCTCCGCCAGGGCCCGGGCGAGATAGTACTGCGCGGGAATCACGGGATCGAGTTTCAAGCTCGCGCGAAAAAAAGCCACGGCGCTATCCATGTCACCCGACAAGAAGAAGAATTGCCCAGCGGCGAACTGCTGTTGAGCATCGTCAGAGTCGAGTTCGGCACGGGCACGGTAAAGTTCCTTTGCGCGCTCAAACTGCTTGGCATCCTCGTCCGGAACCTGCCGCACGCCCATGGAAACCAGCGCGATCGCAGCGCTCATCCGCACGGTTGCCACGGGATCTCTGAGCAGTAACACCAGCTCCGGAGCCACTGCTTCTCGCTGGGCCGCCCGAGGCTTTATCGCGACTGCCGCCGTCGCACGGACCAGCGGCTCGGGATCGGAGAAGGAACGAAGCACCACATCATACGCCGAAGGATCGCCTGGGAAGTTGCCAAGATATCCGGCAGCATTGGCACGGATCACCGGTCCTCCCGCTGGATCGGATAATATCTGGAGCAGCGCCGGAATCGCTGCCGGATTCCCATTTCGCGCCCCGGTGAAGGCGTCGGCGCGGACGACCAGTTTCTGGCGCGACTGACCGCCGTACCACGCGTTCACCTGCCGCAATGCCCATTCCGCATTCTGCTCTTTGTGGCAGAGATTGCACGCATTCGGAATGCCGTGCCGGATCGTATTCTCCGGAACTGGGACGCTTATCGAGTGATCGCGGATCCACCCCTCGAGGCCGATAACCGTGTGCGGCATGTGGCACTCAACGCACGAACTGCCGGAGCTATTCGGTGCATGATGCGTGTGCATCGAGATGTTGGCTGCAATCGCCTTGTGGCACTGCGTACAGAGCGCCTGGTCGTTCGGCCGAAGCTGACGATTCCGATCCACATCGATCGTGTGTGGGTCGGAGTGACAGGAGATACACGTGGCACGTCCCTTCAGGAAGCATCCGCTCTGCCAAAACGCGAGTGCCTCGTTCGAAAGCCAGCGCGGCCGCCCATCAGGCCAATACGCCGGATCTTCTGACGCCGGCAGGCGATACTCCATTGCCGGCAGAAAGAAATCGTAGTAGTTCGCGCCAGCCTTGAATTTATCCACGTAGATATCGCGAAATGAGTGGCACTGCGCACAAATCATGGTGCTGCTTGCCGGATCCAGCCGCGCAGGGCTCACGAGTGCCTGGTTGACGACGGCCCGTGTCTTGGAGTCCATAACCGTTGCGGCCTTCGCCGCCGCCACGTGCTTGCTTGCTGGGCCATGGCAACGCTCGCAGTTGACCCCCAAGTTCTGCCACGTCGTGTGATAGCGATTGTGCTGTAAGTCAAAATTCTTCTCTCCCTGGCTTACGTGGCAGGAGTAGCAGGTTTTGTTCCAGACCTGGACCTGAACGCCTGGATCCTCTTCCGGATTGCCAAGGTCAAGATCGGGAAGCCACATTTTGCGGATCTTGTCCCAGGTGGCAGGGATAAGAACGATGCGACCGTCGGGCAGCGTGGTGAGGTAGTGCTGAATTCGGCGGTTGCCGAGGGTGTACTCCACAGGATGTTCCCAGGCCTTGCCACTCAAAGCGGACTCGGTAATAAAATAATTGCCATTGGAACGCCGCAGAAGATAAGTCGAGCCACGCAACACCACTTTGCCGAGAGCAAAATCTCCCTCGACGGTCCGTTCTGTCGCGGGTTGCATGATTTTGTTGTGGAGCGATTCGGTCCATCTACGATGGATGTCCGCGTGGCACTTGGCGCACGCATCCGCGCCGACATAACCCTTATCGGACTGCCCCTGAAGCGGCAGCGCAGCAATAAGCAGGAGAATAGTTCCCACGCTGCGCGCCAGAGAATTTTGGCCCAAAACTACCCCCTCGCCCGGTATAGCATACCGCGCTCCTGTGAAATTTCTACCGAAAGTGCGGAGTGAACAACACGGGAAATCTTCGAAGAGGGTGCACCTAAAATAAAACGGGGAAGGCCTGTCGGCCTGCCCCGTTTTTGCAGCGAGTTGGTGAAAACCCGGAAGCAGTTAGAACTTAATCCGAAGTCCGAATTGCATCTGTCGGGGGAAGTTACCCTGCGTACTGACTGAGCCAAAACTCGACGCCGCCGTCGACGCACTCGTACCGTCGAAAGACGTAGGATCGAGGAAAGGATCAAAAAACACAGGGTGGTTGAAAAGGTTGGTAGTGACGAACTGGAATTCGACGCTGGCGCGCTCCGAGATCTTAACGTTTTTCGTCACTCTCACGTCCATGTTCCAATAAGGCAGGCCTCGGATCGCTCCCACACCGCCAGTACCGGAATCCAAGCCCAGGATAGGATTCCGAATTGTGTTGAATAGGGCCGTGGGATCCGCCGCAAAAATGTTGAATTCCCCAGGATTACCATCCCGGTGGAGCGAGGCCCCGTACGGGTGCGCTCCCGTGAAGATGCACTGTTCATTGTCGAAGAAGTTTGACGCATCTCCCGCGCCAAAAGACTGACCGTTGGTATTAGTGCCGCAATAGACCGGCGCCCCGCTGCCAGCAGCGAAGACAGGCGCAAGCGTCCAGCCACCGAGGATATGCCCGAGCAGACCGTGCTGGCCTTTAAAGTACGGCTCATCAATCAACGCATACACGTTGTATACGAACTTCCGATCGAAGTTCTGCACTCCGTACATATTGTGGATATCAAAGGGATCGTTTGGCGTATATTCGCTGGTGGCTTGGACGAATGCTCCTGTGCCCAGTGCCTTGCTGTAGGTAAAGTTTTGCTGCAGGGTGAGATTGTGCCAATTGGTCGCTTTCAGCGAAACGAACCCACCGTTGTAGTTCCCATAGCCAACGCTGGCATTAACGCCCACCCCGGACGACAACTGACCAGCGCAGCCGATCTCACTTCCGGTCGGGCAGTTAAGGGGAGTATTGAGCATGCTGCGCGGGAAATTGAACCCGCCGTGGTCGAGGTCGCTCCACAAGCTCCAAGCGCTTTGAGTCGTAAGGTTGCCCATCTCGTTGCTGACGACCGCCGCCGTGCAACTGGCAAAACCGTTGCAGTAGCCGGTACCTGCCAGCGCGGTCTCAAAGAAGGGTTGCGGAGCGATGGACGCGGGGTTGCCCGTGCCGCAAGCGGCAAAAGAAGTGGCACAACCTAGACCTTTCTCGATGTTTGCATATGCGTTGGCAAATGTCTGGCCGCCCTTGGTCATCATATACGGCACAGCGTTGATGTTGATTGGCTGGTATTCGTGGGTGATTCTCCGACCAATGTAGCCCAATTCCAGCAAGATCTTCGGTGTCAGCTGGCGCTGGATGGTGAGGTCGAAGGAATCCACCACATTCGGCCGGAAATGTGGGTCTAAGGCCTCTCCAGCCGCGGCCGAGACGTCATTGACACCCGGGAAAGTGGGCTGAGGCAAGGTTGCACTCGCGGCCGGTATCGGTGCCACAAGACCATCCCAGCCACCCGAGGTGGGACCAACGCGGAAAGCACTGCCGACGGTCGGTCTGGCAGGCCCGCAGGTTCCGGCCGCCAGCACCAACCGGCATTGCACGGCCTGAATAAGACCGGTGCCAAGCAGCGGCACTAACACCAAGTCCACACCGTTCAGACGCCCGTAGATGCGGCTGTAGCCGCCCCGCACGACCGTCTTGTTGCCGCCGAACGCCTTACCCAAAAAGCCGTCGGTATACGTCGGGTTCCATGCTGCGGCAATGCGCGGGCTGAAAGAGCCGTAGTAGGGATCGTAGGGATACTTCTGACCGTCGCCGGTGTTGCCTACGAGGGCAAAACCCACCTCTGGATTATACACTTGGCCGTTCAACGCAGCTGCCTCCCGCTGGTGAAGATAGGCCTCCACGTCAAGTTGTTGGGCGCCGGCATCCACGAGTTCGATCTGCTTACCGTTCTTTTCGACGGGCGGCATCTCCAGTGTCCAGCCAAGGCCGTACGTCAGAGTGAACGAAGGCTTCATATGCCACGAGTCGCTGAAGTAGACGTTGTAATACGGAATGGTACTTTGGTCGAATGCGTGAGTAAGCGGAGGATTCAAAGCCAGATTCGAACCCGAGCGTGTGTAGGCGATTTGCGAGTCAGTTACGATTCCCAGGACCGCAGAAGAGTTGCGGGCCCATTTCGATGGACTCACGCCTGTAGGAAGGGTACTGGAGAAATCCACGTTACCCCCGCCCTTCGAACCCGCCTCTCCAAGCTGATAGACCGGCGTGAAGTTAATGCCACCGCCGTTGTCCGAGCGCTGGTGCCAGTTGAAATTGTGCTGGTAGGCCCCGCCAAAAGTGAACAGGTGATTGCCTTTTAGCATGGTGAGGTCATCCCGGTAATAGTAATCCTGGCCGTCCCAGAAGCGCGTGCGCACGTTTTGTGTGTTCACGTTGTAGGGTGCGAGCACCGTAGTGGCACTCTCTCCAAAAGGCTCGAGGGCCCCTCCGAGCCCTGCAAACTGTTCCGGAGCATCGGCTGAGACCCATGCCCAATAATTACGCAGATAGCTGAAATGAAAGTCGTTCGTGGTGTTGGATGTGATATTGGTTGTTAACCCAGCCACGTAGTACCACGGCTGCTGCGGACGATGGGAGAGGGCACTGGGCGCGCCGAGCGTGTCCCCGGAGAAGAAGCCGCCGATATCGACTTGACTGGTGGTCGTGCGAGTAAGCTTATAGTAACGATAACTGCTATTGAAATGCCATTTTGTGCCAAAGTCATGGTCTAGTCGCGCCACTCCGAAGTAAGAGGTATAGGGAAGCGCCATATTCGCCTTGAATCCCTGTTCGTTGACCCCGTCGCACTTGGGGGAGCCAGCAAATCCGCCACACCCGCCGCCGGCCGTACCGGTCTCATTCGGCTCAGGCATAAACTTGGACCACATCTGTTGCACTTCGGGACTGATGCCCAGGCCTCGCGGGTCGCATTTAGCGGTTCCGAGGGGTCCACAGTTGGTTCCGGTATTCAGGTTATACTGCACGCCCCCAAAGGTGAGAATGCCCGCCCGCATGGTATCCGTTGGCACGACGCGCTCGACGGTTGTCGAGTTGGGCCACCAGAACCCCTCGAAATTGGCAAAGAAGTAGGTCTTTCCGCCAAGAATCTTCTTTGGAATGATTGGGCCGCCAAAAGCGCCGCCAGCGCGGTTGTAGTGATAACTAGGCAGTTTTGTACCACTGGCATTGTTGTCCCACGTGTTAGCGTTGAAATTGTTGTCTAGATAATACTCGTAGGCGGTTCCGTGCCACGCGTTCGTTCCGCGCTTGGTGACCACCTCGACTTGCGCCCCAGCCGAACTATTGAAGTCCGCGGTCTGGTTGGCGGTGTTGACCTTAAATTCCTCAACGCTGTCGATGGGCGTGGGCATCACACCGGTCGGCGCGCCACCGATCTGGTTCTTGACGATTCCACCTGTCGGATCGTCCCCAAAGCTCGGCGTATAAACCTGCATGCTGCCATCCATATCATTCGTGTTTTGGCCGCCGTCGAGCAGAAAACTGCTCTGGTCCACCACTGCGCCAGCCACGCTACCGTCCGGGGAGACACCCGGCTGCAAAGTGACGAACGAGCCGGTGTCACGGCCGATGGAAGGCAGTGACTGCAGCGTGTCTCCCAAGACAGTATTGCCCACGGTAGCGTTCAGAGTCTGGAGCTCGGCACCGGTGGCAGTTACCTCGACGGTTTCCGAGAC
This sequence comes from Candidatus Acidiferrum sp., assembly GCA_035309625.1. Taxonomy (GTDB): domain Bacteria; phylum Acidobacteriota; class Terriglobia; order Acidiferrales; family UBA7541; genus Acidiferrum. Next base: position 46,897 of record DATGEY010000049.1, read on the forward strand.
AGAGCCAAGCTCAAGCCGCAGGTCGACAGTCAGAGGAATGCCGATGCTGGCAGTTACGATGGTTTTAGTGGTACGGAAACCGGTCTTGCTAACGGCAATTTCATAGTCGCCGGGAACTACGTTGGCAAAGAAGTAGCGACCAGCATCGTTAGTGACCGTCGTACGAGGCGTATTCGTCGCTTTGTCCGTTAGCTTGGCGGAGGCGCCGACGACAACCGCGCCGGAGGAATCGGTCACTACGCCGACGATGCTGGTAGAGCTAGCCGCCTGCGCGTGAAGCGAAGCTGGGCACAGCGCGGAGAGGCAGAGCAAAGCAGCAAACATCGCGACAAATTGTATTTTCAGAGAAGGACACACTAGTGCCGAATTACAGCGAGGAAGTCCTTGCATAGACCACTCTCCCACCACGAGATTTTTTCTAACCCCCGGGCAACCACCACTAAATGCGTAAGGGGTATATAAATCGCATCGCGAGAATTGTCAAGAAGAGATACGGTTCATCTAAAATTTAGCGCAGTCGGTACTGTTACTAGGGTTTTCATGACGGATTTTCGCTCGCTCGACGAGACCTGGAAGGGGCGGCGGATGAGGATTTGGTTTCATGTGGCCAAGAATAAGGAATTTATGCGAGATTACGAATATTGCGTTTGAATAGCGGGAAGAAAAAATAAGATTGCCCGGCAAAAAACGGCGCGGCAAGATCGCGGACTTCAAATCGTCTTAGGTTCTTTACGATTCGCCCAACTTGCGCGGCTTGCTGCGTCCCTGCGACGGATCAGGGCTTTTCGTAGACGGTGCGGCCGCCTACCACGGTGCGGAGGACTTCGGTTTTGGTGTAGGCGGACGGCGGGACTTTGGTCAGGTCATTAGAAAGAATAAGGAAGTCGGCGTATTCCCCGGTTTTCAACTCGCCCTTCTTCCCTTCCTCAAATTCGGCGTAGGCCGAGCCGCTGGTGTAGGCGCGGATGCAGTCCTGTAACGAGATTTTCTCTTGCGGCTGCCAGCCCCCGGCCGGCGTGCCGTCGGGAAGCTGTCGCGTTACACAAGCGTAGAGACCGCGCAAGGGACTGACCACCTCCACCGGATAATCGGTGCCGAAAGCCAAGCGCGCGCCGCTCTTTTGCAGAGTGTTCCAGGCGTAGGCGCCCTTGATGCGGTCGGGACCGACGCGCGATTCGGCCCAGCGCATATCCGTAGTCTGATGGGAGGGCTGCATGGAGGCGATAACATTGAGCTTGGCAAAACGCGGCAGATCTTCAGGGGCGACGACCTGCGCATGTTCGATGCGATCGCGACGGTCGCGGTGACCGTTGGTTTTGGCCACCGCTTCGAACACGTCCAGAGCGACACGGTTGGCGCGGTCGCCGATGGCGTGGAAATTGAGCTGGAAGCCGGCTTTGTCGCGCTCGATGGCTAAAGACTTAAGTTTGTCGGGTTCCATGATCAGGATGCCGGAAGTCTTGGCGTCGTCGGAATAGGGCTCGAGCATCGCCGCCGTGCGGGAACCCAGAGCGCCGTCCGTCACCATTTTCAGAGCGCCGGTTTTTAGCCAGGGATCGGTTGTGCCGCCTTCAGCGCGCTTATTTTCGAGGTCGTTCAGCGGCTCGGTAAAATGCAGCCACTCGGTGATGCGAACGGTGAGCTTGCCTTCTTCTTTCAGCCGTTTGTAAGCGCGGAAATCCTCCCATTCGGAATTATCCTGAGCAGAGGTAACGCCGTTTTTGGCCAGGTCGGCAAGCACCAAAATAATTCCGCGGCGACGCTGCTCAGCGGTGGGATCCGGAATTCGGGCGCGGGCCAACTCCATGGCCGGGCCTTCCTTGAGTATCCCGGTAAGTTCACCCGAAGCGTTGTGCTCCAGTTCGCCGCCAGCCGGATTGGGCGAGTGGTTGTTGAGTTCGGCCAGCTGGAGGGCCAGAGAATTGGCGACGGCGACGTGGCCGGAGACGTGAACGAGAAATACGGGATTTTTGGGGGCGACGTCGTCAAGTTCCCATTTATTGGGAAACTGTTTGTCGGGCCAGGTGGTGTGGTCCCAGCCTGCGCCGGTGATCCACTCGCCGGGCCTGTGCGTGGCCACACTGGCGGCGACACGCTTCTTCAATTCTTCAACGGAGGCGACGCCGTAGAGACGTACGGCGAGCATGCCTTCGCCTGCGGAGCCCATATGCATGTGGGCATCGTTGAAGCCGGGCATGACGAATTTATTGTGAAGCTCAACAGTGTCATGGGCGCCGCCGGAGCCGCATTCGGTCATAACTTGGGCGATGGCGCCGACGCAGATGATTTTGCCATCGCGGACGGCCATGCCCGCAGCCCACGGCTGCTGCGGATCGTTGGTATAGATACGGCCATGAAGGTAGAGAACGGTGCGTGAGGCATCCTGCGCGGGGCGCGCGTGCAGGCGCAGTTCGGCGAAAGTGGAGAGCGCCAACAGCAGAATCAAAATTAAGATACCAGCGCGGGCAGGGTGAGTTGCGCGTGGTCTAGCCATCATCGAGCTTTTTCCTCCGCAATGCCAGAAGCACCAAGAAGCGTGAGCAAGGCGCGCTTGAGTCCCATCTCGCGGCCGGTCGGCTCGTACCACTCTTGCAGGGAGTGCGCCCCGCCGCCGTTGCCGCCGGCGCCGATGGAGATGGCGTCGATACCGTGAGACAGAGGAATGTTGGCGTCGGTGGAGGAACGCTCGACGCGGGATTGATTGCCAAGGTATTCGTCCGCGGAACGAAGCGCGGCGAGGAGAGCCGAGTTGGCCGGCAGTTCCCCGCCGGGACGGCTGCCCAGGAGTTCGACCTTCCATTCGAGCTTGCCTTTGCTGCGATCGCGGGAAGCTTCCATTTCGTCGCGGACACCTGCGGCAATGCACTCGCGGAGAGCGGATTCCAGCTTGGCGAGTTCGCCTTCGTTTTCAGAGCGGATGTCGACTTTAATTTTGGCTTCGTACGGGATCGAGTTGACGGACGTTCCGCCTTCGATCTGTCCAATATTGAAGGTGGTGCGCGGTGCCGGAGGGACTCTGGTGTTAATGAAGCGCACCGAGGCGCGGACGACGGCGTCGATCGGATTGGGCATGCCGAAATCGGACCAACTGTGGCCTCCGGGACCGGTGATGGTGGCCTCCAAGCGGCGCGAGGCCAGGGCTTTGGTGGTGACATGATCGGTGCCGGAGCCGTCGAGAACGATGACCGATTTTAATTTGGGCTTGTAGGCTTCGACCAGCGCGCGCATGCCGCGAAGATTGCCTTCGCCTTCTTCACCGACATCGGCGACGAAACAGATGGTGCGGCGAGGACGCAGATGGGCTTCGTGGAAGGCGCGTGCGATAGCGATGAGGGCGGCGAGACCGGTGCCGTTGTCGGAGATTCCGGGAGCGAGGAGGCGATCACCTTCGCGGCGCACTTTTATTTCCGTGGAAGGAGGGAAAACCGTGTCGAGATGTGCGGAGAGAAAAACAATTTCTTTTTCGGTCGCGCCGGGGAGCTCTCCGATGACGTTTCCGGTTTTATCGATTTGTACTTCGAGGCCAGAAGAGGCCAGGAGCAGTTTTACGGCGGCGGCGCGCTGGGCTTCTTGAAATGGCGGAGCCGGAATCTCGGTCAGGCGGACTTGCTGCTCGTTAATCCAAG
>DATGEY010000050.1:0-3110 GCA_035309625.1 Candidatus Acidiferrum sp.
GCGCCGCGCTCGGCTTTCATCTTCCCCCGCCAACCGTGATCTTCAAGCCGGAGCGGAAGGTGAAGGGAAGCGCGGGAAACCCGAAATTCGAGTCGTAATGCTCATTGAGCAGGTTCTCCATTGCAGCGAACAGCAGCAGGTGACGATTTAGACGGAAGTCGCCGGAAAAATCGAACTTATGGTAGGCGGCATCCAGGTTGCGATTGGGCAGCAGCAGCGTATTGCCGAAATTTGCGTCCAGGAGAAAAGTTGAGTCGTCGCGGCGCCCGACAAAGACGCCCTGCAAGAGCGCCGACCAGCGTGATCTGCTATATGTCACCGAAAGAAATCCGCTATGCGGCGCGCGCCGGAATGGCCGCGCTCCAATCAGCGGGCTGAACGCCCCTATGGGGAAATCGGGGAAGCTCGGGTTGATCGCAGGCGCCAAAGCATCGCTGGAAAACGAGCGCTGCACCCGTGGATCGAGATAGGTGTAGCCCGCGCGTGCCTGGAGCGAGTGGGTCACTTTGAATTGCAGCTCCGTTTCCACGCCCCTGGCCAGGTAATCCAGTGTGTTGACGGTTGCGCCAAAACCCGCGGCGTTGATCACATCCGGCGAAACGCCCAGCTTTTGCAGCGCGTCCGTGCTCAGGAATTCAATCTGGTCATAGAACTGGTTGTGAAACAGCGTGACCTCCGCCAGCATGCGGTCGCTAAACGATTGCAATAGGCCGAAGTCGTAGCTCCGGGACCGCTCCGCCCGCACCGGCCGGATGCCGAACTGCCGGATCAGCTGATCTCCGCCCGGCTGTTGCTGCAGCAGGTCAAAAAGGGAGTTGGTCTCGTCGAAGATCGTCGGTTCTTTGATCCCTTTGCCGAAGTTAAATTTCAGTTTGGTGCCGCGAAACATTCCTTCGGCGGGGCGGAACAGGTAATATGCCAGGCTCACGCGCGGCGTGGCCACGGTGCCAAAGACCGCATTCTTGTCGACGCCCCCGCCCAACGAATAAAACAGCCGGTTACGCAGGTCGCCGTGCGCCTCCACGATGAAATCCTGGTTTCGGTGATCGACCGAATTGCCAGAGCTAAAGCTGGGAGAAGTGAATTGCGAGTCGCCGCGTTCCGCTTCGTAGCGGTATCCAAGCAGGGCGATTAAATGCGAGCTGAACCGGTAGTCCGTCTGCGCGTAGACGAAGTCGCGGTTGGCTGAGTTGATAGAAACTGACGGGCAACAGTCTCCAGTGGTGAGAAATGCCTGGCCGCTGACGGTGAAGCCGTTGGCGCCTTTCAGGGTCACCGGCAATCCTGTAAACGTGAATCCGTCCGTGGTCACACCGGCAGGTGACGGCGTATCAAAATGGCTGTCGAGCCGCGAAGCCCCGTAGCGAATCAGGTTATGCCATTTGCTCGTCGCCTGATTTTCATACGTGGCGCTGATGAAGGTGTCATGCGTCGCCGTCTGTGAGGTATCAGCCAGGCCGAACAGCTCGATGGCATTGGGCGATCCCAGGCCGATGGCGATGCGCCGCACGCTTACGCGAAAATCATTCCCGGTTTTCGGCGACCAGCCAAAATTCGTGGCCAGCGTTGCATTATGAAAGCGGCTGTTGGCCACCGTATTGGAAGTATCGAAGCGGCCGAAGTCGGCAAGGTAGTCGAATTGCCGCCACGCGCCCGCGAGCCCGCCTTGTTGTTGGTAGGTCTGGAAATTTCCTCCATCCAGAGCATACGAAAACTGCGGAACGGACGTGGTTCCTCGCGGCGTTTCCATGCTCACCACGCCGGCGAGCGCGTCAGAACCGTAGAGTACGCTGTTCGGTCCGCGAAAAACCTCAATGTGGTCGATTCCGGTGAGCGATAGCGTGCCGAAATCCACTGTGCCGCCAATATCGTTCACTGGCACACCATCAATCAGTACCTTATTGGAGTTTGCGTTGCCGCCGCGGATGAACAAGGAAGCCTGGCTGCCACGTTGGCCGCTCTGCGTCACCTGCACTCCGGGAATTGCCGGCAGAGGGTCCATTGCGTCCAGCCGGAAGAGGAAGTCGGGCGCCGTGAGCACGGTGATGGAGGCTCCCTCCTGCGCTTCCGAAATAGGAACGCCCGTGGCCGTCACCACAATCTCTTCCGACGTGCTTTTGACCTTCAGGAAGACGTCCTGCGAGACGGTTTCTGCGGCGCCGAGGTAAAACCAATCACTCTCACCGGCAGCAAAGCCCGGTGCTGCTACGCGCACCTGAAACCGTCCGGACTTTGCAACGGCCAGCTCATATTTGCCCGCGGAATCTGTTCTGGTTTCGGCGGCTGTTCCGTTTTGCGCGACCAGCACCACCTGCGCGCCGGCTACCGCTGCGCCCAGTGGATCGGTCACTTTGCCGCGCACGGTTGCGCCCTGCGCGGTGGAAAAGAAAACCATCAGAAACACGATCAGCACCAGGCTGCGTGAGCGTACATCCATCGTCGCCTCCGTGGATGCCAACGCGGCGCAGCGATCCTGCTGCGCGTCTTCGGACATCCTCGAATGGTGATGAGATTCCAGCTCGCTAAAAATGAAACCGCGAACGTGTCGGAGGCCATCCGGCTCTCCCATCGAAGCCGCAACAGCCCAATTGATTGGCGTCTGACTGGTTCCTGACTTTCGCGCCAGCGAGGCGCGATTCACAGTTGCGGGGCAGTGGCGGATTTAAACCGCTCTTCCCTCGTCAGACAGGAAGAATCTATAAGTGGAGAATGAGAAAGTCAAGACGACGCATTATTTCGTGAGGCGGTGGGGCTTTCAGCGGGCCGCGTTTCGAGCCGCAGCCAAACGCTCAGCGATGGTCATATACACAGACGCGTTGAACGCCAGGCCCACGTGCGTTCCCGGAACTTCGCAATCGATCTCCGGATCGCCAGTGATGCAATAGCGCCAGTCAACCACTCCGTCGGTCCTGGTATAAATGGCGGTGGTGGCCACGGAGAGTGGTGTCTCGCGGCGCAACGACTCTATAAAGTCGCAGGTGCAGTGCCCGGTGTAGCAGGCGGGAAGCACGTGGGAGCCTTGCTCGTGCTGGATGCGCTTGCGCACGGCCTCAGCCGCGCGCAGCACGTTGCCGTGCGCTACCGTGCCGCGAAAGGGCGAGCCCAGCGTG
>DATGEY010000051.1:0-4309 GCA_035309625.1 Candidatus Acidiferrum sp.
GAACGGCGGGATGTTCGGCGGCAAGAGGATTCTGCGGGCGGAGACGGTGGCGGAGATGAGTCACAACCAGATCGGCGAGATGAAGCTCGCGGAGTTGAGGAGCACGATTCCGCAGTTGATCAAGAATCCCGTTCGCTTGCCTGGTTCGCCCGACAAGTTTGGATGGGGATTCGGAATCAACAGCCGGGCGGCGGAAGGCGGGCGCGCGGCGGGGTCGCTGGCATGGGACGGCATCTTCAACACGTTTTTCTGGATTGATGTTTCCGGGAAAACCTGCGGGGTGGTGCTGATGCAGACGCTGCCGTTCAGCGACGATGGGGCGCTAGCGGCGGAGGAGGAGTTCGAGCGGGCGCTCTACGCGAGCGCGGCGAGGTGATGCTCTGAGCGATCCGTTCGGTGCGCCTGCCCTCCTCGCGTCCGACGGCCCCCGGGCATGGAGAGCGCGAAAAATAGCGGTCAATTAGAGGGCTGGAACCAGATACTCGATAAACTTGCTGCAGTTGTTGCGGAGCTGACGCCGGCGAAATAAGAAGCTGAAGCTTTGATGCGCGAAACTCAATCGTGGAGAAAGAAATGAAAAGAATACCCATTCTCGCTATCATCCTGCTGGCAATGGCATTTCCCGCCCATAGCCAGGACCCGATGAAGCAGGACGCGACGAAGAAAGATGAAGCCGTCAAACCTGCCGATCCGGAATTAAAAGTCGTGCTCGATTCCTGGAATGACATTGGCCGCAAGCTGACGGCGATGGCCGAAGATTTTCCCGAGGACAAATATGACTTCAAGCCGGCACCCGCGCAGCGGAGCTTCGCCGAGCAGTTGCTGCACGCGGCGGGTTCATGCTACTACTTTACCAATCCCGTCATGGGAAAGAAGCCTCCGGCAGCAGAAGATCCCAAGCGCGACCAATACAAGTCCAAGGCCGATATCGTTGCGTTCGTCAAGAAAGCCTTCGCCGACGGCGCAGCCGCCATCCAGTCGAAAGGCGAAAAAGGCCTGACGACGGAGGTTGTTTATTTCGATCACCAGAAAGCGCGCGTTCTCGACATTGCAAACGGCCTCATCGAACATAGCGGTGAACACTACGGCCAGCTCGTTGTGTACTACCGCCTCGCAGGTCTTGTGCCGCCGGAGTCGCGGCCCAAGAAGTAAAGCTTAAGAGACCAGGTATCCGTCCTTATCGCGTGCCGTTTGCGCGAATGGGCGGGGATTTTGGTTTTTGGGAGATTGCCGACAATCCAACAGCAATCCGCAGTCCTTGCTCGGCTGGTTGCTTTGAGGGCTGGCACTGCTCCCAGACCCGCGAGCGAAATGATACAGTTACGCGATGCGTACTCTCGTTGCGATTCTTGCGGCCTTGTTCTCCTGGCAAATTGTAAATGCGCAGAACACTGTATCCTTTCCCACCGAAGACGGCGGAGTTGTTTTTGCGGACCTGTACGGAATCGGCGAGAGAGGCGTCGTCCTGGCGCATGGCGGCCGGTTCAACAAAGAGAGCTGGGCGAAGCAGGCGCGCGTCCTGGCGGACGCAGGTTTTCGCGTCCTTGCGTTCGACTTCCGAGGCTATGGAAAATCTCACGGCCCCGGTGAGGCGGACATTTTCAGTGCGCCTCTCCACCTCGATGTACTTGCGGCAGTGCGGTATCTGCGAAGCGCCGGTGCAAAGACCGTCTCCGTAGTCGGCGCCAGTTTGGGCGGGGGAGCGGCCGGCGATGCATCTATTGCGTCCGAGCCGGGCGAGATCTACCGTTTGGTGTTTTTGGGCTCATCGCCAAATGGGCCATCGGAAAAGCTAAAGTGCCCTTCGTTGTTCATCGTTGCCCGCGATGACGCAAGCGGCGATGGACCAAGGCTTCCGGGAATTCGCGCGAAATACGAAAAAGCTCCTGAACCAAAGAAGCTGATCCTTCTGGAAGGATCGGCGCATGCTCAGTTTCTCTTTGATACGGATCAAGGCGAGCGCGTGATGCGCGAGATCCTCCGATTCCTTTCCGCATAGTGAACTAGTCCTTAGTGGCCAGATGAGGTTTGGATGAAGCTGGTCGCCCACAAGCGGGCGGATTACGGGCAAATCGGAAGTAGGCGTCCATTGTGGATTAGTACCCGGCAAACGCGCTTATGGGAAGCCATAAGCACAAACCGGAGGTCGGCTGGCGTCCCTCCTCCATCCTGCCACGCGAACGGCATGTCGGGGCCCCGGCTCCGGGTGGCTCGGTTTTTTCTCTCTGCGACCAGGCACTCCACCATTTCGAACTTGTCAAAACCGGGCGGCCACGTCTCGGCGCGGTTGAGGAAAGAAGTTGTTTTTTTCTTGACATTAGGGCGAACAAATGGTAGAGTCGATTATTTCCGCCTAAGCGAGAAAAAGCTGTAGGCGGACGCTCTTTGACAACAGAAAGCTGCTAGCTACTAGCCGCTGGCTACTTATCCAGAAAACCCAAGTTAGATCGCCGAAATCGCGCGGAATCGCCGACATCGCCGGGATCGGGAAGACACAGGAGTAAGAGCCAATCGCTGAAGCCTACGCCAATCTGGAATACTCTGGGATGACCTCGGTTAAACCCTTTGGAATCCTAGTTAAGGCATACCGGGGTGGGGTGGAAGGAGATTGTCAAAATCGCCGAAATTGCCAGAATTGGGTAATGAAAAGCGGGTAGATTGGCGACATCACCGAGGTCGAAACCAAAGACCCACCGGCAGGAGTGCCGGTGCCACACAAGCGATCAGGTGATCGCCGTGGTCGCGCGGAATCGCTGTAATCAGAAAGGCAAAACCTACCACTGATTAACACTGATGACACTGATCAGAAGTGGGAGGCCAGATCGCTGAAACCTACGCCAATCTGGGATGGCCTGGGATGCCGTGGGATACCTAGGGAGGGGGGAGGAATCGCCGTGATCGCCGGAATCGCCGTCATCGCGCGTGATCCGAAAACCCAAAGCCTGTGACCACGGATTAACGTGGATGGCAGGGATCGGGATATCCGGTGATCGGAAAACCCAAACCGTAAGCCCAGGGGCAGAATGCCAAGGGTCGCGCGACATCGCCGAGATCGGAAGAATAACGCCGAGGCTCGACCGTGATACAGGGTCCGCCGCCGAAACCCACGTCAAATTGGGATGTTTGGGAACCCTCCGCTCACACCTTCTGGACCGCCTGGACCAAGTTTGTCAGGCTGCTTTTGGCGTCGCCATAGAGCATGCCGGTGACGGGTTTGAAGAAGAGAGGATTTTCCAGACCGGAAAAGCCCTTGCCTTTGCCGCGCTTCAGCACCACCACGGACTTTGCCTTATCGACTTCTATGATGGGCATACCGGCGATTAAGCTCTTGGGGTTATCGCGCGCGTCGGGGTTTACAACGTCATTGGCGCCGATCACAACAGCCACGTCGGTGGCCGGCATTTCAGGATTGATCTGGTCCATTTCATAGAGCGATGAATACGGTACGTTGGCTTCAGCCAGAAGCACGTTCATGTGTCCCGGCATGCGTCCGGCAACGGGGTGAATGGCGTACTTCACGGAGATACCGCGCTCTTCGAGAAGATTGCCCAGTTCTCGAACCGCGTGTTGCGCCTGCGCGGTGGCCATGCCGTATCCGGGGACAAAGACGACCTGGTTGGCATAAGCGAGTTGGACGGCAACGTCATCAAGCCCGACTTCGCGCATGGAGCCGGTGACTGCCGTTTCTGATGTAACGGCGGCGCCAAAGCCGCCAAACAGCACATTGGTGATGGAGCGGTTCATGGCCCGGCACATCAGGATGGAGAGAATGAATCCGGAGAAGCCGTCGAGCGTGCCGGCGATGATGAGCACGTTATTGCCCAGCACAAAGCCGGTGGCAGCCGAGGAAAGACCGGCATAAGAGTTCAACAGCGACATCACCACGGGCATGTCGGCAGCGCCGATAGGAATGACCAGCATGACACCGAAAACAAAAGCGCAGCCCACCATGGTGTAGAAGAACATCTGAGCAGCGGGGTTAACGATCCAGGTGATAAACGAACCGATCATCACGATAAAAAGCGCCAGATTAAAAATCTGCTGGCCCTTAAACATGATTGGCGTGCCGCGCATCAGCTCCTGCAACTTGGCAGCAGCGATCAACGAACCAGTAACGGTCAGCGACCCGAGCATGACTTCCAGGCCCAGAGCGCCAACTTTAACTCCGCCGAGCGAGCTGCCGTGTATGACGTATTCGGCAATGCCGACCATCGAAGCAGCCAGCGCGCCGAAGGCATGTGATAGCGCTGTTCGTTGTGGCATGGCGGTCATCGGCACCATGGCCATGGGGATGCCAATGCTCGAGCCC
>DATGEY010000052.1:0-2596 GCA_035309625.1 Candidatus Acidiferrum sp.
CTGCGGTTATATGTCTACCCAAGAAGGCAAAGACCGGCTGGAACTTTTGCAAGGGACGCTGGACCTGCTGATCCTGCGCACGTTGATCTTTGGATCGCAGCACGGCCAAGGGATTGCTCGCGCGATTCAAGAAACGTCCGAGGAAGAGCTGCTGGTGGAGCATGGGGCGCTCTATCCCGCGCTGCAGCGGCTGGAAGAGCGAGGGTGGATTTCGGCCAAGTGGGGAACTTCGCTGAACAATCGCAAGGCGCGATTCTATTCGCTGACGTCCGCGGGACGCAAACAACTGGTGAAGGAAACGACGAAGTGGAAGAGGCTGGCGGCAGCCATCGGGCGGATTCTGGGATCCGAAGTGGAAGGGGGCTAGGTCCATGTTCCGACGCAAGCGAGAAGTGAAGGATTTTGGCGCGGAAATCGAAGCGCACATCCAGCTGGAGAGCGAACGATTGCGAGAGCAGGGGCTAAGCGAGGACGAAGCACAGGCTGCAGCGCGGCGCGCTTTCGGCAGCGCTACGCGAGCCAAGGAGCGATTCTACGAATCCCGCCGCTGGCTTTGGTGGGATCACCTGTGGCAGGACATCCGCTACGGCCTTCGCATGCTGGCGAAATCGCCCGGATTTGCGGCGGTGGCGATCCTCACGCTGGCGCTGGGCATCGGCGCAAACACGGCTATTTTCAGCTTGATCGACGCGGTCATGCTGCGGTCGCTGCCGGTAGAAGATCCTTCGCAACTGGTCCTGCTTCGCTGGAGCGCGCGCAACTCGCCGAACACGCACGGGTACATGTCCGCGGGCGATTGCCCATCTGATCTCGGCATGCGCATCAGCGGCGCGAATCCGGCGGCGAGACCCTCAGGCTGTTCCTTTTCCGAGCCGATGTTTCAGGAAATCGCAGAAGCGAATGTGTTTTCTGGAACGGCAGCGTTTGCCAACTCTGGCAGGCTGAACCTGACGGGGAATGGACCGGCCAGCGTCATCAACGGCCAATTGGTTTCCGGGGACTTTTTCTGGACGATGGGCCTTAAGGCTGCTGCGGGGCGGCTGATCGACGCGTCCGACGACAAGGCGTCGGCCGCAGCTGTCGCCGTTTTGAACTATGGCTACTGGCAGAGCGCGTTTGGGGGAGCACGCGATGTGGTCGGTCGCACGATTGAACTGAACAATGTGCCATTCACGATTATTGGAGTAGCCGAACAGCGATTCACGGGAATTGCACCGGGCAGCGATTACGACGTGTGGCTGCCGCTCTCCGACGGACAACGCATCGGCAATAGCGGGCCATTCCGCTGGAACGACCGACAGGCGGATGTAGCGTTTTGGTGGCTGACCATCATTGGGCGGGTGAAGCCGGGAACACCACAAGCGCAAGCACAGGCGAAAGTGAGCGGCCTGTTCCGCAACGAGATGCTGCACGGGGCAGTGCCGCTCTTCCATAGTGGCGGGCCGGCGGGAGTGGCTGGGCCGCGAGCGGGAGGACCGGCCGGTGGAGGCGGGCCTGTTGGGCGGGAAATGGTTTTCGGTGGAGCGCCGCCACCCGCAGGCGGAGGAGCACCGACAAGCTCGCCGGCGCTGCCGCAACCACCGACCGGGCCAGGGGGCATGCAGGTGCGGCGTGAAGTTGTTGGTGGCCCGAAGCCGCCATCCACAGGGAATCAGCGAATTACCGTACCTGGACTACCAGGAGCAGCGCCGCCCGGAGGCGCGCAGCCGTCCCAGATGCCGAGCGAGCCGAAGACGCTTTCCACGGCCGCCGACAACCCGGAAGTGGCGCTGGTGTCGGCGCAAAGCGGGCTGACGGGGGCGCGAACGCGCTACGCGAATCCCCTGTACGTTTTAATGCTCGCCGTTGGAATCATTCTTCTGATCGCTTGCGCGAACGTCGCGGGGCTGATGCTCGCGCGGGCCGCCGCGCGACAAAAGGAAATGGCAGTGCGGCTGGCGCTGGGCGCGGGCCGGGCGCGGATCGTGCGACAGCTAATGACGGAAAGCATAATGCTGTCCGTGCTGGGCGGCGCGCTGGGCATTTTGTTTGCGTACTGGGGAGCACATGCGATTCTCTCGTTTGTATCGAGCAATCAGCCGCGTCCGCTTGGATTTGCGACGGGCATTGATCTGCGAGTCCTGGGATTCACTGTAGCGGTTTCGCTGTTTACGGGAATTCTGTTCGGCATCGCACCGACATTCCGGGGCGCGCGGGTGGATTTGACGCCGGTGCTGAAGGAAGGAGAGGGGAGCTCCACGAGATCGGGACGCCCCGGCGGAAGATGGTTCAGCATCGGCAATGCGCTGGTGGTGGCGCAAGTGGCGCTGGCGATCGTTGTGCTGGTGGGCGCGGGACTTCTGGTGAGAACGCTGGCGAACCTGCGAAGCGTTGACGTTGGATTCGACTCTCACAACATTTTGGTTTTCGGAATCGACCCGACGCTGACCGGCTACAAAGGCGCGCAGGTTGACAACTTCTATCGCGACTTGCAGGGCCGGCTGGCAGAAACGCCGGGGGTGAAGTCCGCGAGCTACTCGATGATGCCGCTGCTGAGCAACGGACTGATGGTCACCAGCTTCCACTGGCCGGGCACGCCACAGGACCAGGAGTACGA
>DATGEY010000053.1:0-4026 GCA_035309625.1 Candidatus Acidiferrum sp.
GCCGGGGCAGGCCCTGAGGGAACTGGCGCGCTGGGCGCATTTTTATAATCCTCCGCTCATTAAATTGCATCCCGGCCTGCACCACTACCCCGTGACCGGTAGAAACTACCGGGCCATCTGGGACTATGCAAACCAAACGGAGGCCGTCGTGTTGGTGCACACGTGGGATTCCGATCCCACCTGCGGGCCGTCACTTTTTCCAGGTCTGGCCAAAGCCTGCCCGCGCGCGCAAATTCTGCTGGGGCATTCAGGAGTGACCTGGCGCGGCTATCACCAGGCCATTGAAGCGGCTGAGAGCGCTTCGAATCTCTACCTGGATCTTTCGGGTTCGCAGAATCATCGGCTGATTTTGGAGCGCGCCGTCGAGCGCCTGGGGTCGGAGCGGATCCTGTTTGGCTCCGATTTGCCGTACCTCGAAGCTTCAATGACGCTCGCGCGCGTGCTCACAGCGAGAATTTCAGATTCTGCGAAAGAAAATATCCTCCGTAAAAACTTCTTGCGGCTGGCCAGGGAGAAGGCATGAAACTGCTCAATTTCTATTTTTCGACAAACGACGTACATCTGGGATTGATCGAAGATGGACAGGTTATCGATCTCACCGCGGCGCGCCCCGGCCGGCCGGAGTTTACGTCGGTTACAAAGTGGTTACGAGGCGCTGATGGAGTCCGACGAGAGACGGAAACGCTAAGGGATGAATGGCGCTCGGCGGGTCGTAAAGGAATTACACTCGACACGATTCGGCACGCACCGCTGGTCGGCCGCGGTTCGCGCATATTCTGCGTGGGCCTGAATTATGCCGATCACGCCAAGGAAAACAATCTGCCGCCGCCCGCCGCGCCCATCTTCTTTTCGAAATTGTCCTCTGTGGTGATCCCGCACGAAACGGCCATTCCATTGCCTGCCGCGAGTTCGATGGTGGATTACGAGGCGGAGATGGCATTCCTGCTGGGCAAGCGCGCCGATCGCGTTAGCGAAAAGGAAGCCGCGGGATGTATTGCGGGCTATACGATCATGAACGATGTGACGGCGCGTGATTTGCAGCGCGAAGACAAGCAATGGTTTCGCTCCAAGAATTGCAACGGATTCGGGCCGATGGGGCCATGGTTGGTGACGGCTGATGAAATCGCCGACCCCGCAAATCTCGAAATCGCGCTGCGTCTGAACGGGCAGGTGCGGCAGCATTCGAACACAAGGCAACTGGTTTTCCCCCCCGGTGCGCTGGTGTCGCGGCTGTCGCAGACGCTGACGCTCGAACCGGGCGACGTGATCAGCACGGGAACGCCTGCAGGAATCGGCGCAAAGCAAAACCCGCCGGCGTACCTGAAGGATGGGGATCGGGTGGAAATTGAAGTGGCCGGAATCGGCGTGCTGCGAAATTTTGTGGGAAATGGCAGGGAGGCGTAATGGAACAGGTTCGCATCGGCGTGATCGGCCTTGGGACGATGGGCCGGCACTACGTAAAGATCTATTCCGAGCACCCGTTGGCAGTGGTGGCTGCGGTGAGCGCTCGGCGCAAGGAACAGATGGAAGTGATTACCTCCGAATTCAAAGTTGAAGGCTACACCGATTACCGACGCATGCTTGAGCGCAAGGACCTTGACGCGGTGGTGGTGGCCACGCCGGACGCTTTTCACTTTGAGCCGGCGCGCGATGCGCTTGAATCCGGACGCCACGTTCTGGTGGAGAAGCCATTCACCACGCGCGCGGCGGAAGCTGACACGTTGATCCGGGTCGCGCAACGGGTGGGGAAGAAAATCCAGGTGGCGTTCAATCACCGCTGGCTTTCCGCCTATCACCACGCCAAAGTGGCGATTCAAGCGGGCCAAATCGGCGTGCCGCTGGCGGGCTACGCGCGAAAAAACGACACGATTTATGTTGCCACCGATCACATCAAGTGGGCCGGAGAGACCACCTCGGCGTGGTTTCTGTCGTCGCACGACATTGACCTGATGCGCTGGTGGCTGGCCAGCGAAGCGGTGGAAGCGCGCGCGTTGGGGTGCAGGGAAGTTCTGGTGGCGCGGGGAATTCCGACCTACGACGTGATCCAGGCCCAGGTGAAATTCGCCTCGGGAGCGTTTGTGACGTTCGAGTCTGCGTGGATCTATCCCAACACTTTTCCTTCCACGGTGGATTCGTTTATGGAATTGATCGGCTCGGCAGGACACTTGCACTTCGATCGCAAGTGCGAATCAATTGAAATCAGCACGGAAAAGAAATTCTCCTACCCCAAAGTGTTTCTCAACAGCGAGGTCTTTGGCCGGATGCGCGGCGCATTTCCGTCGTGCCTGGAGGATTTTCTCTACGCTATTTTGAATGATACGCCGCCGCGTGTGTCCGGTTTCGACGGTCGCCAGGTGACGGCTGTGCTCGAGGCCATCCACCAGTCGTTGGCCACGGGCGAAGCGGTGAAAATCGCTCCAGCGCCCGCGGATCTCGCGCAAGCTCCTCCCACAAAGTAAATATCTTTGCCGTTTCGGTGTTCGATGAGCCGCGAGGCTATGCAAGGGCGGGGCCGGCGGTGGAAACCCGCCGGCCGGAGGCGCGACTCTGGAACCCTGCCCTTTGCGCCTTACGCACTGCGGTAAAGCTTTGTCATGACGAACTCGCGATGGCCCAGAGCCTCGCTGGCGGTCATGCGCCCGTTTGATGTGCGAACCATCAGTTCGAGCAGCCGGTCGCCCGCCTGGTCGAACGTCATTTCTCCAGTCAAAATTTGCGAGACGTCGAGATCAATGTGCTCGCTCATGGTGGAGCAGGTCAGAGGATTGCCCGAGAGCTTGATCACCGGCATGATGGGATTTCCGATGATGTTTCCCTGGCCGGTGGGAAACAGATGAAGTACGGCGCCCGAGGCGGCCCACAACGTGAGAGCTTCCGCCGCCGCCGAGGACGTGTCCATATACCACAGCCCTTTGCCGGACGGCGCTTCAGCAGGTTGGAGAACGCCGACATACTTCGCGCGCTTGCCGATCTTCTGGATATTCCCGAACGCTTTCTCCTCGATGGTCGTCAGGCCGCCGCGGATGTTGCCCTTGGTGGGCTGGGATTCAGACAGATCGTCCGTTTTATTTTCATTTATGAAGTCATTATATTCGTTCCACACCTTCATGAATTGCTCGGCGACGGCGGGCGTGGCCGCGCGTTTCTTCACCACATGCTCGGCGCCGGTCAACTCAGATGTTTCGCCGAAGGACGATGTCCCGTTGATGTCCACCAGGCGATCCACAACATTGCCAACGGTCGGGCAGGAGGCCAGCCCGGTGGTCGTGTCTGACTCGCCGCACTTGACGGAGACATACAGTTCGTCCATGGTGCAATCTTCGCGTTGCCGCTCGCTCGCCTGCTGAACGAATTCCAGGGCCTTGCGGGATGCCTCAGCAATCGTCTTGAGATCGCCGCTGCGCTCGATGGAAAATCCGGCCACGGGTTTGCCCGTTTTGGCGATGCCCTGCACCACGCGGTCCGTCCACCCCGGCTCGATGCCGATGACGATGGCCGCCGCCACGTTGGGATTTGCGCCGGTCCCAATCAGCGTGCGAAACATCAACTCAAGATCCTCGCCGAACTGCAGCCGCCCGTAGGCATGGGGAAGCGCCTGAGCGCCGTGGATCACGCGCGCCACTGCTTCACTAGCAGCGTTGGAAATGTCATCCACGGGGAGGATCACAACATGGTTGCGAATGCCCACACGGCCGTTTTCGCGCCGATAAGCTTTAAATGTTGGTTTCTGCATTTTTCTCACCACCTTTTTGTTTTGAGATTATGAACGTGAACGTGCTCGCCGGCCCGAATATTGGCAACGACTTTGCCGATGTCCTCGCCGTATTTGACAACGGTATCGCCCACCTTGAATTCTTTAAGAGCGATTTTGTGCCCCAGCGGAATCGGCTGGAGTGATTTCACTTTCAACGACGCGCCGCTGTCCATGGCGAAGCCGGCCAGTTCCTGCCCCGGCTCGATGTCCACCACCGCGACGCCAACGTTATCTTTTTCGTCGTGAATCAGGAAGTGCCTCATTGTTCCTCC
>DATGEY010000054.1:0-13666 GCA_035309625.1 Candidatus Acidiferrum sp.
GTGATTCACGGCGGAAACGGAATCGAGCTGCCGGCGGCTCCGGCCACGGAGGCCAAGCCGGTGACGGAGGAGATTCACGGGAAGAGGATCACCGACCCTTACCGCTGGCTGGAGGACGGGCAGAGTCCGGAGACGCGGGCGTGGATTGCAGCGCAGATGAAATATACGGAAAGCTACTTGTCGCAGGTGCGGATTCGCCCGGAGATTGCGAAGCGGGTGACGGAACTGGTGCGCGCCGAAAGCTACTCCATTCCGGTCGAGCGGCAGGGCAAGTATTTCTTTACCAAGCGGCTGCCGGAGGAAAACCAGGCGTCGATTTATATGCGACGGGGGTTGCACGGAAGCGAGGAGCGGCTGGTGGACGCGGCAAAGTTGAGCGCCGATCAAAATACGTCGGTGCACATCAATGATGTTTCCAAGGATGGGGATTTGCTGGTGTACGGGGTGCGGGAAGGCGGAGCCGACGAGCAGGTGGTGCGGCTGCTGGACGTAAAAGCCAAACAGGCCTTGCCGGATGTGCTGCCGCGCGGGCGATACAGCCAAATCAACATCGGTCCGGGAAAACAAGGGCTGTATTACGGCCGGCTGGAAACGACCGGGACGGAGATCTACTACCATCGGCTGGGGATGCCGGTGGAATCGGACCAGGTTATTTTCGGGAAAGAGTTTAACGGCGAAAAGCTTGGGCCCATGCAACTGATCGGGGCGGGAGTGACGGAGAATGAGCGCTATCTGCTGATCGAGGTGGAGCACGGGGTGCCGGCCACGCGCGCGGACGTGTACGTGAAGGATTTACGCACGCCGGATGCGCCCATCCGGGCCATCATTCACGGCATCGATAACCGCTTTCAGGTGGAGAATCACGGCGACGATCTATACGCGTTGACGGACTACCAGGCGGAGAACTACCGGGTGCTGCGGATTCACATCAGCGATCCGAGCCCGGAAAAATGGCAAACGGTGGCGCCGGAGAGCAAAGATGTGATTTCCGAAATTTCCATCGTGGGCGGGAAGCTTTTTGTCACCGGGCTGCACGACGTGGTAACGCAAACGCAAATCTACAGCCTGGACGGCAAGGTGCTGGGCAAACTGGAGTACCCGACACTGGGTTCGGCTTCCGCGGTTTATGGATTGGACGGATCGGACAATGGATTCTATACGTTTCAATCGTTCATCCATCCTCCGACGATTTACCACTACGACGTAAAGACCGGCAAAGCGGAGATTTTCGCCAAACCACAAGTGCCTTTCGTTTCCGAGCAATATGAGGTCAAACAGGTTTTCTATACCTCGAAGGACGGCACGCGCCTGCCGATGTTTATTTCCTCGAAGAAGGGCGTGAAGACGGACGGGAGCGCTCCGACGCTACTGTCCGCATACGGCGGATTCAACATCAGCATGACGGCGACATGGAGTCCGGAGTTTGCCTGGTGGATGGAGCAAGGCGGATTCTTTGCGCAGCCCAATCTGCGAGGCGGCGGCGAATACGGGGAGAACTGGCACAAAGCGGGAATGTTCGAGAAGAAGCAAAACGTGTTCGACGATTTTTTTGCCGCCGCGGAATTCCTGATCGCTCACAAGTACACATCAACGGCGCGACTGGCCATTCGCGGGCGCTCCAACGGCGGTTTGCTGATGGGGGCGGCGATGACGCAGCGCCCGGATCTATTTGGAGCTATCTGGTGCGGATTTCCGTTGCTGGACATGCTGCGGTACCAGAATTTTCTGGTGGGGCGGTGGTGGACCACGGAGTACGGATCGGCGGAGAATCCGGAGCAGTTTCGGTACCTGCTGAAATATTCGCCGTATCAGAACGTCAAAGCCGGAACCAAGTATCCGGCGGTGATGTTCCATACCGGGGATTCGGATACGCGCGTGGCTCCGTTGCATGCTCGCAAGATGACGGCGCTGCTGCAAGCGGACAATGCCAGTGGGCGGCCGGTGCTGCTGCACTATGAATTAAAGGCCGGGCATAGTGCAGGAGTGTCGATCACGCAGTTGGTGGACGATACAGCGGACGAATTGGCGTTTCTATGGAACGAAAGCGGAGGGAAGTGAGTAGCGCCGGCCCCTACCTAGTTAAAAGGAACGCGCCTTTGCGCGGCCAAGCTAGTTCGGCGGGCATTCCTGCTAGAATATGGGCCGGAGCGGTACTTCGAAGCAGGTGCGGGAGCGAAAGCTGTTTGAACCAATGACGAATCTCTGAGGTGCTGCGGATAGACAGCCCGTGTGCACGGCCTGTCCCGCTGGCGGATTCCCGAGGGGGGATCCACGAGCGGGGCAGGAAAGCCTAACGGTTGGCTCGTGGCGCCCTACTATTTCAGAGGTTCACGGCCTAGCTCCCCACGGCCAAGCAGTCCGCTCTTTTTTGGTGGTGCAGTGGACCAGTTTTCAAGCCGCCATGCGGCTTGGAGGGGTGGATTCAAAGGGATTGCGAGCACGAAGACTCACTTTGCTCGCTGGGACGCGCCCTTACGGCGTCAGGATGAACTAAAACGCTCCCCAACAACTGATGCGCATACTTTTCATTGGAGACATTGTGGGCGCGCCCGGCCGGCAGATGGTGCGGGACCGGCTGGCGGACATTGTGGAGCAGCGGCAGGTCGACCTAGTGATCGCCAATGGCGAAAATTCGGCGTCGGGGTTTGGCATCACGCCAAGGCTGGCGGATGAACTGCTGGAGATGGGCATCGAGGTTCTAACCGGAGGGAACCACAGCTGGGACCGCAAAGAGATTCTGGAATACATGCCGCAGCAACCGCGATTGCTGCGTCCCGGCAATTTTCCGGAGGGCTCGCCGGGGAGCGGGACATTC
The DNA here is from genome assembly GCA_035309625.1 of Candidatus Acidiferrum sp. Lineage (GTDB taxonomy): Bacteria > Acidobacteriota > Terriglobia > Acidiferrales > UBA7541 > Acidiferrum. The sequence goes on from DATGEY010000054.1 coordinate 2,816, forward strand.
GTGGGGACGGCCAAGAATGGCGTCAAGTATGCGGTGCTGAACCTGCAGGGGCGGGTGTTCCTTACGCCGATTGACGACCCCTTTCGCAAAGCGGACAAGGAACTGGCCAAGCTGCCGACTGACGTGGCAGTGGTGGTGGTGGATCTACACGCCGAAACCACGAGCGAAAAAATCGCCATGGGGTGGTATCTGGACGGCCGAGCGACTGCGGTGGTGGGGACACATACCCACGTGACTACGGCCGATGAGCGTGTTTTGCCAGGGGGAACGGCGTACATCACCGACGTGGGGATGACCGGGCCGCATGGAGGAGTGATCGGAATGGATCGGGAGGCGATTATCAAGCGGTTCTTGGACGGGCTTCCGGCGCGGTTTGAGGTGGCCAGCGGCGATGTGCAACTGAACGGTGTGCTGATCGAGACGGATGGCGGCGAACGGAATGGGGCCGGGCGGCTGCGCGCAAAGTCGATCGAGAGACTGCGGTTGCACATCGATTAGTGGCAGGACGCGCGTCGCGCGCGGGTGAAAGGCGAAGCCCTCAGTGGCTAAAGCCTTGTTGGTGGGCGTCCGTTACGGCACGGTTGAAACTCGCCCTGAGGTGAAAGTGAGAGTTGCCGCGCAGAGTCGCAACCTGGGGCAACTCGCCAACGTGTTTGGTAATCTGACCTGTTGCTGCAACAAAAGGCGGCACTTACGTGAAAATCCCAACTGTTTGGTGTCTGTTGGTGTGCCTGGCCAGCGCCAGTTTCGGGCAAGAGGAAGGCGATCTGACGGCGAAAGCGAGGATTCTGCCCGCGATTGGACCGGGATTGCGATCCGTACGGGTGGGAGCTGATGGCGCAATTTATGTATTGACGGCGCCGGCCAGTTACGTCTCCGTTTTCGGGAAAGACGGCAAGTTGCTTCGGAACGTGCCGTCGTATGGCGCGACCTCCGGTCCGCAAGCGCCGGAGTTGCGGTCTGTCGACTACGGGGAGAGTATGGACGTGGATGGGGCGGGCACGGTGTATGTAGCGGACCGGGCGGCGAACGCGGTAAAGATCTGGGAGGCGTCGGGAAACGCGCGCCTGGCCAAGGTAAACGGGCCACTTTCGGTGGCGGCACTGCCTGACGCAGAGGTCGCGGTGACCACCCTGGACGATCCGCACCTGGTGATTGTGTTCGACAAGAATGGGCGCGACGTGCGGGAGTTTGGGGATCCGGAGCAAATCAGCGAGCGGGCCGACCTTAATCGCTTCTTGAACATCGGCCAACTGGTGAGCGACGCGCAGGGGCACCTCTATTATGGGTTTTCGTACACGCCGGAGCCGACGGTGCGGGAATACGATCGTTTTGGGTACGCCGGGCAGGATATGGAATACACCGCGGTGGACGCGGCCTTCGAGGCGCAGGCCATGCGGCGGGAAATTTTGCGGCAGGAAAAACGGCACGGCGCGCCGGTATTCAAGCTTATCCTGACCGCCTTAGGTGTCGATGGCGACACAGGCGAAGTGTGGATGGCGGTGGGGAATAATCTGCTGCGATTCGATAAAGACGGGACGCGGCGCGCGGGATACAAGATTTACACTCCGGACGGCGCCCGACTGGAAGCGAGCATCATCGTGGTTCGGAAGGACAGCTTGCTGATCGGCAGCGACCCTCTGGGTATCTATGTATTCGAGCGGCCCGAGAAAAAAAGTGCGGAATAGTGGGAGTTTTCCTCAGGTTGTTCTTGTGCAATTCCGGCGGGAGGCCCAAGGGGATGGGGGAATTTTTGCAAAACTTCCTTTTGAATCAGCGCGTGGCGCGCAAAGAGCGAAACTTTTTTGCTTGTGGAAAAACTGTGAACGAGATGTGAACGTTGGCCAACGCCTTCGCGCACTTTTCGCTTGCTCCCCACGCTTCAATCGGCGACAATCCCGCGCTGTCGGAGAGTAATGGTGCGGGGGCCGAGGAAATTCGCAGCAACGCTCAGGGCTGACAGGGGCGAACGGAAAGCCCGGGCGGGTATGATCCCTAGTTCCGAAAAACGATAGAACGGAAGTTGAGACTTGCTTTCCACAGCTTTTTCACATCTGTGGAAATAGCTTAGGTGCATTCTTTTCTCGTGATGACAGCAGCCACCAATCCGGCGCGCGAGCGCGAACCTGCCAATGCGTGGGACAAGTTCCTAGAACTGGTGAAGTCCAGGGTCAGCATTAACACCTACACGACCTGGTTCCAGCCAACCCGGCTGAATCGCGCCGAGGGCGATACGCTTTACGTTCAGATTCCGAGCACCGTGTTTCGCCAGGTGCTGACGCGCACCTACGGAGACATCGTCAAAGCGGTTTTCCACCAACAGGGGACGCCCAACCTGAAGGTCCATTATGTTTGCACGGAAGAGGAAGCCGCGCCGGCGCCGGCGGTGTCGCCAGCGAAGCAGTCCAAGCTCGATTTCGAGAATAACGACCACCAACTGAACCAGCGCTATACGTTTGATTCGTTCGTGGTGGGGAAGTCCAACGAATTCGCGCATGCCGCTTCGCGGGCGGTGGCGGAGCAGCCATCGAAGGCGTACAACCCGCTATTTCTTTATGGCGGGGTGGGCATGGGCAAGACGCACTTGATGCACGCCATTGGGCACACCATCAAGAAGCGCAATCCGGCCATGCGGCTGTGCTACGTGAGCGCGGAGAAATTCACCATCGAAGTGATCAATTCGTTGCGGTTCGACCGCATGATTACGTTCCGCGATCGCTTCCACACCGTGGACGTTTTGCTGGTCGACGATATTCAATTCATTGCGGGCAAGGAACGCACCCAGGAAGAGTTTTTTCACACTTTCAATGCGCTGTACGAGCAGCAGAAGCAGATTGTCATTTCGTCGGACTGCTTGCCCAAGGACATCAACTCCATTGAAGAAAGGCTGCGGTCGCGTTTCGAATGGGGATTGATTGCGGATATCCAGCCGCCGGACCTGGAGACCAAGATCGCCATTCTGCAGAAGAAGGCGGAAAACGACCGTTTTCCGCTGCCGGACGACGTAGCGGAATATATCGCGCGGGCCATCAAGTCCAACGTGCGCGAACTAGAAGGGGCACTGACTCGACTGATGGCTTACGCCTCGCTTACCGGCGCCACGGTTTCCCTGGCTACCGCGCAGCAGGTCTTGCGCAACATCATTGCTTCGCAGGAAAAACGGGTCACCATCGACCTGATTCAAAAACGGGTCAGCGAACATTTTAATCTCCGCGAGCAAGACTTGAAAGTGCGCAGCAATACCCGGGCGATTGCCTTTCCGCGGCAGGTGGCGATGTATATCGTCAAGCAACTGACCACGGCTTCGCTGCCGGAGATTGGGCGGCAATTCGGGGGCAAGCACCACACCACGGTGCTGCACTCAATCAATAAGATCGAAGAGATGCGGCGCTCGGACAAAGATTTGAATCGCGTGATTACCCGCCTCATGGACGCCCTGCAGTAATCGCGGTACCGTTCACCATTCATACTGAGGTTGAGATCCTGAGACGGGCCTTTGAGCGGTTTCGTCTGGGGCTGACGTTCCTTCGTGAGGCTGTGAAGAACATCTGAGAAACAGTTGAATTTTCTGTTGATCGGCGCGAAGAAAAAAGAGGGCGTGGCCGAGGAAGGAGCTTGGCGCCAGGTTTTTCCTCTGTTCACACAATTGGACGCCAGCTCAGGCTTTGGGTATACGACGGCTAACACAACGGTTGCGGAGCTTTCCACTAATTCACAACGATCATCACAACAACAAGGTGATTTCCAGCCTTAGGGGAAAATAGGGAAGAGACTAAGTGTGTTGAAATTGTAGTGATAGATTTTGTTGTGGGAATCTTCGGGAGGCTGGCCGCTTCGAGGGGGCCGGAGAAAACATGGCTCGAGGCGCTGGTCCTGGACCAGGAACGGTGGGCGCGCCATACACCCCCATTTCCACAGGGCGCAGGGAGCGTTAGCGCTTTTCACTTTCTTCAAAAGCGAGTAGAGTACGGCGTCAGCAGAAAGACCAACTTAAACGCCATTGACCGCTCTGCGGTCGCAAGGTAACAATGACAGCACCGGTAGCCGCCCGCGAGGATTATCAAGCAATGGAATTCAGCGTCTCGAAGTCAGCGCTGTTGAACGAACTCAGCAGCACGCAGGGAGTGGTGGAGCGCAAGACCACCATACCGATACTCTCCAATCTTTTGGTGGAAGCGAAAGGCAGCCGGCTGAATATCACGGCCACGGACCTAGAGCTGAGTATCCGAACTTCATGCGAAGCCAAGGTCAAAAAAGAGGGCGCCGGGACGATTCCCGCCAAGAAATTACTGGAACTGGTGCGGTTGCTTCCGGAAGGCGAGATCAAGGTCAAGTTGCTGGAGAATCATTGGGTGGAAATCGTCAGCGACCGGAAGAAGTACAAACTGGTGGGCATGGCCAAGGAAAATTTTCCGGCACTGCCGGCGATGCCGCATACGCTGGTGAAAATTTCGGCACCGGTTATGGAAAGCTTGATCGCCAAGACAAAATTCGCGATTTCCATGGAAGAGTCGCGTTATACGCTCAACGGCGGGCTGCTAATCTTGAAACCGGACACCTTGGCGATGGTGGCCACCGACGGCCACCGACTGGCGCTGGCGGAAACTGATCAGAAGCTCGCGGGGCTCAATGGGGAGATGAAAGTGCTTATCCCCAAGAAGGCCATGGATGAAGTGGAGAAATTGTCCGCGGCGGCGGGATCCGACGCACAGATCGAATTCGCCAAGGACGAAAGCAATTTATTTTTCCAGGTGGGGCATCGCCTGCTGATTTCGCGAATTCTTACCGGACAATTTCCGAATTATGAAGCGGTATTGCCGCGCGAAAACAACAAGACCGTCGTGATTGAGCGATCGGAACTTACGGATGCAGTGCGCCGCGTTTCGCAATTGGCGGATCAGCGCTCGCATGCCGTGAAGCTGGCGGTCTCCAAGGACGGCATCGAGATTTCCGCTTCCAGTCCGGAATACGGCGAGGCTAAAGAAAATATCGACAAGGATTACAAGGGCGATCCCATAGCCATCGGTTTCAACTCTGCGTATATGCTGGATTTTCTTTCGGCGGCGGCCGATGGCCCGGTCAGCATCGAGCTGAAGGACGAGCAATCGGCCGGACAGATGCGCCCCTTGGCCGACGAAAGCTATCGCTACCGCTACATCATCATGCCCATGCGGATTTGATCGAAAAACTTGAAATCACAAATTGTGGCTTCACCTCAGGGACCCTGGTATTTGCGCATAGGGCCAGCCTCTGGGCCTTGTGGCGCGACCTCCGTAATTCATTGAAATACTTATAGTTACAGCAAGCTCAGGTGGTGAAAAAACTTGAGCAAAGCTATCATTTCGCGTACAATCTTGCAGTAACTTTTCGGTGTTCGGTTCCTTCGAATCGGGTCGTCCCGGCAGTCTGGGACACGTCCGCCAGGGGATTGCGGTGGCAGTTTTCGGGCTCTGCGCCTCGCTGCGATTAGGCAGGCCAGGAGTCTGGCCGCGCGACCTTGGAGTGAAAGCCCTGCGAATTCGCACGCAAGTTCGCTGGGTAACAAGCCTTCGCCGCGTCTCGCTGCGCGAGACGGGATGGAGCAGAAACCCTACGAGTTCCGGCCGCACGAGGCCGGGATCAAAGGGTAAGGCGACGTACGGAGAACAAGTCCGCATTCACGCCTTCCCTTGAGATGAATTTGCCGTTGCGCGTCAGAGCGATTCTGGAATCGCCGTGAAGTGTGGCGCAAGCGCGCCGCGTGCGGGCAGGCTGCTCGCAGTGTTTTGCAAGGAGAAGGAATGGGCGACAAAGAGGACAAGGGTCAAGAGCCGGTAATCGGGAAAGCTCCGGGACATCAGTATGATGCGAAGTCCATCAAGGTGCTGGGCGGGCTGGAGGCGGTGCGCCTGCGGCCGGCGATGTATATAGGCTCGACCGGAGAAATGGGTTTGCATCATCTGGTGTGGGAAGTGGTCGACAACTCGGTGGACGAAGCGATGGGCGGGCACGCCGACGAGATCAACGTCACGGTGCACGCCGACGATTCGGTCACGGTGGTAGACAACGGCCGCGGAATTCCGGTGGACATGCATGCAACGGAAAAGCGGCCTGCCGCGGAAGTGGTGCTGACCGTCTTGCACGCTGGGGGAAAATTCGACAGCGAAACGTACAAAGTGTCGGGCGGCCTGCATGGCGTCGGCGTTTCGGTGGTCAATGCGCTGTCCGATTGGCTGGAGCTGGAAATTTCGCGGGACGGCGGGGTGTGGGAACAAACCTACGAGAAGGGCAAGCCCACCTCAAAGCTAAAGCAGACCGGCAAAACGCGCAAGACCGGAACAAAAGTCACCTTCCACCCCGATCCTTCGATCTTCGACAAGACGACTTTCAGTTTCGACACTTTGTCGCAGCGGCTTCGCGAACTGGCTTTCCTGAACAAAGGCTTGAAGATTACGCTAGCCGACGAGCGCACGGAGAAAGCCACGGAGTTTCGTTTTACCGGCGGCATCGCGGAATTCGTCAAGCATCTCAATAGAGGGAAAGCCACGCTGCACGATTCGCCGATTTATATGGAAGGTAAACGGGGCAATGTCGAGATTGAAATCGCACTACAATACAACGATACCTACGGCGAAAACGTTTTTGCTTTCGCAAACACGATCAACACCGTTGACGGCGGCACGCATCTTTCCGGGTTTCGATCGGCGCTAACCCGCTCCATCAACAATTTTGCTTCTTCCACCGGCATGCTTAAAGAGCAGAAAGATGAAGTGAGCATCAGCGGCGACGACGTTCGCGAAGGGCTGGTGGCGGTGATCAGCGTGCGCCTGCCGCAGCCGCAGTTTGAAGGGCAAACCAAGGGCAAGCTCAATAGCGACATCAAGGGCGATGTCGAGCAACTGGTCAACGAACGCCTGGGCGAATGGTTCGACAAGCATTCCACGGTCGCGCGGCGCATTATCGGCAAGTGCATTGAAGCCGCGCGCGCGAGAGAAGCGGCCCGCAAGGCGCGCGAACTGACTCGCCGCAAATCGGCGATGGATTCGAGCGGCTTGCCGGGCAAGCTGGCCGATTGCCAGGAGCGGGATCCCTCGCGCTGCGAATTGTTCGTGGTCGAGGGAGAATCGGCCGGCGGGTCCGCCAAGATGGGCCGGGACCGTAAATTCCAGGCGATTCTTCCGCTCAAGGGCAAAATCCTAAACGTCGAAAAAGCGCGGTACGACAAAATGCTGGGGCACGAAGAAATCCGCGCGATTATCACGGCGCTGGGCACCGGCATCGGCAAAGACGATTTCGACGCCGGGAAGCTGCGCTATCACAAGATCATTTTGATGACCGACGCGGACGTTGACGGCTCGCACATTCGCACGCTTTTGCTGACCTTTTTCTTCCGGCACATGAAGGAGTTGATTGACCGCGGCCACGTGTACATCGCACAGCCGCCGCTGTATCGGGTGAAGAGAGGGAAGACCGAGCGATACATCCGCGACGAAAGCGATTTCGCGCACGAATTGATGAAGCGCGCCACCGAGGACCACGCGGTGAAAGCGAGGGAAGGAGTTTCCCTGGAGGGCGCGGGGCTTACCAAATTTTTGCTCAACGTGCAGGAGTATGAGGCGGCGGCGGCAAAACTGGGGAGGCGCTTGCGCGAACCCGGGCTGGTGGAGTTGCTCTCCGAGAGCGGCCTGGAGAAGAAGGCGGATTTCGAGGACAAGAAAGCGCTGGAGAAATTCCTGAAGGAAGTGGATAAAGCGAAGCTGAAGCTGGAGGGCAAAATCGCTTTTGACGAAGAGCACAGCTTGTACGAAATCCAGTTTGGTCCACCGCACAGCCAGAAAATCAGCTGGGCGCTGGCCTCGACGGCGGAATACAAACGCCTGCGCTCGCTGGCCAAATTGATCGAAGAATTCAACAAGCCACCCTTTGTGATCACGAACAACGGTTCGAAGGTGACCAAGGAAAAGGCGCAGGACGTTTTGAACTATGTGGTGGAAGACGCCAAAAAAGAATTCACCATTACCCGATTCAAGGGCCTAGGTGAAATGAACGCCGAGCAGCTTTGGGATACGACGATGAACGCGGAAACGCGCACGCTGCTGCAGGTGAAGCTGGAAGATGCGGTGGCCGCTGAAGTGATTTTCACCACGCTGATGGGCGAAAACGTGGAAGCGCGGCGGAAATTCATCGAGGAAAATGCGCTGGAAGTCGTCAACCTGGACATTTGATTCCATGGCGGCAAGCTGATGGCGGAAAGCGGCCAGGGATCGAGGCGGGATGCCGTGCGGTGGGGACTGCTGCTGGCGGCGGTGGCAGTGTCGGGATACCGGCTGCCGGGAACGCTGCGCAATTTTCAGCAGTGGCGCGCGGCTTTGCCGGTCGAGCCGTCGGCGGCAGACCTGTACAAGACGAATTTCGCGGTCAACGGCATCGGGATGGCGATTATTTTAGGCGTGGCCATCGCTGTATTTTATTTGTTGCGGCCGCGAGCGGCCAAGCGGCCATGAGGTATCAGCTGGGCTGGAGCACGCTGCCGGGATTGCAGGGGTTGAGTTGCAGCGATTTTCGCGCCACGCCTACGGGCGAGCCGGATGGCGTAGCGGGGGTAGCCGTCGAGTTTGCGTCAGAAGCGGAGCGTGACGGTTTTTTGCGCCAACTCGAAGAGCATTTCGCAGCCAAGCGGTTCACCAATTCCGCCGATGCCTTCGACACGGTGAAAGCTTTTGCGCTGGAGCGCGCACCAAAACCGGGGCCGTGATCCTGAGAGTCAGCAAAGGATCTCGACCCATTATCGAGCTAGGCGCAAGAACAACGAGGGGAAATGGCCGACGAAACCAATAAATCCATCCTGCTTCCCGTAGATATTGAAGTGGAGATGCGCAAGTCGTATCTGGATTATGCGATGAGCGTGATCATCGCGCGGGCGTTGCCGGACGTGCGCGACGGTCTGAAGCCGGTGCAGCGGCGGATTCTGGTGGCCATGAACGACCTGGGACTGGCCTCCAATCGCGGCTACCGCAAGTGCGCGAAAATCTGCGGCGACACCTCCGGCAATTATCACCCGCACGGCGAAGCGGTGATTTATCCGGCGCTGGTCCGGCTGGCGCAAGACTTCAACATGCGCTACCCACTGATCGACGGGCAGGGAAATTTCGGCTCCGTTGACGGCGATCCCCCGGCGGCCATGCGGTACACCGAAGCGCGGCTGGCGAAAATAAGCGAAGACATTCTCGCCGATCTTGAAAAAGAGACGGTTGATTTCGTTCCCAATTTCGATCAAACGCGCGAAGAGCCTTTTGTTCTGCCGTCACGTATTCCCAATCTCCTGGTTAACGGCGCCAGCGGCATCGCGGTGGGCATGGCGACCAATATTCCGCCGCACAATTTGCGCGAAATCGTCGATGCCGCGATTTTGCTGATTGACAAGCCCGACTCTTCATTGAAAGAAGTGATGAAGCTGGTTCCCGGCCCGGATTTTCCGACCGGCGCATATATCGCCGGACGCGAAGGCATCGAGGCCGCTTACAAGACCGGGCGCGGCAGCTTCATGATGCGCGCCAAGGCGGCTATCGAGGAAGTCGGCAAAGACCGGGAAAACATCGTGATCACGGAAATTCCGTATCAGGTCAACAAAGCGCGGCTGATCGAGCGCATTGCCGAACTGGTGCAAAACAAGAAAATCGAAGGCATCGCCGACGTGCGCGACGAATCCTCGCGCGAGGGCATGCGCATCGTGGTGGAAATCAAGCGCGGCGAAGAGGCCCAGCTGATTCTCAACAACCTTTTCAAACACACCCAGATGCAAGAGTCGTTCGGCATGATCCTGCTGGCTATCGTCGGGGGGCAGCCACGCGAGCTGGGATTGATTCCGCTGATCAAGCTGTTCATCGAGCACCGCGTGGAGGTGGTGCGCCGGCGGACCGTCTATGAGCTGCGCAAAGCCCGCGAGCGCGAGCACATCCTGGTGGGCTATCAGATCGCGCTCGACCATCTGGATGATGTTATCCGCATCATTCGCGGATCAGCCAGCCGCGCGGAAGCCAAAGAAAACTTGCTCAAGTATTTCACCGAGCAAGACGTCACCATCACCGAAAACGGCAAGCCCCGGAAGCTGCAGGGCGTCAAGCTGGACGGGCGCAAGTACAAGCTGGGTTCCATCGAAGGGGAAGCCGCCAGCCGCGGCGGCGCGCTTGGCCTCACCCCAGTGCAAGTTGATGCCATCCTGGAGCTGCAACTGCATCGCCTCACGCAGCTCTCGGTGGACGAAATTCTGAAGGAATTGAAATCCATCCGCGAGCACATCGCCGAACTCGAAGAGATTCTCGCCAGCGACAAAAAGCTGAAGCAGGTCATCACCGGGGAGCTGAAAGAAGTACAGAAATCCTACGGCGACGATCGGCGCACGCAGATCGTGGACAAGGTGGACGAAATCAAGCTGGAAGACTTGATTGCCGACACCGAAATGCTGATTACCGTCAGCCATGCCGGCTATATCAAGCGTACCGCCGCCGACACCTACCGGCACCAGTCGCGCGGCGGCAAGGGCCGCATCGGGGCACGCACCAAAGAAGAAGATTTCGTCGAATATCTCTTCGTGGCCTCGGCGCACAGCTACATTTTGCTGTTCACTTCCAAGGGCCGCGTGTACTGGATCAAGGTGTATGAGTTGCCGGAAGCGGCCGCGGCCACTCGCGGCAAGGCCATCTCCAGCCTGGTTAAATTTCAGGAAGACGAAAAACTCACCGCGCTGGTGGCCGCCCGCAATCTGGAAGAAGCGGGGCAGTTCGTCTTTATGGCCACGCGCAATGGCACGGTAAAGAAGTCCGCGCTCACGGAGTTCTCCAACCCGCGCTCGACCGGTATTATTGCCATCAC
>DATGEY010000055.1:0-26363 GCA_035309625.1 Candidatus Acidiferrum sp.
GGGACCGCCCATGCTGACGCGGAAGCGGCTCAGCGTCTACATCAGGGTGAGGGGATCGACGTCCACCAGCACAGCGGTCTCGGGAATCTCTCTTAGATCGAGGTAGGTCATGGCGCCGCTAAGCACACGCGCTAACAGGGAGCGCTTGGGCGACTTCAACAGGAATTGAAAACGATGCTCCTTCCTTAGTTTCGCGATGGGGGCGGCGGCGGGGCCCAGGATGCGCAGGCCTTTGCCGTCGTGGGGAGAAAAATATTCGGAAAGCTGGCGAGACCAGCGGATGGCCTTCTCCAGGCCGGTGTCGCGTACGATCACGTTGGCCAGCGAAGAGAACGGGGGATAGGTCATGACGCGGCGGAATTGGGTTTCGCGCTCGTAGAACGCCGGATAGTCCTGCTTCAGCGCATCCTGGATGGCGTAGTGCTCCGGATAAAAGGTCTGGATCAGAACGCGGCCGGGAAGATCGCCGCGGCCGGCACGGCCGGCCACTTGGGTGAGCAATTGGAAGGTGCGCTCGGCGGCGCGAAAGTCCGGGAGGCTGAGGGAAGAATCGGCGCTGACTACGCCGACCAGCGTGACGCGCTGAAAATCGTGGCCCTTGGCAAGTATTTGAGTGCCGACCAGGATATCCAGCGCGCCGCCGGCGAACGCGCCGAGCGTTTCCTGATATTGACGCTTGGTGCGGGCGGTGTCACGGTCCAAACGGGCGATGCGTGCGCCAGGAAACTCTTTGCGCAGGCGCTCTTCGAGGTGCTCGGAGCCTTCGCCGAAAAAATAGACGTATTTGGATTGGCACTTCGGGCATTGCTTTGGAATTGGTTTGAGCGAGGCACAGTAGTGACATTCGAGACGATTGCGTTGTTTGTGGTGAGTCATGGAGATGCTGCAATTTTCGCATTGCACGGAGGCGCCGCAACTGCGGCAGAGAACGGACCAGGAATAACCACGGCGATTGATGAGGACTAATGCTTGCGTTTTTTGGGCCAGGCATTCCGCAATGGCATGGTGCAGAGCGGAGCTGATGGGGCTGGTCTGATGCGTTTTGGCGAAATCGTCGCGGAGATCGACGATCTCTACACTGGCCAAAGCGCGTTTTTCGACGCGTGATGCCAAGGTCAGCAACTCGTATTTTCCATTGCGGGCGTGATGGTAGGTTTCCAGGGAAGGAGTGGCGGAGCCTAACAGCGCGGCGGCGTTTTCTATTTTTGCGCGCACGATGGCAACGTCGCGGCCGTGGTAACGTGGCGTCTCTTCCTGTTTGTAGCTGCTTTCCTGCTCTTCATCGACGATGATGAGGCCGAGATTCTCGAGCGGCGCAAAAATCGCGGAGCGAGTGCCGACTACAACGCGGGCTTCACCGTTGCGAACGCGCCACCATTCGCGGGCGCGTTCGACGTCGTTGAGGGCGGAGTGCAGCACGGCCACGCCTTCAAAGCGGGCGCCGAACCACGCGCGGCACTGGCGGCCGATCCACAGCGTCAGAGCGATTTCCGGTACCAGGATGATGGCGGTCTTGCCGCGGGCGAGAGTTTCTTGCACGGCGCGCAGGTACACTTCGGTTTTGCCGCTGCCGGTGACGCCGTGGAGAAGAAGGACGCCGAATTGGCCAAGCTCGAAGCGCGCGCGAATCCGTTTGAGTGCGGCCTCTTGTTCAAAATTTAATTCGTGCGCGGGAGGAACGTAGCCCACATCGAACGGATCCTCGGCAGGATCGACGCGTTCTTCCCAACTATCCAGCAGGCCATCGCGGCATAGGCGGTCGAGTAGACCGTGAGAGACTTTGGCTATGCGGAGAACCTGTGAAAAGGGTAAGGGCCCGCGCTCCTGCAAAGCGGCTTGCACCATGGCAATTTTCTCTCTTTGAGGAGCTGCTTTTGGCTTGGGCGGTATTGGAGTAGGCATTTTAGCGGGGTCGGGCGCAGCGTGCTGCGCCGCTGCGGGGGCGTCGGGCAAACTGGTTGAGGCTTTCCAAGCCAGGATGCGCTGCATTTTGGGTTTTCGGCCGAGCATGGATTCGCGAAACTCGATGAAGCCCGCGCGACGCAGACGCTGGAGTTCGGATTCGTCCAAACCAAGCTTGGAAGCGGCTGTCAGCGGGATCGCGCCGCCTTTCTCTTGGAGGCGCAGAAGAAAGGTGTGGCGTTGCGGGCTGAGGGAACCGGTAGTGTCCGGGTCTTTTGCGGCGCCTTCGCGGCCTAATTCCGTCAGCACAATTTGGCGCTCGGTTCGCAGTTCCGTCACCGGGGGAAGCATAGCGCGAAACACTTCGCCGATGGGCGCGAGGTAGTAACCAGCGATCCAGTGGGCGAGTGCGATGAGCTTGGGCGTAAGCGCGGGAAGAAAATCGATGGGCTTGATTATTTCACGAATCCTGGTGGCTGGCGGGGCGTACTGAACATGCTCGACCACGACGCCAACCAGTGATTTGCTGCGAAAAGGAACAAGGACGCGGCTGCCGGGCTGCACGGAGTCGCGCAGCGCGTCGGGGATGGCGTAGGTGAAGGTGGTACGGAGCGGAACGGGCAGCGCGACATTGCAGAAGGACGCGGTCATGGAAGTGGGTAGTGTAGCAGGGGCGAGCGGCGGCAACTTTAGCGGCTCATGAGGAAGATGCCGGCAAAAATGGAGGCGATGCCGGACCATTGCCAGCGGGAGACGTGTTCGCGCAGGACGAGCGAGGCCAGGCCGACGGTGACCGCGCCATAGAGAGAACCGAGGACGCTGATGACCGCGACTTGCTCAATTTGCATGGCGCGATTGCTGAGCACGAACGCGGCGGTATCGCCGGTACCCATGCCGAGGGAGATCCAACGAACGTTGCGGGGGAGGCCAATGGGCTGGCGGGCAAGAAGTATGACCGCGGCGGCGATGGCGGTGCAGGTCAGGCGAATCATCCAGACGGTCTGCGGAGCACCTACTCGCGGAATGACGCGAAGACCGAGCAACCAGAAGAGCACGCCAAATCCAACCGCGGAAGACAAGGCCCAACTGATTCCTTTGCCGCTGCGCCGAACGGCCTCCTCATCGTTGGCGTCCGGCGCTTTCTCCCCGCCGGCGACGAGCAGCACACCGACCATGGTGCAGGCAATTCCGACGGCGCGAGGGGCACTAAGACGTTCGCCGGAAAGCAGCGAGAGTGAAACACTGAGGACCGGATAGCTGGCGGAAAGTGGCGCGACTACCGCCATTTTGCCGATTTCAAACGCGCGATAGAGGCTCAGCGTGGAAATGGCGTTGACGCAGCCCGCGAGACATCCCCAAGCCCAGGGCTGCCATCCGGACCCGTCGGCAAGATGGCCCCAACCGCCAAAGCAGGGCAAAAAAAAGGTGAGCAGGAGGAAGCCGATCAATTGCATGTACAACATGGCGCGCAGCGTGCCCATGCGATGAGTGGCAAAACGTGCCAGGAAATCCGAACCGCCCCAGGTCAGCGCAGTCAGGATGCCCAGCAAGATTCCCATGACTGATTAAGAGGACTTCCCTGCTTGCGACCCTTTTTTCGAGGTCAGGCCGAGGACGCTCATAACCTTCTGCAAGTCTTTCCAGACTTCGCTCTTGGCGCTGGGATTGCGCAACAAGTAGGCGGGATGGTAAGTGGCCATGAGCTTTCTTCCGCGAAACTCCAGCCATTGCCCGCGAAAATGGGAGATACCGCGATTGGTTTCCAGCAGAGTCTGCGCGGCGACGGCGCCAAGGCAGACAATGACCTTCGGGGAGATTACATCCAGCTGGCGAAGCAAGAAAGGCGAGCAGGTCTCGACTTCATCTTTTTCAGGCGTGCGATTTTCCGGCGGGCGGCATTTCACGACGTTACAGATATAGACATCCTGGCGCCGCAGGCCCATCGCTTCGATCATTTGCGTCAGCAGTTTTCCGGCGCGGCCGACAAAAGGGAGACCTTGCGCGTCTTCATCGCGGCCGGGACCCTCGCCTACGAAGACGAGTTGAGCGTCGGGATTGCCATCGCCGAAGACCAGTTTGGTGCGGCCCCGGTGCAGCTTGCAGCGAGTACAGTCGCCGATATCGGCGCGAATCCTTAGCAGCGTGTCGCCTTCCATCTTATTTATGGCTTCGAACAACGAAGCGCCCGCCAACGCAGGAAGTGCGCCGGGCTTAAGCGGCGGCGGCGCCCCGTGCAGCGTTGACAGCTTTTCGAACTGCGCTTGCTGCACGCTCTTGGGCAAGAGGTTTTCCTCGGCAACACTTGCAGTTTCCGGCGCATGGCGGTCGCGATAAAAGAGTTCTATCCCAACGTCCTCATAAAACAACAGACGCGTGCGTACTTTTTCTTCGAGAGGTTCCGGCAGGCGATGGGACATAGTTCAGACGGCCGAGCGTTGCGCGGTACGCGAGGCGGAGCGCAGCCGCACGATTTCGTCGAGAATTCGCCCGGCAACTTCGCTTTTGGTCATGCGCGGCAGGGCGAGGTCGCGGCCGTCGCGCGCGAAGAGAGTGACCACGTTGGTGTCACGGTCAAAGCCGGCACCTTCGGCGGTAACGTCGTTGGCGACCATCAGATCGACGTTCTTTTCCGTGAGTTTTTTGCGCGCATTTTCCGCAACGTGTTCAGTTTCCGCCGCAAAGCCCACCAGGAAACGATCGCCCTTGTTGCGGGCGACAGAGGCCAGGATATCGGGGGTGGGCTCGAGCGCGAGGGCAATGGACTCCTTATTGTGTTTGACTTTGTGATTGCTGGCGTTAACCGGACGATAGTCCGCTACGGCGGCGGCGAAGATGGCGATGGAGCAGCCTGTGACCTTCTGCAGCACGGCGCGATGCATTTCTTCCGCGGTCTGCACGCCGATACGCTCGACACCCGGTAGCGCGTCCAGCGAAGTCGGTCCGCTGACTAAAATCACCTGCGCGCCGCGCTGGGCGGCCGCTTCGGCTACCGCATAACCCATTTTTCCAGATGAGCGATTGGTGAGGTAACGCACGGGGTCGATATTTTCGCGGGTGGGCCCGGCGGTGACGAGCACTGTCTCTCCGGCCATGTCGCGCAACGCGTGCAACACGTCGTGTACGGCAGCAACAATCGCTTCCTGGCCTGCAAGGCGGCCGGGGCCGGTCATGCCGCAAGCGAGATAACCTTCATCGGGTTCGACAATTCTTACGCCGCGGGCGCGAAGCATCTCGATATTTTCCTGCGTGGCAACGTGGTTCCACATATTGACGTTCATAGCCGGCGCTACGACCACCGGTGCGGTGCTGGCAAGATACAGCGTGCTTAAAAAATCGTCGGCGATGCCGCGTGCGAATTTAGCCAGAATGTCGGCGGTAGCCGGCGCTACCAGGAGCAAATCCGTGCGTTGAGCAACGGCGATGTGCTCAATCGCGCTTTCAAGGTTGGCTTCGCCGCCGGACGCAAAAAGATCGGTAATCACCTTTTGTCCGCTGAGAGCGGCGAAGGTTAGCGGGGTGACGAATTCGCGGGCGCCGCGCGTCATCACCACTTGCACGGTGAACCCATCTTGTTGCAGGCGGCGAACGAGTTCCGCGGCTTTATAGGCCGCTACTCCGCCGGTAACGCCGAGAGTGATGCGCTTGGCAGTCATTTGCGAAACCCAACAAATCGTGCCTGGAAGAAACGCTCCCAGTTCACGCAGAAGAGGCGATCAAGAACCCGCTCACCGGGACGCTTGATCCTTCGTTCCTCGCGATAAATTCAAGCGAGCCCCTACCACGCGCGACGGAATCTTGCCGCAGCGGCCTATTTCCGGCGCTTATTGCCATCTTTGTCTTCGTCGATCGAGGAGGGCTCGACAAAATCGTATTCGATCAGCCCGTTCTCGAGTTCTTCACAGGCGATACGCGTGGCTTTCAGGGTTCGAGGACTCTCGAGCAGCGGCGGGGCTCCCGCCATGAGCTGGCGCGCGCGGCGCGCCGCGAGCACCACGTAAGCAAACTGGCTCTCTGGAGCTTTTGTCAGCACATTAACCATTTCCGTTTTTCCCTCCAAACGATGCCAGAAGTTCTTCGACCCGCCGGCGCCGCCGCACGCTGGCACAGCGCAGTGCAGTCACGATAGCTTGCGCTTCACGTCCAGCGCGTTCGACATCGTCATTCACCACGCAATAATCGTAATACTTGCCGAATTCCGCAATCTCGTCGCGAGCCCTGGCCAGGCGCCGCGCAATTTCCTCGTCCGAATCCATGCCCCGGCTGCGCAGCCGCCGTTCCAACTCTTCCCGGGAAGGCGGCAAAATAAAAATGGCCACCGATTCGGGAAGCTTCTGCTTGACCTGCGCGGCGCCTTGCACATCGATCTCAAGCACCAGGTCCAGCCCCTTTTTGCGCGATTCCTCCAGCCACTTTTTTGGAGTGCCGTAGGAATGTTTGCCGAAGACGCGCGCATATTCCAGAAAATCGCCGTGCCGGACCATGGCGTCGAATTCCGCACCGGTAACAAAATCATAACACTTCCCACTAGCCTCAGTCGCGCGGCGCGGCCTGGTGGTACACGAAACCGACGGCATGGTCCCAGGCAGCTCCAAGACGCGCTGCACCAGCGTGGACTTGCCGGAGCCGGAGGGGCCGGACACGATCAGCAACAGCGGTGCAACCTCGTTTGCGGAGGTCATTCGATGTTTTGCACCTGTTCGCGCAGTTTCTCGATTTCCGCGCGGATCTCCAGCGACAAACCAGTGATCGCCAGGGCTTCGCTTTCGACTCCTGGCGTTTTCGAAAGCATGGTATTTGCTTCCCGGTGCATCTCCTGCAACAGAAAATCCAGTTTTTTGCCAAGCTCGCCGGCACCGTCGAGCAGCTTGGCGAATTGTTGCAGGTGGCTGCGCAGACGGTCGAGTTCTTCGCTGATATCGCTGCGTTCGGCAAGCAGCGCGGCTTCCTGCGCGAGTCGCGCGGGCTCGATGCCGGTACCGTTCAGCAGTTCTTTCAGGCGCATTTGCAGCCGGCGGGCAAAAGCGGGCGTCAACGTTTTGGCCAGGTCCCGAACCTGGTCGGCTTGCTCGCCAATGCGCGCCACGCGTGTGCGCAATTCCTCGGCAAGGTGGCGTCCTTCCGCATGGCGCATGTCGTCGAGCTTGAGCAAAGCTTCCCGCAGGCAAGCGTCCAGAGCTTTGCCCAGCTGATCTTGGTCTTCATCGGTTTCTGGCAGCGGCGGCGCCAGCCCGCCAATTACACCTGGCAAGCGCAACAGGGATACGACATCGAGGCCCGCGTCCGATCTAATTTCCCGGCGCAATTCTTCAGCGGATTGCGCGTAGGATTGCAGCAGCTCGCGGTTGACCTGCACGGGCACGGACGCGCCCGGCTGCACATTGACGTTCACATCGATATGGCCGCGGTGGATTCGCTCCCGGACAATCTGGCGCAGCCGGAGCTCATAGACATCGAAACCCTCTGGCAAACGGAAGCGGACATCGAGGAAACGATGGTTCACGCTCTTCACGCTGACGCGAATGGCCCAGCCGTTTTGCTCGCCGCGCGCCTGGGCGTAGCCGGTCATGGAAACACATTCCACTTTATTCACCGCGCCTGGGGCGGAGGGCGCAGAGGCTTTGGGGGTCATAACGGTTTGCTCGCAGGGGAACTATCTTGCGGAATATCGGGGGCAGGCGCCAGCATGTCGTCGTCCGAGAATTGCAAATCGTGCAGGCGGGCATAGGTGCCTCCGCGAGCCATCAATTCGGCGTGCGCTCCACGCTCACGGATTTGTCCGTCTTCCAGAACCAAGATAATGTCCGCGCGGCGAATGGTGGCCAGGCGGTGCGCTATAACAAATGTTGTGCGGCCGACCATCAAGTTCGCTAGCGCGCGCTGCACATTCATCTCCGACTCCGCATCGAGCTCGGAGGTAGCTTCATCGAGAATGAGGATGGGGGAATCTTTCAGAATGGCGCGAGCGATGGCGATGCGTTGGCGTTGACCGCCGCTGAGACGCGTGCCGCGTTCACCAATCAAAGTGTGATACTGCTGCGGCAGCTCCATGATGAAATCGTGAGCCAAGGCCGCCTTGGCCGCGTCGATCACGCGTTCTTTGGAAATATCGGTCAAGCCGTAGCTGATGTTGTTCCACACCGTATCGTGAAACAATATATTTTCCTGAGTGACCATGGCAATCTGCTCGCGCAGCGATTTGATGGTAACGCCACTGATGTCGACGTCGTCGATGCGAATGGAGCCGGAGATCGGTTCGTAGAAGCGCGGCAGAAGATTTACCAAGGTAGTTTTGCCCGCACCACTGGAGCCGACCAGGGCGATTACCTCTCCGCGGCGCGCTCGCAGGCGAATGTTCTGAAGAATCACGGCATCGCCGCGGCCGTAGGAGAAACTTATGTCGTCGAATTCGATTTCGCGCATGAAAGACGCCAACGGCGGCGCGCCCGGCTGTTCGCTCTTTTCTTCCTGCAGGTCAAGGTAGGTGAAGACCTGCATGCTCGCGCCTTGCGCGTATTGGAACTGCTGGTAGACCTGGCCAATCCGCTTGAGAGGCATGTAGGCGTTGAACATCGCGTAGAGGAAGGCCAGAAACATGCCCTGGGTCATTCGATGGATCTTGATCTGGTCGCGGGCATAAAGAAGAAGGAGGGGAATGACGATGGCGCCAAGCAAATCCATCAGCGGCCCGGTGGCAACCGCGGCGCGTACCCAGCGCATGCTCTCACGCAGCAAGCGGCGCGATGCCTCGCGGAACTTGCGGATCTCAAAATCTTCCATGCCGAAAGCTTTGACCACGCGATTGCCGCTCACGGTCTCTTGCAATATCTGGCTGAGCTCGCCGAGGCGGCTCTGGCTGCTTTCGGCGGAACGGCGGATTTTTCTGCCGAATTTTCCGACCGGAAGAACAACCAGTGGTAACACCAAGCCGACGGCGAGAGTCATCTTCCAATCGATGTAGAACATCACAGCCAGGAAGACGATGAGCGTGAAACTCTTTTGAAAGAGATCGGAAAGATACTCGGAGAGCGCGACACGCGTTTTCTCAATGTCGTTAATGACCGCGGACAACACTCGGCCTGCGGGGTTGTGCTGGAAAAATCCGATAGGTTGACGAATGATCCTGGCGTAGACCTGGTTGCGCAGATTGGTGATGGCTGCGTGTCCGGCGTACTGGATTTCGGTTACGCCGAAATATTCCGCCACGCCTTTGGAGACATAGAGCACTACAAGCGCCAGGCTGAAGATCGTCCACACGTTGTGAATGCGGGCCGGGAAAAATTGATTTAAGTAGATGGTGCGGCCGCCGGGGATGGTGAAGAGCGGTAGCTGCGAACTGGCCGCTGTGGGCGTCAGCACATAATCCCAGGCGATGCGGGCCATAAACGCAACCAGGCCGTCGGCGATGGCGACGAACGCCACAAGCAGCACACCCACGGCCAGGCGGAAAGTGTAGGGCCGCACGTAGCTGAAAAGCCTTCTTAATTGTGGTGAGAACAGCGATACCACGCTTCTGGGTCCCCCGGCCGTGCACTTGGTACGCTATTCGCGGTACGGCGGCGTGTCAAGTTTTGGAAGGCATAGGATGTTCTCGGTTTCCAAGTGTGGCTTTTAGCTTGGGAGCGAAGGCCAAACGCGCGCCCGGACTACGGTCTAGCAACTATTTGTCAATGTCGCGGTGGACTAGTTTTGCGGAATAGCCGCGCTTTTCCAAAGCTTTCCTTACTTCCTCGCCCAGCATTACGGAGCGGTGCTTGCCTCCGGTGCAACCGAAGGCAATGGTAAGATAGCTTTTCCCTTCCTGGATGTAATGCGGAATCAAATAGACCAGCAATCCTTCGATGCGCTTCAGGAATTCGCCGGTTTGCGGGAACGAACGGATGTAGCGGCGAACTTTCGGATCTTTTCCGGTGAAGCGGCGCAGGCGCGGAACAAAATGGGGGTTGGGCAAAAAGCGTACGTCGAAGACCAGGTCGGCATCGGTGGGAACGCCATAACGATAACCGAAACTCACCACCGAGACGAGCATGGGTCGCTTGTCGGGATTTTTGAAGCGTTCGGTAACAAAGTGGCGCAATTCGTGGACGTTGAATTGCGAGGTATCGATGACCACGTCGGCGAGCTTGCGGATATGTTCCATCAGCGAGCGTTCCTGGCGCAGGCTTTCCCGCACGGAAACGTCCTGGCCGAGCGGGTGCGGGCGGCGAGTCTCGCTGTAGCGGCGCAACAGGGAGTCTTCGCTGGCGTCGATGAAGACTAAGGTAATCGGATGATCCTTGCGCAGGTGCTTCAGAAGCGGCGGCAATTTCTCAAGCTGTGTGCCTTCACGCGCGTCCACCAATAAAGCGGCTCGGGCAAAATCGCCTTCACCTGCCGAATGCAACTCCGCGAAAATGGGAATGAGGTCCACCGGCAGGTTGTCCACGCAATAAAAGCCCATGTCCTCGAAGGCATGCAGTACGGTGCTTTTTCCGGAGCCGGAAAGTCCGGTGAGGATGACGAGTTGGCGGGCTTCGCGTCTCGCTGTTTGTTTCACAGGGCGCGGCCGCTCAGTTCTTCACTCGGCGCTGGTGAGTGCTGGGGATGCGCATGTCTTCGCGATATTTGGCGACTGTGCGGCGGGTCACATGAATCCCCGCATCGTCGAGTTTCTTGGCGATCTGATCATCGGTGAGCGGCTTGGTGCCGTCTTCTTCCTCAATCATTTTTTTAACCAGACGCTTCAGGGTCAGCAGCGACATGCCGCTGCCTTCCGGGCCGTTCACCGATTCGCTGAAGAAGGAACGCAATTCCAGCACGCCCTGCGAGGTGTGCGCGTATTTGCTGGCCACCGCACGGCTCACGGTCGAAGGATGCACCCCGACTTCCTCGGCCACCTCTTTAATCATCATGGGCTTCAGCGCATCGGGGCCATGGTCGAGAAATTCGCCTTGCCGCGCGATGATGGACTGGCACACGCGCAGAATGGTGTGCTTGCGCTGCTCGATATTTTTCATCAACTGAATGGCGGCGGTGAATCTTTCCTTTACGTAATTGCGCACGTCGCGGTCGGCAGCGTCGCGCACCAACAATCGGCGGTACGTCGGGCTCAAGCGCAGTTGCGGCATGTCGTCTTCGTTGAGGAAGGCCTGCCACTGGTCATCGACCTTGCGGAAATAGACGTCCGGCTCGACCAGACGCGGTTCGGTCTTGTTGTAGCGAAGGCCAGGGCGCGGATCGAGTTTCTTGATGACGTCGAGAGCGCGCTTCACGACTTCCAGCGGGCGGTTCAAAGCGCGCGCGATTTCCTTCAACTGGTTGGATTGCACTTGTTTCAGGTGTTCGGAAACGATCTGCTGCGCCAGGACGTTTTGCGGGTCGAACGCTTTCAACTGTAGCAGCAGGCACTCGCGCAAATCCTTGGCGCCCACCCCGATGGGGTCGAAATCCTGAACCACGGCGATGGCATCATCCAGATCGTCCTGGGAATATTTGTCGTTCTGCGCCAGTTCCTCGCGCGAAGCCGTCAAGTAGCCATTTTCATCCAGGTTGCCAATGATGCTTTCGACCAGCTCGCGCACCTTTTCGGAGCAAATCGTCACGCTCAATTGCCAGGCTAAGTGGTCGGTCAGGCCGGTGGCGGAAGAGAGAAACTTCTCGAAAGAGGGCCGCTCGGAAACTTCGCGCTCCTGCGACCGGCCGCCGTCTCCTCCAGAATCCAAATACTGATTGAAGAAGGTTCCCACATCGAATTCGTCAAATGGATTAGCTTCCGGCTTTTCCGGAAGTTTTTCGGTTTCCGCTTTCAGGAAGGTTTCGTCGCTGTAGTTGTCGGATTGGGTGGGCTCTTCGCTCTGCTCTTCAAGAACGGGGTTGGCAATCATCTCCTGGTTAATCATCTCGCGCAGTTCCAGGCGATTCAGCGCCAGGACGCTGACCATCTGCACGAGGCCGGGCGTCAGAATCTGCTTCTGCGAAACCTTCAGATTCAGTTTGAGCCCTTGCCACGCCATAATCGCTCTTGCTGCTCCTAGTTTAGCCGGAAGTGATCGCCCAGGTACACGCGGCGCACCTCGGGATCCTCGCTCAACTCCGCGGGGCTCCCTTTCCTGAATATCTTCCCATTTCTGAGGATATATGCGCGGTCTGTTACATTGAGTGTTTCCCGCACGTTATGATCGGTAATCAGAACGCCGATGCCGGAGCGGCTCAAGTCGCGGATGATTTCCTGCAAGTCCTTGACGGTCAGCGGATCAATGCCGGAAAACGGTTCGTCCAGCAAAATGAAGGAAGGCTGCAGGGTCAAAGAGCGCGCGATCTCCAGTCGCCGGCGCTCGCCTCCGGATAGCGTGTAGGCTTTATTTTGCCGCACGGTTTCCAGTCCCATTTGCGCCAGCAGTTCCTCCAGCCGGTCACGCTGCTGCTCCGGCGTCAGCGGCAACGTTTCCAGCACGGCAAGCAAATTTTCTTCACTGGTCAGTTGGCGAAAAACCGAGGGTTCCTGAGGAAGGTAACTGATGCCACTACGGGCCCGGAGGTACATAGGGAGGTCCGTGATTTCATCGCCATTCAGAAGAACTCGGCCGGAATCGGGACGGGCCAGACCTACGATGATGTAGAAAGTTGTTGTCTTTCCTGCGCCATTGGGCCCGAGGAGCCCTACAACTTCACCCTGTCCGATCTCCAGCTCCACGTCGTCCACGACCCTGCGTCCGCGATACGACTTGCACAACTCAACAGCCTGGAGCTTCAGCATACCTCGTCATTTCTCGACTCGGTGCTTCGTCAAAGTGCGCGAACCATTTTCTGAGTCGACGATGATCGTATCATTCGCTAAATAGAAGGTCAATTGACGTCCGGTGGTGGTTCCCGCGGAGCCGTCAAAAATCGCCGGATTTCCTCCGCTCATCACGAATTTTCCACCTGCGGCGATGTATTCCCCTCGCTCCGCCGTAGCTTTGCGGTTCCCTTCCTCCACAATTACCCCTCCGGTGCCAACCGCGCGGCTGATTTGCTGTGCGCCCGCGGGAGCATTGGCGGCGTTCGGGACACCCGGCGCAGCTTGGCGTGTGAAATACAAATCGAGAACCGGAGCGCGCATGCGCTGCTCCGCCGATTGCACCACCACGTTCTGTTCCAGGTGCGCGCGACTCTCTTTGTCACTGTAGCTCAGCGTTCCGGAGGTTACGTGCCACAAGTGCAGTTTTTTTGCGGAGCTTTCCGTCGCGGCGGCCGGGAGCAGGCCATCTGCTCTCTGTTGCGCGTGGGGTCCCGCGCCTTCTGCGGAGGGTGACGCAGCCTGGGGAAACACGCCTCGCACGTGTCCGGCGGCCGTGAGCATGCGTGTTGCCTGCAGCAACTCGATCGATTCCGCCTCCAGTACAGAATCTCCCTGCCACAGGCGCGCGTGCCCGGAATAAAACGCGTGGCCCGTTTTTGAGTTGGCTTGCAGCGTGTCGGCCGTGATATTGGCGGGAGCCGGAGCCAACTGAACGGCGCTGGAACGCGTGGCAAAATCGGTAGAGCGCACGCCGCCTTCGGCTCGGATGTCTCCGGTGGTTTGCGCAAAAATGATTTTGGCAGCACGTGTTTCGGTCGATGCATCGCGGGCTTGCGCGTTACCGGTAAGCGTGGCCGTTTGCGACGCGCGCACAAAAATTGCATGCGCAGCCTGGCCGCCGCGCTCCGCCTCTCTGAGTCGTACGTCGCCATCCAAATCCATTTGCGACCATCCGCCGGTGGCTTGCAGTTTGGCAACGCCATTACGCGCAGTGGCTGTTTGCACTGGGCGCCCGGCGACGGCGCGCTCCGTTTGTACATTGCCAATGGCTTGCAGTTCGCGCGCCTTTCCGGAAGCAGCGAAGTCCATCACCAGCCTGTCGGCTTGCAACCGGGTCTTTCCCCCATCGGCGCCGGATCGTGCCGGTGCATCGGTCCACTCCATCGCTCCTGGTGCCAACGTCTCGGCCCGTTGCGCCTTACCGTTTTGAGCCCCTTGCCCTTTTCCGAAGCTCATGCGGAAGGCGCTGGTCCGCAGAACGCGAGATTCACCGTTGCTGCCCCGCGCGTCGAGCTGCACATCGCCCTTCAGATTTACCTCCCTCGGCCGGCCTTGCGAAGGCCACATTTCCAGAGTGCCGAACTCGGCACTGACGCTATCCCGCTCCGCCGCTCCATTTCTCGTACCGCGCACGGCTCCCGCTGCATCGAGCCGCGTGACTCTGCCGTCCGGGGAGAAGTGCGCGCTCAGCGTATCGGCTTCCAGCTTCAGTTGGTCCCCGCTTTGCTGCGTGGCGGCCACAGGCCGGTTGTCGCCGCTGCCCGAGGCCACCAGCGTTTGCGCGCGAAACTGCTGATCCAGCGACAATGTGATTTCGCCGGCACTCAGTTGCCCTGTGGCGGTCTGCGCTTTCGCGGGCCCCCGCAAGTGCAGCAACCGCGAGTCTCGCCCAAAATCCAGGCTGGAACCTTGCACCTGCATTTCTTGCCGCGTGGCACGCGCCGTGCCGAGCTTCGTATTCGCGGCCGTTTCCGGGCCCTGTTTTAAGGTGAAGTGCACATCATGCATCAGGCACACGGTACCTTCTTCAGACCGGTATTCCAGCCCGAAGGCTTCTCCATCGCCACTTGGGAAAGCAAATGTCACTTTCTGGTCGGTCTGCGCCAACCCGCTAGCGCGATCGAATTTCACTCCGCGCGTCTCGATCCGGGTGCCCACCGCCTGGGCCGCCGCCGGGTTGCCTGCAGTACGCTCCGCATCCGCTGCGCTCATCAAATCTATTTGCACTTCGCCACTGCACGCTATACCGCCGCTCTCCCGCCCGTACCGGCAGCTTTGGGTGTGAATTACGTCATGGCGGTCTCCGGCCTTGCCGAATATGGTGATCCGCACATCTTCCAGCAAGCTGGCGTCCTGTCCCTTAAAATCCGTGGACTTCGACGCCGAAACTTCGTAGATCGTGCGGTTCTTGTCGCCCTGCTTGAAATTGATACCTGCGGACTGCCGCGCTACGTCCACCGGCGCGGCCGGCGGTGCATTCTTCCTCTCCACGTGGCGCACCCAATCGCGGTGCAGATACACGAAGAGGGTCACTCCCGCCAGTACCAGCGCGGCAAACGCCGACCAGCGCGCGTAACGCGTCGCTTCACTTCGCAACATGCAATCAGTTAAGCAAACTTCGTGCGGACTGTATAGCGGTAGAAATGCGTCGATTATCCGGCAGCAGGATCAATCTCCGGATGTTTGATTAGCACGTTGCCTTGGCTCGGAATCGCCGTTTGCGTGCTGACGAAACTTAGCCTGCAGATTCCGCGCTGGCCAAAGTGTCCGGCAGAATTCCGATGTTGGCCGCCGCTACGCTGTCCCGGTTGGTATTTTTCACCAGATACATCGCTTCGTCAGCCAGATGCAGCAGACCTTCTTTGGTCCTCGAGTCCACCGGATACGAAGCAACCCCCACGCTGGGCGTTATGCGCACCTTCATCCCCGCCTGCTCCAGCCAAGGTGTCTCGCGTATCATCTTGTGCAGGCGTCGCGCCACATTCAGCGAGTTGTCTTTGGACGTCTGCGGCAGCAGAATCACAAATTCGTCGCCGCCGTAGCGGAAGGCAAAATCAATCAGCCGACAATGTGTCTTCAAGGCGCTGCCGATTTCCGCCAGCAGTTTCGATCCGATCAGGTGCCCATGTGTGTCGTTAACTTCCTTGAAGTGGTCCAGATCGATGAACACCAGGGAGAATTCGTAGTTATAGCGCTGCGAGCGGTAAATCTCCGTTTCCAGAATGAAGCCCATGTGCCGGGCGTTGTACAGCGTGGTGCAATCGTCGGTGATGGTCAGTTCGTGGATGCGCTTGACGTGCCGCGCATTTTCCAGCGCGATGGCGGCAAAATCCGCCAGCGCCTCCAGCAAGTTCAGATCGCGCGAGTCAAATCCCTCGGGGCCGAAGCAGTTAATCAATTCAATTACGCCCAGACAGGTGTCGCGAAATTTCACCGGCACCGCGACGATGGATTGCGTCTCCATCTTGGTTTTCTCATCCACCTTGCCGAAAAATCGCGTGTCCTTCGAGGTGTCCGGCACCACCACGGCCTCGCCGTTCTGAGCCACCCATCCGGCGATCCCCTGCCCGATTTTGATGCGCACATCTTTCAGCGCCTGCGAAGCCTTGCCGACGGCTAGCTCGAAATACAGCTCCTGCTTGGCTTCATCCAGCAGCAACAGCGACCAGTTGTCGGGATGCAGGAATTCGTCGATTTTCTCCATGATCGTGCGGAGAACCTGGTCCAATTGCAGCGAGGACGTAAGCGCTTTTCCGAGCTCCTGGAAGACCGCGAGTTGCCCCGCTTCGCGTTGCTGGGGCGGCACCGTCGGATTGCGACGGCGTTCGACGGCCGGAAATGGCTTTACTTCCTCCACGTTCGGTTAAGACCTGATCCTTTAGATTTAGCCCGACTTTGACAAACCTCTACCGGCTTGCCGCGATCTGCGACTCGGACCCACGCCCTGAATCTCCGCAAGTATAGGCTCCGTGCAAAAAGGCGCGCAACACGCTCGTAGTACAGGCGTTGCTATATCGCCATCATTGCGGGGGCCGGATAGGCGGAGACGAGGCTTAGACAGGGTGAGTGGGGGCAACGGAATATGCGAGCCCGCTAGTCAATAGCGAATTGGGGTGCACAACTTCATCGCTACTCATTCACGTATGTACCGCCGCGATTCCCTGCGCATCCAACCACTCTTGAGGAAAACAGTTTGAGCGCTCGGTTTGCGGTCTTCGTGGCCGCGGTTCAGTTGATACTGTTTGCCGGCCACCTTCTTATTTATGAAACCTGGCGGTATTTTTCTCCATCACCTGGCCCTGCCGGCGTTCTATTTGTCCGGATAGCATTCCTGATGCTCTCGGCCAGCTTCGTCGCCGCCTCGCTTCTCGCTGCGCGTTTTTACAATCGATTCGTTCGAATGTTCTACACCTTGGCCAGTATTTGGCTCGGCACGTTGAATTTCCTGGCATTGGCGGCACCCCTTTGTTGGGCGCTTTATGGCGTCGTCGTTCTGTCGGGCTCGCGCCTCAGCCGGTCCGCGCTGTTTTTTGCGGTGTTTGCCAGCGCTATTCTGGTAAGCCTCTACGGATTCGTGAATGCCTCCTGGATTCGCGTGAAACGCATCCGCGTCAAGCTGCCTGGCTTGCCAAAGTCCTGGCGCGGTCGCACCGCCGCGTTGGTCTCGGACACCCATTTGGGACACGTTCGTGGCTATCCGTTTATCTCCGGCATCGTAACGACACTCCGCCAGCTACGCCCCGACATCCTCTTCATCGTCGGCGATCTTTACGATGGCACAAGGGTGGAGCCCAAGCATCTGGCCGCCCCATGGAGCAACGTGGCTCCGCCGCTCGGGAAATTCTTTGTTACGGGAAATCACGAGGAGTTTTCCCATCCCAGACAATATGCTGACGCCCTTCAACGCAGCGGCGTGCGCGCCCTGCTGGATGAGAAGGTCATGGTGGACGACCTGCAACTCATCGGCGTGACCTACCGCACACTAGCCAATCCCGAACGCCTTCACACGTTCCTGCAAAATGGCGGTTCCCGCACAGGCACCGCAAGCATCCTTCTGGCTCATGGCCCGCATAATCTGGCCGTCGCTGAGAAAATGGGCGTCTCGCTCCAGCTCTCCGGCCACACCCATCGCGGTCAAGTATTCCCTTTCACCTGGATCACTTCCCGGATTTTCGGGGAATACACCTACGGGTTGCATCAGCATGGCGCAATGACCGTTTACACCTCCAGCGGCGCTGGTACCTGGGGCCCGCCCATGCGCGTCGGCAGCACGCCGGAAATCGTGCTGATCCGGTTTGAGTAAGTGCGTGCTGCCATGGAATTGCAAAGCTTTCTAGGCCTAGATTGGGTTGAGCGGCGGCTCTTGAAATGAGAAACTCAGCCCCCGTCTTTTGACTCGATCGATCAACTTCGTGGTCCTCGAGCGCAGCAGGAGTGCGACATGGTTACTTTCAGGAATGTTTTTGCCAGAGCTTTTTGTTCACTGGTGATTACAGCTTTCGCAATGACGGATACGCAGCTCGGCGCGAAGGCTACGGCTCAACCGCGAACCGAACTCTCGGCCGACGCAGATTGGAAGTTCTTGCTTGGCGATCCCGCCGGTGCCGAGTCACCCGCGTTCAACGATCATCAATGGCGTACGGTAACCCTTCCGCACGACTGGAGCATCGAGGGAACGCCCGCGGAGAAGAATCCCACCGGATCCGGAGGGGGATATTACCCTGCCGGCATTGGCTGGTATCGAAAAGCGTTCACTGCTCCGGCAGATTGGAAGGGCAAGCAGGTAGGTCTCGAGTTTGATGGCGTCTCGATGGACGCGACTGTTTATGTCAACGGCCATAAGGTCGGCAATCATCCCTACGCCTATACCAGCTTTCGCTTCGACATCACGTCTCAACTGAATTTTTCTGCGAGCAATGTTGTGGCTGTCCGGGTTGACAACTCCCTGCAGCCAAACAGCCGCTGGTACACCGGGTCGGGCATCTACCGCCATGTTCGCGCCGTAGTCACCGAGCCTATTCACATTGCACCGTGGGGTGTATTTGTAAGCACGCCCGAAGCTTCTGCCGCGTCGGCCACAGTGTTGGTCAAATCCCGCGTACAGAACGACACAACCGAGTCCGCCGAAGTTACCGTCAAGACCGTCCTGGTGGCCCCGTCCGGCACAAAATCTCGTGAGGTCGAAGCAACGCTCAAGCTCCAAGCGGGCCGGCAAGCCGAAATTACGCAGGACATCGCCCTTGACCAACCGGCGCTGTGGTCTCCTAAAAGTCCCCGCATGTACCGCGCCATCACCCGCGTCGTGAACAACGGGAAGATTCTCGACGAAACGGAAACTCCCTTCGGCGTTCGGTCGCTCGCCTGGTCTGTTGAAAAGGGACTATTGCTCAACGGCGTGCCAATCAAACTCGTGGGCGGCAGCCTTCACCACGACAACGGACCTCTCGGTGCCGCCGCTTTCGATCGCGCCGAGGTTCGCAAAGTCGAACTGCTGCAGGCCGCCGGCTTCAACGCCGTCCGCACCGCGCACAACCCTCCTTCCCCTGCCTTTCTGGATGCATGCGACCGGCTGGGCATGCTCGTTCTCGATGAGCCGTTCGATGTCTGGACCAAACCTAAGGCCAAGTACGACTACGCCCGCTTTTTCAACGACTGGTGGCAGCAGGACATCGACTCCATGGTGCTGCGCGATCGCAATCATCCTTCCATCATCTTCTGGGGTATTGGCAACGAGATTCCAGAAGCGTGGACGCCGGAAGGCGCGCCCATCGCACAACGGCTGGCTTCCCGTGTGCGGTCGCTCGATTCCACGCGTCCGCTGACGGAAGCCTTTCCCGGCGCAACCTACGGCCCCAATCCGGATGCGGTGTTTTCTGTGCTGGACATCGGCGGCTACAACTACAACCTGGCCCAGAACCAGGCTGACGATCATCGTCGAGTGCCTGGCCGGATCATGATGACCACGGAATCGTTGGCCGCGGATGCCTTCGAGCAGTGGCAGTTGGTGCAAGACCATTCCTACATCGTCGGCGAGTTCTTGTGGACCGCCATGGATTATCTCGGTGAGTCCGGCATCGGTGCACCGGCCTATGCCACGCCGGCAGAGGTAGCGCAGGCCGCGCAGATTGGGAAAATGCTGAAGCAGTTCATGGCCAACATGGGGGCCGACGGAAAGAATCCCTTCGAAGTGGCTGGGAATCAGGACGCCAACGCGAATCCCCTCCGCAAGTTTCTCTTCGCCGGTTACCCATGGCATGCAGCTTATTCCGGCGACCTGGACCTTACCGGTTTCCGCAAGCCTTCTTCGTACTATCGCGACATTCTCTGGAATGGCGGTGATCGAGTATTCGCAACCGTTCGCTTGCCGGAGCCCGAAGGCAAAAAGATCGTAGCGTTGGGCTGGGCCGTCTATCCCACTCTGCCGAGCTGGACCTGGCCTGGCCAAAACGGCCAGCCGCTCACCATTGAAGTCTATTCCGGCACCGAACGCGTTCGCCTTTTCTTGAACGACCAGCGGATAGGCGAAAAACCAACTGGCCGCGATCAGGCTTTCAAAGCCGAGTTTGAAGTTCCTTATGTGCCGGGAACGCTAAGGGCAGAGGGCCTTCGCGGGGATCGAGTTGTAGCCCAAAGCATTCTTCAAACCACCGGCAATCCCGTTCAGCTGAAACTCGCCAGCGATAGAACCGTCCTCGGCGCAGACGGGCAGGATCTAGCGTTTGTCACCGCGGAAGCTTTGGACGAAAAAGGCCACCTGCAAATAAATAGCGACCAAAGAGTACGTTTTGCCGTCAGCGGGCAAGCAACGATCGCCGCAGTTGGCAGCGGCGACGGACAGTCCCTGGACCCATACTCAGGCGACACCTGCGCCCTCTTCCACGGGCGCGCACTCGTCGTCGTTCGAACCTCTCGCCACCCCGGCCAGATCAAATTGACAGCCAACGCCGACGGTCTGCGTGCGTCATCGATAGTGATCGAGTCAAAGCCGGTAACTTCAATGCCCGAACTTTGAATAAGCCTCTACCGCCTCTTTCGGGGCAGGCATTTTTAGACCGGATCATAGAGTGCGACGATTCTTTAGCGTATCGCAGTTTTCCCGTCCGCATAAGCCTGCCCCCACGCTCGTTTGACACCTCTCGCGGCCCCGCCTATAGTGCCGTCGAGGGGAGCCCACACCTTCCGCGAGTGTGCGCCGCCGTCAGCCGCCGCACCTCGCTGCTTCTCGTCGATCGCGTTTGGTCGCGCTGGCTTCGCCGATCAGGGTTCGATTCATGGCCAGGGGAAATTTCGGGGAACGTCTGAAGCGCGAGCGCGAGCTGCGCGAGGTCTCGCCCAACGAAGTCGTTGTGGCCACCCGCATCAGCTTGCGCTTCCTGGAGGCTCTGGAGAATGAAGACTGGGACAAGCTCCCGGGCGGCGTTTTCAACCGCGGTTTCGTTCGCGCCATCGCCCGCTACCTGGGTCTGAACGAAGAAAGTCTGCTCGCGGAATACGATCTCGCCCACGGCGACAACTCCCCCGGAGCGTCCTCCGCCACCGAGAATCGTATCCCTGCACCTCCCAAATGGATGGCCGTTCTCCTGGTCGCTGCGGTGCTGGCAGTGGTTGCGGCGTTGGTGGCTGCGGGAATCTACGGCTGGCGTTGGTACTCCACACATCGGCGTACCCAAGCGTCATCAGCACGGAACATACCAGTGGCCTGCACAGCGCAGCCCGCTTCGTTGCCTACCGGCGTTTGGTCTTCGTACGTCGCGCCAGCCCTCACTGCCTCTACCTCTCCCTCCACTCGCCTGCGCATCCTTGCCGGCGGCAAAATCGTCTTCGACTCGGAAACTCCTGCCGACCAAAATCTGCTCTAGCGGCGCAATGGCCCTCGAAATCACAGCAACGGATTCCGGTGTGGTGTTGCTGGAATTGAACGGGCAGATCACGCCACCCATCGATTCTCCCGGCACCTCCGGTACAATAAAGCTCAGTCAAAAAGATTTGAGGCCAGCACCCGGTGGAAACACTCAGCCCTGACCTGATTGAAGCCCTGCGCCACGGACGCGCCACGCGCGAGCGCAAAATCGCCGTTTGCACTGGCGGTGCGCACCTCGCGGCAGCGGACCGCGCCGAAATCTTGGCGGTCCTGGCCCATGACTCCGATGAAGTCGTGGCCAATCGCGCTCAAGACGCTTTCCTATCGCAACCCATGGAATCCATCGCGGAAGCCCTCGCTCGCGAAACCGCGCTGCCCGCTCTCTTCGCCTACGCCGCAAAGAATCTAGCCGACACGCGCGGCATTGGCGACGCCATGGTGCGCAATAAGAGTTGTGCCGCCGAGTATCTCGTCCCGGTGGTGCGCACCCTTTCCACCGAAAGTATCCAGATGCTGATGGAAGAACTTGACCGCGTCACCGAATCTCACGCCCTGGCCGCCGCCCTCGAACATAGTAGTTCCATCACCGCCGAGCAGAAGGCTTTGTTGCATGAACTGCGCGGCACTGCGGTAGACCACGGCGCTCTCGCCGAAGCCGCTCTCGAAGCCGAACCCGATCTCGGCAAGCGCCAGACCTTGTTGCAGCGCCTGGCCACCATGACCGTTTCTCAGCGCGTGCAATTCGCCATCAAAGGCGGCTCCGAAGCCCGCCGCACCCTCATCCGCGACAGCAACAAAGTTGTGCAGCGCGCAGTGCTGCAATCTCCGCGTTTAACCGATCAAGAGGTCGAGGCTTTCGCGGCGATGTCCAGCCTAACGGATGAAATTCTCCGGCTCATCGCCAAGAACCGCAACTTCCGCAAAAATTACGTGGTCGTCCGCAATTTGATGAATAATCCAAAGACACCGCTGGATGTCAGCTTGCACATGCTTCCCATCCTCAATGCCATCGACCTCAAACGCCTCTGCACCAACAAGAATATTCCCGAGACGCTGCGCACTACCGCCAATAAACTCCAGCGCCAACGCCAGGATAACCGCTAAGAAATCCAGATGTGCGGGTACGCGCGAATGCGAGAAATAGCCCGGTGTCAGCTTACCTGCGGATGCTTGCGGTGAAATCCGGTCGCCTCTTGATATGCGCGCGCAAACGCCAGCAGCTCCGCCTCCCGGTACAAATTGCCAAGAAAAGTCAGGCTCACCGGCGTGCCTGGCCCGCCTATGTTGTCATCTTCTCCATCGTCTTCCGCGGGCGGTTTTGGCGCGTCATCGCCTCGAAAGCCGTTCGGCAATATCAGCGCCGGGTGCCCCGTTAAATTGGTAATCACCAACTGTTCGCTGCCCGTCGGCGCCACAATAACGTCCACCGTCTCAAAAATCTTCGCCACCCCATCCATCGCCAAACGCCTCGCCCGGCTCGCCTGAATATACTCCACCGCTGGGATGAACCGCGCCGAACGAAACGTGTTTGGCCAATCGTCCGCCGACTGCGCGGTCAACAACTTGTCCCGCCCGGTCCGCGTCAATTCGTCAAAGGCTGCCGCTGCCTCCGCCGTCAGCATGGCCACCATCGGATCGTACGGAAACTTGGGCATTTCCACCGGAATCAGCGCCACGCCCATTTGTTCCAATTTAGCCAGCGCCGCATCGCTGAACCGCCGGTCGTACTTGGCCCGCTCCTGAAACGCCGCACGCCGTTTGCGCTGATCCTCGCGCTTCTTCTTTTCCTCCTCGGACGCCGCCGGTTCTTCCTTCTGCGACTTCTCCTGCGGCTGGGGCACGCGCTCGAAATCCTGCTTTAGATATCCCACGCGCAGCTTTTTCCAATCCAATTCCGCGTCCCAATTAAACGCCGCATTCTTTACCGCGCGATCTTTTCCGTCCGGCCCCTGGATTGCCCCCAGCACCAGGGCGCAATCCTCCACCGCCCGGCAGATCGGCCCCAGCTTATCCATGCTCCAGGACAGAGCCATGGCCCCGGTGCGCGGAACAAAACCAAACGTCGGCCGCAGCCCCGTGCACCCGCACCGCGTGGACGGCGATGAAATTGACCCCAGCGTCTCCGATCCGATGCTGAATGCCACACAGCCCGCCGCGGTGGCCGACGCCGGTCCCGCCGATGATCCGCTGGAGCCCTGCTTCGGGTTCCACGGATTGCGCGTCTTCCCGCCAAACCACACGTCGCCTTCCGCCAGCGCCCCAAGAGTGAGCTTCGCCACCAGCACCGCGCCCGCCGCGTCCAACCGCTGCACCACTGTGGCGTCCTCATCTATCGTCTGCTTCTCGAATCCTCCCGCACCCCACGTCGTCGGATAACCCTTCACCGCCAACAAATCCTTTGCCCCCCAGGGCAACCCGTGCAACGGCCCGCGATATTTTCCGGCGGCGATTTCGCGATCCGCTTCTTTCGCCTGCGTACGCGCGCGCTCCTCCGTCAGCGTCACGCTGAATTTCAAAATCGGGTTGTAACGCTTCAGCCGTCCCAGATACATCTCTGTCAGCCCGATCGAGGAAATCTTCCGAGTGCGCATCAATTCCGCCAATTCGCGCACGCTGGCAAACGCCAACTCCTCGATATTCTCGGCGACAGCCAGGTTCGGCGTCGCCGACATGCGTTCCGGCTTCCTCTCCACCTCGTACTTCGTGCCATTCACCACCGGATCGAACAGCAGCGCAGGCTCCACGGAATTCGGCATATGCAGCGCATAAATCGCCTCGTACCCTTTCGCTTGCTCGTTCAAGTTGTCTAGCATCATCTGCTGGTATTCGTCGGGAATGGCCACATCGGCCACCGCGCCGGCCGCTTCGATCATCTCCTTGGTGATCTTCACCGCTCCCTTGGCCTGTGCCTGCGCCCACAACACTCCCGGAAATAGGGTCGCGCCTAAACCCATGCCTGTGCACACCTGCATAAACTGCCGCCGGTCGACCATGCCAATTGATCCTCCCTCGTGTCCGCTAGCGCGCGGTACTATATCATTCGCGCTGCGCGCCACTGTCTCGAAGATGTAACACGTAGCGGATGTATGCCACGGAGAATGTTCACATGTTCTTTTGGAAGAGTTTTTCGCTTCAGCAATCGATGAAGAGGCCCGCCGCACTCGGCACGGTACTCGCGTGCGCCGGTTTATTTCTCTATGCTCAAGGTCCCGCCATTCAACCCTTGCAGTCCGGAAGCTTGCCACCCTCGCTATTAGTCCAACCCGCCGACCTGGCACGTGAACTGGCTTTGCCGAATCCCAGTTCCCGCCCCACCATCGTATATGCCGGATTTCGTACTCTATTTGCAGGCGGCCATATTCCTGGGGCCACATTCCACGGCAGCGCCTCCACCACGCAGGGCTTGGCGGACATCAGGAGGTGGGCCGCTTCCTTACCGCGATCGACCAATCTTGTTATCTATTGTGGCTGCTGTCCCTTCGAACGCTGCCCCAACATTCGCCCCGCTTTTGCTTTGTTTCGCGATATGGGATTCACCCGCCTCCGCGTCTTGGAGCTATCCACCAGTTTTGCCGCTGACTGGGCCGACAAAAATTATCCCGTCGAAAAAGGTTTGCGGTAGCCTTTCGCGGACTGCTCGGTTCCCAGCACCCGCCTGCAAAAAAAACAAGAGCCGCTTCCTCCGCGAAGGGGAAGCGGCTCTTGAACCGCGAAGTATAAGGATGTCAGCAATCTTTTCGGCTACTTACCTTCGGGCCGATCCGCCGCCGCCCTTTTCCTTGCTCATGCCTTCCCGTGCAACATGTGCCTGCATATGCTGCGCCAGTTCCAGATGCGATTGCAGCGTCGGCAGCGTCTTTTGCGCGAACTGCTTCAGCGCCGGCTTCTGCGCCCCCGTCTCGCCCTTCTTGAACTCGGAAATATCCTTCTGGTGATCTCGAACCATCTCCTGCGAGTATTGCCGGTCGAATTCCGGTCCAGACAGCTTGGCCAGCCGGTCATACGTTTCCGCGTCCTTATGGCTCGTGTCCGTCGGCAGATTAATTCCTTCCTGCCCGCCTATCTGCTTTAATTCATCCAGCGCCTTGGAATGATCTTCCACCATATGCTTTGCAAAGTTCTTCACTTCCGGCGCCTGCGCTTTTTCCTCGGCGAGTTGCCCCAATTTCACTTCCGCCATGCTACCTTCCGCTGCGCTTCGCAGAAAGACCTCATCCGAATACGGAGGGTTCGCCCGCCGCGCGCTCCTCTGCGCGGGCGCGTTTTCCTGATGGGCCAGAACTGCCCAGCACCCGAGAAATGTACAAAAAGTCGTGACACCCGCAACATAGAGTACCTTGGCCACAGTTTGATTCATCATTTCTCTCCTGAAACCTGATCTACCGGGCGAGGATTGAACAATATCTATAGCCCCCCAACGGCGACAATCCATTGATTTGGGTAGACCCACCGAGTCCGCCCTGTATGCACCTTTACACACAGCGACTTAAAATTAGGACTGCACTCGACTTTGCCCCCCCCGCCCGCTCCCCAGCCTTGGCGCTTCTGGGCCCTGCTGCTATGCTCTCCCGGCCTGATAACGGAGGTGCTCCGATGCCGATAAGAGTCCTGTCCGCGGCGGCATTTTTTGCCGTCGCCGTCAGCCTGGCCGCGCAAAGCCCACAACCCGCGCGGCGCTTCGATGGCCAGTCCTGGTGGAACCATGTCAAATTTCTCGCCGACGACAGCCTGGAAGGCCGCGAAACCGGCAGCGAAGGCCTTCGCAAAGCCGAATCTTACGTCGTCGATCAGTTCAGCAAGGCTCGCTTGCAACCCGCAGGCATCGATGGCTTCTATCAGCCCGTCAAATTCGTCTCTCGCCAAATCGTCGAAAAAGACTCTTCGGCCTCCTTGATCGTTTCCGGCAAGACCCATCCTCTTACCCTGGGGGAAGACGCCTACTTCGCCACCCGTGCTGAACTCTCTTCCGACGAGGTCACCGCATCACTCGCTTTCGTCGGCTACGGCCTCCAGATCCCCGAAAAAAATTACGATGACCTTTCCGGCATGGACCTTCATGGCAAA
>DATGEY010000056.1:0-66786 GCA_035309625.1 Candidatus Acidiferrum sp.
AGTCAACGCCGGAGCTCCGGTGGACAGCTGGCCGGAACAGAGTTGGCGGAGCCGGCGGGGAAGAAGATTCCGGTGCTGGATACGCCGCGGCAAGGTCGACGTTAAGCCTGGGGCCGCATTGAATTCAGACTGGAGGAACCGTTCACGTTTCGATCCCCGCAAGTACAATCCAACCAGCAAAATCGCTGGCTAGAGCTCGCGCGTTTGAGTTACACGGACCGATGCAGGCGGCATCCAGGCGGTGGCACAAACGCGGGCGAAAACGACGGGCTACGGAGAATTGAGGACGACGAAAGTCGTAGCCCGGCGGGGACGTGTGGAATTGGGTGGCTGCACAGCTAGGTGCTGCTGGGGATGGTGATTTACGAGTTTGCGGTTGGGATATTTGGAATTGGGTGGCTGCACAGCCAGGAGTGGCTGTGCTACTGGGGGGTGGTGATTTGCGAGTTTGCGGTTGGGATGCGTGGAATTGGGTGGCTGCACAGCCAGGAGTGGCTGTGCTACTGGGGACCATTGCGCTCTTGAAATGATGCGGGGGATTGGGCACGATTTCCGGTCACAGGAGAGGTGACCCATGGCGTGCGATCCGGAAGCACTGAAGCATGTGCCGCTGTTTGCGCTGTTAGACGACGAGGAGACGGCGGTGCTGGCCGGGCAAGTGGAACTGAAGAAGTTTGCGCCGCGGCAACGCATCTACAAGATGGGTGAGGCGACCGGGCAAGCGTATGTAATGGTATCCGGGCGAGTCCGGGTCACCACGCTGGACCAGGATCATCAGGAAGTGGTGGTTGACGAACCGGCGCACGGGGAGTTCTTTGGTTTCGCTTCCATGCTCGAACAGACCCCGCATCAGACTACGGCGGTTGCTCTGGAAGCGTCGGAGTGCATTGAGGTGGACCGCCAAGATATCGCGGTTTTATTGCGGCGCAAGCCGATGGCGGGCATGGATATGCTCACTGTGCTGGGGAAACAGTTTCACGCTTCTCAACAGCTGGTTCGGATGCGGGCGAACCGGAATCCCAACGAAGTGATCGAAGAGCAGGCCACGTTCGGTCAGCGCATAGCGGACCGGGTCGCCGGGTTTGGCGGCTCGTGGACATTTATCCTCACTTTTCTTATGGTGTTGGTGCTGTACATCGCGGTGAATGTCATTTTAAGGAGATCTGCATGGGATCCCTACCCGTTTATTCTTCTAAATCTCTTTCTTTCGATGTTGGCGGCAATTCAGGCGCCGGTAATCATGATGAGCCAAAATCGGCAGGATACGAAGGACCGGCTACGTGGTGAGCTTGATTTTGATGTGAATAAGCGCGCGGAATCGGAGATACAGGGGCTGGCGCGCAAGTTGAATTTGGTGGGGGACCAAATTAACGATGTGGAGGAGTTGTTGCGGCAAAAACTGGCGTAGCGGGTGCCTCGATTGGCAATGGCGCAACTTAAGATTGCAGACTGCATCCTACCTGTGGAGGGAATCATGAACAAATTTGCAATTTGGGCGCAGGTGGAAGCTAAGCCAGGGAAAGAGCGGGAAGTGGAAGAGTTCTTGAAGTCGGCGCAACCCCTGGCGGACAGGGAAGAAGGGACAATTGCGTGGTACGCGGTAAAAATGGGACCGGCGCGATTCGGAATTTTCGATACCTTCGCGGACGAAAAGGGCCGGGACGCGCATTTGAATGGCGAAATAGCCAAGGCGCTCTTCGCGAAGGCTCCGGAGTTGTTTTCGAGCGCGCCGGAGGTACACACGATCGCGATTATAGCGGAAAAAGTGCCGGGGACATCGCGGGCGCAAGACGCCCGCTGAGGACAGAAAGAATCTGGGGCTTAGGCCCTCTTAAGCCGCCTGGCGAAACCGCCGAGGGTCAATAGGCCGGTGCCGAGAAGAACCATGGACGCCGGCTCCGGGACTGGCGAGGGGCTGGTGCATCCGCCGTTGATGGTGCAAGAGACGATCAAGCCGCTTGCGGGGCCGTAGTTGGCGCCGATGTGTACGTCGCCAGACGCCGCTGTGTTGCCGGAATTGATGAAAGTCCACATCCACGTGTACGTTTGCCCGTCGCTAACCGTAACGCCTGGGCCGGAAGAACAAATAAAAGCGCCCCCATTGCCGCCGCAACCGGAGTTATCCAGGCTGCCGGTGTCGGTGAGAGAGAACCCTGAAGGGGCGCCAACCAGCTGTAGATTGCTGATATTTTTGCTAGCGGTGAACCCCAAGTCCACGCCAGTGATCAGGTCGTTACTGGAATTTGGCACCGAGTTGAGGGTTATCGTCAGGGTGGCAGAAGTGCTGGTAATGTCAAAGGAATAAGTAGCACCCGGGCAGCTCGTTCCGACAGTGCCACAATTGGTCAGCGTAAGAGTGCCCATGGTGTCACCTTTGGCCGAAGTGACGAATAACATGGCGAGAATAAGAAAACTGAGGCTGGTTAGAAGCTTTCGCATATACACGCGCACCCTTTCGAGAAATTGGACGTCTAGGTGGAGAGCAATTTGAACACCAACTAAGAACCCTGCCGAGCGCCGATCCAAAAAAGTAAGCCCATTATTATCAATCAGATGGATAGATCCAGCGGAGCTTGGCAAGGTACTTGGAGCCTTTGGGACACGGGAAGGGAAGAGTTTTGCACATTTTTAAATCGAGAATTGTGCAAAGAGCTTGATGGGAAGGTAAGAATTCCGGGGATCCGGTTTTATTATAACTTATGTAAAGTGACTTTAAGTTATGGGTACCGTCTGGGAGAATCATAGTCCCTTACATCTCGTTGCTAGTCAATATCATTCTTATGAATGCCGGCGATAAATTTGCAGGTTCAGAGAGTGTTCTAAGCCACTCTAAGGAAGCACGAGATGGAGGAGATGAAAGAGGCCGGCGCCAAACAGTGCCGCGCCGGGGATGGTTAACACCCAGGCCCAGACGATACGGCGGGTGACGCCCCACCGAACGGCGGTGACGCGCCGGGTGGCTCCGACGCCGACAATGGCACCAGTGATTGTGTGCGTGGTGCTCACGGGGATGCCGAAATGAGCGGTACCCGCAAGGGTCAGCGCCCCGGCGGCTTCCGCGGCAAAGCCCCCAAAGGGAGTGAGTTTGGTGATGCGCTGGCCCATGGTCTTGATGATGCGCCAGCCACCGGCCATGGTTCCGCCGCCCATGGCCAGGTGGCAGCAAACGATGACCCAGTAGGGGACGTCAAAGGTCTTCAGCAAGCCGCCGGCGGCGAGCGCGGTGGTGATGATGCCCATGCCTTTCTGGGCGTCATTGGTGCCATGACCGAGGCTATAGGCTGCAGCGGAAAAGAGCTGCAGACGGCGAAACCAGCGATCAACTTTTAGCGGGCGCTGCCTGCGAACAATCCAACTGGTACCGATGGTGACGGTGGTGGCGACGATCATGCCAATGATGGGAGAGAGGAAGATGAACAGCACCGGTTTGGTCCAGCCGGCGAGGATGAGGGCCTGAAACCCAGCATTGGCTACGGCGGCGCCCCCGTAACCACCCATCAGCGCGTGAGACGAACTGGTGGGAAGGCCGAGAATTAGAGTGATGAGATTCCAAAAGATGGCGCCGAGAAGACCGGCAAGGAGGACTTGTTGGTTCACCATTTCGATGTGAACCATGCCTTTGCCAATGGTCCTGGCCACGGCCGTACCGAAGACAAAAGCGGCGATGAAGTTCCAGAACGCGGCCCAAGCGACGGCACGAAACGGGGTAAGAACGCGGGTGGAGACCACGGTAGCGATGGAATTGGCGGCGTCGTGCCAGCCATTGGAGAACTCGAAAGTCAAAGTAAGCGCGACGACAAGGAGGAGCAGATGGAAGCTAGTCACGGGCGGCCCCGAAACACGAAAGTCGGCGTCCGGGGAAAGCAAGGGCGAAGGCCAGGAAAGGGAAACGAAGCTGAGTTGAAAGATAGAGACGAGGCATAAGGTCAGGCGTTCTTGAGGATAACGCCTTCGATCACGTTGGCTACGTCTTCACATTTGTCGACGGCGGTTTCGATCACTTCAAAAATTTCTTTCCATTTAATGATCTGCACGCTGTCGGTTTCTTCGTCGAAAAGCTGGGCAATGAGGGTGCGACACAGGCGGTCGCTTTCATTTTCGTAGCGGTTAATCTCGATACAGTGTTTGAGCGCCTTTTCGGGGGTAGGAAGGGAGCGGACGGCCGCGGAAACCTCCGCCGTGGCGGAAACCAGCACGCGGACGAGGTCGACCGTGCCACTGCGAATGCCGCCGACGCGATAGAGGACGAAGCGGCTGGCCGCGGCGTCAATCAGGTCGATGACGTCATCGAGCTGACTAGTAAGCTCGTGGATATCTTCGCGATCGAAGGGCGTGATGAAACTCTGGTTCAGCTTGGTGAAGATGCTGTGGGTGATTTCGTCGCCATCGTGTTCGATGGCCTTGATGCTTTGTACCTGCTCGGGCACGCCGGTGTAATGCTCCAGCATCTGGAGCAGAGCTTTGGCGCCGATTTGGATGTTAGCGGCTTGCTTGCTGAACAGGACGAAGAAGTCCTCTTCGCGCGGCAAAAAGCGCTGCAAAAGTCCGGGCATGAATGACTCTCCCCTAAGAGTCGCGGTAGGGCAGGGAGGACGATAGCAGAGGGAGCCAGAGGAGGCAAGGCGGCTAGATAGATACGATCATCCCACTGATTCCGTTGCAGCTACGCTGCAGCATCTTAGCGGCTGATGATCGGACACGCAAAAAAAAGCGGGCCGATCTGGGGATCGGCCCGCCGGGAAGATTCGCTCTGGCGAATCAGGTTTAGTACATGCCGCCCATGCCGCCACCCGGGCCGCCGGGTCCGCCGGCTGCCGCAGTCTTCTTCTCGTCTTCCTTGATTTCGGCGACGAGCGCTTCAGTGGTGAGCATCAGGCCCGCAATGGAGGCTGCGTTCTGCAGGGCCAGGCGGGTGACCTTGGCGGGATCGATGACGCCCATCTTGACCATGTCGCCGTATTCGCCAGAGTCCGCGTTGAATCCGTAGTTTTCATCCTTGGACTCGCGGATTTTGCCGATGACGACTGCGCCTTCGGCTCCGGCGTTATGTGCGATCTGGCGAGCGGGCTCTTCAAGAGCGCGCTTCACGATGCCGACGCCAACCGCTTCGTCATCATGGAGCTTGAGCTTCTCGATAGCACCGAGGCAACGCAGTAACGCGGTGCCGCCGCCGGCCACAATACCCTCTTCCACGGCTGCGCGGGTAGCGTGCATGGCGTCCTCAACACGAGCCTTCTTTTCTTTTAGCTCGGTTTCGGTTGCTGCACCTACCTTGATGACCGCAACGCCGCCGACCAACTTGGCAAGGCGCTCTTGGAGCTTTTCCTTGTCGTAGTCGGAGGTAGTGTTCTCCACCTGCTGGCGGATTTGCTTAACGCGTCCTTCGATTTCGGAGGACTTGCCGGCGCCTTCGATGATGGTGGTGTTGTCCTTATCGATCGTAACCTTCTTGGCGCGACCGAGGTCCTCGATCTTGACGTTCTCGAGCTTGATGCCGAGATCTTCGGTGACGGCCTTGCCGCCGGTAAGGGTGGCAATGTCTTCGAGCATCGCTTTGCGGCGATCGCCAAAGCCCGGGGCCTTCACCGCAGCGCACTGCAGCGTGCCGCGGAGCTTGTTGACCACCAGGGTGGCCAGCGCTTCACCTTCGACGTCTTCGGCGATGATGAGCAGCGGCTTGCCGGTCTTGGCAATCTGCTCGAGCAGCGGGAGCAGATCCTTCATGGAGCTGATTTTCTTCTCGTGAATCAAGATGCGGACGTCCTCGAGTATGGACTCCATACGCTCGGGATCGGTGATGAAGTAGGGAGACAGGTAGCCGCGGTCGAACTGCATGCCTTCCACGACTTCCAGCGTCGTCTCCATGGTGCGGGACTCTTCCACGGTGATGACGCCGTCTTTGCCGACCTTCTTCATAGCTTCGGCGATGATGCCGCCGATTTGCTTGTCATTGTTTGCGGAAATG
This sequence comes from Candidatus Acidiferrum sp., assembly GCA_035309625.1. Classification (GTDB taxonomy): domain Bacteria; phylum Acidobacteriota; class Terriglobia; order Acidiferrales; family UBA7541; genus Acidiferrum. The sequence continues at coordinate 5,966 of DATGEY010000056.1, forward strand.
GTGCCAACCTGGGCGATCATGTCGCCCTTGACGTCGCGGGAGAGCCTCTTGATCTCTTCCACGGCGACTTCCACGGCGCGCTCGATGCCGCGCTTGAGAGCGGTAGGGCTGGCGCCAGCGGCGACAGTCTTCACGCCTTCGCGGAAGATAGCCTGTGCGAGCACGGTGGCGGTGGTGGTGCCATCGCCAGCCACGTCGCTGGTCTTGGAGGCCACTTCACGAACCATCTGCGCGCCCATATTCTCGAGTGGATCGCGGAGTTCGATTTCCTTGGCAACGGTAACGCCGTCCTTGGTGATGATGGGCGCGCCGAACTTCTTTTCGATCACCGCATTGCGGCCCTTGGGACCGAGGGTAATCTTGACTGCGTCGGCGAGTGCATTCACGCCACGTAGAATCGCTTGGCGGGAATTCTCACCTGTTACAATCTGCTTCGCCATACTGGTATCTCCTCCTGAGATTCTGTGCTAAATCCTGAAAACTTCCGGTCTGACGACCGGTTGCTGCTTTTGCGATCGCCCGGGCGAAAGCCCAGGAGCTACAACCTACCCGGCCAGGCTGACGCCTAGCCGGTACGTCGATTCCTTACTTCTTGCCTCCCGCGGCCTTGGCTGCCCCGCCGAGCTTGGCGAGAATTTCTTCTTCGCGCAGGATCAGCAGTTCTTCGTTGTCGATCTTGATTTCCGTACCGCTGTACTTGCCGAACAGAACGCGATCACCCGGCTTAACGTCCAGGGGAATCAATTCGCCCTTTTCGCGCTTTCCAGCACCGACGGCGATCACTTCGCCTTCCTGCTGTTTTTCTTTGGCGGAGTCGGGGATGATGATGCCGCCCTTGATGCTTTCCTTTTCCTCAATGCGCCGCACGACAACGCGGTCGTGGAGCGGGGTAAGATTCACTGCCATCTTGAAAGAACCTCCATGGATTTTTTGCTGCAGTTGCATCCGGCTGGGAGTCGAGCTAACGTTAGCACTCCTCATAGCCGAGTGCTAATATAGCAAATTCACCTGACAAGTCAAGGGGAAGCACGCTTCTTTGAGTCGGTTTCACTCAGGGTTGAGCTAAGCGTATATCTTTATATATCAATGACATAGATGGTGTAAGGAAAATCGGACACTTAGGTATTGTCGTGCATCCTGTGGAGACGTAGACTTTCTTGCAGGTCGTAACTGGCGACGAACGAAATGACCATGCTTGTTTACGTGCGGCTGATCGGCTTCACTGCGGGAACACTGCTGCACCTGTTCTGGATAGTGGTGCTTCTAGGCTACCGGCGGCAGCGCAATTTCGAGCGTGTGTTTTTCCTTCTCTCGCTAGCGCTGTTTTTCTTTTATGCCGGTTCCTTGCTCGCGCTCAACGCGCAAATCTATTACCTAGAGCCACCCGCATTCCTGACGGCATTTGCGAAAACGCTTCTTTGCGCCGGCCTGTGCTTCTTGCCGGCGCTGCTGATGCATGTGCATTTCGAGTACGCCAATACCCGCGGTCTACTCACCAGCCCGATGCTAAAGGGAGTGCTGCTGCTCGCCGCATATGTTCCTGCGCTCTATTTTGCTTTGCGGGCGTATCCGCTATTGGCCAACTCGCCGGGATTTGACTTCCTGGTTCCCGGCGAGGCGTTGGGGCGCGGCTATGGCGTATGGTTGGCGCTGGCCATGATGGTGGGCGGCGCGTGGAATATCCGGTTCTATTTGCGTGCGCCGGAGCGGGCGCAGTCTTGGTTTCACGGTTTGCTGGCGGGGGTGTTCGCCATTGGGGCGGCGCTCGTGACGCAGCTTCATGTCCTGGGCGCGCCGCTGCCGCGGGATTTGTCCGAAGGCGTGAGTACCTTGCTAGCACTTCTGGCGCTGTTGCCGTCGGCGGTGCTGATCTACATGGTGCAACGGTTTAATTTTTTACAGATCGGCCGGCAGAAGAATCTGGTGTATGCGGTGTCGGCCGCATTTCTGGCATTGCTGTACTTGAGTTTGGTGCGGCGGCTGAGCGGGTGGCTGGCACCGCAGCTTCCGCCGGAGGCCACCGCGTCGATTTTGCTGTTCGTGCTGGTGATATTTTTTGAGCCGCTGCAGCGGTTGCTGGGGCGGCGGCTGCAAGAGACGGCGCAGAAAGAAATGGACCGAGTGCAGCGTTTGCTGGCGGACATTCAGGAGGAAGCGCGGCAAGGCAATGAACGAGCGCTGGCACGCTTTATCGAAAAACGATTGCAGGAAACTTTTGAACTGGCCGCGCTGCGGGTTGGCTTTGAGCAAGAACGAGAGACGGGCGAGCGCCAACGCGCGTTGGGCAAAGAACGCGGGCTGATGCCGCCATATTATGGGAAGCCTAAGTTCGTTTTCTCCGAGGGAAAGGTTTCGGACTCTTTTTTGACCGGAGACGACATCGCGGGGTTCGTTCGCGCCGAACCTTACGGATCAGCGTTGTCTGGCGAGACCCGGGCGGCGCTGGAGTTCTTATGCGAGCAGTTACTAGGTGCGCTCGATTTGTGCCGGATGATTGGGGAAAAGGTGCGGTTGGAAAGGGAATTGGCGGAGCGGGAGAGATTGGCGCTGTTGGGGCAAATGGCCGCGAGCATTTCGCACAATCTGAAGAATCCACTGGGATCGATCAAAACCATCTTGCAGGTGCAAATGGAGAACCCGGAGTTGCCGGATTCGCTTCGGAGTGAGACGCAGATTGTGCTGGACGAGGTCGGACGGCTGTCCTCGAAGCTCAACCAGTTACTGCAATTCAGCCGTCCGGCGATTCGCGGGGGAAGTGTAGAGGGAAGTTGCGATGCGGCGGCGGTTATCGAAGAAGTCGCGGGCGTGCTACGGCACGAAGCAGAGGGACGAGGAATTGCGCTGGAGCTGCAGCTTTGCACGAATGGCGCCCTGGTAGCTGCCGCCGCCGACGCAGTGAGCGATATTGTTTCAAACCTGGTGGTTAATGCGCTGGAGGCAACGCCCCGCGGCGGGCGAGTAAGTATCGCGGCCACAGCAAACCATGGTGTGTGCGTACTGGCGATCGAAGACAGCGGCCCCGGCATCGCGCCGGAAGCGCGGGAGAAACTGCTGCAACCATTCTTTACCACCAAGACCCAGGGGACTGGCCTGGGGTTGGCGATTGTGTCGCGGCGAGTGGCGGAGTTTAGCGGCGAGATAAGGTGGGCCAGTCCGGTACGGGAAGGGGGCGGGGTTCGATTTGAAGTGGCATTGCCGATGCAACCCAAAATCGGAAAAGCGATGGACCAAGGGGAGTAGAGAGGTTCGCAAGAACGGATGGAGAAATGAAGACGATCTTGATTGTGGACGACGAGCCGGCGGCGAGGTACGGGTTGCGGCGGGCGCTGGAATCTAAATATCGGGTTACTGAAGCGGACTCCGCAGAGGCGGCCCGCGAGGCATTGACCCATGAACAGCCGGATTTATTGTTGCTGGATGTGGTTTTGGCGGGGCAAAGCGGAATTGAGTTTTTGCGGTGGATTCGTCAGCAGGGAAGCGAGATTCCGGTGCTGATAGTTTCCGCGTTGGATACCGCGAAAACGGCGGTCGAAGCGCTGCAGTTAGGGGCGGCGGACTACCTGGTGAAGGGATTCGAGCTGGAAGAACTGCGGCAGCGGGTGGCGAATCTCTTGAAACTGGCGAGTTTGGAGAAAGAAAACGATAGTCTGCGGCGGCAGCTAGCCAGCGAAGGGCAGTTTGGAGCGATGATCGGACGCACCTCGGAAATGCGGCGCACGTTCGAGATGGCGGAGCGGGTCGCACCGACCGATTCCACAGTCTTGATTTTGGGAGAGAGCGGGACGGGCAAGGATTTGCTGGCGCAGGAGATTCATTCGCGTTCGCGGCGGGCGGGTAAGGCTTTTGTGGCGGTAAACTGCGCAGCCCTGCCGGAAACGTTGATTGAATCCGAACTGTTCGGGTATGAGCGCGGTGCATTCACGGGAGCGGCGCAGCAGAAAAAAGGAAAATTTGAGCTGGCCTCGGGCGGGACGCTATTCCTGGACGAAATAGGAGATATGAATCCGGTTACCCAAGCAAAAGTGCTGCGCGCGCTGGAGAATCGAACCATAGAGCGGCTCGGCGGCACGCAATCCATCCCCGTGGATGTGCGGGTGATCAGCGCGACGCACCGAGATTTACCTGCGGAGATTCGTTCGGGAAAGTTTCGCGAAGACCTATTTTACCGGTTGCGAGTGGTGACCATAGAATTGCCGCCTTTACGCACGCACCGGCAGGATATTGCGCTATTGGCGGAATCGTTTCTGCAGTTGCACGCGGCGCGCCTGGGCCGCACGGCGCGGCTTACTCGGGAGGCCGTGATAGCTATCGAAGGTTACGACTGGCTGGGGAATGCGCGCGAATTAAAGAATGCACTGGAGCGCAGCCTGGTGCTTTGCGTTGGCGAAGAGATTGCTGTCGCTGACCTGCCTCCGGAGGTGGCAAGCGGCAAGGCGCTGGTGCAAAAGCACTCCAGGGACGGTGGCGAAAACTTAGGGCTGTCGGAAAAGGACTTTCGCGAGGCCAAACGAAAATTTGAGGTTGCCTACCTGACCAAACAGCTTGCGGATCACCGCTGGAATGTTTCGCGCACGGCGTCGACCATTGGGCTGCACCGCCAAAGCTTGCAGGAGAAGCTGCGGGAGTTGGGAATTCGTCGGCCGGGGCGGGAACCGATCGAAGACGAGTAAGTTGTCGCGAAAAAAAAGGATGTTTGTGGAAGAGTAGAGAAAGACGAACGTCACCACAGAGTTCGCGGGTGCGCCGGGTTCATAGAGAAGTTGGGAGGCGGAGTGGGTGGAGATGCCGCAACACGAAAGCCGGTTTTGGGATATGTATTGGCCGGCGGCGGGAGCACGCGATTCGGGAGGGATAAAGCGCTGGCAGAGGTTGGTGGGGCGCCGATGCTGGCGCAAATGCGGGCGCTCCTTTCGGATGTCACTTCGGAAGTGAAGGTGATTGCCGCGCCGCACAGATATTCGGCACTCGGTATCCCAAGCATTGCCGACCGATGGGAGGGGCAGGGGCCGCTGGCGGGAATTATCACCGCGCTCTTGACAACGCAAGAAGGCGCAAGCGGTGCCGAATGGAATTTGATTGTTGGGTGCGATATGCCGTTTCTCTCCCGGATATGGCTGAGGTACCTGATTACGCGGGCGCTCGCGAGCGAGACTCAAGTGGTGGTGCCAAGATCGGAGAACGGTCTGGAACCGTTGTGTGCGTGCTGGCGCAGTAGCGGGGCAGAAGGGCTGCGGCGGGTATTTGAAAGTGGTATTCGTAAAGTTACCGAAGCCATGAGACAACTCCAGATGGAAATTGTTGACGAAAAGGACTGTAAGCGATTTGATAGCGCGGGACGGCTGTTCTGGAACATGAACACGGCTGCCGATTACGACGAGGCGAAGAAACGTTTGGAAGCGGAGCGCGCGTGAGCGAAGTACTAACAGCGAGCGGAGAAATGGCGACTCCTGCGAACTCGGCGCCGATTTTTTTTGAATTCCGGGAAGTTTGCAAGGCCTTTGACGATCGCCTGGTGCTGGATCACGTCTCTTTTACCGTGAAACGAGGGGAAACGTGCGTGATTATGGGGCGTAGCGGCGTGGGCAAGTCCGTTTCGCTGAAACATTTGATGGGCTTCCTGAAAGCGGATTCCGGCCGGATTTTCATTGACGGCGAGGATGTTACGGGCCTGACGGAACGGCAATTCGAGGAAATACGCCGCAAAGTGACCATGGTGTTCCAGTCTGGGGCGCTGTTTGATTCGCTGACCGTGGCCGATAACATCGCATTCCCGATGGAGGGGCAATCTGGTTTGAATGCGGAAGACACCCAGGCCAATGTCAGCAAGTTGGCACGGTTGCTGGAAGTCGATGAGGTGCTGGAGAAATTGCCCGGCGAGCTGTCCACTGGAAACCGCCGCGCGGTAGCTATCGCGCGAGCCTTGGCGCAAAACCCGGTGGCCATTCTGTACGACGAGCCCACTACCATGGTCGATCCCATCATGGCGGGACATATGGGCGGGCTGATTCTGCGGCTGAAGAACGCCTTTCACAAAACGTCGATCGTCGTGACTCACGACACGCACTTGGCGCGACGACTGGCTGACACAGTGGTGTTCTTGCAAGATGGCCGAGTGACATTCTTTGGATCCTGGGCCAACTTCGAGAGTTCCGATGATCCTTTTCTGCAAAACTTCCTGAAACAAGACGAACTCATTCCCGCTCTGGACGTAACCCTGTGAGCGCGGCCGAGGCCGGCCCGCCGAGAACCAGTCTGCGTTTGAAAGAGAAGGGACTTCACAAGCGGTCTTCGAGATCTTTATGCCTGAGATGGGGAGAGGGCGAGTTCCCAAGAGGATGTGCGCGTGAGCCGTCCCGTCAATGACACCGCCAATCCCGTTGCGCAACTTCGCAAGGAAATGGGTTTTTGGGATGTGCTGCTATTTAACATTGCCACGGTGCTGGGCCCACGATGGATTGCTGCGGCGGCGCACAATGGCACTTCATCGATCAGCTTATGGGTGATTGCCGCGCTTTTCTTCTTTGTTCCGACCGCCATGGTGGTCAATGAGCTGTCTTCCCGCTTTCCGGAGGAGGGCGGGTTGTACGTTTGGGCAAAGGAAGCCTTCGGCGATTTCCATGGATTTGTGGCGGGATGGAATTATTGGATCTATACCGTTTTTTACTTTCCGGGCTTGCTGCTGGCCAGCGCGGCGATGAGCGCGTACATCATCGGCGACGGTGGTGGGACGCTCTCGCAAAACCGCACATTCCTGCTGCTGGTTTCGCTGGGATTACTGTTGGTCGCCGTAGTGTTGAACCTGATTGGGTTAAATGTCGGCAAGTGGCTGCAAAATGCCGGTGGCGCAGCCACATACTTGCCGCTGATGGTCCTGGTAGGTCTCGCCGGCATTTTATGCATGCGTCATGGGTCGATCACTCTTTTCACAGCGGCTAACCTGTTGCCGCACTGGGATTGGGATACGGTCAATTTTTGGTCGCAAATCGCATTTGCGTTCACTGGATTGGAATTGGTTTCGGCGATGAGCGCGGAAGTTCGCGATCCGCGGCGCACGCTGCCCCGCGCGGTGTTCGCTGCCGGCGGGCTGATCGCGCTGATGTACATCGCCGGCACGGTCGCGGTGTTGGCGTTGGTGCCGGCGCCGGATGTTTCTCCGACGTCCGGGGTGTTTCACGCGATTACGGCGGGGGCGATAGTGCTGAAGATTGGCTTCGTAGGAATTCTGGCGGCGATCCTGGTGACGGTCGGAAATGCGGGAGGTGTGGGCAGCACGGTGGCAGGAATTGCGCGTGTGCCGTTTGTGGTTGGCATCGACCGTTACCTGCCGAAAGCATTTGGCAAGATTCACTCGCGATGGAAAACTCCGTATGTTTCGATCATGGTACAAGCAGTTGTTTCTGGAGCGATTCTCCTGCTAAGCCAGATCAGCGAAACGACGCGCGGTGCGTATCAAGGCCTCGTGGATGTTGCCATCATCCTCTACTTCATTCCGTTCCTTTACATGTACGCAGCGGCGATCAAGCTGGCGGGGCGCAAGGACCGGTGGGAAAATCCGCATGCCGTGCTGATTCCGGGCGGAAAGCCTGGTGTGTGGATTGCCAGCGGCATCGCCTTCGCGGTCACCTTGCTCTCCATTATCGTTTCGGTGCTGCCACCGGGTGATTCGGCGAATCGCGGATTGTTCTTGATTAAGGTAGTGGGTTCGACCCTCGGCGCAATGGCCCTGGGCCTGACGCTCTACTATCGGGGTCTGCGAGCCAAGGAAAAGGAAGCGCGCCTGACTGACGGCTAGAGGCGCCGCACTTTTGGGCGAGCCCCTGCAAACGCCAACTAGAATCCTTGTTCGGTTAGCTCAGCCAGCGAAATCTTCCTACTCATTTCTGAGCCCCTGGCCGCGAGATATCGCTCCACGTATTTGCCGAGAATATCGCCCTCGAGGTTGACGGCATGGCTTGGCTTTAGCTCGCGAATGTTGGTGTGCTGGTAGGTGTAAGGGATCACCGCGATGTCAACTAGGCCGTCGTGCCAGCGTGCTACGGTGAGACTGACGCCATCGATGGTGATAGAACCTTTCGGCACAATGTAGGGCGCGAATCCTTTGGGCACTCGTACTCCGAACCACCAGCTTTCTCCTTCTTTCCGGAGGTGCGCCACTTCTCCGGTTGTGTCTATGTGGCCGAGCACGAAGTGGCCGCCGAATTCCTTGCCACCGGTCAGCGGCTGCTCCAAATTTACAAGCGCGCCTTTCTTCAGCGGTCCCAAGCTGACGCCAAAAGTGGTTTTAGTAATGGTTTCGCCAGAGAGATTCGCGGAGAAGCGGCTCTTGTTTGCGGAAACGATAGTGAGGCAGCAACCGTTGACGGCGATGCTGTTACCAACGACGAGTTTGGACGCGAGCGTGGGCGCATGAATAGTGATATCGCCGCGGTCGATATCCTGCACGAAAGACTCGATAGTGCCCAAGTGTTCGATGATTCCAGTAAACATTGTGTTGAGAATAGCATCCTGCGAGGGGGCGCGGTAGTTCAAGGACGGACAGTCAGAAATGCCGTTGCGTCATTTCCCGTATACATCTTGGAGATAGGCTTCGACCGCGAGATCCGGACCGAAATGCGCAACGCGGAGGTTCGGCAAAGGCGGAGGGAGTTGACCGGAAAAGTCTGCGAACGGGACGTCGGCATCGCCTGCAAATTTGAGAGCGTAGAAAAGCACCAGCTTGTGAACCACGCCCGCGGAAAGCGCGGCGCCATTCAATGTTGGGCCGCATTCGAGCAGGACGCCGAGCACTTCGCGTTTGCCAAGTTCGGCCAACACCGATGACAGATCAAGTCGACCGCAGCTTGCACGAACGCGAATAACTTCGACGCCTTTGTCTTGCATGCGCCGTACCCTTGGGGAATTTATGCTGGCGGCGGTGAAGACCAGTAGATCATCCTCGGCGGTTTGCACTATGCGCGATTTCAGGGGTAAGCGCATCCGGGTGTCCAGGATTACTCGGAGCAGACGCTTCCGCCGTGGCAAGCCGCTCCGATCGGTGAGGAACGGATTGTCCGCGAGAATAGTGCCGATTCCAGTGAGCAGCGCGCCCGAAGCGTGGCGCATCCGTTGCACTTCCGCGCGTGATTCGTCGGAGCTAATCCAGATTCTGGCTTTCCGTCGCGGCGAATTCGAAAGCGCTAGCTGGCCGTCGAGAGTCAGCGCCGATTTCAGTGTGATGAACGGCCTCCTGGATCGAATCCAGCACGCGAAAGCCTCATTTAGGCGGCGCGCATCATCTTCCAACACGCCGTTCACTGCCTCGATGTTAGCGGCACGGAGGCGCGCGAATCCGCGACCGGAAGTCGCGGGATTCGGATCTTGCATCGCGGCGACAACGCGCTGAACGCCAGCGGCAATGATGGCTTCGGTGCATGGGCCGGTGCGGCCGGTGTGATTGCAAGGCTCAAGATTTACGTACAATGTTGCGCCGCGAGCCTTTTCTCCGGCGGATTTGAGCGCAACGATCTCCGCGTGATCGCGCCACTCGAACTGGTGAAAGCCTTCGCCAACGATTTGACCGTCGCGCACAATCACGCAGCCAACCTGCGGATTTGGGCTGGCCAGGCCGATGCCTTTGCGCGCCAAGGCTAGTGCGTGCTCCATGAAACGGATGTCGTGTGCGTCCACGAATCAGTCGAACAGCGAATTGACGTAGGTGTCGGCGTCGAAAGGCACGAGGTCGTTGATCTGCTCGCCGGTGCCGACGAAGCGAATCGGCAGGGCCAGCTCGCGCGAAATGGCTACGACGATGCCGCCCTTGGCCGTTCCATCCAGCTTGGTGAGGATGATTCCGGTGACGCCGACGGTGGAGGTAAATTCCCGGGCCTGCGCGAGGCCGTTCTGCCCGGTGGTCGCGTCAAGCACGAGCAGCACGTCGTGAGGAGCGCCGGGAATCACTTTGGCCGCCGTGCGTTTCATTTTTTCCAGCTCGGCCATCAGATTGGATTTGGTGTGCAAGCGGCCGGCGGTATCAACGATTACCGCGTCGGAAGAACGGGCTTTGGCCGCGGCGACCGCGTCGTAAACGACAGCGGCAGGATCAGAGCCGGATTTCTGCTTGATGACCTCAATGCCGTTGCGCTGCGCCCAAATTTCGAGCTGCTCCACGGCGGCAGCGCGAAACGTATCTGCGGCGCAGAGAATCACGCTGGAGCCTTCCTTGCGCAGGCGATTGGCCAGTTTGCCGATGCTGGTAGTCTTGCCCGCGCCGTTGACACCGACGATGAAGATGACGCGCGGGCCTTTTCCGTTGGAGGATCCAGGCACCGCAACGAGTTGCGCAGGCTTCGAATCGGCTGCGGCATTGAGGATGCGAACGATGTGCGACTTGATCTCCGCCTTAAGTTGCGAAGAGTCGGACAGCGCGTTGCGATCCAACTTCTCACGCACCGCGTCCAGGATTTCGCGGGTGGTGCCTACGCCGAGATCAGCGGAGATTAGCGCGGTTTCCAGTTGCTTGAGAAGCGCCGGATCGACTTTTTTCTCGCCGAGAAAGATCGTGTCGACGGTTTCCGACAGCGCCGCCTTGGTCTTGCTGACGCTGGCCTTCAGGCGTTCTGCCAGGGTCGGTTCCGGTTTGCCAAAAAGGGAAATCATTTTCCAGGTGCTCAGGCGAAAGCGCCAAACAAAAGTGTAACAGAAGAGCAGCATGCACCTGGGAGTGAGCGATCCGGCGTGGCCTTTTCCAGTCTTTCTTGAACATCGCGGTGTTGGGAGATGTTACCCGGATTTCTCGAAAGACTTTTGTGGGTCAGACTTGGACTTCGACAGCGCTGAGGCGGAGCCTGCCCGCGTTGACTGCAGCGTCGAGCGCGGTGACCACGACGGCGTCAAATTTGCTGCCGGCGAGTGCTTTAATCTTGCTAAGGGCGTAATCGAGGTCCATCGCGGATTGATAAGGACGATTCGTGGTCATGGCGTCCAGCGTATCGGCTACGCCAATAATCCGTGCCATCATCGGAATCTGCGGCCCCTGCAAGCCATAGGGATAACCGCGGCCGTCCATGTGCTCGTGGTGCAGTTCGATACCGGGCAGCATGTTTTTGAGCTGCGAGACCGGGCGCATGATGTTCGCGCCTTTCACGGTGTGCTGCTTCATCAAATCAAACTCTTCGGGGGTCAGCGCACCGGGCTTCTTCAACACCCGGTCCTCGACCCCGATCTTGCCGACGTCGTGCAGCAGCGCGGAGATACGTAAAGTGTCCAGATCTTCCGGGGTCAGTCCAAGTTCGCGCCCTATCAACGTGGAATATTTCGCTACGCGCCCGGAGTGACCGCGGGTATAAGGATCCTTTTCGTCGATGGCCGCCGCGAGCATACGGATGGAGCCGACGAACAGCTCGCGATTCTCTTCCGCCGATTCCTTGAGCCGCTCGATGTATTCTTCGATATCGTCGGCCATCTTGTTGAAATTTTCGGCCAGCTCGCTGATTTCGGAGGCGCCACGCACCGGCGAGCGCTGATGGAATTCGCCGCGGCTGATGGCGCGGGTGGAAGCGGCCAGGCCGCGAATGGGTCCACTAATACCCACGGCGAAGAAATACCCGAGCAGCACGGCGGCCAGCACAACGATGCTCACGAAAGCAAGCGCCTGCCGGTTTAATTCAGTAACGCCTGCGTCACCGCGCGCCTGTTCAAGGCTGCGCTGCGCCACGACCGCCCAATTCAGCTCCGGCAAGGTACTGAACGTGCCTACCATCTCCACCGTGCGCCCCTTGATTTGCTGGGTAAAGCGAACTGTTTCCGTGCTGCGCAGTTCTTGCGGCAAGGTGCGGATCTGCTTAACCAGGTCGGAGTTGCCGGTGAGATCCGTACCGGGGACGAAGTTTTTGGTGTCTGGGTGGGCCACGATGTGGCCGAAATGGTCGACCACGAATACGGTACGCCCGCGCACGCTGGCGTCCTGTAGGCGGTGCAGGACCGGATCCAGCGACACCACGGCGGCCAGCATTCCCGTAAAATTCTGGTTGATATCTTTCAGCGGCACCGCTACCACAAAAGCTGGTCGATCATCAGGCTCCAGGGCCAGCGGGTCGGAGCGAAATTCTCCAGACTGCTGCATGCACCACACAAAGGCGCGCTGAAGCGCCTTGGCTACGAAGGGGTCCTGGTCCGCGCGATAATTTCCTTGCGAGGCCACAATACCTTTGCGGGACTTGCCGACAGCGGTCAAGTACAGGAACGTATTGTTGCTGTCCGCAAAGCTTTCCAGTACCCGGGTGACTTTCGGTTCCGAGACCGGATCCTCTACGTTGTCGCTAACATTCATCAGTGCCAGGATCTGGCGCTCATTGATGAGCTGCTGCGTCATGTTGCCTTCAAAGAACTGAATTTCCTGGGTCAGGGAACGGGTGAGGTCCGTCTGCTGAACGCGCTCGGTATCTAGCAGCTTATCTTGACTAAGCTGCAGGACCTGGCGGTGGTACAAGCCGATGGGTAACGCGCTGACCAGCAGCAACGCTCCCAGCACCAACCAAAGAATCCGCACACGCCCAGTGCGCATGCGTTCCCAGGGGGCTTTGAAGTTGACGAGTATGGGCAGTTTGACAGACATCGGCTTGCTACCAAGTTTAACGATTTCCGGCGGAAGACCGGGGATTTGCGGAGGCTGGCGTCGCCGACTTGCAACTGGAACCTTGGTACTACGCGCCGGAAGGCGCTAGGTCGTCATTCCCGCCGCTGGGGACGGTCCATTATGTCGCGGATGGCTTCGCCCGGAGGTTTGCCGTGATGGAGGATTTCGGCGACCTGCTCACTGATGGGGAGCTCGACCTTGGCTTCCCGTGCCAAGGAGAGGAGCGCGGCGGTAGTGCCCACACCCTCGGCAACCATGCGCATACCGCCCAGTATCTCCTTGAGAGTGCGACCTTTGCCTAGTTCCACGCCAACCTGGCGATTGCGGCTAAGCGCGCCCGTACAGGTAAGCACCAGATCTCCCAAGCCGGCCAGGCCGGTCAGCGTTTCAGGCTGGGCGCCCAATGCGGCGGCCAAACGGGACATTTCGGCCAGACCACGCGTAATCAAGGCCGCCTGCGGATTGTAGCCCAACCCCAGTCCTTGACAGACTCCGGCTGCGATGGCGATTACATTTTTCATGGCCCCGGCCAATTCCACGCCCAGCACGTCCTGGTTGGTGTATACCCGGAAGTTCGGGGCGGCAAACTCCTCTTGTAAGTCAGAAAGGAGACCGGCATCGCCGGACGCCAAAACAACGGCGGTGGGTTGTCCTGCGGCGGCTTCCGCGGCAAACGAAGGGCCGGAAAGCACCGCGAAGCGCGGAGCGGACCCGGGCGGGAAAACGTCCGAGACCACCTGACTCATTCGTTTGCGGGTGACTGGTTCGAGACCCTTGGCGGCGCTTACAAATATGGAGCGCGGCGAAAAATTCGTTGCCAGTGCGGAGTATGCTGCACGCGCATACAAGGTGGGTATAGCCCCGAGAAAAATCTTGGCGTCCGTAGACGCTTTCAGAATGTCGGAATGGATATGGACTTCCGCCGGTAAGCGATGTCCAGGCAGATATCTGTGATTCTCGCGATGGCGTGCGACGGACTCTGCGAGCGCCGGGTCATGGACCCACAACGACACATCGTGTTTGCGACGCGCCCGTGAAAGCACAATGGCCAGAGCGGTGCCCCAGCTGCCTCCACCGAGAACAACGATCCTGCTCACGCCGGGTTCCTTTTGTTGCCGAAGGAAAACTTAGGTTCTTCGCCCCGCACCAATCTCTGGATGTTAGCGTCATGCTTGTAGATGATGATCCCGGCGGCGGCCAGCGCACCAAAGGTTATCAATAGGGGCGGCGCATGATGTGGCGCCCACAGGAGATAGATCAGCAAGGGCATGGCCGCAGCGGCAGCAATAGACGCCAGGGAAACATAACGCCAGAAGAAAACAAGGAGCAGGAAAAGAATCACGGAGCCAAGTAGCGCGGACGGCGAAAGCACGAAGAAAGCACCCGCGGCGGTGGCCACTCCTTTGCCTCCGTGGAACTTCAACCAAATTGGGAAACAGTGGCCGAGGAGTGCGGCCAGTGCGGCCGTCATCATCCAGGCGGCACTTTCATTGGTGACCCGGGCGGCGATCCAGACGGCCACCGCGCCCTTGGCGGCGTCGCAGAGCAGCGTCAGTATTCCCGGCAGAGGACCGGCAACGCGAGCGACATTGGTGGCGCCGATATTGCCGCTGCCGGCCTTGCGGACATCGCCGCCCCCGAAAATGCGAGTAAACAGCAAACCGAAAGGGATGGAGCCCAGCAAGTATCCGGCGACGGGAATCCATAAGAGCAGCGGCGAAATGTTAGCCATGCGCGCTTAAACCTCGGTCTTGGCGAAGGCAAAGGGTGCCAGTCGCGTGTATTGGGCACCGGTCGGCAGGGTTTTGCTCTCAAACAAATGAAATTTGCCTGTGCGCAGGATGCCAAACTCTTGTCCTGCCATTTCCCGCGCCGTGGCACGAATCTTGTCGGATGCTCCCGGTGGGTCAAAGCGGGCGAGCGTGAGATGCGGAGCGAATTCGCGGGTTTCGCGTGGGGTTCCAATTTTTGCAAGCTGCGCATCGATTGCAGTAACTAACCGTGGCAGATTCGGCGAGCCTTCGATGCCGCCCCAGAAAACCCGCGGGCGCTCGTGGTCGGGAAAGAATCCTACTCCACGAAAACGCAGCTCAACAGCCTCATCGCAGCAAATTTCGCTGAGCGCGCTGGAGATTTCGTCCAACTTGCGAGCATCCACGCTACCGATAAATTTGAGCGTCACGTGAAGACTCTCCGGGCGCACCCATCGTGCCCTACGCCCTGAGGGCGCCGCATCTGCCGCGCGTACCGCAGCGAGCAGGGCCGCGAGATTGTCTCGCACGGCCGCGGAAATCTCCAGCGCGACGAAGAGGCGCACAACTCAGCCCCTTTTGGCGGAAGGTTTTGCGGCGGGCTGGTTATTGTAGAGAAAATGTACGCGAACCAGATCCAGTGCCAGTTGCGAGGCCTGCCAGCGGATGGATTCGCGGTCGCCGGGAAAGCGCGCGGCGCGCTCCTTAATTCCGGCAGCGTGGGACATCGCCACGTGCACCGTGCCAACGGGTTTTTCGTCGGAGCCGCCGCCCGGCCCCGCAATACCCGTGATGCCAAGGCCGAGAGTGCTTCCGACCCGCCGGCGAATACCCTCGGCGAGCGCCACGGCGACCTCCGGGCTCACGGCGCCCTTCGCGGCGATCAATTCCGCCGGTACATCGGCCCACGCGGTCTTCAATTCATTGCTGTAACACACCACGCCGCCGAGAAAATAGGATGAGCTCCCGGAAACGCTGGTGAGCCGCTGCGCCAGCAATCCTCCGGTGCAACTTTCGGCGGCAGCGATGGTGGCGCTGTTGAGCGTCAACTGTTCGGCGACAACTTCATCCAAAGCGCGGCCATCCTGACTAAATATGCGATCGGCAAGCGCAATCTCGAAGCCCCGTACAATTTCATCCAGGGTCTTTTTGGCGTGCGCCGCGTCCTCGGTCCAAAAACGCAGATGGATTTGCGTTTCACCGGGTGCCGCGAGAATGGTGGTTTGCACTTCCGGGAAGCGTTTGTAAATGGGCAGGATGCGCTGCTCCACATGCGATTCGCCCAGGCCGGTAACGCGCAGTTCGCGGCTGTGCAGACGTACTCCGGAAGCCCGCCGCTCCAGGCGTGGCAGCACTTGTTCGCGAAAAAGAGGCTTCAGCTCACGAGGCGGGCCCGGAAGCAGTACGACGGCCCGGCCGGAGTCTTCCAGCCACAATCCGGGCGCAGTGCCGCGCGAATTTTCCAGAATTTCGGCGCCTTCCGGAACCATGGCTTGGCGCGCATTTACTTCGGGCATTTCCCGGCCCAGCCTGCGAAACCGTCCTTCGATATAACGCAGGATTGCATCATTTCGGCGCAGTTTACGGCTCAGCAGATCCGCAACCGTCTCCCGTGTGAGGTCATCTTCGGTAGGTCCGAGTCCGCCGCTGGAGATAATCAATGGCACGCGATTCAGTGCATCGCGAAAGGCTTCCGCAAGGAGTTCACGATTGTCGCCGACAACCGTCTTCCTGACCACTTCAATGCCAATGGTGTTCAACTCTTCGGTGAGAAAGAGGGAGTTGGTATCCAGGCGATCCGGCGTAAGCAGTTCCGAACCAACCGCGATGATCTCCGCTTTCATTATTATCCGACCAGGGGCCAGCCCCGCACATCCCAGTCCAGCGTAAACAGGGCACTAACGGTGGTTAGGATCGCGCGGCCCGACGGTTGCAGTGCGATCCCTACCAGCCCCGAGCCGCTCAGAACGGTTTCCGCATGGCCTTCTGGCGTGAGGCGCACGATGCCGCGGTGACCGCCGTGTGACGCCGCGACATACAGATTAGCGTCGCGATCGAAAGCCAAACCCTGCGGCCGGCCAAGCCCGCGATAAAACACCGAAACCTCGCCGCCCTGGGTAATCCGGTAAACGCGGTCATAGCTTGATGTGGTCGGACCGGTGACATAGAGATCGCCGCTAGGATGGAAAGCCAGATGATAGGCGGCTAGCGATGGTTCCAGCGTCGCGAATACAAAGATCTCGCGGCTTGGGCTGATTTTGAAAATCGTGCCGCTGCGATCCCCCACATACAGGTTTTGGGATTGGTCAAACGCGATCCCGGTCGCAACACCCATGCCTTCGGCCCACTGCTCTGAGCGGCCGTCCGGCGTTACTCGGTGGATAGTTCCGTCGTGACGGCAAGAAACGAACAGGTTACCGGCCCGGTCCACGGCCAGTCCTGAGGGATTAATCAGGGAAGTAACGAACGGCTTGACGCTGTAGTTCGACGTGATTTTGTAAAGTGAAACCGGAACGCGTTGCCCGCGCGGCCCGCTGAAAGTCACGTAAATGTTTCCGTTGGCGTCGACTGCGGGATTCGCTACGGGATGCAGATTGTCCGCGATCTGCACGGCGATGGAAACCGGATGCGGCTGGCTTTCGCTCTGGGCGGTGGCCACACGCACGGTCCCGCCATTGGCATTGTCTGGGACGCGCGCGATCAACCGATTATCGGTGGTCAACACCAGGCTGGCCTCGGCCTCCCCGAAATGCACTATGGGGCGTGCCCCACCGCGCGATGCGAAACCGCTGCCGTAAATTACAATTTCACCTCCGGGGATGGCGGCGGCGGGCGCGATTCTGTCGATACGGGGGAACCCGTTCTTTTCTGCCGGAGCGCCGAAGCCGAATTTCATACCAGATTAAAGTGTAACGCGAGGCGCAGCAGAATTGCAGCGTAGATGCCCGCCATCCAGTCGTCGGCCATTACGCCCCAGCCATGCGGAAGTTCTTCCAGCCGGCGCAAGGGATACGGCTTCCAGATGTCGAATACTCGAAAAAGGATAAAGCCCAGCAGCAGGTACTTCCAATTCACCAAACTGAGTGCGAAGAAAATCGCGTATCCGGAAAAATCGAAATGTTCCGTCAGGTGCGGCAGGGCAATCGGAATCAGGGGAAGCAGCAGCGTCAGGTGTTGGCCGGCAACTTCATCGATGACGATATATTGGGGGTCTTTTATCCCGGAAAAATCCACTACCCGCGCGCTGCTCCACACCCCGATGGCGCCGAGAATCACCAGCAGCACCAGCGCGCAAACTATGGGTACGATCAGTGCCGTATCGTGAATGTCGCTGCCGGGGACCAGGAAATGACGGTCAGCAAACATAGCCTCCGAGAGCGGATGGCGCGAAAACCACCCAGTCACGGAAACCGGATGCAGGAAGAAAATCGCTGAGAGGATAATAGTGCCGACGCCCACCAGCGACCCATAGGTCCCCGGCGAGGGGTGCAGGTATCCGGTGCCCAGCGCGGTAGCGATAGCGTAAGCCAATCTCGGCTTCTTTTGCCCCGTTGCAGGAGTGATGGAGCCCTCAGTGTTCGGTGTCATTCGGCTTGGGTGAAGCGTCTGACTCGTCGTCATCTTCGCTGAAAATGGGCTCGGAGACGACATATTTTTCTGCGGCCCAGTTGCCCAGGTCCTGCAGCTTGCAGCGCTCGCTGCAGAACGGAAATTCGCTATGTACCTCAGAGTCGCTCGGCTTTTTGCAAATTGGACATCGGTGTCGCATGGCCTTACTTGGTGTTGTGTTTGCGCCTTCTTCAGGTTGAGCGCAAAGCAGTATAGCTTAGCTGAGGATTCGCAGGGGGGCGCCGGTGGGTATACGCGCTAGCGCTTCAGGGCGCGGTAAGGATACCGGCGGTCTGGCGCCACTCTTCCTGGGCCCCGGCAAGATTTCCAGGACTCGGGCGATCAAGTCATACGCGTCGGCACGAGTTATTTCCAGACGGGCCACGTCCCCGCTGGAGGCTGCTGTTCCGTTCGGCAACTCGATGTCGGTCAGATAAACCTTGCCGTCAATATCTGGCGCCATGCCTTCCAGGCGCGCTTCCCACACTAGCGGATTGTCCGTTGAGGGCCCTTCGATCAGGGCCGTCGCAGTGCGGCCCTGAAAGGCTCGCCGTTTCTGGCGCGAAATTTTCTGTTGAATAGCCATCAAGCGATTGCGACGATCGGCGATGACTTGCGCGTCTACTTTTTCGTCCAGCGCGTAGCTGCCGGCGTTGTCTACGTCGGAATACTCGAAAACGCCCATCCAATCCACCTTTGCTTGGCGCACAAAGGAGCACAGCTCCTCGAAATCCGATTCGGTTTCTCCCGGAAAGCCCACAATGAACGAAGTGCGCAGGGAGACTCCCGGAATGGTGGCCCGAATACGCTCCAGTAGCTTCAGAAAGGCGTCGCCGTGCGAGCCTCGTTTCATGCGCGCCAGAACATTGCGGCTGGCGTGTTGCAGTGGCATATCCATATATTTTGCCAGCCGGGAATGTTCCGCCAGCGTATCCAGCAATTCTTGAGTAACTCGGTTCGGGTAAGCGTACAAAAACCGAACCCAGAGGAGATCTTCTACCTGCGCAAGCTTGGCCAGCAGTTGCCCCAGGCCGTTGCGTAGTCCTAAATCTTCTCCGTAGGAGGTGGTGTCCTGACCGATCAGCGTAATTTCGCGCGTCCCGGCCGACGCCAGATTCTCGGCCTCGCGCAAAACGGACTCAAAGCGCCGGCTGCGAAATTTACCGCGAAGCTGCGGAATGATGCAAAACGTGCAGGGATGGTCGCAACCCTCGGCAATTTTTATGTAGGCGGCATGCCGCGGCGTGGTTACGATGCGCGGCGTCAGGTCGTGGTACAGAAAAGCCGGCGGTTGTGCCGGCAGCACTCGCAAATCGCCTTCCACCGCTTCCAAGATACGCTCGACTTCGCCAGTGCCTACCACCGCATCCACTTCCGGCACTTGCTCCAGAATCTGCTCTCGGAACCGCTCCACCAGGCAGCCCGCGACGATCAACTTCTTTGCGGCGCCAAATTTCTTGTGCTCCGCCATTTCCAGGATAACATCCACGGATTCCTTTTGGGCGGGTTCGATAAAGCTGCACGTATTCACCACCAGTACTTCGGCTTCATCGGCGCGCGGCGTCAACTCGTACCCCTCGCGCGCTAGAATGCCCATCATAACCTCGCTATCCACAAGGTTCTTCGGGCATCCCAAACTCACAAATCCGACCTTAGTCATAGGGTTTAGCGGCAGAGGGCAACATCTAATTGTAGCACGCGGCCATTATCAATGAAGATTGATACAATTCATCGCCGCCAAAATCTTTACCCGGGCTTGCGCGTTCACATGAATCTGGTGCTAAAAGATGGCCGGCTGGTGCAGAGCTTCCAGTTTACTCCGACGAAATGCGTGAGAACTGTGCCGAAGGCGGCGAGCGCCATTTCATCTATCGATGGAATGGACAGCAATTCGTGCTCGATGACATCATGGAGTTCACCACCGAAGAGTGGCAACCAGCAAGAATGGAGGCGCTTTCCGCCGCATGTACGATCTAGCCTCACTGGCGCTGGACACAGCAAGAATTCGCCGCGCCTCCTACTCTGACGTGCGCGTGATGCATTTGCGGCAGCGCGACTTGACCACCAAAAATGGACGAGTCGGTACGTTGGTGCAGTCCGAATCCATCGGTCTCGGGATTCGCGTGCTCGCCGATGGCGCCTGGGGGTTTGCGTCCACGGATCGGCTAACCCGGGAAGGTGTCGCGGCATGCGCGGCGCAGGCGGTGTCTATCGCCAAGGCTTCTGCCCGGGCCAAGCGCGAAGACGTGGTGATGGCGCCAGAAAACGCCTACGTGGACAGCTGGCAGAGCCCGTTTCGCAAGGACCCGTTCGAGCTGCCGTTGGAGACGCAATTGGCGCTTCTCCTGTCGGCGGATGCCGAAATGCGGCGCGTTAAAGGGGTCACGCTAACCGAGACCGACATGCAGTTCCGCAAGATTGATTCTTGGTTTGCCTCCAGCATTGGCTCGCGCATTCACCAGCGCAAGGTGATAACCGGATGCGGTCTTGTGGCCACATCGTTTCAAGGCGATGAAATCCAGAAGCGCTCGTACCCCAACAGTTTTGGCGGTCAACACGCCTTGCAGGGATACGAATTGGTAGAGTCCTTGGATTTGCTGAAGCACGCGCCGGTCATCGCCGAAGAAGCCGTGGCTTTGCACGCGGCCGCGCAATGTCCGCAGAAAAGCGGCACGCTGATTTTGGGCGGCAGCCAGTTGGGCCTGCAGATTCACGAATCCATTGGGCATCCCATTGAACTGGATCGGGTGCTGGGCCAGGAAGCAAATTTTGCGGGCACCAGTTTTCTTACCCTCGATCAGCTCAACAATCTTCGCTATGCATCCGATATCGTCAACGTGGTGGCTGACGCGCGGCTGGAGCATGGTCCGGGACTTGGGACGTTTGCCTACGATGACGAAGGCGTGCCGGCCCAGTGCACGGACATCATCAAGTCCGGCCAGTTTCGCGGGTATCTCTCGAATCGCGAGACCGCCCACCTGATCGGGCTCAATCGCTCTTCCGGAACGATGCGCACGGAAAGCTGGAACCGGCTGCCGATTATCCGCATGACCAATGTAAGTTTGCAGCCCGGCACCTGGACGTTCGAGGATTTGCTGGCCGATACGGACGACGGCGTCTTGATGGAGACGAACCGCTCCTGGTCCATCGATGACCGCCGCTACCAATTCCAATTTTCAACAGAGATTGGTTGGGAGATCAAAGGCGGAAGGCGCGGGCAAATGCTAAAGAACCCCAGTTACAGCGGAATCACCACCGAGTTCTGGAATTCCTGCGACGCGATTTGTAACCGCGAGCACTGGACTTTGTGGGGCACGCCGAACTGCGGAAAAGGGCAGCCTATGCAAACCATGGGCACGGGCCATGGAGCGTCGCCCTCGCGGTTCCACAACGTGCGGATCGGGGCGGCATTTTCTAAGCAATGACCGCAGCGCCCAAATCAAGCAGCGCGGCCGTCGCGAGGGGTCCCGCAACATTTGACCGTGACCTTCGCGGCATTGTCGACACCGTTTTGCGACTGGCGAAGTCTTTTGGCGTGGCGGAGACGGAAGTGCACGTTGATGAAACCATCAGTGCGCTAACGCGTTTTGCCAATAACGCCATTCACCAAAACGTCGCGGAGCATACCGTCAGCGTTTCGCTGCGAACGCAGATCGAGCAGCGCACCGCGCGGGTCACCACCAATCGAACGGACGAGGATTCGCTGCGCGCGGCCATCGAGGCCACGTTGTCTCTAGCGAGCAGCCAGCCAAAGAATTCCAACCTGCTGGCAATGCCGGGGATGCAGAAATACCGTACAGTTAACCGCTACGCGAAGCAGACCGCCGCATTGACGCCGGAAGATCGAGCGCGGGCGGTGCGGCGGGCCTGCGATCTGGCGGTCAAGCGGGGCCAAAACGCGGCAGGAATCTTCTCTTGCGCCCAGTCGCAAAGCGCCATAGGAAATTCGCGCGGTTTATTGGCCACGTATCGCGATACGCATGCGGTGTTCTCCGTCACTATCCAGGAAGGCACGGCAGCCAGTTGGGCCAAAGAAAACGCGGCGAACGTGGGCCAGATTGATACCCAACAATTAGTCCGGCGAGCCAGTGAGAAAGCGCATCGTGCGAAGGACGCTCTGGAACTTTCGCCAGGGCGCTATACCGTGATTCTGGAGCCGGCTGCGGTCTTGGACTTGGTGGGGTTTTTGTTTTACGACTTTGCCGCGACCGCCCTGCAGGACCAGCGGTCTTGTTTCAACGACCGCCTGGGAAAGCAGTTGTTCGGCAAGAACATAACCATTGAAGATAACGTCTACCACCCTCTTCAACTCGGCGCACCCTATGACGGCGAAGGAATACCCCGCCAGCGGGTATTGCTCGTGAATCGCGGCGTTCCCACAAATTTGGTGTATTCGCGATCCTCGGCAAAAGCTGCGAAGAAGCGGCCCACCGGCCACGGGTTTGTGCTGCCGAATGAATACGGCGAAGCGCCGATGAATCTCGTATTTTCCGGTGGCAAAGCCTCCTTGCAGGAAATGATCGCTTCCACCGGACGGGGACTTCTGGTCACCCGGCTGTGGTACATCCGTGAAGTCGACCCTTACGAAAAGATTATGACCGGGATGACCCGGGACGGCCTATTCCTGATAGAGAAGGGCCAGGTCGTGTCGGCGGTCCGGAATTTCCGCTTTAACCAGTCGATTCTGGAGATGCTGCGCAACGTCGAGTTGATGGGGCCCGCCGTCCGGGCGACCGGCGAAGAGGCCTTTGAAATGGTAGTGCCTGCAATGAAAGTACGAGATTTTCACTTCTCGGAAGCCACCAAGTTCTAGCCGGTATTTCCCGTCACGTCCGGACCACAAAAGTTGATTTATCGAATGCAAATTCTGCGTTGTACAAGCAGGCCCTCCGCATCCGATAAACAACCATGTGCCCGCACCCCAATTGGGGCCACCCAGACCACGACGCCTGTGGCACGGGTTTTATTGCGCGCCTCGGCGGCGCCCCGCACCACGACATTATTGAGCACGCTTTGACCGCCCTGGAGCGGCTGACGCACCGCGGCGGCGTGGATGCTGACGGCGCCAGCGGTGACGGCGCGGGCCTGCTTACCTCGATTCCACAGAGCTTCTTCCGCACCCGGGCGGAGGAGTTGGGAATTGCGCTCTCAGAGGCTTTCGGGCTCGGTTTTGCCTTCTTTCCCACTGCATCGGCGGCCGATGCGCGCGCTGCGGTCGAAGCGGCAGCGGAGGTCGAGCGGCTCCGGGTGCTCGGTTGGCGGCGCGTTCCGGTCAATACCAATTCGCTTGGGCGAATGGCGCTGGAAACCATGCCAGAAGGCTGGCAATTCTTTATCGAGCCCTTTCATCCTGCGCGGGGCACCGCGCGATTTGAGTGGCGGCTCTCGATGTTGCGCAAACGCGCGGAATCACTTTTGCCGGCCCACTGCTACATCTGCTCGCTTTCTTCCCGGACCGTAGTTTACAAAGGTCTCCTGACCCCCTGGCAGTTCCCTCAGTTTTATGAAGACTTGCGCGATCCGGCCTTCGCCACCATGTTCGCCGTTTTTCACCAGCGCTATTCGACCAACACGCAACCCTCCTGGCATCTGGCCCAGCCATTCCGGTACGTTGCGCACAACGGTGAAATTAACACGATCGTCTCGAATCGGCGATGGTTGCGCGCGAAAGAGCGGGAAATTCGCGCCAAGCTCACGGCCGGCCCGTGGCTGCGTCTACTTGAAGAAAACGTCAGTGACTCCGCGAGTTTTGACAATGCTTTCGAGCTGAAATTGCTGGAAGGCTTTTCGTCGGACGCTGCCATGCTGTCCATGGTTCCCCCGGCCTTCGAGAATGATCCGCAGCTCTCGCGTGACGTCCGCGCGGCATTGGCCTCGCTGTCCCAGAACGGCGAACCTTGGGATGGTCCGGCGGCACTAGTCTTCTCCGACGGTCAGTACGTCGGCGCGAAACTTGATCGCAACGGCTTGCGGCCCCTTCGTTACACACTGACCCACGACGGGCTCCTCGTGGCAGGGTCCGAGGTTGGGATTATCGACCTTGAGGAATCGCGCATCGCGGAGCGACAGCGGCTGGGCCCGGGCGAAATGCTTTTGGCCAACCCGGAAACTGGTGCAGTTTTTCGCTATCGCGACATTCTCAAGCGCCTGGCCACGCAGCAATCGCGCAATTCGCTGCCCATAGTGCTCCCTGTCACTTTACAATCTCTCGCAGCGGCACCCCCGGCGGTGGATCGTCCGGAACGCATGGCCGCGGCGGCAGGCTGGACGGAAGACCAGTTCAAAATTTTGTTTTCGGCGCTGGTCCACGGAAAAGAAGCGGACTGGAGCATGGGGGATGATGCGCCGCCGGCTTTTCTTTCTAGTCTGCCGCGCACGCTCTGGGATTATTGTAAACAGCGTTTCGCGCAAGTCACCAATCCCCCGATCGATCCACTGCGCGAAGCGCACGTAATGTCCCTTGCGGTGCACCTCAAGAACGGGGTCGTGTTGCCGAGCCCGCTGATCGGCGCGGCTCAACTTGCAGAACTCTCAGCCACCTTTGGTCCGGTCCAAAGCATCGACTTTACTTCTTCCGCCCCCAACGAAGTCCCGGGCGCTCGCCGCAGTCTGGCTCAGTTGACTACCCCTCTGAGTGGCGGCACGCGTCCGGGGCTTCTCCTCCTTTCCGACCGCGCACTCAGCAGCCAACGCGCGGCGCTTCCGGTATTGCTGGCGGTTGCGGCGGTCTGGAAGACTATGGTCCGCGAAGGGCTGTGGGACGTGCCGCTGATAGTGGAATCGGCACAGGTATTCGACACCCATCACGTAGCGCTGCTGATGGCTGCGGGCGCCAGTGCGGTAGTGCCCTATCTTGCCGAGCAATTTGCCGAATCGCTGGAAGCCGGCGGCGGGAAGCGCATGCATGCGGCGATTAATGCCGGATTGCGCAAGGTTTTAGCCCGAATGGGCGTTTCCACCATGGCTAGCTATCGCAATAGCCATCTCTTCGAAATTGTCGGACTGTCGGAAGAACTATGTGCCGAATTCTTCGAGGACGCTGCCGATTTTCCAGGGCCTAAGCATTTGGACGATTTGTTCGGAGACTATCTTCAAATGCACCGCGCCGCATTTTCCGGATGCGCCATTGAGCTGGCGGATGCGGGATTGTATCGCTTCCGGAAAGGCGCCGAGTTGCACGCCAATTCTCCGGAAATCGTCCGCCGCATGCACGCGCACGTACGCGCGCCGGAGGCCGGCAAGTTTTCAGCGTTCGAGGAATTGGCCGAGAGTCAGGGGACTGTTTTCCTGCGCGACCTGCTGGAGACCGTGCCCGCACCACCCGTTGCGATTGAACAGGTGGAGCCCGTGGAAGCCATCGTTCGGCGATTCAGCACCCAGGCCATGTCGTTGGGCTCCCTGAGCCTTGAGGCCCACCGAACGCTGGCGCTGGCCATGAATTCGCTCGGCGCCCGCAGCAATACCGGAGAAGGTGGCGAGGACCCGGCGGTCTATCGGAACGAGCCGCACGCCGCAAACAAGATTAAGCAAGTGGCTTCCGGGCGATTCGGCGTAACTGCGGATTATTTGGTGCACGCCCAGGAGCTCGAAATCAAGATGGCTCAAGGCTCGAAGCCTGGCGAAGGCGGCCAGCTCCCGGCCCGCAAAGTGACCGAGTACATCGCCCGCATCCGCCATGCCACGCCCGGGACGCCGCTGATTTCCCCGCCCCCGCACCACGACATCTACAGCATTGAGGATCTGGCGCAGCTTATTCATGATTTGCGTACGGTAAATCCCCGCGCCCGCATCGGCGTCAAGTTGGTTTCCGGTTCCGGTGTCGGCATTATCGCCGCGGGCGTTGCCAAAGCAGGCGCCGATGTCATCACCATCAGCGGCCACAATGGCGGAACGGGCTCTTCGCCGTTGACTTCGATCAAAAACACCGGCCTGCCCTGGGAAATTGGTTTGCGCGAAACACATGACACACTGGTTCGCGCGGGCCTCCGTTCACGTCTCTCTCTCCGCGTGGACGGAGGCCTGAAATTTTCACGAGATATTTTGATTGCCGCTATTCTTGGTGCGGATGAATTCGGTTTTGGAACCGCTTCGCTGCTGGCCATCGGCTGCGTCATGGCTCGCCAGTGCCATCTCAATACCTGTCCGGTGGGGATTGCCACCCAGGACGAAAAACTGCGTCTTCGCTTCAATGGCAAGCCTGAAATGGTCGTGGCCTACTTCCGTGCCCTGGCCGAAGAAGTACGCAAGAAAATGGCTGAACTCGGTGTTCGTTCGCTCGGTGAACTGCGTGGCTGGTACGACCGCTTAGGAACGCGCTCCGGCATGGACGCGTTCTTGGTGGTCCCAATTTCAGAACCCCGCCGCGTAGCGCCGCAGCAAGTACCCACCGATCATTCCGTGGCATTGGAGGACTCGCTGCATTTCAGCCATGCCCTCGTGCCTCAGACCGAGCCCCAACCCATTCACAATTCCGATCGCAGCGTTGGAACCGGACTCAGCGGGGAATTGATGCGCCGCCGCGCCCAACACCGCGACAACACCGAATTTACCCAGGCATTTGCCGGTTCAGCGGGTCAGAGTTTCGGAGCATTTCTGGCCGATGGTGTGACTTTGAGACTATCCGGTGAAGCCAATGATTACGTGGGCAAGGGCCTCTCCGGGGGAACCATTGCGATTTCCGCAGGTTCGGCAGCTTCCCGGCGCGGTGACGTCCTTGCCGGAAACACCGTGCTTTATGGAGCTACTTCCGGTCAGCTCTTTCTCGCCGGACGTGCCGGCGAGCGTTTTGCCGTGCGCAACAGCGGCGCGCTGGCAGTGGTTGAGGGCGTTGGTCAGCACGGTTGCGAATACATGACCGGCGGCGTGGTGTTGGTGCTGGGCCCGCTCGGACTAAACTTTGGTTCCGGCATGACCGGCGGCCTGGCATACGTCATGCGCGCGGAAGCCGAGGATCTTCTGCACCGCGAATTCGTGGCTCTCGCGGAAGTCGAAGCTAAGGAGCAATTGTGGTTGCGTTGCCTCCTGGAAGCGCATCTGTATTTCACCGGGAGTCCTCGGGCTGCGCGGCTGCTTTCCAAGAGAGGCGCTCTGCCCCTGGTCCGCGTGCAGCCGGTGCATTTTCAGGGCACCATTGCGGACACATGGAAACCCGCGCTGGAGCGCTTGCGACGAAGTGAGCCCTTGCTAGTTACGCCGGAGCTCCCGGTACTCTCACAGGCGTTGCACGCCTAGAAAGCGATTGCCATCTCGCCCGGTGCGTTTATTCGCTATAATCCCCGCCGAGCGATTTACTTATGGATTTTGACCAACTCGCTACATTTGTTTATGTCGCCAAACTGAAGAGTTTTTCGCGGGCCGGCCAAAAGGTGTTCCGCTCACAATCCGCGGTGAGTGCGCAGATCCGTCAATTGGAGCAGGCCTACCATGCACGCCTTCTGGACCGCTCCGCCAAATCGGTCGAGCTCACCCCTGCCGGTGAAGTCCTTTTTGAATATGCCGAAAAGCTATTGCGCTTGCGCGACGAGTCGGTTCAGTTTGTCGCCGACCGCGGAAATGTAGTGCAGGGTCCGGTGATGTTTGGGGCCAATGAGGCCACTTGCTTGTACCTGCTGCCCGACATCTTTGCCGAGTTTCAGCGGCGTTTCCCGCTGGTGCACATCAGCATCTACCGCAATTTTAGCCACAAGATTCTGCAACGGGTCGAAGATGGCTCCATTGACGTCGGCATCGTCTCCTTGCCCACCAAATCGCCCAATCTCAAGGTCCACCATATTCACCGCGACCGCTTGCGCTTCATGGTCAGCACCCGCAACCCCCTGGCCCAGCGTTCCAAGCTCACTCTGCAGGAAGTTGCTTCGCAACCGCTGATTCTCCCGCGCACCGGTTTTACCCGGCAGGTTTTGGATAAATTGTTCAGACCCTATCGGTCGCGCCTTCACGTCACCATGGAATTGCCCAGCATCGGAATGATCAAGCGCTTTGTCGCGGCGGACGCTGGCGTGTCCTTCATCAGCGAAAGTTTTGCGCGCGATCAGGTGAAAGCCGGCGAAGTGAAGTTGCTCAATGTGGAAGGGGTCGACCTCTTTCGTGAGCTCGGACTCGTATACCGGCGCGATCGCAGCCTTCCGCGGGCCGCCCAGGCTCTTATCGCTCTGATTCGTGAATATCGCAAGTCCCCCGACCACGGGTCAGCCGGCGGTTCGGACTAAATCCTGTACCCATCGGGAGGCCGGAGTCCGGCTACCGTAGCGCTCTAACGTCAAACTTCACTCTCGATCTTATTTTTTAGCTTCCCGAAGGTCGAAGCTGAGGCTGCCGATGGCCTTGCTGATCACATTTTCCTGAATCTGGATTAAATCGCTGTCCGCGTAGGTCATGCCCAGAACGGTAAAAATATCGCCGTCGCGGCTGATGACCACCAGCGTACCGGACCAATCGTGCTCGTCAGCCTTGCCGCGGTAGTGAAACTCCACCGCTGGCGCTCCGCCGACCGTCGTGTTGCGCTGCGAAACTCGCTGATAATTTTCGTATACCTCGCGCAGCCGGCTTTCCACGCTACCCGCCGCCCTATCCAGAGGTTCCTTGATCTTCTCCCGGCCTATCACCAAAAGGGACGATTCATCGGATGTGCCCATGGCCACAATGGCGTTCGGCAAAGCGTTGCGCGCATCGTCGATCAGTTGCCAGCTGGGCGCCTTGAACATGCGAAACCCGTGCGTGTAGTTCGTGTACAGATTTCCCCGCACCTCCTCGCGAATAGCCGGGATTTCCGGTTCCTTCGGAGCAGCCGGCTGGGCCGCTGCTGGAAGGATGATATTGGCGCTCACCGGCGAACTCTTTAGCGTTGGCGCTGCCGCGTCCGCTGTCACGGTGCTTGCGGGAATCTCTGGCTTCACCGCCGCGCTCGTGATCTTGCCTGCGGTTCTGTCGGATTTGCTCTGTTTGCCCGCGTTGGGGATCACCGTCTTATTGTTGGCCTTGGTTGCCGATGCTGCCACATCCGTAGCCGAAGTCGGAGCGGTTTCCGTCTTAGATTGCGCGTTTGCGTCGGCTTTGGGAGATTCCGCAACATTCTTGGTGCCGGGCTGCCCCTCGGGACTTGCCGGAGCGCTGGGTATGATCGAAGCTATCTTGTCCTTCTCCACCAGCACA
Organism: Candidatus Acidiferrum sp.; assembly: GCA_035309625.1. GTDB lineage: Bacteria > Acidobacteriota > Terriglobia > Acidiferrales > UBA7541 > Acidiferrum. The sequence goes on from DATGEY010000056.1 coordinate 35,090, forward strand.
TATCCAAAGTCGGTTTTGACTTTGAACATGTTCTCTTCGTAGGAGACAATCACTCCGTACAGTTTTTTTCCGTCTTTTAGGCGTATTTCATCGGCATGTACCGCCGTTGCCGCAAGCGACATCGCGCTAACTGCCCATGCCACCAGGCTGCGGTTGAACCGTACGCTCATAATCCGAGTATGAGCGTGCCCACCCGCCGCCGCAACCGCCCAGAAGCGCGTGTGTCCGGCCTATTACGTAGCGTTTTGGCTCCTTGGCAGGGGTTAACGAGCGTCACGATCGTCGGTAACGGAGTATATGACCAGCGGCGCCGGGAAGCCTGACGCCGTTTACGGCCGCTTTCTTAAATTGAATGATAGATTGACCCTGCTTTGTTTCCTATACCCTCCTACGGCATCCAATTTCAGTCTCGTATCCAGGAGCTTCTCCATGAATCCATCCGACCACTACCAGGCCATTGTCATCGGCTCCGGCCAGGGGGGCACGCCCCTCTGTGGCGCATTAGCACAAGCCGGGCTGCGCACGGCGCTGATCGAGCGAAACCATGTCGGCGGGACTTGCATCAACGAGGGCTGTACGCCCACAAAGACCATGATAGCCAGCGGGCGCGTAGCCTATCTTTGTCGCCGCGGCAAAGACTACGGCGTATATACCGACGGCCTTCACGTCGCCATGGAGCGAATACGCCAGCGTAAACGCGAGATTGTCGATAAGTTTCGCAACGGTAGCCAGAAGCGCCTGGAACAGACCGCCAATCTCGATCTTATCTTCGGGGAAGCCAGCTTCACCGGGCCCAAAAGCGTCGGCGTTCGCATGAAAGGCGGAACTCAGCGCACCTTTTCCGCCGATCGCATTTTTATCAATGCGGGAGCCCGTCCATCCATCCCCGACGTGGAAGGCATTAGCGGCGTTCCTTATCTGGACAGCACCTCCATTATGGAATTGGACAGCGTCCCCGAACATCTTCTCGTGCTCGGCGGCGGTTACATCGGACTCGAGTTCGCGCAGCTCTTTCGCCGCCTCGGCAGCCGCGTCACCATCGTGCAGTCCGCCTCGCAGTTGCTCGTCGGTGAAGACACAGACGTTGCCGGCGAAGTGCTCGCCATCCTAAAGCAAGATGGTGTCGAAGTGCTGCTCGACACCAGGTCCGAGCGGGTCGTTAACTCCGCTGGACAGATTCAGCTCCTCGTGCGTGAAGGTGAAGAACCGCGCACCCTCCACGGATCGCATCTGTTGGTCGCTACCGGGCGAATCCCCAACACCCATAGCCTGCAAGTCAGCGCTGCCGGAATCGCCACCGACGAGCGCGGCTTCATTAACGTAAACGCAAAGCTGGAGACCAACGTCGCCGGCGTCTACGCCCTGGGAGACATAAAAGGCGGTCCGGCCTTTACGCACATTTCCTACGATGACTTCCGCATTCTGCGCACCAATCTAATCGAGAAGGGAAATGCCACCACCGAAAATCGCTTCGTGCCGTACACCGTGTTTATCGATCCTCAGCTCGGCCGTGTCGGGATCACGGAAAAGGAAGCTCGCGCACAAAATAAGAAAGTTCGCATTGCAAAAATGCCCATGAGTTACGTGGCCCGCGCACTGGAGGTGGATGAACCGCGAGGCTTCATGAAGGCGATTGTCGAACCCGGGAGCGATCGAATTCTTGGCGCCGCCGTCTTGGGGATAGAGGGCGGTGAAATCATGTCCATGCTGCAACTGGCTATGATGGGTCGCTTACCGTTCACTGCGCTACGCGACGCCACTTTCGCTCACCCTACCCTAGCCGAGTCCTTGAACAACCTGTTCACACATTTCACTTAAGCAACTTCTTGGGCGTTGCGTTTTTCGTCTTCCTTGGCGTCTCTGTGCTAACGTTTCCTGCATGACCGTTCGCCTTCCCGTGCGCAAGGCCATTCTCGAACGCCATACTTATGAGGCTCCCGCAGAAGGCCGCGAATCCAAGGTGCGGCTCGACTTCAACGAGAATACCTCCGGCTGTTCCCTTGCCGTCCTTCGCGCCCTCGCAAAGATATCCCCCAAGCAGTTCGCTATGTATCCCGAATACCAGCGCAGTACCGCGCGGCTCGCGCGCTATTTTGGCGTTCGGCCCCGGCAACTCCTCCTCACCAATGGCGGCGATGACGCCCTGCGCGTGTTCTTCGATACCTTTGTGGAGTCGGGATCGAGTATCTTGATCTGCGAGCCTACTTTTCCCATGTATCGCTACTACGGCGAAATCGCCGGCGCCAATGTCCTGGCGCTGGGCTATGGCCAACATATGGAATTCCCGCTTACGGCCATTCTTGCCGCCCTTCGCAAGAAACCCAGCGTGCTTTTTATCGCCAATCCGAACAATCCGACGGGCACTCTCCTGCAGACTGCGGAAATTGAGAGGATCTTGCGGACCGCGACCAACACTGCCGTCGTGATTGACGAAGCCTACGCTGAATTTTCCGGAGTTACGCTGCTCCCCTTCATCGGGAAATATGCCAATCTTTTTATCACCCGCACGTTCTCCAAAGCTGCTGGGCTAGCGGCTCTCCGGCTTGGCGCGGTCATTGCCTGCGCCCCATCGCTCACCTATCTCCGCCGCGCTATGCCGCCCTTCCCCGTGAATCTGGCTGCGCTGGTAGCGGCCGAGGCCGCGGTTCGCGACCGCGTCGCCGTCCGTCGCTATGTTCGCGAAATTTGCCGCACCCGGGCGTGGTTTGCCCACCAACTTAGTGTTCTGGGTGTTAAAACCTTCCCCAGCGCCGGCAATTTCTTGCTGGCCAATTTTGGGCCCGCTGGCCCCCGCTTATTTCGACGATTGGAGCGCGAAGGGATTTTGCTTCGCGAACGCACCAAAGATCTCGGGCCGGGCTTCGTTCGCATTAGCATCGGCACCCGGCCGGAAATGAAGTTACTGCTGAAGAAAATCAATCTGCTGAGTTTTAGCGCAAATACGCGTCGGTGACGTACTGTTGCACCATCCGTTGGGTATTAAAGAACGATCCGTTAATCGCGATGGCGTGCTGCATCACCGTCAGATAGCGCGCCCGCTCCTTGTAGTACATCGGCAAAATTATGTTTTCCAGCTTGGCATATAGCGATTGCGCCTCGCTGGCGTTGTCCGTGGTGATGGGCGGCGAACCCGGAACCCGCGATTCGCTGATCGACCACCCGGTTATTCCTTCAATGTGTCCTTCCACCCACCAGCCGTCCAGAATGCTGAGGCTTGGCACACCGTTCAGCGCCGCTTTCATTCCGCTCGTTCCGGAAGCCTCCAGCGGGTATTGCGGCGTGTTCAGCCACAAATCAACCCCCGCCGTGATTTGCCCCCCGACCTCCATGTTGTAGTTGTCCAGAAACACAATCGGCACCGTTTTGCGCAGGGCTTTCTTGGCCAGGAATATTCTTCGGATAATATCCTTGCCGCCGCCATCGTGCGGGTGCGCCTTGCCCGCGTACACAATCTGAAATTTTCCCGCGCTCTTGGCAATCTGCCGCAGCCGGTCTAAATCGGACAGTATCAAGTCAGCGCGCTTATATCCGGTCGCTCGGCGAGCAAAGCCGATCGTGAACGCCTCGGGATCCAGAGCCAAACCCGTTTTCTTGCGTACCGTTTCAAAAAGCGCATGTTTCGCAAGCAAGTGCGAGGACCACACCTCTTCCGGCGGCAATCCCAGCGCGCTGCGCAAACTGTAGTTGTCTTCGCGCCACGAAGGGATGCACCGGTCGAACAACTCCTGGAATGCGGGGGAAGCCCACGTGGCCGCGTGCACTCCATTGGTGATCGCCTCGATCGGCACCTGCGGAAACATTTTGCGTGACGTTTCGCCGTGCAGTTTGGCCACCCCGTTGACGTAGGTGCTCAGCCCCAACGCCAGATACGTCATGTTCAAGGAAGCTCCGGCGCGCGCCGCTTCCTGCATATCCGGATAATCGCGTTCCGCCTGCAGCGCCCGCTTCACCAGGTCGGCCGAGGACGCATCCTTCAAGTCGAAGAATCCGTTCTGATCTGGAAACACTCGCGTAAGGTATTCCATCGGGAAGCGGTCATGCCCGGCCGGTACCGGCGTATGCGTGGTGAAAACGCATTTGCTCCGGACCTTTTCAATGTCCTCCCCGCGAATCGAAGTTCGCCCCGCCTTTTCCGCCTCTTCACCTAACAGCTCCAGCGATAGCAGCGCCGCGTGGCCCTCATTCATGTGATAGCGCGTCAGTTCGTTGTAGCCTAGCGCGCGCAACATCCGTACGCCGCCAATTCCCAGTAACACTTCCTGGCACAGCCGGTAGTACGCGTCCCCACCGTACAGGCTCCCCGTCAGATTACGGTCCGGCTCCGCATTACTCGGCAAATCAGCGTCCAGAAAATAGACCGGCACCTCAAAGCCGCGCACCCCTTTCACCGCATAACGCCACGCGCGCAACTCGATGCGACGATTTTCCAGCGGTACCGTTACATGCGCTTCTTCTTCGGTCAGAAAGTCCTCGACCTGCCAAATCGCAGGTTCCTCGGTTTGCGTGCCATCCTCCGCCAGATGCTGCGAAAAGTATCCCTTCCGATAAAGCAGCGACACCGCCACCATCGGCAGGCGGATGTCCGCCGCTGCCCGAATCGTATCGCCGGCTAGAACGCCCAACCCGCCGCTGTAACTGGGCATGGCATTCTCCAGCGCGATCTCCATGGAAAAATACGCAACAAACCGCTTGGGTGAGTTGAACTGCGCTCCCATCTTCCTCGACACCCCGTGGACGCCAACATCGCTCGCCGTAACCAAAAATCGCACCCGCAGAACTACATATTGTCGTGGAGAACCGCCGCACGCGCAAGCAGTCCCGCTTCGTCAAGTTGCTAGGGGAAACCCCTGTTAGCTGGCCTGGAGCTTCACCCGTTTCCTTTCCTACTCTCTTCCCTGTATACCGCGTCCCTTTCGTGGTCAGCTTGCGTCTAATTTCTGCCTACCTAGCCGCTCCGCCGCTGGCCACGCCGCCGGATGGTCGCAGCGCTACTCTCACTCCGAGGTCTTCATGATTGCGTCAACTCTGGTCTATCTCAACAAGAAGCAAGAAGAAGTGGCTCGCATCACCTTTGATGATCAGGATGTGCCCGGCTGGTGCATCAAATCGAAAGCCGAGCCTGGCTTTAAGCGTAAATTCGCCGCAAAGGGCGAAGCCTGTGCCGTATGGCTCCGCGAATTTGACCCAGAGACGGGCAAGCTTCGTCCCAAATCGCAAAGGAAAGAAATTTTGGAGCACCAGCTTTCCGCCTGACGCTTTGCGTGCGCAATGTCCCAAAGTCACGCAGCCATCCTGGAACACCATCTTGAAGGGCGGCCCGCTCATCGCCCCGCCCGAAAACGCTGGCTCATTGTTACCGCCGCCGCGTTACTCGCGTTCGCGATTGTCGGCCTGATCCTCTTGGCGCTCCATTGGCCCTTTACTCGCCAACGCGTCATTGACGGCCTGCAAGAGGACTTCCACGGCACGGTCACTTTCCGCGATTTTCACCTGACGTTCCTTCCGCATCCCGGTTGCGTCGCGGAAGGCGCTGCGTTGGTTCGGCCGGGATTTCCCAGCTCTCCTCCCTTTGTTTCCGCCCAGAAACTGATTATCCGCGCTCACTATTTGGATTTTTTACTCCGGCCCGGTTTCATATCCCGCATCGAACTCCAGGGACTGCAAATCCACGTTCCGCCCATTGGCACCATGCCACCCGAGCCTCCAGACCCAAACCCGTCCACCAACACCGTGGGCCAGGTAATCGCCAATACTTCCATTTTGGAGGTTGCCCGCAAAGCCGCGCCGCCTCTGCACTTCGACATTCATGCACTCACGCTCCATTCCGTAAGCCACAAGGCTGGGTTCAGTTACGACGTTGCTTTCCTGAACGCTCAACCCCCCGGCGAAATCCAGTCCCGAGGACATTTCGGTCCTTGGAATGCCTCTGACCCAGGTCAAACTCCTGTCTTCGGTACCTATAAATTCGAGCACGCCTACCTCGGAAATCTTGAGGGGATCGATGGCGTTTTGGCCGCTCACGACAGTTTTCAGGGAACGCTGAACCAAATTGAGACTCACGGTTCCGTAGAAATCCCAGATTTCCAGGTTCGCCGTGCCGCCCGTAGCTCCTCCATCGACAGCCGGTTCCACGCCTTTGTCGACGCTTTGCATGGCGATGTTCACCTGGAGCACGTGGAAACCACGATAGTAAACACCATCGTTTTGGCTCGCGGCGCTGTCGAAGAAAGTTCCGGCCACCCCGGCAAGGTCACTTCCCTGGATTTGAATGTAAGCAGGGGCCGCATACAAGATCTCCTGCGGCTTTTCATCAAGGAGCCTCGCTCCCCCATCGTCGGCGCCATAAGTTTCCGCGCCCATGTCACGGTGCCGCCACTGGGTCGCCCCTTCGAACAGGAAGTAATCTTGGTCGGTGACTTCGGGATTGACGATGGTCGCTTCACCAAGGCCGAGACCAACAAGAAAGTCGCCGGTCTCAGTCAGCGCGCTCAGGGCAAGAAAACCGACGACAAGGACAAGGGAACGGTCGATCCCGAGGAAGAGGATGCCGAGCGAATCGTGTCCGATCTAAAAGGGCATGTCGACTTGAAAAATGGCATTGCCACCCTAACCGATATCTCGTTCAGTATTCCCGGAGCGGTTGCCAATGTGCACGGTACCTTTAATCTGCTGAACGAAAAAATCGACTTTCACGGAACGCTTAAAACCGACGCGGAGTTTTCCAAAATGGGTGGGGGTGGACTGAAGTCCATATTCCTGAAACCTTTCGACGCCATGTTCAAGAAGAAACCGAAAGGAGCGGAAATCCCCATCAAAATGACGGGCACTTACTCTCACCCGCAGCCGGGATTGGAAATCTCGGGGGGCAAAAAGGACGACACTCAAAAAGACAGCGGCCAAAAGAAATGAGGAGGGATGCGGCCCCATCTGTGCCGTCCCTCCCCAACGCCCAATTTTCATCATTTTGCCGGCGCCCTAGCTTCGCGGCATGTAGTCCGTTTCGCCGCTCGTCGTTTTCCGTATGCCCGATTCCGGCCCGTTCGGCCGCGAGGTTGGGGAACCTCTAGTCTCCTCCCGTCTCTTGTATTGCTCCTGGAATCCCGGCAGCATTTGCTCGATGAGTGCTCCTATTCGGGTGCCGGCCACCGCCAACGCGGCGCCTCGAATATTTTGCCAAGTCGATGTGTCTCCCCAGCTCGGGGCCCCTCTCTCCCCTTCCCGCTGTTGACGGTTACTGCTGTAATCAATCTGAGATTTTAGCTGGTTGCGTTCTCTCGGCCAATCCCGCGGAGAGCGATGCCGTCTTCCTCCTCCCCCAAAGAGGAGCGATAACACCACGCCTCCGCCAAACGCCAACCCCATCATGGTCAGCGGGCGCTGATCAAATTGCGCCCGCCAATCCACGGCCGTCTTCACCTTTTGTTGCAATTCGTTGATGTTTTCCCCGAGCTCGGTGCGTTGCTCATAGATGTGGCGTTCTATCTGATCTGGTCTTTCGCCCATTGTAAATTCTCCTTCATCGTCCCCACTGTCTTCTCTGGTACCCGTACTTCTTTGGATCGTTTCCTGCCAATTCCCACCAGGATCATGGCCACCATCAAAACCGCCGCTCCCACGATCAGTGACGCCAGCCATGCTGCCACCAATAGCGAAAGTCCATGAACAACTGCCAGCAACAGGAAACCCACCGCGTATAGCGCCAGAAGCGCTCCGATTCCTAAGGGCACGCCTGACCTTACCGCTTTCGCTGTTTCCTGCTGGATTTCTACTTTCGCCAGTCGAAATTCAGCGCGAAAAATCTCTTGAATATTTCCCGCGATGTCTTGCAGAACGTCAGCCATTGATCTGCCGTTCTGCATATTTTGCGAGGGCATATTGAATCTCCTTGCGCTTCTCTCAGTCCCCGCCTCGCAGCGCTCGTCCCGCCAGGAAGCCCGCCACCGCGGCGGCAGCCAAAGCCTGTCCCGGGTAACGCCTGACCAGCCCGCCGAGATCTTCCGCCATCGCCTGCGCGTCATGCTCCCGCAGGTAATCGGCTGCTGCCTGAATCTTGTCCGCCGTGGCATGGGCCGCGTTCGACGCGCTTGAGGCAAAGCGCTCCCCGCGCTCGTGCAGCGCGCTAGCCGTGCTATCGAACGTGTCCGCCGTGCGCACTCGTCCTTCGTCGATCTTGTCCCCCGCTTTTCTTCCCAGGTCCGATACGGTCTCCTTCAGTTGTGCCGCCTTTTGGCTGGCCTGCTCTTTGATTCCCGTTGCGTCGCCCGCTGAAGATCGTCCTTGTGCGTCCATGTCGTTCTCCATTTCTTTTGCCTGCTTTCGATTTCTACTTCTTCGGTGCAATCTGCTACTGCCCCGTTTACCTTCACACTGCCTGTCCTCTGTTAGAAGACTATCGATTCCTCGGCGCAGCCATCCGGCGAATGCTCGACTTAACTCACCGCCTCACCCGAGCAAGTCTTAGGTTTCGCTTATCCCGTTTCCTCCTTGCCTCGCAACATCCTCTGAGAAATCTGCTAAACTGTGCCCGCTTTGCCCCTTACCTCACGAAGACGTTTCCTTGCGCAGTCCGCCTGGGCGGTCGGCGGCGCTTCGCTGTACCCCCGTTTAGCCTTACCTCGGATCAATGGCCCTTCTGTGCGATTCCCTACAGAGCCTCGCGAACGCATCGCTATTGCATCCTATCCCTTCCGTGAATTCATTGCCGGTCCGCGTGACCAGATTGCCGCGCAGAAAATGGATTTGAAGGATTTCGCCGCAAACTGTGACCAGAAACTGAATATCCGCAAGATTGAGCCTTGGAACAGGCATTTTCGCTCGACGGATCCTGCTTACCTGGACGAGTTTCGCGCCGCCGTTGAAAAGGTGCATGGCGCGGTGGTCAACATTGCCGTCGACGGCGATCACAGCCCCTATTCCGCCGACCCTGCGCAGCGCGATCAAGCCGTCCTCTTCAGCAAAAAATGGGTCGATGTTGCCGTGGCCATCGGTTCGCCGAGCATTCGAACCAATATTGCCGAGGCCAAAGACTCCAAGCCGGATCTGGACCGCGCCGCGGACGCTCTCAAGCGCGTCGCCGATTATGCCGCTTCCAAAAATATCGTGGTGCACCTGGAAAACGACAACCCTGTGGCCGAGGATCCCTTTTTCCTCGTGCACTTAATCGAAAAGGTGAACAGCCCTTGGCTTCATTCCAATCCTGACTTTTGCAACACCCTGGCCACCGGTCGCCAGGATTACGCCTACAAGGGTATCGCCGCCATGTTCCAGCACGCTTACGGCATCTGCCATGTCAAGGACATGGAAACCAACGAGAAGGGCCAGGTCTTCCGCGTCGATATGGCTCGCACCTTCGGCATCCTCAATCGCGCTCACTTCCGCGGCTATTGCTCCATGGAATTCGACACTCACGGAGACCCCTACCCCGGCACCGCCGCCCTGATTTCGCAGACTCTCCAGTATCTTGGCCCTCCTCGTTAACCCTTTCGGTTCCATCGGATCAGGGTGGGACTGTCAAGCTATAATCTGCCGCGTGAACAACATTCTTGACGGCATTCGCGTTGTCGAACTTACCGAGGCCCTCGCTGGCCCCTATTGCGCCATGCTCCTGGGCGATTTCGGCGCCGATGTCATTAAAGTCGAGCGCCCAGACACCGGCGACCAGTCCCGCAGTTGGGGACCTCCCTTCGTCGGCGGGGAATCCGCCTATTTCTTGGCTGCAAATCGCAACAAACGCTCCATCGCCTTGAATTATGATCTCACCGCCGATGCCGAAAGTTTGCAACGCCTGATCGCCACCACCGACGTATTCCTCACCAACCAGCCATCCTTCGCCTCTTTGCAGCGCCGCGGCCTCGACCCGCAATCCCTGCGCGCCAAACATCCCCGTCTCATTTATTGCAGCATCACCGGCTACGGCTTCACCGGGCCCAAAGCGGGCCGTCCCGGCTACGACATCCTCGCGCAAGCCGAATCCGGCTTGATGAGCTTCACCGGCGAGCCCGGCGGAGGCCCCATGCGCTATCCCATCGCCATCGCCGACATGACGTGCGGCATGTACGCCGCTATGGGCGTCTTGGCAGCTCTCTTTGCCCGGGAAAAGACCGGGCGTGGGCAGTTCCTGGATATGGCTCTGTTTGACTCTCAACTTACGTGGTTGGCCAATGCCGGCAGCAGCTACTTGAATGCCAACGCCGAGCCCAAGCGTTGGGGCAACGCCCATCCCAATATCGTCCCCTATCAGGTCTTTCGCGCTTCCGACGATAAGCACTTCGTCGTAGCCGTCGGCACCGAAACTTTGTGGAGGAAGTTCGTGCGCCTGTTGCAGGCGGACGCCACTCTGGGAAAGAACCAGCACTTCGCCAACAATTCGCTGCGCATCGAACATCGCATCGAACTCACTGCTTTGCTCCAGCAACACTTTGACGCCCAACCCCGCGACGCCTGGCTCGCCAGGTGCGCCAACGCCGGCATTCCTGCCGCGCCCATCAACTCCGCGCCGGAAGCGCTGTTAGACGCCCAGGCCCGGGCCCGCGGAATGATTGTGCAAATCGATCACCCCACGTTGCGCGCCGTACGCACCGTCGCCAATCCCATCAAGTTTTCCGATCTGCCGGTGAGCTATCGTTGGCCCCCTCCCCTGCTGGGCGAGCACACTGCCGAAATTCTGCGCGATATCAAGGCGCGTTCGGTGGGATAGCTTCCGGGTTGCCATCAGCGGTAGGTAGCCAGCAGTTCACCGTTCTCGATTCGCAGGTCGGTCATTTCCGCGGGCAGCTTCAATTTCTCCCGGTTTTCCGGTGAATCCATCATCTTTTGCACGGCGGTCTCCAGCGCCGACGTTGGAATGGGCATCGCGCCGATCTTACCGCTCACCGGTTCAAATCGAAGGTAGCCGTTCGTGCTCGCCAGCCGGCCTTCCAGCTGCAATGTCATGTCTTTGCCATGGAAATCGAACACTACGTAGGCCCGGACCCGATCTTCCACTAGCTCCACTTTCACATCGCGCACCGCGGAGCGCATTTGCTCCACCTGTTCCGCGCTGCTGCCAGACTCTTTAAGCCCTCCACCCTTGCCGTCCGGCCCCTCCCCCGTATTCGCTGTCCCCGGATAAATATCCAAATGCGATGCCAGATACGAATTCACTTCCGTCTGGTCCAGTTGCAGCGTCGCCCCGCGCCCGCTGGCCGCTGCCTGTTCCGCCGCTTCTACTTTCTGCTCCACGCGCGCCGCGGCTTGTGGGTTGGTGGTGATCACCGGAGCCGGCGCAGCGTGGAATACCATCAGTAGGGTCACAATCGCAACGGCATACGTCGCCCAGCGCACGATGCGCAGCCCTATGCGTAGGACGCTGGCCTTCGCTGGCTGCCCCTCATCCTGGTTGCCACTCTTCGGGAAAATAGCGGCATTCATTGTGTGCTCCCACCTGCCGAAGCAAAGCTTCGCATAACCAAGACCCTAAAGCGCAGTAGCGTCGCCCACAATAGAACGCCGGCTTCCAAGCGACCAATCGAACAAGACCGGAAACGCACCGTGGGGGCACGGGACACCCGTGCCCGTCTCAGTGCTTGAGGCGCCCAACTATAGCGTGGTACGACAAGTAGAAATGCGTAGAATCTCTCTCCGAGGGCAACCCATGAGAATTTTCCTGTCCCTGTTTTTCTTAGTCTTTGCCAGTGTCTCCTTGACTCCCTTCCCCAATCCAACGGAGCTGTCATCGAACCCAACCCCGCAATTTTCCGCAGGCAAATTGATCCGGCCGGAAGGCTACCGCAAATGGGTCTACGTTTCCTCCGGATTCGGCATGAGCTACAACCAGAGCGCTTCCGGCATGCCCATGTTCACCAATGTTTTCGTGATTCCCGCGGCTTATGACTATTTCGTTGCCAAGGGAAAATGGCCCGACAAGACCATGTTTGTGTTGGAGGAATACGCATCCACCTCGCATGGCTCCATCAACAAGCATGGCAGCTATCAAACCGAGTTCGCCGGCTTAGACGTCGAAGTGAAAGATCAAGCCCGTTTTGCCGACCAGTGGGCCTACTTCACTTTTGATGAAATGGCCAAGACCGCCAGCCCTATCGTACCCAGCAAAAATGACTGTTGGAACTGTCACGAGCAGAATGCCGCCGTCGAGCATTCCTTCGTGCAGTTTTATCCGGAGCTCCTCAAAATCGCTCGCGCTAAGGGCGCCATCAAACCGGGAGTGCGATTGGATGATTGATCCGGCCAGCGCAACAGATAAACAGTCAATGCACGGGCAAACCGCGATTGTTACGGGAGCCGGCAGTCCAGCCGGAATTGGCTTCGCTGTCGCCCGGGCCTTGCTGCGCGCCGGCGCTCAAGTCGCGATCACTTCCACCACCCAACGCATCCATGACCGCGCACATGAATTGGATGCCACCGGTCATCGTGTATTCGCCATCATCGCCGATCTCACCGAGGAAGCCGGGGCCCGCCGCATCCTCGAAACTGCACTGCAACGAAGTCCCCGCATCGACATCCTCATCAATAATGCGGGCATGGCTCAGATCGGTAACTCCCTTCAGGGTACGACCGTGCTTCACAGCTCCTTCTCCGATTGGCGCCGCCAAATCGAGATTACTCTTCACACCGCCTTCTTGATGACCCGCGCCGTGCTCCCCATCATGGTCCAGCACAAGTACGGCCGCATCGTTAATGTTTCCTCGGTTACTGGACCCCTGGTTAGCAACCCCGGCTCCGCCGCCTACGGCGCGGCCAAAGCTGCCATGGACGGCCTGATGCGCGCCGTAGCGCTGGAAAACGCTGTCGATGGAATTACCATCAATGCGGTAGCACCCGGGTGGATTGCCACCGCCTCTTCCACCGATGCCGAGCGCATCGCCGGCTTGCATACTCCCATCGGACGGCCCGGCACTCCCGCCGAAGTTGCCGCCGCCGTATGCTTCCTGGCCTCGCCCGCAGCTTCCTACATCACCGGTCAATCTTTGGTCGTCGATGGCGGCAACATTCTCCAGGAAAATAAATCGGTTTGATTGCAACACCCAGGCCGCCTCCCGCTTGCCGGAGTGCGCCCCTGCTACACTCTAATTCCAGCTCGGTTCGCTCTCTCTCGGAGGACCTCGATGCGCCGTGCCTTCTCGTTTCTTATCCTGCTTTTGCCTTCGGTTGCCGCCGCGCAGCAGCCACCCACTTTACCTGACGGTTCCCAGCCGGCCGCGAATCACCGCTTGAAGATTGGCCTGGCCCTCGAGGGTGGCGGCGCCCTCGGGTTGGCCCACATCGGCGTCTTGCAATGGCTCGAGGAGCAGCATGTTCCCGTCGACTTCATCGCCGGCACCAGCATGGGCGGCTTGGTGGGTGGTTTCTATGCCACCGGCATCACCCCCGCCGAGATGAAAACCTTGATCGAGCATTTGAATTGGGACGAGATTCTCCGCGATCGCACTCCCTACCAAGACTTGTCTTTCTTGCGGAAACAGGATCAGCGCGCCTATCCCAATTCGCTCATCCTTGGGCTGCGCAAAGGTGTGTACCTGCCTGCCGGACTCAATGCCGGTCACCAGATTGGCCTGCTGATTGATCGCGAGACCCTTCCTTATTTTGGTTTGTCCTCCTTTGACGCTCTGCCGGTGCCCTTCCGCGCTGTGGCCACCGACCTGGTCAGCGGCAAGCAATTTGTCTTCAAAGACGGCTCTCTCGCCAAAGCTTTGCGCGCAACCATGTCCATCCCCGGCGCCTTCACCCCCGTTCACGATGGCCAGCGTGTCTACGTCGATGGCGGACTGGTCAACAATCTGCCCACCGATGTAGTTCGCCAGATGGGCGCCGACATCGTAATCGCCGTCCACCTGCAAACTCAGCCCATCGCAGCCCAGAACATCCAATCCTTGGTCAGCGTCTTGGAGCAGTCCGTGCGCGCCGTCATTTCCGAAAGCGAAGTGCGGGGCCTAGCCAACGCCGATGCCGTCGTTTCCGTGCCCCTCGGTCAATTCCTGATGCGCGATTTCACCAAAAACGATCCCATCATGCAGGCTGGTTACACCGCCGCAAAGAGCAAATCCAAGCTCCTCGCCGCTTTCGCCCTCAGCGACTCCCAATGGAATGATTATCTTCGCGAGCGCGACACCCGCAAGCAATCCAGCACCGCCGTCCCGCAATTTATTGAAGTGCAAGGCACCAGCCCGCAGGCCCAGGAGGATATTCGCCGCTACCTAGAAAAATTTATTGGCAAGCCTCTCGACGCCAATTTACTGGACCCCGCCCTGACGCAACTTTCCGGCGGTGGCCGTTACGACACCCTGGACTATCGCCTCGTCGAACACGGCGGGAAAGACGGCCTGTTGATCGTCGTGAAGGAAAAAGATTTCGCGCCCCCAACTTTGCAGCCCTCTTTTGAAGTCGATGGCTCCGAAGCCGGCGACATTGAATTTACCCTGGCCACCCGCTTGACCCTCATGGATGTTGCCGGTTTCCGCTCCGAATGGCGCACCGATTTTCTTTTTGGCAATACCTATGGCGTTTCCAGCGAGCTCTATCGCCCGTTTCGCGCCGAGAGTAAATGGTTTTTTGCTCCCCACGCCACGGCTAGCGACACCGCCTTCCAGATTTACGCCAAGAACGATCCCTTGGCCGACTATCGCATCTACCGCGAAACCATTGGCGCCGATCTTGGCTATGGTTTCGGCCGCTTCAGCGAATTGCGCCTTGGCTACGACGTCGGCGATCTCAGCACCCAATTGCGTCTGGGCACCCCGCAAATTGCTTCCGTTGACGGCCGAGTAGGCGCCGCGCGTTTGCGGTACATCATGGACCATACGGATGATCCGGTGGTCCCCCGCCGCGGCTTTCGCATCGACGCCAATTTTCACTGGTTCGATGCTAGTCCCGGTGCCACCTCCGCGTTTCCCGCCTTGGAAGCGCGCACCGAGTTTTTTCAGCCGGTTTCTCCCGCTGCCTCATTCTTCCTCACCAGCGCCGGCGGCAGCACCTTCGGATTTCGGAACACCGGCCTCCCCCAATTTTTCCTGGGCGGAGCTTCAAATCTGGGTGCCTATGGCGTGAACGAGCTGTACGGCAACCGATACTTTCTATTTCGCGGCGGATACCTGCACGAGATCGTCTCCCTGCCGCCCTTCGTAGGCAAAAAGGTCTATGCCATCGGCACCTACGAGGCCGGCAAGATGTACAGCGCCGTCAACGAAAGCAGATTTCCTAACGATTTCGCCGCCGGCATTCTGGCCGAAACCGCCCTTGGTCCCTTTTTTGTCGGCGGGAGCGTGGGCGACACCAGCCACCACAAATGGTTCTTTCAGCTCGGCCACGTTTTCTAGCCACTTACTTCGGATTCTTGTATCCCCGCCCCTGCTCGCTGAATCTGATACCAATGAGATGGAGGAACCCATGGGTGACGCCGATAAGGTCCGCAAGAATGAATCCGAGTGGAAGAAGCAGCTGACCCCCAATCAGTATTACGTGACCAGGCAGAAGGGCACCGAGCCGCCCTTCACCGGCGAGTACGAAGACATGGATTCTCCCGGAACCTACAAATGTGTTTGCTGCGGTCAGCCGCTGTTCCGCTCCGAGACCAAGTACCATTCCGGTTCGGGCTGGCCCAGCTTCTACGCTCCTGCCGGCCAGCAATCCGTCGAGGTGGAAAGCGACGCCACACACGGCATGTCCCGCACGGAAGTGAAGTGCAGCCGCTGCGAAGCGCATCTCGGGCATGTGTTCGAAGATGGCCCGCGCCCCACCGGCTTGCGCTATTGCATCAATTCCGCCGCGCTGAAACTGGACCAGGATAAAAAATAAAGCGCGCCGGTCAGGCGCGCCCGCTTATGCCGCAATGCGATAAATTACGCTGCCGAAAAGCACGAGCACGCCGCCAGTTCAGCTACCCGGTCGCACTCTCGCTCCCATACTCCGACCAGCAAAACCTTCGTTCCCGTCGGATATTTGAATACGTAAAAAACGTTCTCCGTGCCATCCAGCTCAAAAAAGCCAGGCCGCCGCGGATCCGGACGCGTCGGCGCGCCGGAGGTCAGCAATACGCGCAACTCTGCAAGCTGTTCCGGAGAATGGCTCCGGAGATCTTCAACCAGAGGCGCCTGTTTGGTATTCATGTTGGTCATGCGTTTTCGCCACATATAGTCTAACTTCGGCCTCACCAGTTAAGACGAAAAAACTCCGGAAAAGTTTCATGCCCTGCAACTTTTAACACCCCGTTCATAACCGTCCTCTGGCTCGCTTTCCCATCACTCTTACGTTGCATATAGGCGCATACGTCACGCAAGTCCAGCTTCCGTTCCTGCCGTCCGGCTGCCTCCGGCGCTCAGGGACCGCCGCGCCATGGTTTCTTTCCTCGCCTCGTTATGATAGATTGCACGTTACTTTCTGGGCTGGTACTTGCGGCCAGAGCATTTAGCTGCGATAGTGCCGCGAACCCGCTCCACAGGAAAAGTGCATGAAAATAGCGCCAAAAAAGCCAAGGGCCAAGGCGGACTTTGAGAAGGACCGCCGCCGCAAGCACCATCACTTTCTGGTCACCGTGTACTACGAAGATGGGGAAAAATTCGGCCGCGTCTACACCGATAAGGACAAAGCCACCCGCTTTGCCGAGCGCCAGCGCCGCTCTCCGGTTGTCAAATCCGCCCGCATTAACCAGGTTTCCTGAAGCTTGCGGTTCGCGCCAACTCGTTGCATATTTGTGGCCATTGCACCGCGCGTGTTATAAAATGAAGTTGCTGAGCGGCCTTAGTATAGTGGTAGTACGGAACCTTGCCAAGGTTCAGGTGTCGGTTCGATTCCGATAGGCCGCTCCATAAATCAACTACTTACAGCGACTGCTTGTCCGGCGTGGGAACACAAAAGGAACAACTTCTGTTTCTGCTTCTGGCTGAATCAATCCAACCAACTTTAGATGGGCCGACCGCCTTGCTGGGGGCAGAGCCTGTGAGTAAACTTCCAGAGTCAATCTGCTGTTCGCATGCCGCCGCCGTCGTGTGAGGCCGAACTCCTTCGTCCCCCATCCCTTCTGTCGCTTCGTTCATCAGGTCGGTAAGTTGTGGGTTTCGCAACCTCCACGTCGTGCGCTCCGCGTGCGCTTGTCTCATGCTGGTAGCCCTGCTACGAATTCTCGGGATGACAAACTCTCTACAAGGTGCGAGGCATGCCGCCTTGGGGACATGTATTCTCTCGCGCGGCGAATTGGGATGGGCGGAGTTTCATGTCTGCTAAACGGCCTTCGCAAGAAAATCTCCTTTGCCTTTTCCGTCGTTGCCCCTAATTTCATCTTGAATTTTCATGAAATCCTGACCTCTTCCTTATGACTTCCTTACGTCTTGCCCTTCATGCTTGGGCCTGGTTGATGTGTTCTTTGGACGCTTAGGATCACGAGGTTTAGCGGTACATGGCAACGAGGATCTTCCAGGCAGTGGCGTGCTCTGGAATAGGATTTCTGGTGTACGTGCTGACCGAGTTTGTCCGCGAGTCGTCCGGGCGGGGAAAAGGCAATCACACCCGCCGCCCTAGTCCAGACGTGCGCCAAATGAGGGCGGGACGTTTGGTGCTCATGACTCCGCGGGATCTCCGCTCAAGAAGTTCTTTTGACCGCCCTAAATCGCGGGGCGGAACCACAGCTCTGCGCAGAATAGCGATGGTCGGATTGCTGGCGGGTATCAGCGTTTGGCCGAAGCTTGCGTTAGGACAATCGATAGATACTCCTCTTGCGTCGTGCGAAGGTCAGGAGCCGCCTATGTCGGCCGCAGGGCAGAAACCTGAGAACAGCGGTCCTGCTGGCGAAGATGGGGTCTCCACCCAGTCGGCGACGCTGCCACTTGCTCCTCAATGGTCCTACGGTGGATTCATCGATGCAGCCTATCTGCTGGATTTCAACCACCCTGCCAATGATCTGTTTCGCAGTCGGGGCACAGCTTACAAAGTGGATGAGCCGATCCTGAACATGGCCGCCGGATACCTTCGCAAGACCGCCTCGGAGTCGTCGCCCTGGGGCATGGAATTCACTCTCCAAGGTGGCCAGGATTCCAGGATTTTCGGGTTCTCTGCGACCGCGCCAAGTCTCCCAGGCTCCGAGTGGTTGCGTCACTTTGGACCAACGGATGTCTCGTACTTAGCGCCAGTGGGAAAGGGCCTAACGGTGCAAGCTGGAATCTTCCCCAGCTTCATCGGCTACGACTCGCTGTACGCGAAGGACAATTTCAACTACACACGCCCCTGGGGTGCAGATTTCACGCCCTATCTCATGATGGGCGTCAACGCGAGCTACCCTCTCAACAGCAAGCTGACCGTAACGGGTTTCCTAGTGAACGGGTACTGGCACCTCGCCGATGCCAATCACGTGCCCAGCTCGGGAGGCCAAGCCGCCTACAAAACTTCGGATCATACGACACTAAAAGAAACCGTTCTGTTCGGTCCGCACCAATCGGACACCGGCTTCGAATTCTGGCGGTTCTTGTGGGACAGCATTGCCGAGTGGAAAACTGATCGGATCACGACCGCATTCGAATATCACGTTGGGACTGAAAAAGTCGCGGCACCCGGGAATCCGCGTGCTCTGTGGATGTTCGCTCAGCTGCCAGTGCACTGGGTCTTCAGCAAGAACTGGAGCGCAACGGTGCGCCCCGAAGTTTACTGGGACCGGGATGGCCGCGTGACCGGAGTGTCCCAAACCGTTAAGGCAAACACGACAACGCTCGAATATCGCATTCCGTATCGGCAGGCTACCGCCATCCTAAGGCTAGAGCACCGAATCGATGATTCGCGCGGGCCCGGGGGTGGCTTCTTCCGTGGCGGTGAAGTGGCGCCCGGAATAGTTGGCCTGACGCCGACTCAAAATCTCGTGATCTTAGGAGTCATCCTGACATTTGATTCTCACTTTCAGCCTTAGAGGAGCAGAGATCATGCTGGACATTGTTTTCGTCGGTGCTACGGCCCTGTTCGTCATTGTAGCCATCCTTTACGTTCGAGCCTGCGAAAGGATGAGAGGGGCGAAGTCGTGAGCTTAGGGAATTCATTACTGCTGATTATCTGTGCCCTTCTTCTTGGGTATTTGCTTTACACGCTGCTGAAAGCGGAGAAGTTCTGACCATGACGGCCAATGGCTGGTTCCAGATTCTTTTTTTCCTTCTCGTGATCTTCCTCGTCACGAAACCGATAGGCATCTTCATGGCCAGAGTGTTCAACCGCGAGAAGACCTCCTTGGACCTGGTCCTCCGCCCCATTGAAAAGCTCCTGTACCGTCTGGCGGGCGTGGATGAAAATCACGAAATGCGGTGGACCGAATACACCGTCGCGATGCTCCTGTTTAGCGGGGTGTCCATGACTCTTTTGTATCTCATCGAGCGCACCCAGAAATGGCTGCCGTTCAATCCACAGAAACTGCCGAACGTCGAACCCGGTCTGGCCTTCGGTACAGCAGCTTCCTTTACCACGAATACAAACTGGCAGTCTTACGTGCCGGAAACCACGATGAGCTATTTCACGCAAATGGCCGGGCTAACCTATCACAACTTCGTTTCGGCGGCGGTAGGTATTGTGCTGGCGATCGTGGTCATTCGAGGCATCGCGCGCCGGGAAACCGACAAGCTCGGAAACTTCTGGGTGGACACGACTCGCTGCCTGCTCTGGGTTTTGCTCCCAGTTTGCTTGGCGGGGTCTCTCGTGCTGGTTTCGCAGGGAGTGATCCAGAACCTCAAACCGTATACAACTGTGGAACTCACCGAGCCTCAGACTGTGCAGGTATCCGGCGCCGACGGCAAGACCACGTCGCAGCGAGTCACACAGCAGGTAATCGCCCAGGGGCCTGCAGCGTCGCAGGAGGTGATCAAAGAATTCGGCACAAATGGGGGAGGATTCTTCAATGCGAACAGCGCACATCCCTTTGAAAATCCGACACCGCTGTCCAACTTTTTCGAGCTGGTGCTGATTTTCGCGATTCCTTCAGGTCTTACCTACACGCTGGGCCGCATGACTCGGTCGCAACGACACGGTTGGGCGGTCTGGGCCGCCATGGCCTTCTTATTTTTTGCGGGTGTCACCGTCACATACTGGGCGGAAGCCAAAGGCAATCGGCTTCTGGCCGGCGCCGATCAGCGGGCCAGCGCGCTGCACTCGGGCGGAAATATGGAGGGCAAGGAAGTGCGGTTTGGAATTGCGAACTCCGCTCTGTTCGCCACGGTGACCACAGATGCCAGTTGCGGAGCCGTGAACGGCATGCACGATTCCTTTACTCCGCTCGGCGGAATGGTGCCCCTGATCAACATCATGCTCGGTGAAGTTCTGTTCGGCGGAGTCGGCGCGGGGCTCTACGGGATCTTCGTCTTTGTGGCCTTGGCTGTATTCATCGCGGGACTGATGGTTGGCCGAACTCCGGAGTATTTGGGTAAAAAAATCGAGTCCTACGACGTCAAGATGGCCATGCTGGCAGTTCTCATTCTCACGTTTACGATTTTGGGCTTCTCAGCGTTCGCGGTGGCCGAACCATTCGGCACCGCGGGGATTTCAAATCCCGGGCCGCACGGACTCTCGCAAGTGCTTTACGCATATGTCTCATCGGCAGGGAACAATGGCTCCGCTTTCGCGGGCATCAATGCAAATACGATGTGGTACAACACCAGCACGGCGGTTGCTCAGTTGCTCGGTCGCTTCTTCATGATCATTCCGATCATGGCCATCGCGGGCAATCTAGCCAGAAAAAAGACTGTTCCCGAATCGACAGGGACGTTCCCGGTAACCGGTGCTCTGTTTACCACCCTGCTCGTCTCCACTATTTTGATTGTGGGCGCATTGACGTTCTTCCCTGCGTTGAGTCTCGGGCCAATCCTCGAGCACTTGCTCATGGCCGCAGGAAAGGCATTCTGAGGAACTTATGAACTTGTCGGCCCAACTGAAAGCCAAGCCGCTCGCGGACAAAAAGATAGTGATTCGCGCGATGGTGGACTCGTTCGCAAAGCTCCATCCACGCATCATGGTGAAGAACCCCGTCATGTTCGTTGTGGAAGTGGGCGCGGTCTTAACGACAATGGAATTGGTGCGAGACACGCTGCACCAGATTGGGGCGTTTGGTTTCGGCCTGCAGATTACTTTATGGCTGTGGTTCACGGTGCTGTTTGCGAATTTCGCAGAAGCCATGGCTGAGGGACGCGGGAAGGCTCAAGCAGAGACGCTCCGCAAAGCCCGCGCGGAGACGCAGGCGCACCGACGACGCGCTGATGGTTCGATTGAGTTAGTCGCCAGCTCGAAGCTGCGTTCTGGAGACGTGGTTGTGGTGAGCGCGGGAGAGTTCATTCCCGGTGACGGTGAAGTCATCGAAGGTGTCGCTTCGGTCGATGAGTCTGCAATTACCGGAGAGTCTGCTCCGGTCATTCGGGAATCTGGCGGGGATCGTTCGGCTGTGACCGGCGGCACCCGTGTACTTTCTGACGAGATCAAGGTGCGTATCACATCAAATCCTGGCGAAACCTTTCTGGACCGCATGATCAAATTGGTCGAAGGAGCCTCGCGGCAAAAGACTCCGAATGAGATTGCGCTGAATATCCTTTTAGCCGGGTTGACCATCATCTTTTTGCTCGCGGTAATAACCCTGCAGCCGTTCGCCATCTATTCCCGTGCTCCGCAAAGTATTTTTGTGCTCGTATCGCTTTTAGTGTGCCTGATCCCCACGACCATCGGCGGCCTCCTGTCCGCTATCGGAATCGCCGGAATGGATCGCATGATTCAAAGAAATGTAATCGCCATGTCGGGACGCGCGGTGGAAGCGTCAGGAGACGTGGACGTGCTGCTGCTCGACAAAACCGGCACGATCACCCTGGGCAATCGCGAAGCAACGATGTTCTATCCGTGCCCGGGGATTGCGGAGGCCGATCTTGCCAACGCGGCGCAGTTGGCATCGCTTGCGGACGAGACGCCGGAGGGACGTTCCATTGTTGTGCTGGCCAAAGAGAAATTTGGATTGCGTGGGCGCGACTTCAGCCATCGCAGCCCGGTCTTCATTCCTTTCTCCGCCCAGACCCGCATGTCCGGTGTGGACCTCGACGGCCTGCAAATTCGCAAAGGTGCTCCGGAAGCGATCGTGAAACATGTGGCCGAACGCGGCAACCAGCTTGCGAAAGAGACCCAACAGTGCGTAACCGATATTTCCAACGGGGGCGGCACACCGCTTCTGGTGGCGGAGAACGCGCGCATTCTCGGTGTAATCGCGCTGACAGACATTGTCAAAGGGGGAATGCGCGAACGGTTCGATCATCTCCGCGCCATGGGCATTCGCACCATGATGATTACTGGCGATAATCCGCTAACCGCCGCGGCCATTGCGCGGCAAGCCGGAGTGGATGACTTTCTGGCGGAGGCGCGGCCCGAAGACAAAATGGCGCTCATCAAACGCGAGCAGGCCAAAGGCAAGCTCGTGGCGATGACAGGCGATGGGACCAACGATGCACCAGCGCTCGCGCAAGCTGATGTCGGCGTGGCCATGAATACCGGCACGCAAGCTGCCAAGGAAGCCGGCAACATGGTGGATCTGGACTCGAATCCCACTAAGCTGATCGAAATCGTGGAAATCGGCAAACAGTTGCTCATTACGCGAGGCGCGCTTACGACATTTTCTGTGGCCAATGACGTTGCCAAGTATTTCGCCATCATCCCGGCCATGTTCGCGGGAGCCTTTCCACAATTGAATGTAATCAACATCATGCGATTGGCCACTCCGCAGTCAGCGATCCTGTCGGCTGTCATTTTCAACGCACTGGTTATCATTGCGTTGATTCCCTTGGCCCTTCGAGGCGTGCGGTATCGGCCTTTGGGTGCGGCTGCTCTGCTCCGGCGCAATTTGCTTGTGTACGGCCTCGGCGGTATTGTCGCGCCATTCATCGGCATAAAACTGATCGATTTGTTGATCGCTTATTTCCATTTTGCGTGAGAACTCTATATGAAGAACAATCTGCGGATCGCGATTCTTTTCACCTTAGTGACTACGATGGTGTTCGGCGTCGTTTATCCGCTGGGCGTCACGGGTTTGTCACAGCTTCTTTTCCCGTCGCAGGCTAACGGGAGCTTACTCGTCAAAGACGGTCATGTGATCGGCTCAAAGCTTCTCGGACAGCCATTTTCGTCGCCAGAATATTTTCATTCACGCCCTTCCTACGCAGGGACGGGCTATGACGCAGCGCAGTCCTCCGGTTCAAATTTGGGACCAACGAACCAACAGCTAATCGAGCGGGTGAAGGCTGACGTCGAAAAGCTGCGCTCGGAAAATCCTGGTGCTTCAGTTCCTATAGACTTGGTCACCTCTTCCGCTTCGGGCCTTGATCCAGAGATTTCGCCGGCCGCAGCCGAGTTCCAGATTCCTCGAGTCGCGCGCGAACGAAGAATGAGCGAATCAGACATTCGTGCGCAGGTCAGTAAACATACGCTAGGAAGACAGCTCGGTTTTTTGGGGGAGCCGCGCGTGCGCGTTCTTGAATTAAATCTGGACCTGGACGCTATTCATCCGAAACGCTAAGGGTCACGCCCTTGGAAAGGCAGACTTGGAGACACCCTCACGAGGAGGCTGAAAGCGGTAGCCCACCCACGGCTCGGTCAGGATGTATTTAGGGCGGCTCGGGTTGGCTTCGATTTTTTTCCGCAACTGATTGATTACCACGCGCAAGTTCTCTGTTTCTTCCCCGTAGTCCGGTCCCCAGACCGACTGCAAGAGGCGGCGATGCGTCAGTGGCTTTCCTTGATTGGCGACCAAATGCTTCAGCACGTCGTACTCTTTGGGCGTTAGATGGACGATTTCATCACCCACGCTCACTTGGCGGGTTTCGAAATTGACGGTGAGATCCTTCGATACAAATGACGGAAATGCATCCGCCGGTGCATAGCGGCGAAGAGCAGCGCGGATGCGTGCGAGGAGCTCCTCGATACCGAAGGGCTTCACCACATAATCGTCTGCTCCAGCGTCCAGGGCCGCAACCTTATCCCGCTCAGCGTTGCGCACCGTCAGCATAATGATCGGCGTTTCGGAACTGCGGCGAATCTCGCGGCAAGCGTCCAGGCCTCCCATCCCGGGCATATTCATGTCCAGTAGGATCAGGTCGGGGCGTTGTTTGCGCAGGGACTCGAGGGCTTCCTCGCCGGTCTTTGCCTCAGTAATGACATAGCCCCGAGTTGTGAGAGTGGAACGCAGGACCCGGCGTATTTGCGGTTCATCGTCGACAACGAGAATGCTGGCTGCCTTCACCGAAGTTCCTTCAGACTGTGGTCCACAGGTAAGGTGAAAGAGAAAACCGAACCATGGCCTAGCTGGCTCGTGACGCTCATGTTTCCTTGCTGCGCCACAATAATGGCTTTTGCGATGGGTAGGCCCATACCGGTACCGCGAACGAGATACCGCTGATCTTTTCCACGGTAGAACTTGTCAAAGATCATCGTTTGCTCAAAATCATCGATTCCGGGCCCACGGTCCGCGACACTGGTCGTCACTGTGCCACCTGTGAGTTCTGCTGTAATGGTAATGGGCTGGTGTTTCGGCGAATAGAGATTGGCGTTGTCGATCAGTTGTACGAGCGCTTCCTTCGCGCGTTCGAGGTCGGCGCGCACCACCGGGAGATTGGCACTGATGCGCACGTCAACCTGGCGTCCCGCCAGGGCGCTCTTGCAGTGCGCCAGCGCCGCTCTAATGATTTCTTCGACTGGAGTTGGAGCCACGTCAAGTACAAGCTCGCCGGCTTCGAGCTTGGCCATTTCTCCGGCCTCCTCCACGAGATGGTTCAGCCGGTCGCACTCCTCATCGATGATAGTTAGGAGTTCCCGCGACTGCGCGGAATCCGGGTTGCTCGAGCTCAATAGGCTGCTTACCGATGCCTTCATGGAAGTCAGCGGCGTGCGAAAATCATGCGTAATGGAATCGAGTAGCGCGGATTTCAAGCGCTCGCCTTGGCGCTCTGCCTCCGTTTGTCCGAGCTGCTCGACAGCCCGCGCGCGTTCAATCGCAATCGCTACCAATGTACCAACAGCCTCCACCGACTGACGCGAGAGTTGCGCTCCGGAAATGCCCAAGCTGGCAATGGGACGCACTCCGAGCCGCACGGGAATGAAGTGCTCAACATGCTCCGCGCTCAAGGTGACTTCGTCGCGTAAAAAGGCGGCCCTCATCTTTTCTTCGTTTAAGTGCGCGGCGCCGAATCCAGAACGATAAAACTTATCCTTCTGCGGCAAAAAAAGTTCCGCGGCTCCCGCCTCAAAGCTTTCCACAATGTAATCAGGAATGGCGTTCATGAGTTGGATTACATTGCCTTCGCCCAATAACTGCCGGCTGAAGCGATAGAGACGCTCCACTTCCCGTCTTCGCTGATGAGCTTCGTCCGCCTCTTTGCGAATGCGAGAGGAAAGCTGGCTTCCGGTGATCGAGGTGATCAGAAAAGCGAACAGGGCCACCCAATTTTGCGGGTCCGTGACCGTGAACGTTCCTACTGGAGGCAAGAAGAAATAGTTGAACGAGAGCATCGCAAGGACCGACATAAACACGGAAACGGCCATTCCCCACACAGCGGAAACTGCTAAAATGGCCAGCAGAAAAGACAGTGCAACGGTCGTCTGGTTTACGCGCAGAACGTGACGATAAAACAGAATAATAGCGGCGAGAACCGCGAGGGACACTGCCACACCCGCAATGCGCCCGCCGAGGAATCTCTGCATAGGTACATTCTAGCTCAGGGTGCCCGCGTGTCGCGGAGATAACCTTGCCAAAAAAGCCTGAAGAATGGTTGGAGGTTGCGTCACCGCCAGAGAAAACGCGGGGAGTCTTTAAACTGTTCCTCGGCTATGCGCCCGGTGTTGGGAAGACCTTCAGCATGTTAAGTGAAGCTTTGCGGCGGCACAGCCGCGGTGAGGATGTAGTCATCGGTTTCATTGAAACTCACGGACGCAAAGGTGTCAAAGACCTTGCCGAGCAGATGGAATCCGTTCCCCGCAAGAAAATCGAGTACAAAGGCACAATTTTCGAAGAAATGGATGTCGATGCTATCCTCGCGCGTCATCCGGCAGTCGTTCTGGTAGACGAACTCGCGCACACCAATATTCCTGGGAGCAAGCACCGCAAGCGTTACGAAGACCTGCAAGAACTTCTAGCGGCGAACATTGACGTCATCTCTACGCTAAATATTCAACATATCGAAAGCATTGCGCCGGTCGTGCGCTCCATTACTGGGATAGTCGTGCGCGAAACTGTTCCTGACTGGGTGCCGTTGACCGCTTCGGAAACGGTAATGGTCGACTTGACGCCGGAGGCCCTGCAAAACCGGATGAAACGCGGAGATGTTTACAGCACCGATAAAGTCGAGCGCTCTCTTAAAAACTTCTTTCGTCGCGGGAATTTGATCGCCTTGCGCGAACTTGCGTTGCGCCAGGTTGCCGAGCAGGTAGATCGCAGTCTCGAATCCTACATGGAGGCCCAGGATATCCGCAAGAATTGGGGCGTGCGAGAGCGCATGGCTGTGTGCATCTCTGCAAATCCAGCAGGGCAATATCTCATAGCCCGTGGCGCAAGGATGGCGCGCCGCATGGATGCAGAGTTATACGTGGTCCACGTTGACCGGGAGTTCGGCCCAAAAGAATCACACCACAATGCGCTTGCCGCCAACTTGCGGTTTGCCGAGAGCTTGGGCGCAAAGGTCATTCGCCTGAAGGGGAAGAGCGTTGCGGACGCAGTCGCCGATTTCGTCCGTTCTAAGCACATTACGCAGGTAATTTTTGGTCGAGCACCTATGCGCGACTGGCGCAAATATCTCTATCTCTCAGCCGTGCACCGTTTTCTACGCGAATCGCCCGCCGTAGACGTCCACATCGTTACCCAGGAAGCCGAAGATTAGCAATTCGATGTTTGTGGGATTCGCTAAGGAACCCTTAGTCGCCCGGTAGCCGCAGAATTCATCGCGCGACTATAGACCGGATTCGTTCCACGTACAGCGCCAATTCAAGGCGATACCAACCGTCACAAGCCGCTAGCAGGGAGACGCCTGAACCCGTTCGCGGTTCAAATGTCAAGGGTGCCAGCCCGTCTTCCGCGCGGGAACAACGGAGGAACATTAGGCGTTTCTGACCGCTCTAAACGCTACGGAATGCTCCCGAAAGCGCCTCGTAAGTTGTTGACACGCCGTTCCCTGCAGAATTGCCAAGGTTCAGGTGTCGGGTCGATTCCGATAGGCCGCTCCATTCAGATCGCCGCTCCCCTTTCTATCCGTAATCAGCATTCCGTAGACCACCCTCGCTGACTCACTCAACGTACCTCCGCCTTGGATGGGCCCGTCTGTTGGCCACAATGCAGGTCATTACGTGCCCATCCAAAGCGTTGGTTCAACCGCCTTTAATGACTGTTAATGTTTGTTGTGTTTCTCATGCTGCTTGCGTAGATGGCTGAGCGCCATAGCCTGCGTCGGATCCCCAACTTGGACCTGTGCTGTAGCCGTGGTTGTGTTACCCGAGGCGTCTTTGGCCGCGTAAGTGACTGTGTAGATGCGCACAGCCTGGGATGGCGACTTTTCGGCGCTCAGCTGGAACGCACGCACGTCCGTTCCGAACGGCACTGGGCCGCCGCCGAGGGCTTGGACATCGTCCGCATCAAGCGGATCGCTGCTGGTGATCGACACCAGCTCAACCGTGGGATTCGCATCGCAAGTGTCGCTCAAGACCACCGTCGCCGTGATCGGAACAAGTTTATGGTTCGGCGGCCACAGGTTGTCTGGAGACAGGCTTACCCTCAGCGTCGGCGCGATCGTATCCTGCACCGTAACATGCGTCGTGGCCGTCGACGTCAGACTTGCCGCGTCGGTCACCGTCAGCGTGAACGTGTGCATGCCCATTGTTACGCTGACCTGCGCAATAGCCGTGGTGCCCACAACACTGCCTGCTTCGTTCGTCCACACATAGCTGAGCGCGCTTCCGTCGGGATCGGTGGATGCCGACCCATTCAATGTCGCCGGAGTACCGCCGGGCCCGGCGCACTCGAGGATCTGGTCCGGGCCCGCGTTAGCTACTGGCGGTTTCGTTGCTTGCGGGTTCGTGAACCGGCTGAATAGCACCTGACTCACGCCAGACGTGTCGTCGGACCAAACCACATTCAGATCGCTGTTCTTATCAGCCGCGATTTGGGCGTCCGATGAGGATCCCGAGTCGTTCGAGAGGTTCTGCGCAGCCGGGAAGGTCGCCCCGGCGTCCTGGGAGCGCGTAAAGAAGATATTAGCGAGGCTGGAAGTAGTGTCCTCCCAGCTCACGTTAATAGCGCCAGTGGCATCCACGGTGATCCAGGAATTGCTCGAATTTCCAACGTTATTGGAAAGATTTGCGGGTGCCGAGAAGTTGACGCCGCTATCGCTCGAGCGAACGAAGAATATGTCTTTGTTGTTGAAATCAGCGGGAACGTTTTCCTGCCAAACCACATAGATCCCGTCGGTTGCATCGACCCCGATCTGCGCATGGAGCGAGTTGCCTGCGCTGTTCGAGACATTCTTTGGGCTTGAGAAGCTTGCGCCTTGGTCGGTCGAGCGGCTAAAGAAAATATCGTAATTGCCGGGAGTGCTGTCTGCCCAGATCACATCGATGTTGCCGCTGGCGTCTGCCGCTATCTGCGCTCCGAAGGAATTGACAAGATTGCTGGAAAGATTTTTTGGAGCTGAGAATGTGGCGCCCTGGTCGGTCGAGCGGCTGAAGGAGATGATGGACTGAGAATTAGAATCGTCTTCCCAGACCACGTTTATACTGCCGTCCACAGCAACCACCAGTTGTGCGCCAAACGACCCGCCAGTATTCGTCGCCAGGTCAACCGGCGTCGAGAACGTGGCGCCTCCGTCGGTTGAATGGCTGAACAGAACACCAAACTTGATGTCGTCGCTTTCCCAAACTACGTTGATGCTCCCGCTGGCGTCCACGGCTAATTGCGGGCTCAGGGAGTCGGGAGCATCGTTCGAAAGATTCAGCGGTGTGGAGAAGCTGTTTCCGCCGTCTGTCGAGCGGCTGAAAAATATATCGTTATTGCCGGTCGCATCGCTTACCCAAACCACGTTGATACCGCCCTGACCATCTACCGAAATTCGTGGATTGAAAGACGACCCTGAACTCTTCGACACATTTCCCGGAGTCGAAAACGTCGCTCCCCCATCGCTCGAACGGCTAAATAGAATATTGGAGTTGGTGGCTGTGTCGTCCTCCCAGACGGCATAGATGTTGCCGGCGCCATCCACGGCGACTTGCGGGGTAAATGAATTGTCCGTGTTGTGGGAAATATTCTTGGGGCTCGAGAATACCTGCGCTTGCGCCGTAATACATAGTAACGATAAAGCTAAAATAGCGACTGCGGCGATTGGACCCAAACGGCTGGGATGCACCATGGCACGCCTCCTTGTGTTGACGCAACGCCCTGAAGAAACAGATTCTCTAGTCGGCAGTTCGAACAGCGAATATGAATTGAACTGCCTCCGGCCAGTCTGTGGGGACTAAAAGTTGGCCGTTGCGAGGCTACTTCGGAGACGCTTGCCCTCCGGGGACAAGAAGGAGGCAAGCAAAACTTGCTTCCCCTACTCTAAGGAATGCCGTCGAAAGAAAAGGGAAACTAAAGTACTACTGTGCCTAAAAACTAACGGTTAGGCCCCACTGGTACTTTCGATTCGGACCCCACTCTCTAAGTGCCTGAATTAGATGCACTTGACTCACGGACGGGAGGTTGCTTCGGCTCCTTGCATCTAGCATTTAAAATTTGCACCCGCTACAATCGGCGCGACCCCGGGTGGTGGAAGGGATCTTTCCGTGAAGAAAATCCAAGTTACGGTGGGCAGCACTCGCAAGCCGAAACTTTTGGCGGTGCAGGAAGCGCTGCGGGATTTCAGCGCGGTGCTTGCTCCCGGCGCGGAATTTGAAGTGATTGGTGTCGAGGTTCCCAGCGGCGTGGGGCATACGCCGGCAAATCGGCTGGAATTGATGCAGGGTGCGCGGCAGCGCGCTGAGCAAGTGGCGCGTCTCGCTGCCGGACAGCAAGTCACGCGCAAGCAAACCTCGTCTGATCGCACTTCGCGCCATCAAACGCCGCGCGAGCAGGCTCTTCACTATTTTGTCGGGCTCGAAGGCGGCCTGGACGTCATCCAAGAGGGAAGCGCTCGCCGCGTGCTGCTGGAGAGCTGGGCCTACGTTACGGACGGGCTTCATGGGCATTACGGGCGTTCCGGTGGCATCGAGGTTCCAGATGCTCTGGCGCGGGAAGTTCTGGACGGTGGCGTGGAACTTTCCATCGCCATCGATCGCTTTGCTGGCGCGGTGGGGATTCGCGACGCGCAAGGTGCTTGGGGCGTGCTGTCTGGCGGCTTGATCCATCGTACAGAGGCTTTTCGCGTTGCGGTGGTCGTCGCTTTTGCTCCTTTTTATAACGCGAAGATGTATCATTCGGCCGCGGCTGCGCGATAATTGGAGCAACGCCGGATTCCGCCTCTTCCGGCAGGAGAACACGGTGGACATCGTCAAGGGCAACATGGGCTGGATCGAAGTGGTGGTTGGCCCGATGTTTTCGGGCAAGAGCGAAGAGTTGATTCGCCGCTTGCGCCGGGCGGAGATCGCGCGCCAGCGGGTGCAAATTTTCAAGCCGGCGATCGACGAACGTTATGCCGCGAATGAGATCATTTCGCATTCCGGCCTGGGCATCGCTTCCGACAACATTCATAAAGCTTCCGAGATTATGGACAAGGTGCAAGCTCGCACCGAAGTCATTGGCATCGACGAAGCGCAATTTTTGGGCGACGAAGTGGTGGACGTTTGCACCAAACTGGCCAACCTGGGCAAGCGCGTCATTGTCACCGGTCTGGACACCGATTATCGCGGGCGGCCCTTCGAGCCCATGCCGCGCCTCCTCGCTATCGCCGAAGAGATCACCAAGCTGCTGGCCATTTGCGTGCGCTGCGGGAATCCCGCGGTGCACACCCAGCGGCTGGTGGAGAGCGAAGAACTGATCGTGGTGGGGGCCATGGGGATGTACGAAGCGCGCTGCCGACGCTGCTTCGAGCCCAATCCAGAGCAGGCCCGGGAAAAGAAGGAAACGCCGCTGCTAATCCGCAACCGCGCCGCCACGCACTCCTAAGCTGTCGCGCCTTGCTCCTTGGGTTGCCAAGTCTTTGTCAAAAGGGTATCCCCCCTCCCCCGCGGGTTTTGCGTAAGTGTTGATTCTAAAGGTGGATAAAGGGTGATTATGCACTTGACACAGATTAGGTTCTCTGGTACATTTCTCGTATCGGAGCCTAGCCATGAGAATGATAGATGTTACCGCGAAATTCAACACCGATGATAAGTGCCTCGATTACTTGGAGCAAATGCGCTGGCCGAACGGCGTGTGCTGCGTCCATTGTGGCGTGCTCAACGTCTCCAAAATCACCCGCACGACAGGCAAGAACAAGCGCGTCCGAATCTACCAGTGCCTAGAGAAAGAGTGTGGGAAGCAATTCAGCGCCACCAGCGGCACGATCTTTAACGATACGCATCTTCCGCTCACAAAATGGTTTCTCGCCATTGCGCTGATTTGCGAAGCGAAGAAGGGCATGTCCGCAAAGCAGCTGGAACGGCACCTAGGCGTCAATTACCGCACGGCTTGGCATCTGTGCCACAGAATCCGCGAAGCTATGCAGGACGGCGGCGACTTGCTGACGGGCATCGTGGAAACCGACGAAACCTATCTAACTCCCAAAAAG
>DATGEY010000057.1:0-9569 GCA_035309625.1 Candidatus Acidiferrum sp.
ACAAAGAAAATCAAAGCCCCTGGCAAATCATCGAACGGCTCGCTCCTCGCTCGCTCCTCGAACTTTGCTTGCTTCCACCGGTCTTCCTGGATTACTACATCAACGTCTCAGGGGGATACGATGTGCCGGGGCATCCCTAGCAGCTTTTGGCAGCAGCTTTTGGCAGCAGCTTTTGCCAGCGCCATCGCTAGCCGCATCGCGCAATGAATCCAGGCTCCGCTGTTGTTCCGGCCAGGGTGCACAGGAAGAGCTACTGACAAACGCATCGCTGCGAGAACTTCTGATGGCCTATTTTCCGCTTAGCGAGCGCCGTAACAACGCTCCCAAATCCACGCCAATCCCGAACGAAAATGTATTCAGCCGCAGCGGCACGCTGCGGCTATAGTCGAACTCCAGGTCCAGCGTCTTTGTCGGCTTTATATCGGCGCTGGCGTTGAATCCGTTGTCCCGCACCAGGCTCGCACCCCCGGTTTGCACGCTGGAATTTAGATATCCCTTGCGGTTTATGCTCCCGGCGGCGCCGCAGCTGACGTTTCCGCTGCAGCGGAACACCCGGCTCACCACTGTCTGCGTTCCCCACGGTGCAACGTCGTACGCCGAGACCGAAACGCTGAACGGCCCGGCATCCACCTCCGTGCCTGCTTCAAACTGCGCATTGTAACCGAACGTCATATACGGCCGCTGGAAATAGCGCGTGTCCGGAACCGTGTTCCCCACACCACCATCGATAAACGGCGTGAAATTGCCCCACGCGTGCTCGACGTGATTCGCCCAGTTCCAGGTCGCATGTCCCGTGCTAAATCCCTTCTTTACGTCTCCGGTCGGCGCGCCCAGGTGAATCGTGGAAGCGTAATTCACTATCGCGCCGGGAAACAGCCACTTCAAGTCTGCTCCGATGTTTCCAATGCCCGATCCCGAGACCGCCTGCGGGTCGTTGGCCTGGACCGTGCTCGGTGTGCCCACGAAATAGTACGGAACTCCGACGCCAATCCCGAAATGACGCGAGAAATTGTATCCGCCTCCGAAGCTTAAATCGTATATCGACCCGTCGCCGCTGCTGCTGCCTTCAAAGCGTGTGCCTAGGTTCCAACCCGGGTAAAATCCTTGGTCAGAATTCGCAACCGCGCTGCCCGCGGCGTTTGGACTCTGCGCTTGCGCTTTCTGCCCGGCCATTGCTAAAAATAAAACCATGGCAATAGCGACCCAACCGGTCGTACGCACTTCAATTCTGCAACGCATTTGGCCCCCCACGGCTCTTCGCCGATTACACTTACAGCATAAGGGGGGCAGCGCTTCCTTCAACCGTTAACGGAAGTCAGGTTTTCCTGCGAAAAACTGTACCTCCGGACAGTGCGCCGCTTCCTGCGTGCGCCTATACACCCGCACGTAAGCCACCTGCATCGTCTGAGGAAACGCTGTGGCCTGCCTGTTCGCCGATCGCGTTCACTCGGCTCTCTGTGGACTCAGGCTTTCTCTGATGCTAACGTGGGCGGATTCCGAGGGTGGAACTTTGCCGGGCACCGGCGGTCACCGCTTTCAGTTGGGGAGGTAAGCCGCCGTTGTATTGGACGGTGTTGCGGTCGTCTCTTTTTTGGTAGATTTTCTTCGGCTTGGTGCAGATTTCATTGTCGCCCACGTCGCGCGCCGTGCTCCGGACCCGCCTCGGTCGCGTGCTATTTTGTCAGCGGGCAGGACCTATTATGTACAACCGTGGGTAGCGTGGTTCCACGACAGTGGCGGATGGCTTGTTGCAGCAATGCTGTGTGCCCTGTTCCTGATTGTGTTTCTTTTGCGTGATCAAGTCGAGAGAGTCGAGTGAAAGCCATTCTCTTCCACCAGCACGGCGGACCCGAAGTCCTGCAGTACACCGGCGCCCCCGAGCCAGAACCGCGCCCCAATGAGGTCCTTGTCCGCGTGCGCGCCTGTGCCCTCAATCATCTCGATCTGTGGGTCCGCGGCGGCCTCCCCAACGTCCTCATCCCGCTCCCCCACATTCCCGGCAGCGACGTCGCTGGAGAAATCGCCAAAATCGGCGCCGAAGTCACCACCGTCCGCGTGGGCCAGAAAGTCGCCCTGGCTCCGCTGGTCAGTTGCGGCAAATGCCCCGCGTGCATCGCCGGCCTCGACAATCGTTGCCGCCAAGCCACTAATCTCGGCTACATGATCGACGGCGGCTGCGCCGACTTCGTGCGCGCCCCCGAAGTCAACTGCCTCCCTTACCCCGAAAATCTCTCCTTCGAAGAAGCCGCCGCTGTACCGCTCGTCTTTCAGACCGCTTGGCACATGCTCATCGACCGCGCGCAACTCCAGCCTGGCGAGGACGTCCTGATTCTCGGCGCCGGCAGCGGCGTTGGCAGCGCCGCCATTCAAATCGCCAAATTCTTCGGCGCCCGCGTCATCGCCACCGCCGGCTCCGACGCCAAACTGGAGAAAGCCCGCCGTTTGGGCGCCGACCACGTCATCAATCACAAAACTCAGAAAATCCGCGATGAAGTCCGCCGCATCACCAGCAAGCGCGGCGTCGATGTGGTGTTCGAGCACGTGGGCACCGTCACCTGGGACGACAGCCTGGCCAGTCTCGCCCTCGCCGGCCGCCTGGTCACCTGCGGCAACACCACCGGCTACGACGCCAAAATCGATCTACGCTTCCTCTTCAGCCGCCAACTCTCCCTGCTGGGCTCTTACATGGGCGTCAAAAGCGAATTGCACACACTAATGAAACTAGTCGCCGCTGGCCGCCTGAAGCCGGTCATCGATCGCGTTTTCCCCTTAGCTGAAGCCGCCGCTGCCCACACCTACTTAGCCTCCGGCCAACAATTCGGCAAAGTCGTCTTAAAAGTCTGACCCCCAAAAATGTCGGCCCGAAAATGTAGAGGCCGGTTTTAACCCGGCCTCTCCAAACTCCGCGAACCTCGGCGTACTCTGCGTCTCAGCGTTATCTTTTCTGTTCCCTTCTCTGCTTTTCTCCCGCTTCTCTTCCTACGCGAAATTCAGCGCCCGCTTGAACGACCCCTTCTCCCCATCGATCTTCTTCTGTAGCTGCAAAATCGAATACAGCAGCGCCTCCGGACGCGGCGGGCATCCCGGCACGTACACATCCACCGGAATCACCTGGTTGCATCCCTGCACAATCGCATAATTATTGAAAACTCCGCCCGAAGTCGCGCAAGCTCCCATCGAGATGACCCACTTCGGCTCCGGCATTTGATCGTAAAGCTGCCGCACCACCGGCGCCATCTTCTGCGAGAGCCTTCCCGCCACAATCATCAAGTCCGCCTGCCGCGGCGAGGGACGGAACACTTCCGCGCCAAAGCGCGCCACGTCAAACCGCGCCGCCGCCATCGACATCATCTCGATCGCGCAGCAGGCCAACCCGAACCCCAACGGCCAAATCGAGCTCTTGCGCGCCCAATTCACCGCCTTATCCAGCGTAGTGAAGATGATTCCCTCATCTTCCAGCAACTTGCCGAAGTCATCCGGCTTGGTCAGCGTCACATGCTTACCCAACGTTGTGCTCATAAGCCCTCGTCACCCACCA
Source organism: Candidatus Acidiferrum sp. (assembly GCA_035309625.1). Classification (GTDB taxonomy): domain Bacteria; phylum Acidobacteriota; class Terriglobia; order Acidiferrales; family UBA7541; genus Acidiferrum. The sequence continues at coordinate 3,539 of DATGEY010000057.1, forward strand.
TTTTCGCACAGTGCGCTTCCTGCGCGAAATGGAAACCGTCGACGATTCGTGGCCCTGATATCGCCCAAAACCCGTCCCCAGCTCCCCTCAATGGCACGAAATTTCTAGACCGCCCACGCTAACCTTGTTCCGAATTATAATCCCGTGCATGAACGCGGTCCCTCCCCTCCGCCAGTCCAACCATCTGCGCCTGCACTGCGTCAACGTCTTCGTCCGCGACCAGGATCGCAGCCTGCGTTTCTTCGTCGATCAACTCGGCTTCAACGTCGCCTTCAACACTCGCGTCCAATCCGGCGAGCGTTGGGTCGGCGTCTCGCCTCCCGACGGCGCCGCCATCCTCTCGCTCGTGGTTCCCAAGCCCGGCTCCGAGCAATACAAGCTCATCGGCCGCGCCACGCAAGTCGTCTTCGTGACCGAGGATGTCACCGCCAAATTTCAAGAGTGGTCCAAGCGCGGCGTCCGTTTCCAATCGACGCCCCGCTTAAGGCGCATCCGCTACCAATTTCACTCCGCGCAAACCGCCTCAGCCGCTTCGGGCCTCTCAAGTCTGGACGCCGATGGCGCCCCACCTTTTGCCGCCACTAAAACTGCCATGCTCCTCGGTGAAGAAACGCCCGTCTGGGGCGGCATCGTAGCCCGCTTCCGCGATGTCGATGGCAACTCCTTCTCCCTGGTCAGCTTCGACGAGCTCACCCACGCCATGGAAGCCCAGCGCCGCGCAGTCGCCGCCAAGCAGGAAGCCGAACGCCGCGCCGCCCACGAACTCGAAATCGCCAAGCACGTGCAATCTCGCCTCTTCCCGCAGACCCTCCCGCCTCTGGCTACGCTCGATTACGCCGGCGTTTGTATGCAAGCCCGCCAAGTTGGCGGCGACTACTACGACTTCATCGACCTCGGCCAAAATCGCCTCGCCTTCGTCATCGCCGATATTTCCGGCAAAGGCATCGCTGCCGCTCTCCTCATGGCCAACCTGCAAGCCAACTTGCGCAGCCTTTGCGCTATCGCCCATCAGCAACCCGATCAGCTTCTCTGTTCCGTCAACCAACTGTTCTGCGAGAACACGACCGACGGCGCCTACGCCACCCTCTTCTTCGCCGAATACGACGACTCCACTCGCCTCCTCCGCTACGCCAATTGCGGCCACCTCCCGGCACTGCTCCTGCGCACCGACGGCGACGTAATCCGCCTCGACGCCACCGCAACCGTTCTCGGCATTTTCAAAAAGTGGGAGTGCGAGCTCGGCGAATGCCGCCTCGCCCCCGGGGAACTTCTAGCCTTTTACACCGACGGCATCACCGAATCCTTCAATCAGAACAATGAAGAATTTGGCGAGCGACGCCTCCTGGAATCTATCAATCGCTACCGCTCCCTCGCTCCACAAATCGCGCTCAAGTCCATCGTCGACGAAGTCCTCCGCTTCAGCCCGCGAGAGCAACACGACGACATCACCCTGATCCTCGCCAAATGCCGCTCGACAGCCGCCGTGTAGCCCTGGAGGCCGACCGCATGACCGCACCAAGTTCCCCTAAGCGCATTCTCGTCACCGGAGCCACCGGCAAGGTCGGCCGCAATTTCATCAACCACCTCCTTCGCACCTCGCTCCCGAACAACTCCAGCCTCCGCATCCGCGCACTCTGTCACCATCGCCTCCCCGAACAACTCGCCGACCCGCGCTTCGAAATCGTCAAAGGCAATATTTCCGATCGCGCCACAGTCCGCAGCGCAATGGAAGGCGTCACCCACGTTCTCCATTGCGCCACCTGCAAGGAAACTCCCGGCGACGTCATCGATGTTTCCGTCAAAGGCCTCTTCTGGCTCCTCGAAGAGTGCCGCGCCGGCACGCATTTCCAGCAATTCATTCTCATCGGTGGCGACTGCGCGGTCGGCCATTTCTACTATCCGCATCCCGCGCCGGTCACCGAGCAGCAGCGCCACACCGCCTATCCCGGATGCTACGCCCTCTCCAAAGTCCTCGAAGAGGTCATGCTCGAGCAATATTTCATCCAGTACCAGCTCAACGTCTGCTGCCTCCGCGCTCCGTGGATCATGGAGAAAGATGACTTCAAATTTTCTCTCTCCTTCGGCGAAGATGTTTTCGGCGGTCCTCGCTGGCGCGACCTCGTCGGGCCCGCGCGTTCCGCGGAGTACCTGAAATCCGGGGCCGTCCCCGTAATGCTCGATCCCCACGGCCAGTCCGTCAAACGCAACTTCGTTCACGTAAGCGATCTAATCGACGCCATCCTCCTGGCCCTCGATCACCCCAAAACCCCCGGCCAAACTTTCAACATCTCCATGGACCACCCCATCGACTACCGTCAGGTCGCCGATTATCTCCATCACACTCGCGGCCTACCTTACGTGGACATCGCCACCCCCTACCACTCCACTTGGCTCGACAATACCAAAGCCAAATTCGTTCTCGCGTGGCATCCCCAGTACGATCTGCATCGTTTAATCGACGAAGCCTGGTCCCACCGCCGCGCCGCAAACGACCCGCGCGTCACCTCGTACCCCGGCTAGAAAACCCCGTAGGGGCGCAGCAAGCTGCGCCCCAGCTTGCCAAGGTCCATACCAACAACGCCGCCCCCCAAGGTTTCAACCGCTCAACAACGCTTTTGCAGTATCCTTTCCGGCGTAGCCCACCGCTTTCTTGAGTCGCCTGACCGATTCATCGATAACCAGGAGCCAAGCGTGACCACACGGCGAGAAGTTTTGAAGTATGCGAGTCTGGGAATAGGCGCGGCAGCCGCTTCCGGTTTGGGAATCGCGGTAAATGCCGGAGTCAAACCGAAGGATGCCCACCCTTCCACCAAACCCGCGCAGACAGAAGTCACCGACAAGAGTGGCAAACGCCTCGCTACGGGCCCGGAGGTCGTCTGGACCAAGCCTGCGAAAAATGTTCCCGCTCCCGACATCACCGTCGACCCCACAAAGCCAGCCCAGACCATCCTCGGTTTCGGCGCCGCCTTCACCGACGCTTCCTGCTTCACCCTATCGCGCCTCAGCGACAGCGATCGCGCCAACCTCCTGCACACCATGTTCGCCCAGGATCAACATGCCCTCAGCATGGGCCGCATTCCCATTGGCGCCAGCGATTACAGCACCGCCGCTTACAGCTACGACGACGGCGCCGCCGATCCCGACCTGAAACGCTTCAGCATCGACCACGATCGCGATTATATTTTGCCCACCCTCCGCGCCGCCCTCGCAGCCAATCCCGATCTCTTTCTCTTCGGCTCGCCCTGGAGCCCTCCCGGATGGATGAAGTACAGCAACTCCATGTTAGGCGGAAACATTCGCCCGGAAAATATCCCCACGTACGCGCATTACTTGCAGAAATTCGTCGAGGCCTACGCCGCGGCCAGCGTCCCAGTCCGCGCGCTGACCACCCAAAACGAAATCGACGCCGACCAGGGCGGCCGCATGCCCGCCTGCCCCTGGCCTGAAGAAGACGAGGAGCGCCTGGTCGTAACCCTCGGCCTGCTGCTCCAATCCACCGGCACCAAAATCTGGACTCTCGACCACAATTACAATCTGTTCGGCCGCGCCCTCGATCAACTCTCCAGGCCCCGCTTCAAGCAATACGTCAACACCGTGGCATGGCACGGCTACGTGGGAACTCCGGAAATGATGGGCAATGTAAAACAGAAATTTCCCGGCGTGGAAATGCACTGGACCGAAGGCGGCGACGATTACAAATTCCCTGACTATCTAACCAACTGGAGCAAATGGGGCGCTACCTTCAGCGGCATTCTCAACAACGGTCCGCAGAGCATCACCATGTGGAATCTCGCGCTCGACGAGCGCGGCCGGCCCAACATCGGTCCCTTCGATTGCGGCGGCCTGGTGCAAATCCATTCGCAGACCAAAGAAATCACGCAATCCGGATTGTATTGGGCCCTGGTGCAACACGCTCGCGCCTTCCGTCGCGGCGCTGTAGTCGTCGCCTCCTATGACTCCAACGGCGACGCCCCCGCGGTCAACGGCGCGCTAATCGGCCAGCCAACTTCCCCATCAACGGTGACCGCGACTCCCAACAGCGCCGCCGCTTCCCGCGTCTATCACGCCGCGGCAAAAAATCCCGACGGCTCCCTGGTCCTGTTGCTGACGAACCCAGGCGAGGCCAAGGACCTGACCATCGCCTGCAATGGACAAACCGCAAAAATATCCCTGACTGCCGATTCCATCACCACCCTGCGCTGGACCTGAATTCAGGTCCGCGGCAAAACAAAACCCCTACCGTTGTCATCCGAGCTTTGCTTGTCATCCCGAGTTTTCGAGGGAGCTGCTTTTCGCCCTTATGCTTTCGTCAGGGGAACAAATCGAAGAGCGCCCGGTCGCGGTTAGAACGCGAAAACGTCAACGATCAGATTCGTTTTGCGGTTCAAGAGCACGATGTGGCCACTGATCAACAAGTGCGCGCAATCCGGCGGTGGCGGAGGCAAACGGCGCTCCAACTCGACGGGGACGGGATACAAACGTTTTTGCAGGCCTGGAGGCAGCGTTCCGTTTCGAACCAACTGCCTTTCGAGTCCGGGAGGTAGCCGATCTTTCTTGGCCAGTCCCGGGGGAAGATGGCCTTCACTTTCAGCATACCAACCGCGGATAGCTTCCTGGTGGTAATCGTAACGGTACCCGTCGTGGCCATCCCGGCTGTCGTCATCATTATGCTTGTCGTGTCCCTTGCCGTGGCCATGGCCCTGACTGTTGCCCTGGCACATCGCCGGGGCTCCTGACACCAGCAGGATGCCCAAGAGTGCGGTGGAAACGAGCTGCCATGTTCTCATGAATCTCTCCTCGTAGTGGACCGGCCACGTTCAGAGTAGCGGGGAATACCCCCACAAACAATCCGCACGCTAACTGCCGTGTCGCGACAGTGACATGGCCACGGGTACAGGTTCGAACTCCCGGCAAAATCGTTGCAACCACGGAAATCGATCCGCGCGACATTAGGGAAAGCCGGCGACCTGGCGCGTCTGTCAATACCGGACACCGTTGGCGAGGCATTCGTGTAAAAATGGCGAGCCACCTGGCACCGGGGCGCACGCCTGATTTTGCAATCCGTAAGAGTTTTTGCGGCGCCTGAAAGGTGCTTCTGTGCAAGGAGAGGTCTGATGCGTGCAAAGCAAGTGGTCTTATCCATCGTGGTTTGTATTGCGTTGTGCTGGATAACGGCTGGAAAGGCCCAAGTGCCAGCTCAAAAGGCGCCAGCGCAACTCTACAACACGGCCAAGAAGAAACTCGCGGAAGGCAAGCAGATTGTCGGCGCCACCGTTTTCTCTCCCGACCCCAATATCTATTGCGCAATGGCCAACGCCGGTTACGATTTCCTGTGGATCGAGATGCAGCACAGCCCCCTGACCTATGAGGATGTGGCCAGAATGATTTGGGCCTGCAGGGGAGCTTCGGCGATGCCCTTTATTCGCGTCCCGGATGCGACGGAGAGCGATATCCAGAAAGCGACGGACATCGGCGCCGTGGGGATTATCGTTCCCACGGTCGATACCGTGGAGAAGGCTCAGGCAGCGGTGAAGTGGTCCAGGTATCCGCCTGAGGGACGGCGCAGCCAGGGCAACGGCCAGTACGGCGCGTTGTGGGGAAACGACTACCGTCAGACCGCCAATGACAACATGCTGGTCGTCATTATGATAGAGACCCCGATCGGCGTTGCAAATGCCGAGAAGATTGCATCCGTTCCCGGGATCGATGTCATCTTCGCCGCCAGCACCGACCTGGCCAATTTTTCCGGGCACCGGCAGGGCGACAGGGAGTATGAAACCCTGGTCACCAGGATCCACGACGTCACCTTGCAGCACGGGATTAAGCTGGGAGGACCTCAGGCTTGGAGCGATCGCCCGGGATTCATCTTTTTCCAGGGTCCCGGCGAAACCCAGCTAATCCAGTCCGGAGCCCAAGTAAACCTCGCACGGAATCACGCGCAGGGCGGCGCACAGCCAGCAGTGGCTCCGATCAAAGGCCCGACGCCGCACTAGTCCCAATCAGCCCGGATACGCCATTCTCCGTAATGGCG